>NZ_CP114905.1:4165000-4827000 GCF_027497195.1 Streptomyces sp. WMMC500
ACCTCAGACGCGGGTCCACGGTACGGTGGGGCGCGTGACAGTACCTACGCGCACCCAGCAGTGGTGGGCCGCCTGACGGCGGCCGACCTCGGGTGCGCGGGTGCGCGCGACTTCAACGGCCGCCGGTTCGGCGGCCGTTTCGCGTGCTCTCTCGCTCGCCGGCCGTCGATGCGGCGGTCTCCGGCAGAGGACGAGAGGGACGACGATGACGGCGTACGGATCGCGGGGCTCGCGGGTACGGATCTTCAGCGGGGTGAAGCCCACCGGGCATCTGACGCTCGGGAACTACCTGGGTGCCGTGCGGCGCTGGGTCGAGGTGGATCAGCATCGGGCCGACGCGCTGTTCTGCGTCGTCGACCTGCACGCCATGACCGTGTCGTACGAGCCCGCGCGGCTGCGGCGGCTGAGTCGGCAGGCCGCGCAACTGCTGCTGGCCGCGGGGCTCGATCCCGCGGTGTGCACCGTCTACGTGCAGAGTCACGTGGACGAGCATGCGCGGCTGTCCTACCTGCTGGAGTGCACGGCCGCGGACGGCGAGATGCGGCGGATGATCCAGTACAAGGAGAAGGCGGCGCGCGAGCGGGCCAGGGGCGGGAGCGTGCGGCTGTCGCTGCTGACGTACCCGGTGCTCATGGCCGCCGACATCCTCGCCTTCGGCTCCGACGAGGTGCCGGTCGGCGACGACCAGGCGCAGCACGTGGAGCTGGCGCGGGATCTGGCGCAGCGGTTCAACCAGCGCTTCGGGCGGGTGTTCACCGTGCCGCGGGTCACCCGGCCGGCGGTCGCCGCGCGGGTCATGAACCTGCAGGACCCGGCGGCGAAGATGGGCAAGTCCGACGACGGCGCCGCGGCGCGGGCCGGGATCGTGCATCTCCTCGACGAGCCCGACACCGTGCGGCGGAAGGTGATGCGGGCCGTGACGGACAGCCGGGCTGAGGTGACGTACGACCGGGAGGCGCAGCCGGGGGTGGCGAACCTGCTGGAGATCCTGGCCGGGTGCGGCGGGCGGAAGCCGGCGGAGCTGGCGGGTGAGTACACGTCGTACGGGCGGCTCAAGCGGGACACCGCCGAGGCGGTGGTGGAGATGCTGCGGCCGGTGCGAGAGCGGCATGCGGAGCTGAGTGCCGATCCGGCGTACGTCGAGGGCGTGCTGGCGCGCGGGGCGGAGCGTGCGCGGGGGATGGCGCGGCCGCGGGTGGACGCGGCCTATGCCGCGGCCGGGTTGCTGCCCGCGTTCGGTGCGGTCAGCCCGTCGGGCGGATCGTGACGCTGCCGTCCGCGGTGGTGGCCTTGATGCGGTGCGGGCTGGCGGGGTCGCGCGGGACGGTGACGTCGGTGCTGCCGTCGCGTACGTCGGTGCTGACCCGGTACGGCCCCTTCGGCACCTCCACCGTCACGCTGCCGTCGCGGGAGTCGGCGGTGACCTCGTCCGGGGTGGCGGCGAAGCCCAGGTGGAGGCTGCCGTCGCCGAGCGCGGCGGTGACGCGGGGGGCGGTGAGGTCCGTGGCGCGGACGGAGCCGTCGCGGGCGTCGAGGTCGACGGGGCCCGCCGCGCCCTCGATGCTGACGGAGCCGTCGCGGGCCTCGATGTTCAGGGGGCCGCCGGCGTCGGCTACCGCCACCGCGCCGTCGCCGCTGGTGATGTCGAGGCGGGTGTCGAAGCCGTTCGCCTCGATGCGGCCGTCGCTGCCGTCGATCTCGACGGCGAGGTGGCGCGGGATCTCGACGCGGTAGCGGGAGTCGCAGCTCACGACGACGCCGCTGCATGTGGTGCGGAAGTGCAGGGTGTCGCCGTCGGCCGACCACTCGGTGCCGACGTCGCCGTTCCACTTCTCCGCCTCGAACCAGCGGGTGACGTCGACCTCGCCGCCCTCGCGGTCGACCGGCACCAGTTCCACCGCGGTGTCGTCGGCGTCGATCGTGAGGGTGGTGGCGTCGTCGCCGATGCTGAAGGTGCGGTGCTCGGCCTTGCCGTCGCCGACCGCCTGGGTGCAGGCGGTCGCGGCGGCGGCGAGGGCCAGTGCGAGCGCGGGGGCGGCGAGGGCCGCGGGCTTCGGCTTCATGTCGTACGACGCTACGGGCGCGGGCGTCCGCGCCCCATCCTGCGGGCCACCGGGCGCGGGTGGGGGTAACCCCCGGGTGGGCGGCGGGCTACGGGTCGGCGTCGACCTTGTCCTTGTGGGAGAGGCGGCCGTCGGTGAAGCAGAGGCGGTAGGACGGGTCGAGGGTGAAGGGGGTGGTGCGGTAGATGAGGCAGTCGTCGGTGCCGGGCGGGTCGGCGGGGGCGGCCGGGGGGCGGGTGTTGACGTCGGCCTCGTAGGCGGGGAGGCGGCGTTCGACGGTGTCGCGGGACTGGCCTATGCGCAGCGTGTCGTAGGTGTCGGCGTCGAGGACGGAGCGGTGGGAGGTGTAGAGGTCGACGCCGAAGAGGAGCACGCCGAGGACGACGGTGCCGACGACCGGGATCCAGATCGCGTCGAGGATGCCGCGGCGCACACGGCGGCGCGCGGCGGCCAGTTCGCGCCGGGCGGCGTACTCGCGCGGTGGGGCGGGGGCGGCGCCGGGGGCGAGGGGGAGGCGGGCGGTGACGGCGAAGCCGCCGTCCACAGGCTGTGCACGGAGGGTGCCGCCGGCGAGGCGGACGCGCTCGTCGAGGCCGACGAGGCCGTAGCCGCCGGAGGTTTGCTGCGCTTTGGCCTCTTTCGCGTCTTTCAGTGTGGTCCGTGGCGGTGGGCCGTTGACGACGGTGACCTCGGCGTGGTCGGCGTCGTGGCGGAGGCGCACGGTCACCGGGGCGCCGGGGGCGTGCTTGGCGGCGTTGGTCAGGGCCTCCTGGACGACGCGGTGGATCGCCCGGTCGGCCGCCGGCGGGAGGGGGGTGGGGGCGGGTGCCGGTGTTGTCGGCGCCGGCGTTGCCGGGGCCGGGTCTCCCCGGCCGCCCGGGGGTTGGTCTTCGGCCGTGCGCGCGTCACGTTCCGCGTCGCGGGCGCGGTCCTCGTCCCGTACGAGCCGCACCCGCATGCCCGACGCCGCCGCCCGCCTGACCAGCTCCTCCACCCTGTCGTCCGCCGGGTGCACCGGCGCGCCCTCGTCGTCCTCGCGCAGCACGCCGATCACCTCCCGCAGCTTCTCGGTGGCCGTCGCCGCGGCCTCGCGCAGTTCGGCGGCCTCCTTGCGGGCGGCGGCGTCGAGGCCCGGGGCGACCTGGAGGGCTGCGGCGCGTACGGCGATGAGGGTCAGTTCGTGGCCGAGCGAGTCGTGCATGTCCCCGGCGATGCGGGAGCGCTCGCGCAGCCGGGTGCGGTCGGCGGTCAGCTCCTGCTCGCGCTCCAGCCGCTCGGCCAGCTCCCAGCCGGTGCCGACGAGCGCGGCGTGCTGGCGCGCGTACCGGCCGAGCAGCCACGGGAGCACCATCGCGAAGAGCACGGTGAGCACCAGCGTCGCCCAGCCGGAGAACGTCGCGCCGGGGACGGTGCGGGCGAGCACGAGGCCGGCCGCGGCGACCGCGCCGAAGAGCAGGAGTGCGCTGCGCGGGCGGTCCGTGCGGCGGCCGAGGAGGAAGGAGAGGGCGACCTGGGCGAGGACGAACTGGTTGGTGAACAGCTCGGGCGTCGCGGACAGCGCCAGCGCGGCGGGGACCGCCGCGGCGAGCAGGGGGCGGTGGCGGCCGACGGCGACGGCCAGGGCGAGGAGGGGGACGGCGGCGGCGCGAATCCAGCTCAGGTCGAGGCCGGCCACCTGCTCGGCGCCGGGGAGACCGCCGGCGGTGACGACGGGGAGGGAGAGGACCAGCCAGAGGAGGAGGTCGGCGGCCCGTTCGCTGCGCAGGACGCGGCGGAGGGTCCCGGTCGTGGTGGGGCGACGCCGCCCGGGCGGTTCGCGGTCGTCGTGGGGGCGGTCGTCCGCGGGGCGGTCCTCGTCGGGGCGGTCGGGGCGGCCGGGGCGGAGCCGGTCGGGCAGGGTGCGACGCGGGGTGCCGGGCAGCCGGTCGGTGCCGGTCATGCGGCCACGGTACGGCGGGCGGGGGCGGCCGGGCACCTGACGAAAGTCAGGGGGAGGTGCTGACTTCCGTGCGCGGTGGCGCGCGGGCCGCGTTCCTAGCGTGAGCGGCATGAACGACGCGATCATTCACGCCGTCGAGGGCGTGGTCAGCACCCCGTGGGTGTACGTGGCGCTCTTCGGCATCGCCGCGCTGGACGGCTTCTTCCCGGTGGTGCCGAGCGAGACGCTGGTGATCACCCTGGGGGTGTTCGCCGCGGCCGACGGGCAGCCGGACGCGGTGGCGGTGGCGGTGGTGGCGGCCCTGGGGGCGCTGACCGGGGATCACCTCTCCTATCTCATCGGCCGCCGCGCCGGGCCGCGGGTCTTCGAGCGGCTGCGGCCGGGGAGCCGGGCGCAGCGGGCGTACGAGCGGGTGGGGCGGATGCTGGCGGAGCGGGGCGGGCTCGTGCTCGTCGTGGCGCGCTACATCCCGGGCGGCCGGACGGCGGCGACGCTCACGACGGGGGCGACGGGCTTTCCGCGCCGGACGTTCACCCGGTACGCGGTCCTCGCGGCGGTGACCTGGGCGGCGTACGGGACGACGCTCGGCTACGCGGGCGGCGCGGCCTTCGAGGACGAGCCGCTGCGGGGGGTGGCGCTGGGGCTGGGGCTCGCGTTCGGGATCACGCTGCTGCACGAGGGCGTGCGGGCCCTGCGGCTCCGGCGCGCGCGTGGCGCCGGAGCGGCGCACCCGGCGGGTGGCGGACCGGGCGGTGCGGATGCGGCCTTCACGACGAGCGGGTCCGCGGACCGGTCGGAGGCTGCCGGGGGTCGGCCCGGAGCGGCGCGGGGACCGGAGGCGGTCGGCGCCGAGGGTGCCTACCGCGAGCCCTGTCCCGGAGCGGGCGACCCGTCCCCTCCGGCGTCCACCAAGCCCGCCTCGTAGGCGAGGATGGCGGCCTGGACCCGGTTCCTCAGCTCCAGGCGCGCCAGCACCTGGCTGACGTACGCCTTCACCGTGCCCTCCACCAGGTGCAGCCGCCCGGCTATCTCCGCGTTCGACAGTCCGGCGCCGACGAGCGCCAGCACCTCGCGCTCCCGCGGGGTGAGCGCCGCGGCGCGCTCGCGCGCCTCCTTCTCGCGGGTCAGCCGGCCGCCGCTGACCCGCTGGATGACGCGGCGGGCGACGTGGGGCGAGAGGTACGAGGCGCCGGAGGCGGCGGCGCGGACGGCGGCCATCAGCTCGTACGGATCACCGGACTTGAGCAGGAAGCCGGCGGCGCCGCTGTCGAGGGCGCCGGCGATGTACTCGTCCTCGGAGAACGTCGTGAGCATCACGACCGCCGTGCCCGGCGCGGCCCGGCGCAGCTCGGCGGCGGCGCCCAGGCCGTCGAGCACCGGCATGCGGATGTCGAGCAGGGCGACGTCGGGGCGGTGCCGCCGGGTCAGCTCGACGGCCTCGCGGCCGTCGCCGGCCTCGGCGACGACCTCGATGTCGGCCGCGGCGGCGAGGATGGCCCGGACGCCGCCGCGGACCATGGCCTCGTCGTCGGCGAGCAGGACCCGGATCGCGCCGGGCCCGGAAGCGGTCGGCCCGGGCGGCGGCTGCGCTGTCATCCCCGGCTCCCCTACGTGCGCTTGGCGCCGGCGGCCGGGCCCGTGCCCAGCTCTCTGCTGCGGTCGCGGGCCGCTTCGATCGCCGCGATCAGGGCCGCCCGCACGCCGTGGTTCTCCAGCTCGCGGATCGCGTTGATCGTCGTCCCCGCCGGGGACGTGACCGCCTCGCGGAGCTTGACCGGGTGCTCGCCGCTGTCGCGCAGCATGACCGCCGCGCCGATGGCGGCCTGCACGATGAGGTCGTGGGCCTTCTCGCGCGGCAGGCCCAGGAGGATCCCGGCGTCGGTCATGGCCTCGACGAGGAAGTAGAAGTACGCCGGGCCGGAGCCGGACAGGGCCGTTGCGGCGTCCTGCTGCGCCTCGGGGACGCGCAGCGTCTTGCCGACGGGCTGGAAGATCTCCTCGGTCCTCACCAGGTGCTGCTCCGCGGCGTGCTTGCCCGCGGAGATGACGCACATGCCCTCGTCCACGAGCACCGGCGTGTTCGGCATGACGCGGACCACCGGCACGCCCTCCGGCAGCCGCTCCTCGAAGAAGCCCGTGGGGATGCCGGCCGCGGCGGAGACGACCAGGCGGTCCGCCGGCATGTGCGGCGCGAGGTCGTCCAGCAGCGTGCCCATGTCCTGCGGCTTGACGGTGAGGATGAGGGTGTCGGCGCGCTTGGCGGCGTCGCCGTTGGAGACGGGCTCCACGCCGTAGCGACCGCGGAGCTCCTCGGCGCGGTCGGGGCGGCGGGCGGTCACGAGCAGGTCGCCGGGCGACCAGCCGGCGCGGATCATGCCGGAGAGCAGCGCCTCGCCGATCTTTCCGGCGCCGAGTACGGCGACTTTCTGGGTCATGCCGTCCATCCTCGCACCGCGCCCCGACAGCCCGCGAAGTTATCCACAGGCCGGACCGCCGGCGGTCGAGCGGCGGCGGGTCGAGCGGCGGCCGGTCCTGGCCCGGCGCCCGCTCACGCCGTACGCCGCCGGAGCGTCGCCGCGCCGAGGCCCAGCACCAGCAGCGCGCACCCGCCGACGACCGCGAGGTCGCGGAAGAAGTCGGCGGTGACCCCGTCGCTCCGCAGCACCTCGTTCATCGCGTCCACGGCGTACGACATCGGCAGCACGTCGGAGATCGCCTCCAGCACCGGCTGCATCGAGTCGCGCGGCGCGAACAGCCCGCACAGCAGCACCTGCGGGAAGATCACCGCGGGCAGGAACTGCACCGCCTGGAACTCGGTCGCCGCGAACGCCGACACGAACAGCCCGAGCGCCGTGCCCAGCAGCGCGTCCAGCAGCGCGACGACGAGCAGCAGCCACGGCGACCCGGCGACGCCCAGGTCCAGGAACCACACCGCGAGCCCGGTGGCCAGCGCCGCCTGGACGGTGGCCAGGGCGCCGAAGGCGAGGGCGTAGCCGAGGATCATGTCGCCCTTGCCGAGGGGCATGGCCAGCAGCCGCTCCAGCGTGCCGGAGGTGCGTTCGCGCAGGGTGGCGATGGAGGTCACCAGGAACATGGTGATCAGCGGGAAGATGCCGAGCAGCGAGGCGCCGATGGAGTCGAAGGTGCGCTCGTCGCCTTCGAAGACCCAGTGGAGCAGCGCCATCATGACCGGTGGCACGCCCAGGATCAGGCCGATGGTGCGGCGGTCGTGGCCGAGCTGCCGCAGGACGCGGCGCGTGGTGGCGAGGGTGCGGGTGACGTTCACGGCGCGGCCTCCTCGCGCTCGCCGTGCCGCCTCTCCCGCTGCTCCTCCCGCCGCCGTTCCTCCTCCTGCTCCTTCTGCCGCTCCGCGTCCACGAGCCGCAGGAACGCCTCCTCCACGCTGTCCCTTCCGACCCGCTCACGCAGCCCGTCGGGGGTGTCGTCGGCGAGGATCCGCCCGGCGCGCATGAGCATCAGCCGCTCGCAGCGCTCCGCCTCGTCCATCACGTGCGACGAGACGAGCAGCGTGGCGCCCCGCGCGGCGATCTCGTGGAACAGCCGCCACAGGTCGCGCCGCAGGACGGGGTCGAGGCCGACGGTCGGCTCGTCGAGCACCAGCAGCTCCGGGCTGCCGAGGAGGGCGACGGCGAGGGAGACGCGGGAGAGCTGGCCGCCGGAGAGGCGGCCGGCGAGCCTGTCGCCGTGGTCGGTGAGGTCGACGTCGGCGAGGGCGCGCTCGACCTGGGCGCGGCGTTCGGCGTGGCCGGCGCGGGGTTCGAGGACGGCGGCGAAGTAGTCGAGGTTCTGCCGGGCGGTGAGGTCGCGGTAGACGGACGGCTCCTGGGTGAGGTAGCCGATGCGGTGGCGCAGGCCGGCGGCGCCGGCGGGTTCGCCGAGCACGTCGAGGGTGCCGGTGACGCGCGCCTGGGTGCCGACGACGGCGCGCATGAGGGTGGTCTTGCCGCAGCCGGAGGGGCCGAGGAGGCCGGTGACCTGGCCGCGCGGGACGTCGAAGTCGAGATCGTGGAGCACGGTGGTGCCGCCGCGGACCACGGTCAGCCCGCGGGCGTGGACGGCGCCAGGGCTCGTAGTGCTCATCTGCTGAACATCCGGTGGGTCGGGAGCGCTGTCAAGCGGGGCGGGGGGCGCCCGGTGGGCCGGGTGCCCCCTGCTTCCCGTACGAACCGCGCCCTTCAGGCCCGTACGCGGTCCGCCTCCGGCAACGCGGCCTCCGCACCGCCCGGCGCCGCCGCCCGCCGCGTCTCCTGTCGGAACAGCGCGCCCGGCCACCACGTCCACCGTCCCAGGTCGAGCGCCAGCGCCGGCACCATGACCGTACGGACGAGGAACGTGTCCAGCAGCACGCCCACCCCGACCAGCACGCCCAACTGCGCCATCGTCACCAGCGGCAGCCCGGCGAAGACCGAGAACGTCGCGGCCAGCACGATGCCCGCCGAGGTGATCACGCCGCCGGTCGACGTCAGGCCGGTGACGACGCCCTGCGCGTGGCCGTGGCGCGCGACCTCCTCCCTGACCCGGGTGACGAGGAAGATGTTGTAGTCGATGCCGAGCGCGGTCAGGAACACGAAGCCCATCAGGGGGATCGACCAGTCGACCGCGGCGAAGTCGAAGACGCGGTCGAAGAGCAGGTACGAGGCGCCCAGCGCGGCGACGTTCGACAGGACGGCGGTGGCGAGCAGCACCAGCGGGGCCACCAGCGCGCGGAGGAGCCCGATCAGCACCAGGAAGACCACCAGCAGCACGATCGGCACGACCACCCGCAGGTCGCGGCCGGCCGCCCGCTGGGTGTCGAGCGACTCCGCCGTCGTGCCGCCGACCAGCGCGTCCGCCCCCTCGACGGCGCCGACGGCGGCGCGCAGGGCGTCGACCGTGTCCTTGGCCGCGTCGGAGTCGGGTGCGTCGTCGAGGGTGACGCGCAGGGCGGCCAGGTCGCGGGTCGTCTCGCCGTCCGCCACCCCTGCCACGCCGTCGACCTTCGCGACCGCGGCCCGTACGGCGTCCTTCGCGGCGGCGTTCGTGACGATGTCGGCCGGGTCGGAGGCGCCGGAGGGGTAGTGCGCGGAGATGCGCTCCTGGGCGACGACCGACTCGGGCTTGTCCTGGAACAGCTCCGACTGCTTCAGCCCGAAGTCCATGCCCACGACGCCGAACGCGAGCAGAGCCGTCACGCCGAGCGACATCAGCCACGACCAGCGCGGCCGGCGCGCGACCGCGGCGCCGATCCGCGCCCACACCGTGCGGTGCCCGTGCGCGGGGGTGCCGTGGCGCGGCACGAACGGCCAGAAGACCCAGCGGCCGACGATCACCAGCAGCGCCGGCAGCACCGTGACCAGCGCGAGGAACGCGCACACCGCGCCGACCGCGCCGACCAGGCCGAGGGAGCGGGAGGAGCTGATGTCGGCGAAGTACAGGCAGGACAGGCCGACCGCGATGGTGGCGGCGGAGGCGAGGATCGCGGGGAAGCAGCGGCGCAGCGCCAGTTGCATGGCCTCGTGGCGGTCCTCGTGGCGGTGCAGCTCCTCGCGGTAGCGGGCGATGAGCAGCAGCGCGTAGTCCGTGCCGACGCCGAAGACGAGGACCATCAGGATCCCGGCGGCCTGCGGGTCGACCGGCAGGGAGGCGTGTTCGGCGAGGAGGTAGGTGCCGGCCTGGGTGAGGACGGCGGCGAAGCCGACCGCCAGCACGGGGAAGAGCCACAGCAGGGGGCTGCGGTACGTCAGCAGCAGGAGGACGGTGACGACGGCGAGGGTCGCGAGCATCAGCGTCGCGTCGAGGGAGTCGAAGACGGCGACGGAGTCGGCGAGGGAGGCCGCGGGGCCGCCCACCCGCACGTCGACTCCCGGCGGTGCGCCCTCGGCGGCCACGTCGCGGACGGCGTCGACGGTGTCGCCGAGGTCCTCCTCGTCGGTGAGCGGCACGACGGTCATCAGCGCGCCGCCGTCGTCGGACGGGACCGGCGGGGTCACGCGCTCGCCTTCGGCGACGTACGGCGCGAACGCCCGCACGTCGGCCGCCGCCTCGTCCCTCCCGGCCGCCGTCATCGCGCCGTCCGGCACGCTGTAGACGGCGACGGCGGGCATGATCTCGTCGTCGGGATCGCCGCGGAACTTCTCCAGCGCCGTGTTCAGCTCGGCGGACTCGGCGCTGCGCGGCAGGAAGGCGTTGGGGCCGGTGTCCTCGACGTCGCCGAGCTTGCCGGCCAGCGGGCCGAGCGCGACGAGGAGGAGTATCCAGGCGGCCAGTACGAGCCATTTCGTGCGGCGTCCTCCGGGGGCAGCCACGAGCTGCTTGATCCGAGCGGACATGGGATGGTCTCCTTCAACAGAAGTGAATCGGGCGCACGACGGGCCCGCACCGCGGCCGCTGTGGTTTGCCGACCAGGCCGTGGCGCGGGGGTGTGCCGGGGATTGCTTCGTCCTCGTACGGGCCGGAAGTTGCCGCTTCCGGCCCGTACGCGTCGCTCGCTACTCGATCTCGCGCATCATCTTCTCCATCGAGCTGATGGAGCGCCGCGCCTCGGTCAGCTCGTCGATGCTGCGGCGGTGCAGTTCGAGGTTGTCCTCCAGCAACTGCTGGTACTTGACGACCAGTTGCCGGTACTGCTCCTCGCGGGCGGCGAGCATCTTGGCCCGCCAGGTGGCGGCGATCTGCCAGACCACCACGATCAGCAGCGCGAAGAACCCGGCCGCGCCGACCGCGCCGACCACGGCACCGACCGTATCGCCGCTGTCGGCGAGGTGCACCGTCTGCTCGTTCATCTGGTTTCTTCCTTCACCGTCGGGGGCTTCCCGGTGCCGGTCTGGTCCTTCCCGGGCGGCGGGCCTTCCGGCTCACCGTCACCGTCGCCGAGGGTGCGGGCGGCCTCCCCGATCAGCCCGGGAGTCAGCTCGTACCGGAACGAGACCACCTCGTAGAACTTCATCGCCTTGCCGTCCTCGGACAGCTCCAGCGAGCCGGTGATCAGGCCCGCGGCCTCCAGCCGCTGCAGGTGCATGTGCAGCAGCGGGCGGCTCATGCCGATCTCGCGGGCCAGCCGGCTGACGTAGTTCCGGCCCTCGTGCAGCGCGGCGACGATCCGCAGGCGGTGCGGATTGCCGAGCGCCGCGAAGACCTTGAGGAGTTCGTCCCCGGTGGGGGCCGGAGCGGGCGTCCGTGCCATCTGCGGCCCCTTCGTGCGTCGGTGTGTCAGTCAAAGCTGACAGGTGTCGCGCACACCTGTCAAAGAAACCTGACACATGTCCGGGACCTCTGGGGGTGACCCCGGGCGGAGCTCAGGGTTTCCCCTGAGAAGCCCGGCGGGAGGCCAGGCCGAAGAGGGCGAGCGCCACGCCCTGCGCCGCCGCCGCGCCGGCCGGGAGCGCGCCGCTGCCGTAGGCGTCGAGGAGCACGCCGCCGACCGCGCCGCCGGCGGCGACGCCGAGGTAGACGGCGCTGCTGTTGAGCGCGAGGGCCTGCGCGCCGGCCGGGCCGGCGAGGCGGAGCAGCCGGGCGCTGGCGGCCGGGGGGATCCACCAGGCCGCCGCGGACCACAGCAGCAGCAGCGGCACGACCAGCACCAGCGGCGCGGGGCGCAGCGGCCAGCAGGCGAGGAGCCCGAGCATCACCAGTGCGAACGCCCCGCAGCCCATCAGCAGCGCGCGCTCCGCGCCCCATCTGTCGGCGGCAGGGCCACCGAGCTGGCTGCCCACGATGCCGGCGAGGCCGGCCAGCACGAAGACGACCCCGAGCCCCGTGGGGCCGATGCCGGCGAGGTCGCGGAGGTAGACGGCGAGGTAGGTGACCACCATCAGGTTGCCGAGGACGGCGACGGCGGTGGCGGCGAGGCCGACGAGCAGCGCGGGGCGGGCCAGCGGGGTCAGCCGGTCGGCCAGGCGCAGGGCCTGGCCGCGGGGCGGCTCGGGCAGGGTCGCGTACAGGGCGGCGAGGGAGGCGACGCCCAGGAGGCCGCCGAGCACGAACGCGCCCTGCCAGCCCGCGACCGCGCCGACCCAGGTGCCCAGCGGCACGCCGAGCAGCAGCGACGTGGTCAGTCCTGCGAAGACCGTGCCCATGTAGCGGCCCTGCCGCTCCGGCGGTGCGAGGGCCGCGGCGGCGCCGAGCGCGCCCGGGACCACGATGGCGGCGGCGAGCGCGGCGACCACGCGCAGCGCCATCAGGACGGGGAAGGAGGCGACGAGCGGCATGGCGAAGTTCGCGGCGGCGAACACCGCGAGGGCGACGGTGAACAGGGGCCGGCGGGGCCAGGTCGCGGTGACCACGGAGGCGACCGGGGCGGCGAGCGCGAGTACCAGGGAGAAGACGGTGACGAGTTGCCCGACCGCGGCCTCGGAGACGTCCAGGTCGTCGGCGATGCCGGGGAGTACGCCCGCGACCAGGTAGTCGTCGGTGGAGAATGTGAAGGTCGTCAGCGTGAGCGCGATCAGCCAGCCCGGCAGGGAGCGGCGGAGGAGGGTGTGCTGCGGGGAGGGATTCTCGTCCATGCCGTTAAGGTAACAGTCGTTACCCTAACGGCGTCCACCGGTTTCCCCGCCCTGCGCGTACGTGCCTGCCCGGGCGCGTGCGTACGCGGACGGCCGGACGACCCGTACCAGGAGAGCCATGCCCAGACCCGCCGACCCGGCCCGCAAGACCGCCCTGCTCGACTCGGTCGTCGACTACCTCGTGGACCACGGGCTCGCCACCCTCTCGATGCGGCCGCTGGCCAAGGAGCTGGGGCAGAGCACGCGCGTGCTCACGCACCACTTCGCCGACAAGGCCGACCTGCTGGCCGCCACGCTGACGCGGCTGGACGAGCGGCAGCGGGAGTGGCTGGCCGGGCTGCCGGGCGCGGACGGCGCGATGGGCATGGGCGAGGTCGTCCGGGCCACGTGGGAGTACCACCTCACGCCGGAGCACCTGCCGCTCACCCGGCTCATCCACGAGATCGAGGGGCTCGCCGCCGGCGACCGGCTCGGCGGCGCGACGTCGCGGCTGCTGGCGGACCGGGTGGAGTTCGTCGCGGGCTGGTTCCGCGACCGGGGCGTGCCGGCGGAGGCGGCGACGGGCTACGCGACGCTGCTCAACGCGGCCTTCGCGGGGCTGCAGATCGACATGCTCAACACCGGCGACCGGTTGCGCACCACGGCGGCGGTGCACCGGCTGGCGGACCTGGCGGACGGGTGGGTGGCCGCGTACGCGGGGGCGAGGGAGGGGGCGTAGAGCGCGGGCGCCGGTGCCGCGGTCAGCGGCGCTTCTTGCGCTTGCGCTTCGCCGGGTTGCCCGTACGGGACGAGCGCCGGCGCGCGTGCCGTTCCAGCCGGTCCTCGTAGTCCCTGCGCAGCATCCCCTCGCCCGGGGCCTCGACGAAGCTCCGCACCGTGTACGCCAGCAGCACGCCGACGAAGCCGATGACCCGGATCGGGCGGAACGAGCTGTCGGCAGGTCCCGCCTCGTGTGCGCGGCTGAAGCCGTTCAGGGTGCGGGTGAAGGCCAGCGAACTGCAGACCGCGAAGGCGACGAGCATCAGCAGTTGTATGAGGCCGCCGCTGTCGGCGAGCCGCAGTCCGTTGTACGACAGCGCCAGCACGAACGCGCCGCCGGCGGCCAGCGCGAGCGCCAGGACGGCGATGCCGACGCGGCGGGCCCAGTAGCCGCCCGAGCGGTCGACCCAGGTGGTGCCGAAGAACCGCAGGGGCTCGGGCAGGGGCGCGCCATCGGTGCTCTCGGGCTGCTGCTTGTCGGTCACGCACCCGATTATCGCGGAGCGTTCCGCGGCGCGTCTCCACCCCCCGTACCGAGGGCGGCGCGGGACGGACCGCGCGGCGCTACGGGCCGGCAGCCGCGCTGCGGCCCGGCCCGCCGCGCCGCGGACGGTGCCCGCGCCGCGCTCAGCCCTCCAGCTTGCTGACGTCCCGCACCGCGCCCTTGTCGGCGCTGGTCGCCATCGCCGCGTACGCCCGCAGGGCCGTGGACACCTTGCGCTCGCGGCTCTTCGGCACGTACCGCCCGCCGAGGGCCGCGCGGCGCTCGGCGAGCGTCTGCTCGTCGACCCGCAGCTCGATGCTGCGGTTCGGGATGTCGATACGGATCAGGTCACCGTCCTCGACCAGCGCGATCGCGCCGCCCGCCGCCGCCTCCGGGGAGGCGTGGCCGATGGACAGCCCCGACGTCCCGCCGGAGAAGCGGCCGTCGGTGACCAGCGCGCACGCCTTGCCCAGGCCGCGGCCCTTGAGGAACGACGTCGGGTACAGCATCTCCTGCATGCCGGGGCCGCCCTTGGGGCCCTCGTACCGGATGACGACGACGTCGCCCTCCTTGACCTGCTTGCCGAGGATCTTGTCGCACGCCTCCTCCTGCGACTCGCAGACGACGGCCGGGCCCTCGAAGGTGAGGATGGAGGCGTCGACGCCCGCGGTCTTCACCACGGCGCCGTCCGCCGCGATGTTGCCCTTGAGCACCGCCAGCCCGCCCTCCTTGGTGTACGCGTGCTCCAGGGAGCGGATGCAGCCGCCCTCGGCGTCGGTGTCCAAGGACTCCCAGCGCTCGGACTGCGAGAACGCCGTCGCCGACCGCTCGCAGCCGGGCGCCGCGTGCCACAGCTCGACGGCCTCGGGCGACGGGGAGCCGCCGCGGACGTCCCACCGCTTGAGCCAGTCCGCGAGCGAGTCAGCGTGCACGGCGTGCACGTCCTCGTTCAGCAGGCCGGCGCGGTACAGCTCGCCGAGGATGGCGGGGATGCCGCCGGCGCGGTGCACGTCCTCCATGTAGTACGTCCCGGAGGGCGCGACGTTCGGCGCCACCTTGGCCAGGCACGGCACCCGGCGGGAGACGGCGTCGATGTCCGCAAGACCGTAGTCGAGGCCGGCCTCCTGGGCGGCGGCCAGCAGGTGCAGGATCGTGTTCGTCGAGCCGCCCATGGCGATGTCGAGGGCCATGGCGTTCTCGAAGGCGCTGCGGCTCGCGACGTTGCGCGGGAGGACCGTCTCGTCGTCCTGCTCGTAGTACCGCGTGGTCAGCTCGACGACCGTGCGGCCCGCGGCCTCGTACAGCGCCCGGCGGGCGGTGTGCGTGGCGAGCACCGAGCCGTTGCCCGGCAGGGAGAGGCCCATGGCCTCGGTCAGGCAGTTCATCGAGTTGGCGGTGAACATGCCGGAACACGAGCCGCAGGTGGGACAGGCGTTCTCCTCGATGCGCAGCACGTCGGCGTCGGAGACGCTGTCGTTCGCCGCGTCCACCATGGCGTCGATCAGGTCGAGCTTGCGGACCGTGCCGTCCACGAGGGTGGCGCGGCCGGCCTCCATGGGGCCGCCGGAGACGAAGACCGTCGGGATGTTCAGCCGGAGGGCGGCCATCAGCATCCCGGGGGTGATCTTGTCGCAGTTGGAGATGCAGACCAGGGCGTCGGCGCAGTGCGCCTCCACCATGTACTCCACGGAGTCGGCGATGAGGTCGCGCGAGGGCAGGCTGTAGAGCATCCCGCCGTGGCCCATGGCGATGCCGTCGTCCACCGCGATCGTGTCGAACTCGCGCGGCACCGCGCCGGCGGCCTTGACCGCCTCGGAGACGATGCGGCCGACGGGCGCCAGGTGCGTGTGGCCGGGGACGAACTCGGTGAAGCTGTTGGCGACCGCGACGACCGGCTTCCCGATGTCCTCGTTCGCTACGCCCGAGGCGCGCATGAGGGCGCGGGCACCCGCCATGTTGCGACCGTGGGTGACGGTACGGGACCTCAGCGCGGGCATGTTTCCCTCCCGGGGAGCGGCACATCTGAGCCTCCGAGCCTACGCCCCCGCGCCCACGTTCCGGACCGGTTGTCCACAGTCCGGGACGGGCCGGGGTGCGCGGGACCCCCGGCCGGAGGCCGTGCGGCGAGGGGCGGGCGGGCCGCCTGTGGACAACTCCCGGCGGTGTCAGTACGTCCCGCTACGTTAGGCGCATGGCTTCCCGTAAGAGCGGCGGCAGGGACCGCCCCGCGTACCGCTGCGCCGAGTGCGGCTGGTCGACCGTGAAGTGGCTCGGCCGCTGCCCCGAGTGCCAGGCGTGGGGCACGATCGAGGAGGTCGGCGCACCCGCGGTCAAGACCACGGCGGCCGGCCGGGTCACGACGTCCGCGCTGCCCATCGCGCAGGTCGACGCCCGCCAGGTCGAGGCCCGCGGCACCGGCGTGCCGGAGCTGGACCGGGTGCTCGGCGGCGGGCTGGTGCCCGGCGCCGTGGTGCTGATGGCCGGCGAGCCCGGGGTGGGGAAGTCGACGCTGCTGCTCGACGTCGCCGCGAAGGCCGCGGTCGGCGGGGAGCGCACGCTGTACGTGACGGGGGAGGAGTCCGCCGGCCAGGTCCGGCTGCGCGCCGACCGCATCGGGGCGCTGAGCGACGGGCTGTATCTGGCCGCCGAGACCGACCTCGCCGCGGTCCTCGCCCATCTCGACGAGGTCAAGCCCGCCCTGCTCGTGCTGGACTCCGTGCAGACCGTCGCCTCCGGCGAGATCGACGGGGCGCCCGGCGGCATGGCCCAGGTGCGGGAGGTCGCCGGCGCGCTGATCCGGGCCTCCAAGGAGCGCGGGATGGCCACCATCCTCGTCGGGCACGTGACCAAGGACGGCGCCATCGCCGGCCCCCGTCTGCTGGAGCACCTGGTGGACGTCGTGCTGCACATCGAGGGCGACCGGCACGCCCGCCTGCGGCTGGTCCGCGGCATGAAGAACAGATACGGCGCGACCGACGAGGTCGGCTGCTTCGAGCTGCACGACGAGGGCATCATCGGCCTCGCCGACCCCAGCGGCCTGTTCCTGACCCGGCGGGACGACCCCGTGCCGGGCACCTGTCTGACGGTGACCCTGGAGGGGCGCCGGCCGCTGGTCGCGGAGGTGCAGGCGCTGACGGTCGACTCGCAGATCCCCTCCCCCCGGCGCACCACGTCCGGTCTGGAGACGTCCCGGGTCTCGATGATGCTGGCCGTGCTGGAGCAGCGCGGCGACATCCGCGCGCTGTCCAAGCGGGACATCTACAGCGCCACCGTCGGCGGGGTGAAGCTCTCCGAGCCGGCCGCCGACCTGGCCGTCGCGCTCGCGCTGGCCAGCGCCGCGAGCGACACCCCGCTGCCGAAGAACCTGGTCGCGATCGGGGAGGTCGGCCTGGCCGGCGAGGTGCGGCGGGTGACGGGGGTGGCCCGGCGGCTGGCGGAGGCGGCCCGGCTCGGGTTCACGCAGGCGCTCGTGCCGGCGGATCCGGGCAAGGTGCCCGCGGGCATGAAAGTACGGGAAGTCGGGGACATAGCGGACGCGTTGCGCGCGCTGCCGGCCGGCCGGCGGCGCGGGGGCGGCGGGTCCCGGGAGCCGGGTGGGGAGAGAGAGCCGAGGGAGTCCCGGCAGCCCGAGGAGGCTCGCCGGTAGACTTTGCCCCGGTCTCTTCCGTGCGGGGGAGCGCAGGGGGCTCGTGCGTGCGCCGCCCGGCGCGCGTGGAGCACCGAAACGACGACCGGAGGACTCCGGAGGGTTCCAGTGGCAGCAGGCGACCGGGCGGGCGCCCCGGGCAGAGCCGGCGGCAGTTCCGGCTCCGATGCCGCGGTGAGGGCCGCGCTGAGCGCGGTCGCGCCCGGCACGGGGCTGCGCGACGGCCTGGAGCGGGTCCTGCGCGGCAACACCGGCGGGCTCATCGTGCTCGGCACGGACAAGATCATCGAGTCCATCTGCACCGGCGGCTTCGTGCTGGACGTCGAGTTCACCGCGACCCGGCTGCGTGAGCTGTGCAAGCTCGACGGCGCCGTGGTCCTCGACCGCGACATCACCCGCATCGAGCGCGCGGGCGTGCAGTTGCTGCCCGACGCCTCGATCCCCACCGAGGAGACGGGCACCCGCCACCGCACCGCGCAGCGGGTGTCGATCCAGAGCGGCTTCCCCGTCGTCTCCGTCAGCCAGTCGATGCGGCTCATCGCGCTGTACGTCGACGGCCAGCGGCGCGTGCTGGAGGACTCCGCCGCGATCCTCTCCCGGGCGAACCAGGCGCTGGCCACCCTGGAGCGGTACAAGCTGCGGCTGGACGAGGTCGCCGGCACCCTCTCCGCACTTGAGATCGAGGACCTGGTGACGGTGCGGGACGTCTCCGCCGTCGCGCAGCGGCTGGAGATGGTGCGCCGGATCGCCACCGAGATCGCGGAGTACGTGGTCGAGCTGGGCACGGACGGCAGGCTGCTGTCCCTCCAGCTCGACGAGCTGATCGCCGGCGTCGAGCCGGAACGCCAGCTCGTCGTCCGGGACTACGTCCCGGAGCGCACCGGCCGCCGTCCGTACACGGTGGACCGCGCGCTCACCGAGCTGGACCGGCTCTCCCACGGCGAGCTGCTCGAACTGCCCATCGTGGCCCGCTCGCTGGGCTACACGGGAGTGCCCGAGACCCTGGACGCCGCGGTCTCGCCGCGCGGTTACCGGCTGCTGGCCAAGGTGCCGCGGATCCCCAGCGCCGTCATCGACCGGCTGGTCGAGCACTTCGGCGGCCTGCAGAAGCTGCTCGCGGCCAGCGTGGACGACCTGCAGACGGTCGACGGCGTCGGCGAGGCCCGGGCCCGGTCCGTGCGCGAGGGGCTGTCGCGGCTGGCGGAGTCGTCGATCCTGGAGCGCTACGTCTGACGCGGCGGGCGCGGGACGCGGAACACGGGATTCGTCAACGCCCGTACCCGAGCGCCCTCGTGGGACGTGCGGCCGTCAACGCCCCGCACCCCGGTGCCGCCGGAGAACACACGGCCGCCCACACCCGTACGCGGACGCCCGCGGGAGAGGCAGCCCGCCGGGCCGTTACGCCTTCTCCAGCACGAACGGCGCCGTGGCCGTCCCGAAGCCGTCCGCGCTGACCTCGGCCTCGTAGCTCCCCGCCCCGGCCGTCGACGCCTTCGGCGTCGCGCAGCCCGGCTCGCTCGCCCGCATGTCCCACTCGTACGTCCGTGAGACCTCGCTGCCCGCCGGCACCGCCAGCAGGATCGGGTCGGTCGTCCACGGGCAGTCGTCCGACGCCCACCAGCGGCTCTCGCCGCCGGACGCCGTCGAGATCGTGAGCACCGCCGAGGTCGGCGAGAAGTCCAGCTTGCAGTCCTCGCCGCCGGAGTTGACGGCGGTCAGCTCGAACACCGGCCGCTCCCCCGGCGCGTACGAGCGCTCCTCGCTGCGCAGCGTCAGCTCCACGTCGCCCGCGTCGCACGCGGCCATGGAGGAGCCGGCCGGCACGCCGTCCGAGCCCACGCCGAAGCCGCCCGCGGAGCCGGAACCGCCGTCGGAGCCGCCACCGCCCGCGGAGCCGCCGTCCTCGCCGTCGCCGGAGCCGCCGCCGTCGGAGGTGCCGCCGTCGGAGCCGCCGGAGCCGTCCGAGCCCTCGGAGTCGCCCGTGCCGCCGCCGTTCTCGTCGTCGGAGCCGCCGGAGCCCGCGGAGCCGCCGCCGTCCTCGTCGCGACCCCCGGGCGGGTTGTCGATCACCGACGAGTCGTCCGTCGGTCCCGGAGTGATCGACTCCGCCGGGTTCTTGCCCTCGTCGGCGGTGTTCTCGCTACCGCCCCCGAGGTTGATGACCAGGACGGCGAAGATCGCGAGCACGGCGAGCAGGCCGAGCAGAACCGCCCGGCGCCGCCAGTAGATGGCGGACGGCAGCGGACCGACAGGTCGGCGGAAAGATCCCACGCGGAAACCTTACGAGACTTGGGGCGCCAGACGGTCCCGTACCCGCCGCGCAGTCTGACTTTCGTCAGGGGAGCGTACTGACTTTCGCCGGAAGTGGTGAACCGAACACGCTTCGTACCGTCCGGGCATGAACGACGAGTTGTACCGGGACGTCACTTCGCTCGCCCGCCGGACCCCCGAGTGGCTGCACGCACTCTTCGAGTTCGGCACGGACGCCGGGCTGCTGCTGCTGGCCGCGCTCTTCGCCGCCGCGTGGTGGGCGGCGCCGCGGCGCGCGCCGGTGGTCGCGGGGGCGGCGGGCACGGTGGCGGCGTACGGGATCAGCGAGTTGCTGAAGGTGTGGGTCGAGCGGGAGCGGCCGTGCCGGGCGGTGCGCGGCGCGGCGGCGCCGCTGGCGGACTGCCCGCCGCCGGGCGACTGGTCGTTCCCCAGCAACCACGCGACGATCGCCGGCGCCGCGGCCGTCGCGCTGGCGGTGGCGTGGCCGCGGATCACGGCGTGGGTGCTGCCGTTCGGCGTACTGCTGGCGGTGTCGCGGGTCTTCGTCGGCGTGCACTACCCGCTCGACGTCGCGGCGGGTCTCGCCCTGGGCGCGGCGGTCGCGGGGGCCTGCGCGGGCTCTGCGCGGATACGGACCGGGAGTGCCGGCGGACGCCCTCGACGGGCCGCGGTGACGGAGCCGCCCCAGACGTCCCCCATTGAGTGACAACGTCACCCGTCGGAGTGAGAAGCGCCGAACTACCCCGATCCGTACGCGACTATGCGCCTACGTTCGCGGGGTGACGAGCAGCCCCGACCCCGAACCCGCCCGGCAGCCGCCGCCACAGCACCCGCCCGAGCAGTACGAGCCCTATCTGGACGGCCTGTTCACCTACTGCATGTCGGTGCTGTGCGACCACGACGACGCCGTCGCCGCCCTCGGCGACGTGCTCGCGATCGCCGAACGCCAGCCGCGGCGGCGGCCCGCGACGCCCGCCGAGTGGCGGCCCTGGTTGTACTCGCTGGCCCGCTGGGCCTGTGTGCGCCGCCTGGATCAGAAGCCGGCGCACAAGCAGGCGCAGAAGCCGGCCCAGCGACCGGCCCACCGGTCGGAGCGGTCCGCGCACCGCCTGACCCACCGGCCGGCCCTCCGGTCGGCGCAGCGGCGGCCCGCCGCCCCGGCCGAGGAGAAGCGATCCTCCGCCGTGGAACCCGTACCGGAGGCGGCGGCCCCGGAGTCCCTGGAAGCCGCGGAAGCCGCCGCCCGCCTGCACCGCCGCGAACTGACCGCGCTCGCCTGGCCCGAGGCCGCCGGCACGACGCCCGAGCAGCGCGAGGCCTTGGAGCTCGCCGTACGCCACCGGCTGCCCGCCGACGAGGTCGCCACCGTGCTCGGCCGGCACCCGGACGCCGCCCGCGTGCTGCTGTCCACCGCCGCCGCCGAGGTCGAGAGGACCCGGGCCGCGCTCGCCGTCGTCGACCAGCACGGCTGCCCCGCCATCGCCCGGCTCGCCGGCGACAGCCGGCTGTTCCTCAGCGCCGCCCTCAGCCGCGAGCTGGTCCGGCACGTGGACGACTGCGCCGAGTGCCGCCGCGCCGCCGAGCGCGCGGGCGCCGGCTGGGCCTGGCCGGGCACGCTGCGGGCCGCGCGGCCCGAGGGCCCGCTGCCGGTGCTCCGGGCGCCCCGCGCGGCTGCGTACACGGCGATGCTGCACGCCCAGCGCACCCGCTTCGCGCACCCGCCGAGCTTCGACCGCCGCGGCTACCCCCGCGACCCCCGGCACCGGGCCGCCCGCCGCGGCCGGCTGCGCTCCCGGGCCGTGACGTCGACCGTCGTGGCCACCGTCCTCGCGGCGCCGGTGCTGGCGCTGTGGGCCGCGAACCGGGGCGCGCAGGCGCCGGGCGAGGCGCAGTCCGGCTGGCCGCCGCCGAGCGCGGGCGCGGACGACCCGGAGAAGCTGGACGGCCGCCCGGTGGAGAAGGCCGGCAGCGCGCACGACGACGCGCCGCGGTCGTCCGATCGCCGCGGCAACCGCCCGGACGTGTCGGTGGAGGTCGTCGACCACGGCGGCCCGACCCCGGGCCGGCCGGGCATCGGGCCCGGCAGGCTGACGGTGGAGGCGTGGCCGGCCGGGGAGACCACCTATCTGCGGCTGCGGGCGTCCGGCGGTGCGCCGGTCGACTGGCGGATCGGCACGGACGGCGGGTGGCTGCGGTTCAGCGCGACCTACGGGACCCTGCGGCCCGGCGAGGCCACGACGGTCGCGGTGACGGTGGCGAAGGCGAGCGAGCCGCGCGGTGCCTGGCAGGCGCGGGTGTACGTGTCCCCGGGCGGCGCGGCGATCCTGATCACCGGCTCGGGCGCGGGCCGTACGGGCCCGCAGTCGCCGGCCCGCCCGCCGGCGCCGGACCGGCCGCACTCCCCGTCACCGCCGGGGTCACCGGACCCGTCGGACCCGGCGCCGTCGCCCTCCGACCCGGACCCCTCCCCGTCGGACCCGGATCCGTCGACGTCCGACCCCGGCCCGAGCCCCTCGGACCCCGGCCCCACGCCGACGCCGTCCGCCCCGGACCCGAGCGCGCCGGGCTCGTCGTCCCCGGCGCGGGTGCCGTCGCGGGCGGGCTGAGGGCCCTCAGTCCGCCGGGTGGGGCGCCGGCAGGGCCCCGTTCCGTGCCCCCTGCAGGCGCTCCTCGCAGAGGGCCGCCAGGCGGTCGTAGGCCCGCTCGCCCATCAGTTCCACCAGCTCCGGCCGGTACGACACGTACACCGGCCGCCCGCCGCCGTGGGCCGAGGGGGCCGACGTGCACCACCAGTGGAGGTCGTGCCCGCCCGGACCCCAGCCGCGGCGGTCGTACTCGCCGATCGAGATCATCAGGATCTTGGTGTCGTCGGGGCGCGTGATCCACTCGTAGGACCGGCGCACCGGCAACTGCCAGCACACGTCCGGCTTGGTCTCCAGCGGTTCGCGCCCCTCGCGGAGGGCCAGCAGGTGCAGGGCGCAGCCCGTGCCGCCGGAAAAGCCGGCGCGGTTGTGGAAGACGCAGGCGCCGTCCACGCGGCGGGTCTTGCGTTCGCCGTCCTCGTCGGTCTCGATCCAGCCGTCCGGGCCCCGGCCCTCCGCGTGGTACTGCCACAGCTCGGGGGTGAGCCGCCGCACGTGGCCGGCGACCCGTTTCTCGTCGTCCTTGTCGGAGAAGTGCGCGCCCAGCGTGCAGCAGCCGTCGTCGGGTCCCGCGGCGTCGATGCCCTGGCAGCCGCGGCCGAAGATGCACGACCAGCGTGACGTCAGCCACGTCAGGTCGCAGCGGAAGACCTGTTCGTCGTCGGCGGGGTCCGGAAACTCCACCCACGCGCGGGCGAAGTCGAGCCCGACCTCCTCCGACCGCGCGGCATTCTCGCGTACGACGACCGAACCGGCTTGCGTTTTGCCCTGTTTCTTCCTCTTGCTCACGTGACCCAGCGTACGTCCGCGGGGCAAGGCGCTAGCGTTTCCCGTTATGCGACTCGGCGTTCTGGATGTGGGCTCGAACACGGTGCACCTGCTGGTGGTGGACGCGCACCCCGGTGCCCGCCCCCTGCCCGCGTACTCGCACAAGGCGGAACTGCGACTCGCCGAGCTTCTCGACGAGGAGGGCGCCATAAGCGACGACGGGGTCGAGCGGCTGATCGCCACGATCCATGAGGCGCTGCAGGTTTCGGAGGACAAGGGCGCAGAAGACGTGCTGCCGTTCGCCACCTCCGCGGTCCGCGAGGCGGCCAACGCCGAGTCCGTCCTCGCGCGGGTCGCCGACGAGACGGGCGTGAAGCTCACCGTGCTCACCGGCGAGGAGGAGGCGCGGCTGACGTTCCTGGCCGCGCGCCGCTGGTTCGGGTGGTCGGCCGGGAAGCTGCTGGTCCTGGACATCGGCGGCGGGTCGCTGGAGATCGCGTACGGGATCGACGAGGACCCCGACAAGGCCGTGTCGCTGCCGCTCGGCGCCGGCCGGCTGACCACCGCCTGGCTGCCGGGGGACCCGCCCGCCACCGATGACGTACGGGCGCTGCGGCGGTACGTGCGCGCGCAGATCGCGCGGGTCGTCAGCGAGTTCAGCCGGCTCGGTGAGCCGGATCACGTGGTGGCGACGTCGAAGACGTACCGGCAGCTCGCGCGGATCGCGGGCGCCGCACGGTCGGCGGAGGGGCTGTACGTGCACCGGGCGCTGACGGCGGCGTCGCTGGAGGAGTGGGTGCCGCGGCTGGCGGAGATGACCGCGGAGGCGCGGGCGGAGCTGCCCGGGGTGTCGGAGGGCAGGGCGCGGCAGTTGCTCGCGGGGGCGCTGGTGGCGGAGGGGGCGATGGATCTGTTCGGGGTGGACACCGTGGAGATCTGCCCGTGGGCACTGCGCGAGGGCGTGATCCTCAAGCGGCTGGACCAATTGCCCTGACGGGACGGGGGCGCGCACGAGGCCCGCGTACGCTGTCTCCGTGGCTGGAGCTTCCCGTTACCGGACCGACGAGCAGGACGAAACCGGCGAGACCGACAAAACGGACGCGCGCGGCGGGGCCGGTGTGGCCGGGGCCGGGCGCGCGGACCGCGCCGGGGCCGAAAGCGCCGCCCGCGGTGTCTCGGTGCCCGACGCGCGGGTGACCCTGTCCACCGCCTCCGTCTACCCCGAGTCGACCGCCACCGCCTTCGAGACCGCCGCCCGCCTCGGCTACGACGGCGTGGAAGTCATGGTCTGGACCGACCCCGTCAGCCAGGACGTCGAGGCGCTGCGCCGCCTCTCCGACCACCACGGCGTGCCCGTGCTCGCCATCCACGCGCCGTGCCTGCTGATCACGCAGCGCGTCTGGTCGCGGGACCCGTGGGAGAAGCTGCGCCGCGCGCAGTCGGCCGCCGAGAAGCTGGGCGCCGAGACCGTCGTGGTGCACCCGCCGTTCCGCTGGCAGCGCTCGTACGCGCGCGAGTTCGTGCGCGGCGTCTGGCGCATGGCCGACGAGACGGCGGTGCAGTTCGCTGTGGAGAACATGTACCCGTGGCGCTACCGCGAGAAGGAGATGCTCGCGTACGCGCCCGACTGGGACGTCACCAACGAGGACTACCGCCACCACACCCTGGACCTCTCGCACACCGCCACCGCCCGCAACGACGCGCTGGAGATGGCCGACCGCATGGGCGACCGGCTGTGCCACGTGCACCTGGCCGACGGCTCCGGCTCCGGCAAGGACGAGCACCTGGTGCCCGGGCGCGGCAGCCAGCCGTGCGCGGAGATGCTGGAGCGGCTGGCGGCGCGCGGGTTCGGCGGGCAGGTGGTCGTGGAGATCAACACCCGGCGGGCGATGTCGGCGGCCGAGCGCGAGTCGGACCTCGCGGAGTCGCTGGCGTTCACCCGGCTCAACCTCGCGGCACCGGTCCCGCGGGGCACGCCGTCGTAAGTCCGGGCACAGGTAAGACCGGGGAAAGGCACAACGTCGTGACGCACGAGAACACCGCCGACGCTCCGAAACGGGGCCGGGGCCGCCCCCGGCGCGGCGCCGCCGCCGACGGGCCCGGCACGAGAGACCGAATACTGGCGGCGGCCCGCTCGGAGTTCGCCGAGTGGGGCTACGAGAAGACGTCCATCCGCGGCATCGCGAAGACCGCGGACGTGGACCCGGCGCTGGTCCACCACTACTACGGCACCAAGGAACACGTCTTCGAAGCGGCGCTGGAGAGCACCTTCGCGCCGACGGTGGCGGTGCACGACGCCGTCGTCGGCGGTCCGATCGACAGCGCGGGCGAGCGCGTGACCCGCTTCTTCTTCAGCGTCTGGGAGGACCCGCGCTCGCGCGAGCCGCTGCTCGCCGTCGTCCGCTCCGCCGTCAGCAACGAGACGGCCGCCGCCATCTTCCGCGGCATCGTCACGCGCAACGTGCTGCACAGGATCGCGCCGATGATGCCGCAGCCGGACGGCGCGATGCACGCGGAGATGGCCGTGGCGCAGCTCGTGGGAACCGCGATGCTGCGCTACATCGTCCGGCTCGACCCGATGGCCTCGGCCGACCCGGAGGAGCTGATCGGCTGGCTGGCGCCGATCGTGCAGTACCACCTGACGGGCGTGCCGCCGCCGCCCACCGTCTGACGCCGCGGCCCGGCCGGGGCGGTGCCGCGCCGCCCCGGCCGGGTCAGGAGTCCCAGCGCTCCCCCGTCAGCCGCTCGTACGCCTCCACGTACTTCTCGCGCGTACGCTCCACCACCTCCGCCGGCAGCTCCGGCGGCGGCTCCTCGCCGTGCCGGTCCCAGCCGGACTCGGCGGAGGTCAGCCAGTCGCGGACGTACTGCTTGTCGAAGGACGGCTGCGGCCGGCCCGGACGCCAGTCGTCGATGCCCCAGTAACGCGAGGAGTCGGGAGTGAGCACCTCGTCGCCGAGGACCAGCTCGCCCTCGCCGACCGCGTCGCCGGTGTAGCCGAACTCGAACTTCGTGTCCGCCAGGATCAGCCCCCGCTCGCGCGCGAGGTCCCGCCCGCGCCCGTACAACTCCAGCGTCACCCGCCGCAGCTCCGCCGCGACGAGCGGACCGACGCGGCGGACCACGTCCTCGTACGTGACGTTCTCGTCGTGCTCCCCCACCTCCGCCTTCGTCGCCGGCGTGAAGACCGGCGCGGGCAGCGCGGAGGCGTCGGTCAGCCCCGGCGGCAGGTCGACCCCGCAGACGGCGCCGGTCTCGGCGTACTCCACGAGCCCCGAGCCCGTCAGATAGCCGCGGGCCACGCACTCCACCGGGACCATCCGCAGCGGGCGGCACACCAGGGCGCGCCCCGCCCAGTCGGCGGGGGCGCCCTCGGGCAGCTCCGTGGACAGCACGTGGTGCGGCACGATGTCGGCGATCCGCTCGAACCACCACAGCGACAGCCGGGTCAGCATCCGGCCCTTGTCGGGGATCTCGGTGGGGAGCACCCAGTCGTACGCGGAGATCCGGTCGCCGGCCACCATCACCAGGCGGCCGTCGGCGTCCTCGTACAGGTCCCGGACCTTGCCGGTGTGCAGGTGCACGAGGCCGGGCACGTCTACGGGCTGGGGCTTCTCCACGAAACCGGGCACGGATCCCTCCGGGGGCTCTGCCGATGCGACAGTCGAATTGTCTCGCATCGCCGCACCGGCACCCCGGCCAGGCGGCCCCCTCAGCCGGCGGCGGAGGCGGGGGCCGGGGCCAGGGGCGTGAGCGAGGGGTAGTCCGTGTACCCGCGGTGGTCGCCGCCGTAGTACGTCGCCTCGTCGGCCTCGTTGTACGGACCGCCGGCCCGGGCCCGGTCGAGCAGGTCGGGGTTGGCCAGCCAGCGCGCCCCGAGGGCCACCAGGTCCGCGGTGCCCGCGGCGACCAGCTCCGCCGCGTCCGCGACCGGGTCGCCGCCGCCGTGGTGCGCGGAGTTCAGCATCAGCGGGCCCGCCCACCCGCGCCGTACCTGCTCGGTCACGCCGCGCAGCCCCGGGTGGGCCTCCAGGGTGTGCAGATAGGCCAGCGGGTACGGGGCCAGCGCCGCGAGCAGCGCCGCGTACAGCTCGGCCGTGTCGGTCTCGGCCACGCCGTTGGCCTCGTTGCCGGGCGAGATGCGCAGCGCGGTACGGTCCGCGCCGATGGCCTCGCTCACCGCCCGTACGGACTCGACGGCGAAGCGCACGCGGTTCTCCACCGGGCCGCCGTAGGCGTCGGTGCGGTGGTTGGAGTTGCCGGAGAGGAACTGGTGGATGAGGTAGCCGTTGGCGCCGTGCAGCTCAACGCCGTCGAAGCCCGCCTCGATCGCGTTGCGCGCGCCGGCCGCGAAGTCCCGGACGATCTCGCCGATGTCGTCGGCGGTCAGCTCGCGCGGCACGGGATGCGGCAGCATCCCCCGGTCGAGGGTGAACAGCGACTCCCCGGAGACGAGGGCCGACGGCGCCTCCGGCAGCCCGCCGTCCGGGTAGAGGTAGGGGTGGCCGACGCGGCCGGAGTGCAGGAGCTGGAGGAAGATCCGCCCGTCCGCGGCGTGCACCCGGTCGGTCACCTTCCGCCAGGCGTCGATCTGCGCGGCGGTGTGGATGCCGGGCGTCTGGATATAGCCCTGGGCGCGCACGCTGGGCTGGGTGCCCTCGCTGACGATCAGCGCCGCCGTGGCCCGCTGGGCGTAGTACTCGGCGGTCAGCTCGGACACCAGGCCGCCGTCCGCGGTGGCCCGGGAGCGGGTCATCGGGGCCATCGCGAGCCGGTTCGGGAGGTCGAGGCGGCCGATCCGTACGGGTGCGAAGATCTCGTTCATCATGTCTTCGACGCTAGATACGGGGGAATGCCCGCCGGATCCGTAGCGCTTCGGTACTGGGATACGTGAACCGTGCCGCCGACCCGCCCCACGGAGAGTGTGACTGGATGACTTTGTACGGGCGTCAGAAGGAGCTCGCCGCACTCGACACGCTGATCGGCGCCGCCGCGGACGGACGCGGGCAGAGCCTCGTGCTCCGCGGCGAGGCCGGCATCGGCAAGTCGTCGCTGCTCGCGTACGCCGAGGGCGAGGCCCACCGGCGCGGCTTCACCGTGCTGCGCGCGGTGGGCTGGGAGGCCGAGCGGGGGCTTGCGTTCGCGGCGCTGCACCAACTGCTGCGCCCCGTGCTCGACCGCGCCGCCGGGCTGCCGCAGCCGCAGGCCGACGCGCTGGGCGCCGCGGTCGGCACCGGCGCCGCCGACGGGCACGACCGGTTCCTCGTCGGGCTCGCGGTGCTGTCGCTGCTCGCCGAGGTCGCCGAGGACGCGCCGGTGCTGTGCCTGGTGGACGACGCCCAGTGGATCGACGAGCCGTCCGCCGACGCGCTGCTGTTCGCCGCCCGCCGGCTGGGCGTGGAGCGCGTCGCCCTGCTCTTCGCCGCCCGTGGTGCGCAGCCGGGCGAGGACGCCGGCTTCCCGGCCGCCGGGCTGCCGCAGTCGGCGCTCTCCCGCCTCGGCCGCGACGACGCGCTGGCCCTGCTCGCCGGGCTCGACGTGCCCGCGGCGGTACGGAACCGGGTGCTGGCCGAGTCCCTCGGCAACCCGCTCGCGCTGCGCGAGTTCGGCGCCTCGGGACCGGCCGCCGCCGGCCGCCCGCAGGCCGCCGGGCAGCCGTTGCCCGCCGCGGACCGGGTGCTCGCCGCGTACCGCGACCGGGTGCGGGAGCTGCCGGAGCCGACCCGGCTGATCCTGCTCATCGCCGCCGCCGACTCCCGCAGCACCCTGCGGTACGTGGTCGCCGCCGCCGAGCGCATGGGCGTCGGGCTCGCCGACCTGGCCGCGGCGGAGCAGCGGGACTTGGTGGCCGTGGTGGGTGAGTTCGTCGAGTTCCGCCACCCCCTGATCCGTACCGCCGCCTACACCGCCGCCCCGCTCGCCCGCCGACTCGCCGTGCACGAGGCGCTGGCCGCCGCCTCCGGCGACCCCGACTGCCGGGCCCGGCACATGGCGTCGGCCGCGACGGGGCCCGACGAGGAGGTCGCCGCCGAGCTGGAGGAGTGCGGGCGGCGGGCGCTGGCCCGCGGCGGCCCGGCGGCGGCGGCGGACACGTACGCGGAAGCCGCCCGCCTCACCCCGGACGCGGCGCCGCGCGTGCGGCGGCTGACGGCGGCGGCGTGGGCGGCGCAGCAGGCCGGGCACGCGGAGCAGGCGGCGGAGCTGGCGGAGGAGGCGTACAAGCAGACCCGGGACCCGGACCAGCGCGCGGAGCTGGCGTACGTGCGCTCGTTCTGGCTCTTCGAGAAGGACGCCGCGGCGGAGGCCGGCGCGCTGCTCCTCGCGCACGCGCGGGATTCGCGCACGTACGGGCGGGAGATGCTGCGTGCGGCGGCGACGTACGCGTGGTTCGGCGGGGACGTCGCGGCGCTGCACCGGGCGGCGGCCCTGCTGGAGGAGTACGGGGACGCGGCCGGCGCCGACGACCGGCGGGCGGACCGCGCGGTGCGGGGACTCGCGCACCTGGCGGCCGGCGACTTCGCGCGCGGGCTGCCGACGGTCACCGACCTGCTCGACGACGCCCCCGTGGGCACCCCGCCCCGCCTGCAGGCACTGTCGTCCGGCTCCCTGCTCCCCGACGACGTCCAACTGTCCGTGATCACCGAGGAGATCGACTTCGCCCGCGGCGACGGCCTCATCGGCCGGCTCCCCTACCTGCTGCACGTGCTGGCGCGCCAGCAGCTCTACGCGGGCGACCACCGCGAGGCGGAGCGCACGGTGACCGAAGCCGCCGCCATCGCCCGCGACACCGGGCTCGCGGTGCGCATCGGGCGGCTGCACAACCTGCTGGCGCGCGTCCCGGCGATCGAGGGCGACGAGGAGCGCGTACGGACCCTCGTGACCCCCGGCATGAACGCGGGCGGCAACTACGGCATCACCGCCCTGGCCCTCCTCGACCTGGGCCTCGGCCGCTACGAGGCCGCGCTGACCCGGCTGGCCGAGGCCGGCGCGGGCGCGGCGCGGTACAGCGCGGCGCTGCTGTTCGCGACGGCGGACGAGGTGGAGGCGGCCGTCCGGCTCGGTGCCCCGGACCGGGCCGCGGCTCCGGCCCGCCGCTTCGACGCCTGGGCGGCGGCGAGCGGGCAGCCGTGGGCGCAGGCGGTGGCGCTGCGCAACGAGGCGCTGCTGGCCGCCGAGCCGGGCGCGGCGGAGACCGCGTACGCGGAGGCGGTACGCCTGCACGCGGAGCCGAGGGGCCGGCCCTTCGAACGGGCCCGCACGGAGCTGCTGTTCGGCGAGCACCTGCGCCGCGAACGCCGCCGCGGGGACGCCCGTACGCACCTGCGCACCGCGCTCGGGCTCTTCGACGGGCTGGCCGCCGCCCCCTGGTCGGACCGCGCACGCGCGGAGCTCCGCGCGGCGGGCGACGCCCAGGCGACGGCCCGCGCCACCGCCCCGGACCCGGCGGACCGCCTGACCCCGCAGGAACTCCAGGTCGTCCGCCTCGCGGCGGAGGGCACGAGCAGCCGCGACATCGCGGCCCGGCTCTTCCTCTCCCCGCGGACGGTGGAGTACCACCTGTACAAGGCGTATCCGAAGCTGGGCGTCACGTCCCGCCGCGAACTCCCCGCGGCCCTGGCGGCGATGACGTAGCGCCGAGAGCCGCGAACCGCGGCGGCATGACCGTCGGGCCCGGGCGCGCTACCGCTCGTACGCCTCGATCCGCAGCGCTTCCCCGCCGACCTCGGGCTCGGCCAGGACGTACAGCGTGCCGTCGTCGGGGCTGGTGGCCACCGCCTGGGGGGAGCCCGTGTCCTCGGGCAGCACGCCCTTCGTCGCCGGCTCGCCGCCCTTCCGCGCGTTCCACAGCGCCAGGTGCTCGGACAGGGCGTTCTCCTCCTCGATCACGCGGTCCTGGAGCCCGACCAGCTCCCCGTCCGGCCCGTTCCCGGCCGCCAGCGGGTGGGGAGGAGAGTCGAACTCCTGCTTCCACAGCTCCTTGCCCGTGGCCAGGTCGATGCCCACGTAGTCGTTGGTGGCGTCGTCGTAGGAGGTCACCAGCACCGACTCCTGGATGGTGAAGTCCCCCGGGTCGAGGTGCAGATACCCGTCGGGCCGGTCGAGCGGCAGGTCGGCCAGCGGCTTGCCGTCCTCGTCGAACGACACCAGCTTCTCCTGCGTCGCGACGGTCAGCGGCTCGTCGGCGAGGATCTCGACCCGGGCCGGCTGGTCCTCGTCGGTGAAGTCCGGCGCGTTCCACAGCTCTTCGCCGCTGCCGGAGTCGTACGCGGCTATGTAGTTCTCGGCGCCGGTCAGGTCGGGGCAGTCGACGACGGCGACCAGGTGCTCGGCGCTGTGCCGCCAGTCGACGTAGAAGTCGTCACACTCCTGTCCCACCGTCACCTCGGGGGTGGGCAGTTCCCCGCCGTCGATCGAGAAGCGGTGCAGGCCGTCCTCGAGCAACTCGACCGTGACCGACTCCTCGCCGATGCTGACGGGCATGACGTCGGCGGTGGGGTACGAGTCCTCGCCGGCGGTCAGATCCTTGCTCCACAGCAGATCGCCGCTGGCGGTGTCGACGACCCCCAGCACCGAGCAGGCGTCCCCGCCGCCCTGCGCACCGGCCGGGGCGAACAGGACGGCGCCGACGCCCTTGCCGTTGACGGTCGGCGAGGCGGCACACGGCGCGCCGGCGCCCTCCGGGGCGGGCAGTTCCCACGCGGCCTTGCCGGTGGCGGCGTCGTGGCCGGTGACCCCGCTGGTGGTGATGCTGACGACCACGTCACCGGCGACCCACATCGGCGGCAGCCACACGTCCTCCGGCCGGTGGTCCACGCTCTCGGTCCGCCACCGCTCCGCCAGCTCGGCCCCGCCGTCGGCGGCATCGCCGCCCTCGCCGCCGTCGTCGCCGCAGCCCGCGGCGGCCAACATCACGGCCGCCGTACCCAGCAACGCCCAATTCCTTGCGCTCGCGCCCATACCCTCGTCCACGTCCTTCTCGTCTGTGCAATGAACTCGGCTTCTTCGGACGCGAGTTCAGAGTGGACGGTTCCGCCCCGGGCCGGCTCAGGGGGTGGCCGGCCCGCCGAACCCCCGCAGCAGGGTGTCGACGAGGCGCGTGGCGAGCGCGTCCACGGCGGCGTCGGTGGCCGGCGCCTCGGCCGCCGCCTCGTGGATGAGCGCGTAGTAGACACGTCGCGCCCAGCCCAGGTCGGTGTCCGGCCGGAGCAGGCCGGCGTCCCGGGCGCGGGCGAACAGCCGCTCGCACCCGGCAAGTACCTCGGCGTGGACGCGGGCGACCTCGGGGTCGTCGGTGGCGATGGCGCCCATGGCGAAGCCCCAGCCGATCTTCACGCGCAGCACGTTCGCGGTGACCTGGTAGAGCGCGACGGCGGGCGGGGCGGTCTCCGGCCGGGCGGCCTCCACCGCTTCCTGGAACCGCCGGGTCGCCCACGCGGCCAGCGCGGTGATCAGGGCGTCGCGCGAGGCGAACCGCCGGTGGACGGTGGTCCGCGCGACCCCGGCGGCCTCGGCGATCTGCTCCATGGTCGCGGCCGGGTTCGCGGACAGCACCCGCTCGGCGGCTTCGAGGATCGCGCGTACGGTCCGCTCGGTGTCGGCGCGCAGCGGCTTGGCGGAGGCGGGGATCGCCATGGGTCCGGGTTTCCTTCCAGCGGTGTTCGTTCCCCCTTGAGCGTACGCCCATGTGGCAGCTCCTCCATGATTTGCAACATCGATGACGCATGTTATAGCTTTGACGCATCGACACTGACGCACCAATGCAGCGGAGGATCTCCATGGACCTGCACCTGAACGGCAAGACAGCCCTGGTCACGGGCGCCGGCCGGGGAATCGGACTGGCCGTCGTCCGAGCCCTGACCGCCGAGGGCGTCCGCGTCGTCGCGGCGGCCCGCACCCCCACCCCCGACCTGACGGCGACCGGAGCCGTGCCGGTCGCGGTCGACCTGTCAGACCCCGCCGGCGCCGGCCGCCTCGTCGACGAGGCCGTGGCCGAGCTGGGCGGCATCGACATCCTGGTGAACAACGTCGGCGGCGGCGACGGCGACCTGACCGGCGGCTTCCTCGACCTGACCGACGAGCAGTGGGCGGAGGTGGCCGACCTCAACTTCTTCGCCACCGTCCGCGTCACCCGCGCCGCCCTCCCGGCTCTCCTGGCCGCGCGGGGCGCGATCGTCAACGTGTCCTCGATCGGCGCCCGCGTCCCGCACGGCGGACCCGTCCCGTACACGACGGCCAAAGCCGCGCTCACCGCGTTCGGCAAGGCGCTCGTCCACGAATTCGGCCCGCGGGGGGTGCGGGTGAACACCGTCTCGCCCGGGCCGGTCCGTACGGCGATGTGGGAGAGCCCGACCGGCTACGGGGCGAAGCTGGCCGCGTCCATGGGGATCCCCCACGCCGACCTCGTGGCCGGGCTCCCCACCGCGATGGGCATGCTCACCGACCGGCTCGTGGAGCCGGAGGAGGTCGCCACCCTGGTCACCTACCTCGCCTCCCCGCTGGCAGCCTCGACGACCGGCGCCGACCACGTCATCGACGGCGGAGCGGTCAAGACCGCTTGACCGGAGGCTCGGGTTCGGCAGCCGTGAAGGTGGCGTAGTCGCGGACCCGGACCAGCGCCATGAGCGCACGCGCCCAGGGCGGCAGCAGCCGCCGCCCGGGGTCGCCGTGGACGCGCGCGGGCCGGGTGAGCGTGTACCGCCGGCCGCGGCGGACCAAATGGCCACCGCCGGCCGCGAGCATGTTCTGGATCCAGTGGACGTCCGCGCCGTACGCCAGGGCGATGACCCAGCCGGTCTCCGTACGGAACGCCTGCACCGGCGTCTGGTACCGCTTCGCGCTGCGGCGCCCGACGTGTTCGACCACGGCGAGGGGCGGCATGCGGCGGGCGAGCGGGAGCACGGCGGGGTTGACAGTACGGCCGATCCGGCGGAAGGCGCGCGGCATGGTCATGTCGGGATCTCCTCGTACACGTGCAATAAGAAACTCGAAGTATCTTAAAGTCCGGCCACGGGCGAGCACAATAAGAAACCCGGCGAACCTTGAGGAGAGGGAATGACCGAACCGCCGCCCGCGACCCGGCGTCGCGGCAAGGCGCTTGAGACGGCCCTCATGCAGGCGGTGTGGGAAGAACTCGCCGAGGTCGGCTACGCGGCCTTGACGGTGAAGGACGTGGCCGCCCGCGCCCGTACGAGCAAGGCCGTGCTCTACCGGCGCTGGCCCAGCCGCGCCGAACTCGTCTTCGCCGCGATCGTCCACGGAGTCCCGACCGCGGACGACCTGCCCGACACGGGCACCCTCCGGTCGGACACCGTCCAGTTGCTCCGGCAGATCGCCGGCAGATTCGCCGCCGTCGACACCGACGTGCTGTGGGGCCTGCTCGCCGAAAGCGCCCGCGACCCCGAACTCCTCGGCCTGATCCGCTCCGAACTCCTCAGCGACGTCCACCGCGGCCCCACGGCGACACTCGTCGCCCGCGCGGTGGCCCGCGGCGAGGTCGACCCGGCGCGGCTGACCGAACGACGGATCGCCCTGCCGCTGGACCTCCTGCGCAACGAGATACTCGTACGGGGCTCGATCACCCCGGAGGCCATCGCCGAAATCGTCGACGAGGTCTTCCTCCCCCTGGTCCGCCCGGCCCCGGCAGACTGAGAACCTGCCCGATCGACGGGAGGGTGGCGGTGGACGAGTACTACTGGGAACCGACGGGGCGGCCGGGAGACTTCGGCCCGCTCAGCCCGTGGACCCTGGAGCAGACCGAGTACCGGGCCTGCACGGATACGGCCGTTCGCTGCCTGCCGGTCGTCCTGGACGGCCGCGTGATCGGCTACGTGTGGGCCTCGGAGACCGAGGACGCCGCCGGCTACGTCGGCAGGGCCGGCACGGGAGCGGTCGGCTTCAAGGCCGGCGGACGGTGGTACCGGCGGTTGAGGGAAGCCCGGGACGCCGGGTTCACGGCCTGCGAGGCGCTGGAACTGTGGGTCGGCGAGCCGGAGGACCCGGTCGGGGGTGCGCTCCCCGCCGACGCCGAGGACCTGCACCTGCCGAACTCGGAAGCCGCCCGCGGTCTCGCCAGCCGCCCGGACGGCTACGAACGACGGGGATGAGAGGCGCTGCTGGAGGCCGGCGGTGGACCTGATCTCTCCCGCGCAGCGTGTCGAGTTGTTCAACAGCTTCGAGCGGGACGCGTTCCGCCTGGAGCTGATCGACGACTACGGATCTCCGATCGAGAACACTCCGTACGCCCCGCTGGCAGCGCGGCGAGGCCGACGACTACGCGTGGCTGGTCCCGTGGATATAGATGATCAGGCGGGCCACGGCTGAGGGAAGGCAGGTCCGCTGGGTCCGCGCTCTGGGTGTGGCCTGCGGTCCGGTCAGGGACGGGTGCGCTGCCAGGGCCATCGACGCCGTTGGGTACGCGCGGCTGCGGCCCGTATCTCCGCGAGGTTGTTGCGGATGGTGAGGGTGTGGGGGTGGTCCGGGCCCAGGAGGCGCTCGCAGTCGGTGAGGGTCTGCTGATGGAGCTCGGCGGCCTCCTGGTGACGGCCGAGCGCGTTCAGGGCGATGGCGAGGTTGTGGCGGCTGATGAGGGTGTCGGGGTGATCCGGGCCCAGAATGCGTTCGCGGTCGGTGAGGCTCTGCTGATGGAGCTCGGCGGCCTCCCGGTGACGGCCGAGCGCGTTCAGGACGGCGGCGAAATTGCTGCGGCTGATGAGGGTGTCGGGGTGATCCGGGCCCAGAATGCGTTCGGAGTCGGTGAGGCTCTGCTGGTGCAGGTCGGCGGCCTCCCGGTGACGGCCGAGCGCGTTCAGGGCGTTGGCGAGGTTGTGGCGGCTGGCGAGGGTGTCGGGGTGATCCGGGCCCAGGACGCGTTCGCGGTCGGTGAGGCTCTGCTGATGGAGCTCGGCGGCCTCCTGGTGACGGCCGAGCGCGTTCAGGGCGATGGCGAGGTTGTGGCGGCTGATGAGGGTGTCGGGGTGATCCGGGCCCAGGACGCGTTCGCGGTCGGTGAGGCTCTGCTGGTGCAGGTCGGCGGCCTCCTCGTAGCGGCCGAGCGCGTCCAGGGCGCTAGCGAGGCTGTTGCGGCCGCTGAGGGTGTCGGGGTGATCCGGGCCCTGGATGCGTTCGCGGTCGGTGAGGTTCTGCTGATGGAGGTCCGCGGCCTCCCGGTGACGGCCGAGCCTGCGCAGGGCGTTGGCGAGGTTGTGGCGGCTGGCGAGGATGTCGGGGTGATCCGGGCCGAGGTAGTGGGTCTCGGTGTCCAGGACGCACTGGTGCAGGAGGTGTTCCTCAGTTGCGGCACCCGCGTTGTGGAGGGTGTGGGCGAGGCTGTCGAGCAGGTGGCGGGTGGTGAAGTCGGCGTCTGATGTGCGGTGGAGGAGGGGTGGGAGGTGTGCGGCGAGGAGACGTGCGGTGGGCCACCCGGCGCGGCCCGCGCTGACGGTGTCGTGAACCGTTTGGGCGAGGTGAGTGTCGAGGGCGGTGTAGCAGGTGGTGCGGTCGGTGCCGGGGGGAGCGGTGAGCGCGATGACGTCGTGTACCACGGGGTGCAGCACGACCTGCCCGACCGCCAGGGCTTCCCCGCCGCCGCCAGCGGACGGCAGCAGGTCCGGGGTGTTGATCAGGCCGAACTGGTGGAGCGCGGCGAGGGCGGCGTCGAGTTCGGCTGCGGTGGCGGTGCGTCCGGTGGCGTCGGTGAGCAGGGCGGGGGTGAGAAGAGCACGAGGAACGGGTGCGGGCGCCAGGAGCGCGAGGAGGAACAGGGTGGGGCGGGCGAGGGTAAAGCCGTCGGTGTGGAGTTGGGTGAGGGAGAGGTCGAAGGTGTGTCGCACCACTGTGCGGGCGACGTCCGCATCGGCGGCCTGCGGATGTTCCGCGCCGACGAGGTCACCGAACTCGGTGGCAAGGGCGTGCCGGTAGGCAGTGAAGGTGCGGTAGCGGCTGGTGGGGTTGGCCAGGTAGCGGCCCGCGGTCTCCAGAGCGAGGGGCAGCCCGCCGAGCCGTTGCCCGAGCGCGGCGGCCTCCTGCGCAGTGCCGGCGCCGGGTGCGGCGTCACGCAGCACCCGGCCCGAGGGGTCGTCGGCCAGGGGTTCGAGGGGGACCAGGCGGGCTCTCGGCCCCCAGGTCTCCCGCGCGCCGTCACGGGTGGTGACCAGCAGGAGTCCGCCGCCGTCGGGGCGCACCCACCCCCGGTAGGCACCGGGCAGCTCGCTGCCGGGGCCGAGGCTGCGGGGGGTGTCGACGTTGTCGATCACGATCATCCACCCCCGCACCGCCGCCAGGTGCTCCCACACCACGTCGACGAGCGCGGCCTGACCGCTCTGGGCCTCCTGAAGGCGGGAATCGGCGAGTCCCAGTTCCTTCACGACGCGGGTGAGGTCATGGGCAAGGCGGGCGGCATCATCCTGCCAGCGCACCCAGAACACCGCCCGCCCCTGCGCCTCGGCCTGCCGGGCGGCTTGGGCGGCAAGGGTGGTCTTGCCCAGCCCGCCCGTCCCGCAGACCACCACAAGCCCGCCGTTCCGGCCTGCCGCCAGACGCTCGATGTCGGCGAGTTGACTGTCACGGCCGCGGACGGGGGCCGGGACGGCAGGAGCGCGGCAGGAGGCGTGAGCGGCGGCCTCCCGCACCCAACGCCCACCCGCCCCACCGTCACCCGCAGCGGGTGGAAGGGCAGGAGCGGGAGAGCGCAGGGCGAGCAGCGAGACGGCGAGACCGAGCAGGCCGGCGACCCCGCCGATCACACTGGAAAGCTGATCCGCAGTCTCCAGCCCGACCCGTACGACCGCCCACGCAATCCCACCCGCCACAACCCCGCAGAACGGCACCCACAGCAGCCGGGCACGCATCCACCGCCACCGACCCCGCCCCACATGCCCACCCACGCCCACAGCCCCATCCACCCCTCGCCCGTCCCGTACGCCGAGGATGCCCTCCGCCCAAGATCAGCGCGCATGACCGAGGGCTTCGGTACGCAGCCGTGACAGCACCACCCGCAGCACGCCGGCCCGGATGTCGGGGGAGAGTCGCCTGTTACGTCAGTAGGTGGTCGAACTCGCCGCACTTGGCGCCGTCGAGGAACGCGGCGAGTTCGGTGCGCGTGTACAGCAGCGGGGGGACGTCGGGGTTCTTGCTGTCCCGCAGGGCGATCCAGCCGTCGCCTGCCGGGGCGAGTTCGACGCAGGCGCCGTTCTCGCCGGATGCCGTCGCCTTTATCCACGTCAGGTCGTCGGAGTTCACGGCCGGGGGTGTGGGTCGGGTGGCTTGGGTCATGGTCATCTACTCCTTTGCGGCGAGTTCGGCCAGGAGCGCCGCGGAATCGCCGGGGTCGAGAGCACCCGCTCTCAAGCGGTCGAAGGTGTGGACAAGCATGCGAGTCTGCCTGTCGCGCTCCAGGAAGTTGTTCCCGGCAGGGGATTCGACGTAGCCCACGACCGGTTCGGAGTCGCCGAAGTTCAGCAGGGTGAACGCCCCCAGCATGCCCGCGTGCGCGTTTGCGTCCAAAGGGTGGATCTGCAGGGTGACGTTCGGCAACTCGACTCTGCTGAGCAGGTGGGCGAGCTGATCGCGCATGACCGCCCGGCCCCCTACGGGCCGTAGGCAGGGGGCGACAGGCATGGGTGGTGCTGCCGGGTCGCTCTCCGGGCACCCCCGCCTGTGCTCGGAGGATCATCCGGCCCTGGCTGGTCGCCTGGCAGATCCCGGCCTCGCGGGCGCAGGACACCCTCGTGGTCGCCAGTGAGCTGACGACCAACGCACTGGTCCACACGAACAGTTCGCAGATCATCGTGGCCGTACAGCTCACCGGCCGGGAGCTGCGGCGGCTGACGGTCAGGGTGATCGACCAGGGTCCGTCCCGGGCGGGCTGGATCGATCGCCGGAGCGACCGGGAGGGCCGGAGTGACCCGGAGGGCCCGAGTGACGACCTCGCGCTCTCCGGCCGCGGGCTGGCCATGGTCGAGGCGCTCGCGGACCGGTGGGGCGCGGTGCGCAGACTCGCCGGCACCAGCGTGTGGGCGCAACTGGCCGTTCCCGCCTCCGGTACGTCGTTCGCGTAGCCGGATCACACCCCCGAAGGGAACGAACGACGGTCAGTCCCGTTTGCAGATGCGGTCCAGGAGGTTCGCCGTCGCGCGCTGGATCACGCTGTTCACGTGGTCCGGCCGGTCCAGTGCCGGGGACCACGCGAACGTGCCCGCCGCGAACACCAGTCCGCCCGCCGGCGTCTCGTACAGCGACGTCTCCTGGTAGCGCCGCATGCCGCGGCCGTCCGTGTACGGGGAGTGGGCCAGCAGCTTGCGCGCGGTGTGCTTCGGGAGCGGGGCGCGCGGGAAGTAACGGTCCGCCTCGCCCGCGACCAGGCCGGGGAGTTCGTCGCCCTCGCGGGCGCCCGTCGCCTCCCAGAGCCAGTGGTCCGCGTTCCGTACGACCAGCGGGCTCGGCTCCGGCACCCGGCCCACGTACTGGACGCCCAGCATCTCCTGCTCCGGCGCGCCCTGGTCGCGCCAGAGCGCCGGGCGGCCCGGGCCCTGGCGCTTCGTGCAGCGCAGCAGGCGGTCCGGCTCGCCGGCCGCGGAGGGGGCGAGGGCGACCTGCCAGTACATGGTGTTGGCGGAGAGGAACACCAGCGACGTGCCCGCGTCCCTGGCCCGTTCCGCGGCCCGGCGCATCTGCACCGACCAGTACTCGTCGTGGCCGGGGAAGACGATGCCGCGGTAGCGCGTCGGGTCGACCCGGCCCGCGTGCAGGTCGCGGGCGTCCGCGTACGCCAGGTCGTAGCCGTAGCGTTCGGCCCAGCGGATGAAGTCGTAGGCGTGGCCGGCGTGCAGCGGCAGGCCGGCGCCCGCGTAGGGGCGGTCGAAGGAGACCGTCGTCGCCGCCTCCGGCTCGCCGAGGAGGCGGCCCGCCCCGTCCCAGGCGTGGTAGAGGCTGGCGCCCGTACGGCCGTCCTCGGGGTAGAGGTTGTACGCCTGCCACGTGACGTCCGGCAGCAGCAGGAGCAGGTCGGCGGGTTCGGTGGAGCGTACGGTGAACGGCGCGTGCGAACGGTGGCCGTCGGCGGTGGTGAGCACCGCGACGTACGCGCCCGGGGAGAAGTGCGACGGGATCTGCAGCCGCCAGGACAGCCACCAGTGGTGGCAGGAGACCGTGCGCCCGGCGGCCAGCGGCGGCGGCTGCACGATGCCCGCGAGCCGCGGGCTGCTCGTGATCTTCGCGGCGCCGTCGCCGGCGTAGTGGCCGATGCGGTAGACGTCGATGCCGAACTCCTGCGGCGGGTCGACGGAGACGCGGAAGTCGAGGGACTCGCCGGGCTCGGCGCACGAGGGCGCGGCGAAGCCCTTGATCTGCTGGAGTACGTCGTTCGCGAGGTGGACGCCGCCGTCGCCGGTGGTGGCGGCGTCGACGTACCAGGGGACGAGGCGGCCGTCCTCGAAGGACTCCTCCCCGGCGTGCAGCCACGGCAGCGGCCCCGCCGCGAACGGGTCGGAGACGGCGTGCGCGAGCGCCCCGGACTCCCACCGCCGGATGCTGTCGTGAACCACGGGCCGATTCCCTCCCTCGCCCCCGCGCGGGTCGGCGAGTCCAGGGACATCACATAACGCGAACGGTCCCTCACGGAACGCCGACATTCGTTCGACATGACGCCCGTACGAGGGCGGCGGTTCCCGAACGCCTACGTCAGACCAGCAGAACGGGCTTCTCGGCCCGTACCCCCGCGGTCGTCAGCCAGGAGCGCAACTGGCTGTCGTCGCGGGTCTCGACCAGGGTGCGGACCGCCGCCGCCGGGCTGCCGCCGCGGCGGGTGCGGAGCACGGGGCCGTCCAGCCAGTCGAGTCCGGGGGCGGCGCCCGCGGTGTCGACGGCGGCGCAGCAGACCATCGCGAGGACGTGGTCCACGAGGAGTTCGCGGCCCGTACGGGGCGGCGTCAGCGGCGCCGCGGCGCCGGCGGGGGCCTGCTGCGCGCGGGTGAGGGCGGCGCCGATCCGGTCGGTCTCGTCCGGGCCCGCGGTGAGCCGGTCCACGACGCGGGCGAGCGTGCCGCGGTCGGGGCGGCCGGCGGGCTCCGGGCAGTCTTCGAGGCGGTCGAGCACGGCGTGCAGCCGGGCGGCCTCCAGCCGCCACTTGCGGTCCACGACCTCGTCGGGGTACTGCTCCCAGCTCACCCCCGCGAACCCCGCCGCCGGCTCGCCGCCGACCACGGCGCCGGCCGCCGCGCCGCCGGGGCCGCTGAACAGCTCGGCGGCCAGCAGCGACGCCGCCTCGTCCACCATGCCGGGCTCCTCCAGCAGGTCACAGGCCGGGCGCTCGCCGAGCCGGGTGGCGAAGCCCTCGGCGAGGCGGTCGCGGCGGGACAGCTCGGTGAGGGCGGAGACCACGCCGGCGTTGAGCCGGGAGGGCCAGCGGCCCATGCGCCAGGCGGGCAGCGCGACCCGGGTCAGCAGCCGGTCCCAGCCGGCGTACGCGAGCCCCACCTGCTCCTGCGCGACGATCCGCAGGCCGTAGTCCACGGCCTGGGCGCGCTCGGCCGCCGCGGCGGCGACGGCGCGCTCCATCTCGACGGGGTGGTCGCCGCAGGCGCGTAGCAGCAGCCGCGCGACGCCGCCGGTCAACCGCTGCCAGAGGCGGGCCGCGCGGGCGCGGCGGTCCGGGCGCGCGGGGCCGGGGGCCGGGGGCGAGTCGGTGGCGTACGGGCCGGGTGTGCCGGGTGTGCCGGGCAATCCGAGCGCCGCGCCCGGCCCCGTCCCGTACGGCCCCTGGCCCGCGTCGTACGTCCCGGCGCCCGTCGCGTACGGGCCCGACTCGGACGTCCCCGGGGTCTCGCCGCTTCCCGGCGCCGCGCGCGACGGCAGCGCCGCCGCCGCGTCCAGGGCCCGTACGAAGCGGCGCGCCGCGGCGATGTCCGGCTGGGCCGAGGCCGCCGTGCCGGCGACGACGGGGGCGAGGACCGCGCGCAGTTCGCCGACGCGCATCCACCACAGGAACGGCGAGCCGATGACGAGCACGGGGCCGTCCGGGTCGGCGGTGGCGCGCTCGACGACCTCGCGCCAGTTCGGCGCGTACGACGCCTCGGCCGACGCCTGCCGCCGGGCCGCCGCCGCGGCGGCGTGGCTCTCCGCGGCGGGCCCGCGCGCCGCGCCGTGCCCGTCGCCGGCACCCGCGCCGTACGCACCCGGCCCGCCCGCGCCCGTACCGGAACCGGCAGCGGCGCCGAAGCCCGAACCCGAGCCGCCCGCGCCGTCCCGCCCGCCGCGCCGCAGCGCCCGGCCCGCCCGCGCCGCCAGGCGCCGCAACCAGCTCCGCACCCCCGTCGGCGCGGGGCCGGGGTCCTCCAGCCAACTGTCGCAGTCCGGCGTCAGCGCCACCGCCGCCGGCACCGGCACGCCCAGCCGCTCCGCGAGGTCGCCGACGAGGCGGTACAGGTCGGGGGCGGCCCGGCGCGGGACGGGGACGGTCAGCGTGGCCGCGGGCTCCGCGCGGGAGATGGACCGCGCGACGGCGGCGGCCAGTGCGGGCACCAGGACGGCGAGCGCGACGACGGGCCACACCAGCGCCGCGAGCACCCCGTCCACCCGCCCCATCGCCGAGCCGGCCAGCAGCACGACGGCCGCAGCCGCCGGCAGCAGGACGACGCCGAGGGCCGCTCCCCGCACGCGCAGGACCGCCAGAGCGCGGGAGCGGGCGGCATGCGCACCCGCCTCCGTACCGGTCGTGGACACGTCCGTACCTCACCCCCTCAACCGCCGACGGGTAGGGCAACGGCCGCAACGAGGCGAAACGGCCGTACTCCACCACTGTCGCACCGGCCACCGCCAGTGCAATGCCGGTAGGCCAGTTGGCCCGCTCAGGCCCCCACCGCCCGGACGCGACCGACCGGACGGCCGGTACGTCGGGCAGGTGCACCATAGTTGCGGGGCGTGGCCACGTCAGCAGGACCGCGGCCCGGTCACCCGATGGTATGGCCCTGGGCAAAGGTCGGAATGCCCTGCAATTTCAGTCGGCGGCGGCCTCCGCGGCGCGCGCGGCGATGTCTCCGCGGTAGTGCGAACCCTCCAGCCCGATCCGCCGAATCGCCTCGTAGGCGCGGTCGCGGGCGGCGGCGAGGTCCGCGCCGACGGCGGTGACGGACAGCACCCGGCCGCCGGCGCTGAGAACGCGGCCGGAGTCATCGAGCTCGGTACCGGCGTGCAGCACGTAGGCGTCCGGGGCGTCCTGCGCCTCGACCGCGTCCAGACCCGTGATGACGTCGCCGGTACGCGGCTTCGCCGGGTAGTCCCGGGCGGCGAGGACGACCGTGACGGCCGCGTCGTCGCTCCACACCAGCGGCGGGAACGCGGCGAGCCGGCCCTGCGCGGCGGCGCGCAGCAGCCCGGCGAGCGGGGTGCGCAGCCGGGCGAGCACGGCCTGGGTCTCGGGGTCGCCGAAGCGGGCGTTGAACTCCACGACCCGTACCCCGCGCGAGGTCAGCGCGAGACCCGCGTACAGCAGGCCGGCGAAGGGCGTGCCGCGGCGGCGCATCTCGTCGACGGTCGGCTGGAGGACGGTCTCGACGACCTCGTCGACGAGCTTCGGGTCGGCCCACGGCAGCGGCGTGTACGCGCCCATGCCGCCGGTGTTCGGGCCGGCGTCGCCGTCGTACGCGCGCTTGAAGTCCTGCGCGGGCGACAGCGGCACGACGCTCTCGCCGTCGGTGACCGCGAAGAGGGACACCTCGGGCCCGTCGAGGAACTCCTCGATCACCACCTGCCCGGCGGCGGTGCAGGCGCGCGCGTGCGCGCGTGCCGCCTCGACGTCCTCGGTGACCACGACGCCCTTGCCGGCGGCGAGCCCGTCGTCCTTGACGACGTACGGCGGGCCGAAGGCGTCGAGCGCCGTGTCGGCCTCCTCGGCGGTGGTGCAGACGTAGGCGCGGGCGGTGGGCACGTCGGCCTCGGCCATCACGTCCTTCGCGAACGCCTTCGACCCCTCCAGCCGGGCCGCCTCGGCGCCCGGTCCGAAGCAGTCGATGCCCCGCGCCCGTACGGCGTCGGCGACACCGGCGACGAGGGGCGCCTCCGGGCCGACGACGACGAGGTCCGCGCCGAGGCCGGCGGCGAGCGCGGCGACGGCTTCGCCGTCGAGCACGTCGACGGCGTGCAGCCGGGCGACGGCGGCGATGCCGGCGTTGCCGGGCGCGCAGTGGAGCTCGCGGACGTCGGGATCGAGGGAGAGGGCGCGGCACAGGGCGTGTTCGCGGGCGCCGCCGCCGATGACGAGGACCTTCACGGGGTCAGCCTAGCGGTCGGCCGGGAGGCCACCGGTCCGGGTGACGGCGGTTCGCCCCCATACCCGATCAACCACTCCTTACGAGGGTAAATAACGCGTTTTTCGGCTCGTGTCCCCTCGTTCGGCGGTAGGAAGGCCGCCGCGGGCGCACCATCCGATTGCCCAGTCATCACACGGCACATCCGCCCCACACGCCACACGGAACACGCAGGTCCCAGAGGTCAGAGAGCAGAAGAAGCAGGCGAGTTCGAGAACGAGGAGTCCCGTATGAACCACTCGGAGGAGACCCGGACGACCGGCACCCTGGCGCAGCCCGGCGAGCTGCTCGCCCGGCCGTTCCCGCTCGGCGACTGGGGCGACCCGGCCAAGCGGCTGGACGAGCTGTACCTGTGGGCGGAGGAGGGCGCGCTGCACACCGCGCACGCGTACCTCGCCGCCCGCCGGGTCAAGCGCCGCGCGGCGCGGGCGCTGCGCGCCTCGGCGGCGGTGTGCGCGGCGGCGGGCGCGGCGCTTCCGGTGCTCGACCTGACGGAGACGCTGCCGGACCGGTTCGCCGGCTGGGCGTTCGTGGCGCTCTTCGCGGCGCTGGCGTGCCTGGCGGCCGACCGTTTCTTCGGGCTCACGGCGGGCTGGATGCGCGACGTGGCGACGGCGCAGGCGGTGCAGCGGCGGCTGGAGGCGCTGCAGTTCGACTGGGCGGCGGAGTCGGTACGGGAGGTGCTGGGCCCGACGGAGGGCACGGCGAGCGAGGCGGCGGAGCGGTGCCTGGTGGTGCTGCGGCGCTTCACGGAGGACGTGACCGAGCTGGTACGGGCCGAGACGGCGGACTGGATGGTGGCGTTCGGCGGAGGCCGCGCGGCGCTCGCCACGCAGTCGCTCGCCTGGGCCCGCTGCCCCGAGACCCAGCCCCAGGCCCGCGCCCCGCTCCCCCCGGCGGGCCTGCGCCCCACGATGCCCCGCCAACGCCCCCCGGAACCCCCGGGCCGGTAGCCCGTCACCCGGCCACGGGGCCAGCCGGCCCCCGGCCACCCGGCCCGTCAACTGAAGACGATCATCGACCCCTGCGCCAGGCTCCGCGTCGCCGCCGCGTGCAGCCCCAGCCACACGTGCCGCTCCTGCGCGAACTCCCCGCCCTCCGCCGGCGCCGTCGCCGCCGGCTCCGACAGCTCCGTCGGCCCCGGCGGCGGGGCCGGGGCGGGCGGCGGGTTGTCCGGGTCGATGCCGATCGCCGGGCCGACGGCGACGAGTTCGCGGACGAGCCCCTGCGCCGAGCCCAGCGGCCCGCCGCCCGCCAGCAGCTCCTCCGTCACCAGCGGATGCGGGAAGTCGACGGGGACGTACGCGCCGGCGTGGTCGTAGTGCCAGACCAGGTGCGACTGCTGCGCCGTGGACTCGAACATCTCCAGCAACTGCTCGTAGTCCCCGCCCAGCTCGCCGACCGGCGTGACCTCAAGACCGCACAACTGCAGGAGATACGCGCGGCGCAGGAAGTGCAGCGCGTCGTAGTCGAAGCCGGCGACGGGGGCGACATCCCCGGAGAGACCCGGCATGTAGCTCTGCACGGGCACCGGCGGCAGCCCCGCCTGCGCCAGCGCGGCGTCGTAGGCGGCGATCTCCTCGGCGAAGGGGTTGTCGGGGCTGTGGCACAGCACGTCGACGAGGGGCACCAGCCACAGGTCGCAGGCCAAGCGGTACGCTCCTTAACTGCGCGGTCCGGCTCAGCGTAGCCGCTGACCGCGGCCCGGCAGCACCCCCCGAGCGGGTAGCGCGCCCGCCTCCGCCGGGTCTCGGCCACGGGCCGCGCGGGATCGGGCCGTCAGCCGCCCGCGAGCCGTTCGATGAGTTCGAGCGAGTGCCGGTTGTACGTGCGTACGAGCTCCTCCGCGGCGGCCAGGTCGCGCCGCTCGATGGCCTCGACGAGCTGCATGTGCCCCTGCCAGAACGTGCCGGGCACGGAGTTCTCGCTCTCCCCGCGCAGATACGGCACCGCGAAGACCCAGCAGTGGATCCGTACCCGCTCCAGGAACTCGGTGAGGTAGTCGTTGCCGATCAGGCTGGTGATCTCGCGCCAGAAGCGCAGGTCGTAGTGGACGAGCACGTCGAGATCCCCGGCCTTCGCGGCCCGTTCGGCCTCCTCGCCGCGGCGGCGCATCGCGGTCAGCGCACGCGCCGGGGGGTCGACGGTGCGCGGCGGGCCGAGGCGGAAGACGCCCATCTCGACGACGGTGCGGGCGTCGGCCATGGCGCGGAAGTCGGCGAGGGTGAAGGCGTGCACGCGGTAGCCGCGGTGCTGCTCGACGTCGAGGAGCCCCTGGGCGGACAGGTCGACCAGGGCCTCGCGTACGGGGGTGGCGGAGACCCCGTACTGCTCCGCTATCTCGCCGACCGTGATGTGCTGCCCGGCCGCGAGCCGGCCGGCCAGGATCTCGTCGCGCAGGGCGTCGGCGATCTGCGCACGCAGCGTCTCGCGCCGGACCACGGCGCCTGCGGGGGTCATGCGGTGGGCCTTCCTGATGGGGGATGCCCCCACACGATAAGCGCACCGGGCGACGGTGATCGACAGCACGCTGTCCTTTTGACAGCATGCTGTCGCGGCGGCGGTGCGGGCGCCGGGCCCGCGGAAACCCTTCACCTGGCGGTCTGCGCGTAAGCGGCCGAAAAGCGACGGAGCGGAAGGCGGCGGACCATGCGCGAGGGCACCGGCGGGGGCGTGGCGGACGAGGGCGACCCGGCCGGCCCCGGCGCCGCCGCGCTGCTCGACGCCGTCGCGACCGCGTCGTTCCGCGTCGGCGGCCAGTTCCTCGCGCGCGGGGACCGGCTGGCCGCCCCCGCCGGGCTGACCGCGGCGCGCTGGCAGGTGCTGTACGCGGTCCGCCACGAGCCGCTGTCCGTCGCCGGTGTCGCACGCGGCATGGGGGTGGCCAGGCAGAGCGTGCAGCGGATCGCGGACGTGCTGGTGGAGGGCGGGCTCGCGGCGTACGAACCAAACCCGGCGCACCGCCGCGCCAAGCTCCTGCGGCCCACGCCCGCGGGGCGGCGGGCGTTGGCGCGGCTGGGTCCTGCGCACGCGGAGTTCGCCGCGCGGCTGGCGCACCGGCTGGGCGGCCAGGAGCGGTTCGGGGAGACGCTGACGGCGCTGCGGCGGCTGTCGGCGGCGCTGGAGGCGCTGCGGGCGGAGGACGCGGAGGCGGCGGAGGAGCGGGCGTAGGCGGAGCCGCGCACCGCCCTGCGTGCCGCCCTACGCACCGCCCTACGCACCGCCCTGCGTGCCGCCCTGCGTGCCGCCGATCCGCCCCGCGCCGAGATCACCGCCCCACGACGATGGTGTGACAGCCCCGCAACGACAATCGCCGCCCCCCTCATCCCCGTGCCCGGTCACCGCCTACGCTCTCGGGGTAGACCACGGGGGTAGGGGAATGGAGAGCGTGGAACCGCTGGCGCCGCAGGATCCGCAGCAGATCGGCGCGTACCGGCTGCTCGGCAGGCTCGGCAGCGGCGGTATGGGCCGGGTCTACCTCGGCCGGACCGCGGGCGGCAGGACGGTGGCCGTCAAGCTGGTCAAGCCGGAGCTGGCCGCCGAGGAGGAGTTCCGCGCCCGCTTCCGTACCGAGGTGCGGGCCGCGGCGCGCGTCGGCGGCGAGTGGACGGCGCCCGTGCTCGACGCCGACACCGAGGCACCGGTCCCGTGGGTGGCCACCGGGTACGTCGCGGGCCCGACGCTCCAAGAGGTCGTCGAACGGTACGGGCCGCTGCCGCCGGAGTCGCTGTTCACGCTCGCGTACGGGCTGGCCTCGGCGCTTCGCGACGTGCACGCCGCCGGGCTCGTGCACCGCGACCTCAAGCCGTCGAACGTGCTGGTCACCATCGAGGGCCCGCGCGTCATCGACTTCGGCATCGCCCGCGCGCTGGACTCGCTGTCCGACGGCACGGTGACGCGCACCGGCATCGTCGTCGGCTCGCCGAGCTTCATGTCCCCGGAGCAGATCATCGGGGAGGACGTGTCGGCGGCGAGCGACGTGTTCTGCGTGGGCGGGCTGCTGGCGTACGCGGCGACCGGGCGGGCGCCGTTCGGATCGAGCTCGTCCGGGATGCACGCGGTGATGTTCCGCGTGGTCCAGGAGGAGCCGGATCTGGCGGGGGTGACGGACCCGGCGCTGCACGGCCTCATCTCCGGCTGCCTGGCCAAGCTCCCGGCGGAGCGCCACGGCACGGAGCAACTCGCCAGGCTGGCGGGCCCCCCGGCCCCGGAGGCGGCCTGGCTGCCGGCCCCTCTGATAGCCGAGCTGGGCCGCCAGGCGGTCCGCCTGCTCGACACGGACACGCCTCCGGCGGGCGACCGCGACACGAGCCCGCTACGGACGGTGCCCCCGGCGGACCAGGAGCCGCCGACGTGGGGCGGCGCGGCGCCGGGTGCGGGGGCGGCGGGCGCGGGCGCCGGGTTCGCGGGCGCCGGGTTCGCGGGCGCCGGGTTCGCGGGCGCCGGCCCGAACGGCGACGTCGCCGCGGGCGAACCGGCGGACCAGGAGCGCCGAGTTCGGGGTGCCGAGGCGACAGACGGTGCGGGCGTGCACGCGACGGAGACCGACTGGGCCCACGGGTCGGCGGCGGACAGGGAGTCCGGCGGGCAGCGCCGGGTTTCGGACGCCGGGACGACGAACGGGGCGGGCAGCTACGCGGCAGGGACCGCGGCGGCCCACGGGCCGACCGCGGGCCACGCGCCCGGCGCGGGCACCGGTGCGGCGGGCGGACCAACCCACGCCGCGCCCGGCGCAGGCGCCGCGGCGGGACGGGAATCCGGCGCCCGGCATCGGGCCCCGGACGCCCGGATGACAGACGGGGCCGGCAGCAACTCGGCAGGGACCGCGGCGGCCTACGGACCGACCGCAGGCCGCGCGCCCGGCGCGGAGCGGCCGGGCGCGGGTGGCGGCGCCGCTGCCGCCTCGGCCGGGGCGTGGCCCCGCGCCGCGGGAAGCGAGGATGCCACCGCCCGGCACACCGCCGCCGGCGCCCCGGCCGCGGTTCGGGGTCCCGGGGCGGAGCCCCGGGTTTCGGGAAGGGGCGGGGACGGGGAGAACTCCGGCTCCGGACCGCGGCTACGCACCGACCCCACCCGTCCGTACGAGACCTCCGCCGCCTACGGCTCCGCGACCGGCCCCGCCGACGACACCCCCGCCGCGGCCACGGCGCCCCCCCGCCGCCGCCCCCGCCGGGCCCGGCTCCTCGCCGCCGTCGCCCTCCTCGTCGCCGTCGGCGTCGCCGTGCCCGTCGCCCTCGCCGCCCTGCGCGACGACGACACCGCCGCCGCCAGCGGCTCCGACGTCCCCGCCCGGTACCTCGGCACCTGGCACGGCACCCAGCTCCACGACGGCGAACCCACCGACACCTACCGGCAGTTCACGATCCGCCCCGGCCGCAAGGGCGAGGTCGTGGCCACGAGCATCGTGCTCACCGGCAAGTCGCAGTGCACCAGCGAGGGCAAGCTGACGTCCGCCGGCAAGGCGCTGCGCTTCGACACCGCGGTCGTCGAGGCCGCCCCCGCCGGCGAGTGCACGGCGGTCGGCGGGCACACGCTCACGTACGCGGACGGCGCCCTACGCTGGCGCGCGGCCGACGGCCGCACCGCCGAGCTGACGGAGGTCGAGGCCCGCGACCGCCGCGTGCCGCGCGAGTTGCTGGGCCGCTGGCAGCGCCCCGCGGGCTCCGGTACGCAGGTGATGCGGGTCGTACAGGCCGCGCCGGGGCAGGCCGCCGTGCACTTCACGACCCGTACCGACGACGGCAACACGTGCCAGGCCAGGGCCGACTTCGTCGGCGTCGACCAGCGCGACGACCGCGTGCTGCTCGGCCCCTCCGAGATCACCTCGGTCGCGGGCCCCGAGGACCCCGCGGACCCGGAAGACCCGGACGACCCCGCCGCCGGTGAGGGCCGGCTCGGCGGCCCCTGCGTGCCCGGGTACTCCTCCGCGGTGCAGGCCACCGCCGACGGCTCCGTACTGGACCGCCAGTTCCTCGGCGGCGAGCAGCGCACCCGGCACTACACGCGGGCGGACGGCTCGCCCGCCGACCCGACACAATAGGCTCGCCCGACGAGGGGGAAGGGGGCAGCATGGACAGCCTCGGACCGGACGATCCGCGCCGCGTCGGCTCGTACCAACTGCTCGGACGGCTCGGCGAGGGCGGCATGGGACGCGTCTATCTCGCCCGTTCCGAGCGCGGCAGGACCGCCGCGGTGAAGCTGGTCAGGGCCGAGTTGGCCCGCGCGCCGGAGTTTCGGCGCCGTTTCACTCAGGAGATCACCGCCGCGCGCCGGGTCGGCGGCGAGTGGACCGCGCCCGTGCTCGACGCCGACACGCACGCCGCGACGCCGTGGGTCGCCACCGGGTACGTCGCAGGACCCTCGCTGCACGAGGTCGTCGCCAGGGACCACGGCCCGCTGCCCGACGCCTCCGTGCGCGCGCTCGCCGGCGGGCTGGCGCGCGCGTTGCAGGCGATCCACGCCGCCGGGCTCGTGCACCGCGACCTCAAGCCGTCCAACATCCTGGTCACCATCGACGGGCCGCGCGTCATCGACTTCGGCATCGCCCGCGCGCTGGACTCGGTCACCGCGGCCGGCGACGGGCTCACCCGTACCGGCGCGGTCATAGGCTCGCCCGGCTTCATGTCGCCGGAGCAGGTGCGCGGCGAGCGGGTCACGGCGGCGAGCGACGTGTTCTGCCTGGGCACGGTGCTGGCGTTCGCGGCGACCGGGCGGATGCCGTTCGGTACGGACGACAGCGGCGCGCACGCGCTGATGTTCCGGATCGCCGCGGAGGAGCCGGACCTGTCGGGCATCGGCGGGGAGCTGCGCACGCTGATCGAGCGCTGTCTCACCAAGGAGCCGGACGCGCGGCCGCAGGTCGGGGAGCTGGTGGCGCTGACGGAGCAGGCGGCGCAGCTCAAGCCGTGGCTGCCGGGGGCGCTGCTGGAGCTGCTGGCGCGGCGGGCGGTGGAGCTGCTGGACGCGGAGACGCCGCAGACCGCGACCGGCGGGCCCGGGGGCGCCCCGGCGTACGGGCCGCCGCCCACGGGCGCCGCCCCCGGCCCGTACGGGCAGACCGGCCTGCAGCCCCGGCCGCACCAGCCGTACGGCACCCCGCCCCAGGCGCACCCGCAGCACACCCCGCCGCAGCAGCACACGCCACCCCAGCAGCACACGCCACCCCAGCAGCACCGCCCCGCCTACGGCACCGCGCCCACCGCGCACCCGGCGCCCTACCGCGCTCCCGCTCCCCCCTACGGCCAGACCGGCTGGCAGACCCCGCACCCGCCGCTGCCGGGCCGCCCGCGCGCGGTGCGGCCCCTCGCGACGGCGCTCCAGGTGCTGCTCGGCGTGTACGCGGCGTACGTCTGCCTCCAGGTCATCAAGGAGATCAACCTCCTGGTCCTGTTCAGCGAGGACGGCGCCAGCACCTGGTACATGGCAGGCCACCTCGACCAGATGGAGAACTTCACCGCCGGCAACTTCCTCCTCTTCGCGGTCTGCGCCGTGCTGTGGTCGGTCTGGTTCTACCGGCTGCGGACGAACGCCGAGGCGTTCGCGCCCGGCCAGGTGCGCTACTCCTCCGGGCTGGCCATCGGCTCCTGGTTCATCCCGATCGCGCAGTTCTGGTTCCCCATGCAGATCGTCAACGACCTGTTCCGCGTCAGCAGCCCGTTCCCGCAGCACGGGCGCCCGCCCGTCGGCTACGGCCCGCGGCCCGTGTCGTACGGGAAGGGCGTGCTGAACTTCTGGTGGGCCTGCTGGGTCGCCACCATGGTGCTCGCCGTCGCCACCGCGGAGGACTGGGAGGTCGGCATGGCGATCGGCTCGGCGGTCCGGATCGTGCTGTTCGACCTGCTGTTCTCGTTCGTGCTGATCGTGACGAGCATCATGGCGCTGCTCGCGGTGCAGCAACTGACGACGCTCCAGGACCAGCGCCTCAAGGGAACGGTCTGACGGCTGACCGGCTTACGCGGACGAAGAGGCTCAGAGGAACGAGTTGATCTGGATCGTCTCGTCCCGCCCCGGACCGACGCCGATCGCCGAGACCGGCGCGCCCGACATCTCCTCCAGCGCCTTGACGTAGCCCTGCGCGTTCTTCGGCAGCTCCTCGAAGGTCGTGGCCTTCGAGATGTCCTCGGACCAGCCGGGCAGCATCTCGTACACGGGTGTGGCGTGGTGGAAGTCCGTCTGGCTGTACGGCAGTTCCGTGACGCGCCGGCCGTCGATGTCGTACGCGACGCAGACCGGGATGCGCTCCCAGCCGGTGAGCACGTCGAGCTTGGTGAGGAAGAAGTCCGTCAGGCCGTTGACGCGGGTCGCGTAGCGGGCGATCACGGCGTCGAACCAGCCGCAGCGCCGGTCCCGGCCGGTCGTCACGCCGCGCTCGCCGCCGACGGTGCGCAGCCGGTCGCCGTCCTCGTCGAGCAGTTCGGTCGGGAACGGTCCGGCGCCGACGCGCGTTGTGTACGCCTTGAGGATGCCGATGACCCGGCTGATCCGCGTGGGGCCGACGCCGGCTCCCGTGCAGGCGCCCCCCGCGGTCGGGTTGGACGAGGTGACGAAGGGGTACGTGCCGTGGTCGACGTCGAGGAGCGTGCCCTGCCCGCCCTCGAAGAGGACGACCTTCCCGGCGTCGATGGCGTCGTTGAGCAGGAGGGTGGTGTCGGCGACGTACGGGCGCAACTGCCCGGCGTAGCCGAGGAGCTGCTCGACGACGGCGTCGGGGCGGATGGCGCGGCGGTTGTAGAGCTTGGCGAGGATCTGGTTCTTCTGGTCCAGCGCCGCGTCGACCTTCTGCCGCAGGATCGACTCGTCGAAGAGGTCCTGCACCCGGATCCCGACGCGGTTGATCTTGTCGGCGTAGGCCGGGCCGATGCCGCGGCCGGTGGTGCCGATCTTGCGCGTGCCGAGGAACCGTTCCGTCACCTTGTCGAGGTCGGTGTGGTACGGGGTGATGAGGTGCGCGTTGCCGCTGAGCAGCAGCTTCGACGTGTCCACGCCCCGCGCCTGCAGCGCGCTCAGCTCCCCGAGCAGCACCTCGGGGTCCACGACCACGCCGTTGCCGATCACCGGCGTGCAGCCCGGCGACAGGATGCCCGACGGCAGCAGGTGCAGCGCGTACTTCTGGTCGCCGACCACCACCGTGTGCCCGGCGTTGTTCCCGCCCTGGAAGCGCACCACGTAGTCCACCGAGCCGCCGAGCAGATCGGTGGCCTTCCCCTTGCCTTCGTCACCCCACTGAGCACCGAGCAGCACAAGTGCGGGCACAGGCGTACACCCCTTCCGGGCGGGGCATGTCCAACGTGCGGTGCGCCGTGCACCGGGGATCGGACCGGGCCCCGGATAGACGAAGCCCCTGGCACAAGTGCGACAGGGGCTCTTGCACCGAGAGATTACCTGAGGAAGGACCGTGGTGTCGGCTCCAGACCCCACCGGGCGCTCACTGCTCGTGCTCATCGACCCCGCTGCACGGCGGGCGGACGGGGAAGCCGTAAGGATCGCGAGGGACGTGCTCTCCGCGGCGGCGGCCACGAAGATCTGCCTGCCGGAGAGCGCGCCGGAACTGGCCCGCGCCCTGGCCCGCCGGGGCGCCCGGCGGCCGGTGGTCATCGGTGACGACCGGGCGTTCCTGAGGGTGGTGGGCGAGCTGCGCCGCCAGGAGACGCTGGCGGACGCCCCGTTGGCGCTGGTCCCGGTCGGCACCGCGCGGACGCTGGCGGCGACGCTGGGGGTGCCGACGGGCACGGTGGACGCGGCCCGGACGGTGCTGGACGGCGAGGAGCGGCGGCTGGGGCTGCTCGTGGACGACCGCGGCGGGGTGGTGCTCGACGCGTTGCGCCTGCCGGCGCAGGGCCTGCCGGCGGAGGAGGCGGCCCCGGGCGGCCCGGGTGGCCCGGGCGCGCCCGAACCCGCGGGCGCACCGGGACCGGCGGATGCCCACAGGCCGGCGGACGACCACCGGACAGGACCCGGCCCCCGGACGCCGGGCGGTGCCGGACTGCCGGAAGGCGCCGGTACGCCGGGCGGGGCACCGGGCGGCACCCCGCTCGGCGGCCTCGCGGGGCTGACGCAGCGGGTGGGCCCGGCGGCGGGCGGCGGCGCCCGCAAGTGGACCCCGGCGGCGGGCCTGCGCGCGCTCGCGGCGCGGGCCGTGGCGGCGCGGGCGGCGGGCCAGCGGAACGAGGGCGTGCGCGAGCCGGCCCCGCCGCCGGTGGTCACCCAGTGGGGCGCGGAGGACGCGACGGGCGGCTGGGAGTCGGGCGGCGCGGACGGAACGGCGCGGACGCCGCCGGGCGGTCACGGCACGGAGGAGGCCGACGGCGCGGGGTGGGCGCCGGCCCCGTACGACGAGGACACCGCGGAGGACGAAGCCGACCCGGCCCCGGAGAACGGCTTCCGCCTGCGCGTCGAGGCGGACGGTGTGCTGCTGGCGGACCTGGACGGCCGGGCGGCGCAGGTCAGGGTCGTCACCGACCCGACGAGCGGGCTGGCCCGGGTGGTGATCCGCCCCCGCGGCCCCGGCGACCCGCTGCACACGGAGGCCCGGAGCGTACGGGTCTGGGGCAGCGACTTCCGCTACCGCGCCGACGCCCTCCTCAGCCCCCCGGTCCGCCAGCGCACCTGGACCGCCCACCCCAACGCCTGGAGCCTGATCACCGCCCCGACCCGGTGACCACGGAAGCACTCCGCAGGCTTGACATCCTGAATACCAAAGTATATATCCCGCACGCGGAGGGTGACGCCCATGACTCGGACCGTGATCGACGTCGATGACGAGGCCCTTACCGAGGCCGCGCGTTACCTGGGAACGAGCACGAAGAAGGACACCGTCAACGCCGCACTTCGGGAGATCAACGACCGGCGGCGGCGTGCCGCAGCGATCGAACGCATGCGGCAGATGGTCGCTGACGGCAGGGTCGACCTCGACCTCATCGACGAGAACGCCACCACCTCGGACCCGACTGGTCAGGACCCGGCGGACGCAGCGTGAGGGAGGGGTTCCTCGCCGACACGTCCGCACTCGTCCGCTTCTACCGTCGCCAGACCTCGCCCGGGTGGGACGAGACGGTCACGGCGGGGCTGGTCGGCTTGTGCGAGCCGGTTCGCCAGGAGTATCTGCGCGCTGTCGGTGGCCGACCCGACTTCTACGACGCCGACGCTGTGCTGCACGAGACCTTTCCCTACTACAGCGTGCCCGACGACGCCTGGCAGCAGTCCGCCCGGGTACAGCGGCACCTGGCCGATCGCGGTTGGCACCAGTCGGCCAGCCCGGTGGACCTGATCGTGGCGGTGACCGCCGCACACCACACACTCACCGTTCTGCACGCCGACCGCGACGTCGAGTGCATCATCCGCATCATCGGCCAGACTGCCCGCCGAATCGACTGACCGCCCACAGTGCCGTCCCCCACTTCCCGCGGGGGACGGCGATATCAGGGGTGGTGCGGCGGTGTCAGATGTCGAACCGGCCGTCCCGCAGGTCGGCGACGAAGGAGGCGAACGCCTCCGGCGTGAACAGCAGCGCCGGGCCGTCGGGGTCCTTGGAGTCCCGGACGGCGACGCCGTTGTGGAGGGTCCGGGTCAGGTCGGCGGCCTCGACGCAGTTGGTGCCGTTGTCGCTGTAGGAGGACTTGACCCAGACGGCAACCCCGGCGAGTACAGGTGCGGTCATGTTGGGCATGTCTTCGCTCATTCCGTGATCTCTCGTGATAGTCGGTGCAGGAACTTCGGGGTGTCCTCCGGAGGCAGCGCAGATCGTGACAGCGCCTCGAACTGCCTTGAGAACCGCCCGACTTCTCGGCGCTTGTCTGAGATGGACGATGTCCCGAATGCGGTGTCCACCTGGACCGTCGTCGGCAGGTTGTCACCGAGGAGCAGAATGCTGAAGTCGTGCACGAACAAATGGCCCTGCATGGTCTGAGGCAGCACCTGCACGGTTACGTTGTCGAGTGCCCCCAGTTTGGCGATCTCGTCGTACTGCTCTCGCATCACGTCGCTGTCGCCGACGATGTGGCGAAGTGCAGGTTCGTACATGATCGCCCACAGCCTCAGCGGATCCTCATCCCGAACCAGAGCCTCCTTCCGCCTCATTCGCACGCGCACGCTCTCATCGACGAACTCACTCGTGGTCTCATCCGTCACCTTGGCGCTCTCATGCCGCGTGCGCGCGTACGCCTCTGTCTGCAACAGCCCCAGGACAATGGTCGGGTGGTAGCCGCGGATCTCGTGGGCCGCTGCCTCGATCCCCAGAAACCGCGGCATACCCGCGCTCATGTTCGCGGCGCTCGGTGTCCACCACTCCCGGCTGGCGGCGTCCCGCTGAGTCGCGACCAGTCGATCGACTTCCTCCTCGTCGGTGACGCCGTATCGGTCGAGGAGTTTGCGCAGGTCGCCCGCGCTTCGTAGGTCTTGCAGTCCGGTCTCGACCCGTTGCAGCTTGGTGTCGCTGAACGACATCCCCTGCACGGCCTCTTCGATGCTGAGCCGAGCCGCCTTCCGCAGCTCGCGCAGTTCATGACCGAGCGCGATCCGGCGGGCTGTTGGTCTGTGGGGGGCTGCCATGTGCTTGCCTTTCTGGCGCAACTGTTCGCGCTTTACGGCGATTTGGGCAGCATGACACACCAACCACCCTCCGCACCAGCAGATGCGTCTGACATGGCATGTGCCACTTCCTACGCAACGAGTGACCCGGTGCAGATTCTCTTGCGTGTTCGATAAACCCACCGGCACGGTGATGCCAAGCCTGAGACCGGAGGCATTGGCGATGACCGCGAGCACCACAAGTCCCACCCGGCACCCGAGATTCACCCGGACGCTGCCCCGAGCCGCCGAGAGTGCGAAGGCGGCCCGGGGGCTGATCTGTGCGGCACTGGCGGCGTGGGCCATAGACGATCTCGCCGAGGACGCCGCGCTGGTCGTCTCGGAGCTGGTCGGCAACGCCGTGGAGCACACCGCCTGCCACCTGATCAAGGTCACGGTCACGCGTACCAGCCCGGAAACCGTGAGGGTGGCCGTGGTGGACAAGTCCCGTACGACGCCGGCCCGCCGGACACCGGGCGACGACGAGGTGGGCGGGCGCGGCCTCCTCGTCGTGGACGCGCTGACCACGCGCTGGGGAACCGATCCGCTGAACTTCGGCAAACGAGTCTGGGGCGACCTCACCCGGCAGCCCGCCGGGTAACCGCACGCGCATCGGCCCCGGCCTCGGGCCGACTCCGCAGCCGGGCTGGAGCCGTCAGCTGTTTCGGCCGCCCGGCTGGTCCTGCCGAGAATCCGACTGGCTTGCGACCAGCCATCAAATGAAATTCCACTTGCCTCAAGAGGCGATAGCGGGCTGGAAATCGACGGTGGTGCCCCAGCGCCCACACTCGATAGCGTCAGATCACAAGCATCTTCCCTTCACCACCCGGAGTTGACTGTGACTGGCCGCCCTCTCTCCCCCGCCACGGCGACCGTTGCCGGTACCGAGCCCACCCCCGGTTGCGGGAGACGAGCGCGATCCGGGGCAGTGCCCCGACGCAGGGCATCCACCGGTGCACTCGCCATCGCGGCGCTGCTGCTGCTCACGGCATGCGGCGGAAGCGACAACGAGGACGGCGACGACAAGATCACCGGATCGAAGCCGTCGTCCACACCCTCCGAGCCACCGACAGAGGCGGAGGCTTCAGGCCGGCCGGAGATCAAGCTGCCGGACGACGCGAAAAACGTCTTCGAGGACACCGAGACCGGGGACCCGAAGAAGGACGCGGTCCTCGCGGACAACGCGGAGCGGATCAACTCGATCGACGATGCCATCTTCCAGGGGAAGGAGGAGACCGAGGGACTCAGGTTCTACAGCAGCGGGGTAGCCCTGGCGTCCGCTGCGGAGTTCATCAGGGGATGGGTTGAGGTGGGCGACACGTGGGTGGGAGTGACCCGGTACTTCGATCGTGAAGTTACATTCCGGGATGACGGTGCCGCTGCTGTGCTCTATTGCGCAGACGAAAGCGAGGCGTTCGTAAAGGACGGTAAGACCGGCGAGGTTGACCGCTCGCCTGCTACCAAGGATGCCTACGTGTTCTATAACACAAGACTCGAGAAAAATGACAAAGGCGTCTGGCAGACTGTAAACGTGCTCTCGGAGCGGGGGGCACAGCAATGCCAGCCTTAAGGCGGCAACTCGGCGCGTTAGCCGTTGTTTCAGCAATCGCCACATTAGCACTCTTACCAAACGTGGCCCACGCCGAGAAGGGCAAACACAGCACTGAATCGTCGGTCACGGAGGAGGCCAAATCCGGAAATGGTCAGATCTCCGCAACGGCCGGTGCCGAGGTTACCTACGCGCACTCTGTTGGTAGCGGTGGAGAGGGCTCAGGTTCGCTAGCTCCGACGGGAGATTGGGCGCCTCCCGCATGCTGGTACGCGCCAAAATGGACGGCGGAGGAAGCTGCGCAGACTCGACTCGACGGCATGGTCGATATGAGTCCGCAGCACGATGCAACAAACGCGGAGTCGATGAAGGATAAGTACGTAAACGGAAAGCACGGAGCTTTCAACGTCGAGAAGAGCGACGAAGGTTACTGGTGGGGTGCGTACAAGAACCCTGCCCGAGCGAGCGATCCAGCCGCCGCAGATTGCGGCGAGATGCCGTTCTGGGTTGACACCGGTGACGATCCCCCGGCCGAGATCGAGAACACCATCACGCCCGAGATCCTGGCCCAACTCGCCTACGACGAAATCCAGATCCCCGAGGGCACCGCAACCCTCCAGCCCGCCGACGACAAGCAAGTCGTGAACCTGCCCACCTGGGTCTCGCTGGACGAAGCGACGTTCCACCCGGTGTCGGCGACCGCCTCCGTCGACGTGCTGGGCATCTCCGCCACCACCACCGCCCGGCCCACCGGCGTACACATCGATCCTGGCACTGACGACGCGATCACCTACCCGGAGTCAGGCGAGTGTCCCCTCGGCGACGACGGCGGCATCGGCCAGAAGCGTCCCGCCGGGGCCGAGGGTCCGCCCCCGTGCGGTGTGGAGTACCTGCGCTCCTCCGAGGCCACCGGTCCGTACCCCTTCCGGGCCACCGTCACCTGGGGGGTCAGTTGGACCGGGACCAACCACCCCGACCCCACCGAACTCCCCTCAGGGACGTTCGGCACGCCGCAGGACGTCACCGTCAACGAGATCCAGTCCGTCGTCCGCTGACCGCGGCACGGGCACCGGTCCTGACCAGCCCGCACAAACCACAGCGGCTGGACCAGGCCGCGGGAGGAAAACCATGGGTGACTTATACGTCGACGGCGAGATGCTCGATCGCACCCGGCACGACCTCATGCACATCGTGAAGGTGCTGAAGAAGCCCGGCGAGGAGATGGAGCAGCTCGACGGCTCGGACATGGGGGTGGAGAAGCTCGCCTCGCGGATGGACGACTTCGGTGACGAGTGGTCCTACGGCATCAAGCAGCTCACCAAGTTCTCCGACCGAGCGGCCGACGCACTGCTGGAGATCAAAAAGTCCTTCGCCGGCCTGGACGAAGACCTCGCCCAGGCGCTGCGCGAAGGCGGCAAGTCCGGGGGGTCGAAGTCCGCATGACGTCGTGGCACCAGCTCGGCCCCGGACACACGGAAGAGGCCAGGGCCCGCTTTCCCGCGATCGGGTTCGACCCGTGCCCCGGCGACCAGCGTGCCGCCGAACACGTCGCGGGCGTCGTCCGTCGCGCGGCCCGCTCGCTGGACGAGATATCGCAGGTGCTCAACGGCCGCGGCGACGGCGAGTGGCGGGGCAAGGCCGCGGAGGAGTTCCGCCGCCAGTTCAACGACGACTTCAGACCGAAGATCGACAAAGCCCGCGACTCGTTCGCCCGGTCGGCCGCCGCGCTGGAGGAATGGGCCGCGTACATGCCGCCCCAGCAGTTGCAGGCCCGCGCACTCGAAGACGAGGCGGGCGCGGCGAAGTCCCGGGCTGAGAACGCGAAGACCCACCTGGCGGGACTGCCTCCCGAACCCGAGTGGCACGACGTCCCCACGAACGACCGCGAGGAGCGCGAGGCCAAGCAGGACGCGAAGGATCGCTCCCGGGCGGAGACTGCCGTCAGCAACGCGGAGAGCGCCCTCGAACAGATCCGGGAACGCGCCGCAAGGCTGGCCGACCGCTACCGGTCACAGGGCGAGGACATCGCCGAACGCCTGAAACGAGCCATGGACATCGCCCCGAACGAACCGGGCCTCTTCGACAAGATCGGGGAAGCAATAGGCGCGGCGGTCGGCTCGCTGACCGAGCTGGTGGACGGCGTCCTTGAAGATATCACCGCGATGCTGGAAGAACTCGCGCCATTGCTCTCGTTCATCTCCACACTCGCCGGAATCACAGGCACGCTTCTCGGTTTGCTCTCGCTGATCCCTGGGCTGCAGTTCCTCGCCGCACCTGCTCTCATACTCGGAGGTGTTGCGCTGCTGACTTCATACCTGGCCGCGGTAGGGACTACGGGCAGCTTCCTCCAGGCCCTCAAAGATCCCACCGTGATCATCAACGCTGTCACACTTGCGCTGGGCCTCGGGGCATTCGGTGCCGGCCTGAAATTGATGAGAGTTGCCGGCGTTTCCAAGTCATATTCACAACTCATCGCGAACGCATCGAGAATCAAGCCTGGATTGCCTTCCTACCCGAGCTATTTCAGGCTTGTGCTTGCAGGAGGTAGAACCAGGTCCCTCACCGAGTTTGGCTGGCAGATGACACGCTTCACCACCACATGGCAAAGCAACGCCATGGGGCTCTTCCCAGGGGGGACATTCGAGGCGTTCACGGACACCAGGGATTGGCTTCTCTATGGCGGAGACCGTCCGACTCAATTTTTCCCCGACAAGGATGTGAGGCGGTCTGCAGATGCACTGCAAGAAGGCGTGGGGACGGCCATGGAAGAGGCGACGGAGGTGAGTAACCCACTAGTGCAGCCTCTGCGGAGACCGCCTATTGGAATGGAGTGAACGATGCGGGATTATGCCCACTACGGCGAACAAGTTGACGGGTCAGGTCGAGTCGCTCTTTATGTACCGCAGGATTGGTTCGACCTCCTCGCAGATGGGGGAGATCCTGAGACCGTTGAGCGTCGCTTCCGAGAACTGATCGACAGCAGCTACCCGCACGAGAACAGCCAGGTGCGAAGAGATTTCATCGAAGCGCTGCTGTACTGGCGCACATCGATGCTTCACCGAGGAATGATCTCGCAGGGCATCATAACTGTTCCTGAAGATGTTGAGAATGGACCCGCCACGTGGCAGATCAGCACTGGTGTTGTTGAAGTGCCCCCAACTTCTGCGGACATAAACCTCACCGCGCTGATGGAACGGCAATTGGGCAGTCGGCTGCACGATCGGGAGGTCTTTCTGGAATCTTTCCCAACTGAGATGGGGCTGGGATTCGGTGTCATCTCACAGCCCGAGTTCTCGCGCAACGGGCGATTTGATGCATTCCCACCGCTGCGAGATCCCTCCACCCTCGCAACCCATAAGTCCGAGCAAGTGCGTATCGGCCTAGCAGTCGTTTTGGCGACGCCGCCGGAGGGTGGCCTCGGTCTCCTCGTGATGGGATACTTTCTCGACCCAGAGCAGGTACTTCCGCTGGCAGCGGTCGTCGCGACCATCGGGGGAAATTCGTACTTCGTGGAGGGACTCGATCCCGACGAGAAGATGTGAGGCAGACCGTGTCTTCAGATGCCTACACTCCAGAGCGTAGTTGGCCCTACCGGATCGATCAGTTCGAGCAGACGGCTTCCAAGGGCCGTGTATTGTTGACTGCCGTCGCACTCGGCCTGCTCATATGCGGCCTGTTCGCGCTACTCGTCTTCGGTGGAATCACTACGGAAGACTGGCTTGCATACGCGGTCGGCGGCCCTCTGCTTGCGCTTCTGTGTTTCGGCGTGTGGCGTCTCAATCATTTTGTTCGTAACGGCCTCCTTGTCTTACTTCTGGTCCTCCCTGCCCTGGCCCTTCTATTGCTCTTCACCGGGGCGAGCGAGGCCCTCGTGCTGCACCAAAGGGGGTACAGGACACACGCCATCGTGACCGAGGTGGAGAAGCACGCCCGGAATTTTCCCACCTGCAGGCTTGAGGAACCCGACGGAGATCCCGTCCTCGGCTCCATTCGCTGCGGTGATCTCAGGGTGGGTGACCAGGTAACCGTAACCGCCGACCCTCTTGGGCGGATCACCCCTAAGCAAGGCTTCCTGCGGTGGGCGGTGGTCACCGTGGGCTTCGCCGTCTGCGCTTGCCTCATCATGCTCTCCACCGTGCTCGGTGCCGCGATGGGCATCCGCAAGCGCGGGACCGTTCGCCGGTGGTGGCCTCCTGCCGCGCCTCCGCGCAACTATGGGCAGCCCTCGTCCCCGTTTCCGCCGCCTCCGCCTCCTCCACCGCCCGTCTGGCCGCCGCGAGGGCCGGAAGGGTAGTGCGTGCCGGGCTCGGTCCGGTCGCCGTTGTGAGTGGGTTCAATCCGCCCGGCCGTCGTGCAGTTTCGGCCCGTCGAGGTGGCTACCGGGGTATTGCCGGCCGCGACGCTGTTCGGGCGGCGCTGCCTTCGAGGGCCGGCGTGCGGGAGGACGCCGGGGCCGCTCCCGGCTCGCCTGTCGACCGGTGTCCCCGCGGGTGACCGGCCGGACCCGTCACTCCCCCGCCGCTCTTGCCTCGTCGCGGCGTTTGACGTAGTCCCACCAGCGCTGTTCCAGGCGGCCGTTCTCCTCCCGGAGGAACGCGAAGAACTCCGTCGTCTCCTCGATCCGCCGGCCCGCCGGGGTTTCCGGGCCCAGGATGCCGACGCCCGTGTCCAGGGTCTGTTCGAAGCGCCTGATCATGTGCTCCCGCTGGGCGAAGATCTGGTACCAGCGGTCGCTCTCCATCCGGTACCGCTCGCGCCGCGAGCCCGGTTCGCGTTCGCGGGTGATGAGGCCGACCGCCGCGAGGTAGCGCACCGCGCCCGAGACCGCCGCCGGGCTCACGTGCAGGCGCTCGCCCACCTCCGCGGCGGTGAGGGCGCCCGAGTCGTCCGCCAGGAGGCACGCGAAGACCCGCGAGGCCATGCGCTGCATGCCCATCTCGGTGAGCTCGCCGGCCACTCGTTCCACGTATCTCAGCACGGCCGACTCGTCGCGGGACGCGCGATCCGTGCGCTCCGCACCGTCGCCGCGCTCTGCGCGCCCACCGCGCTCGTCACGCTGCTGATCTGCCACGTTTCTACGTTCTCCCGGTCCGGCACCGTCATGGTCGACCCTAACGGTTTCTTAACTTCACAAATTTGTGAATGTTCGTGTAGCTTACACGGTATGACCAAGGCAATCACCGTCTCCGGCCTGACCAAGACATTCGGCCGGACCCGTGCGCTCGACGGCCTCGACCTCGACGTGACGACGGGCGAGGTGCACGGCTTCCTCGGCCCCAACGGCGCCGGCAAGTCCACCACCATCCGCGTGCTGCTCGGCCTGCTGCGCGCCGACACGGGCACCGCCCAGGTGCTCGGCGGCGACCCCTGGGCCGACGCCGTCACGCTGCACCGCAGACTCGCGTACGTACCGGGGGACGTCGAGCTGTGGCCCAACCTCACCGGCGGTGAGGCCATCGACCTGCTCGCACGGCTCCGCGGCGGCATCGACAAGAAGCGCCGCGACGACCTCATCGAGCGCTTCGACCTCGACCCGACCAAGAAGGGCCGGAGCTACTCCAAGGGCAACCGGCAGAAGGTGGCCATCGTCGCCGCCCTCGCCTCCGACGCCGAGCTTCTCCTGCTCGACGAGCCCACCGCGGGCCTCGACCCGCTCATGGAGGTCATCTTCCAGGACGTCATCATCCAGGCGAAGGCCGAGGGCAAGACCGTCCTGCTGTCCAGCCACATCCTCGCGCAGGTGGAGAAGCTCGCGGACCGGGTGAGCATCATCCGGCTGGGGAAGATCGTGCAGTCCGGCACGCTCAGCGAGATGCGCCATCTGACGCGTACGACCATCGAGGCCGAGACCGAGCGGCCCGCCACCGGCATCGAGGAGCTGCCGGGCATCCACCAGCTCCGTACCGACGACAGCCGGGTCCACTTCGCCGTCGACGGGGAGCACCTGGACGCCGCCGTGCGGCGACTCGGCGAGTTCGGCATCCGCAGCCTGGTCAGCCACCCGCCCACCCTGGAGGAGCTGATGCTCCGCCACTACGGCGACGAGCTGGAGCACAACGGCCACCACTCGGAGGCGGGAGCGGCCTGATGTCTGCCACCCCCTCCGCCGCGAGCGCCACCAGCGCCGCGCAGACCCGATCCCCCGCACCCCCGCGCGCCGCCGAGGGCACCGGGGCGCTGGCCGGCGCCGGGACGCTGTTCCGGTTCGCGCTGCGCCGGGACCGCGTCCGGCTGCCCGTCTGGGTGCTCGCGCTGTTCCTCGGGACCGTCTCCAGCGTCAGCAGCTTCGACACGTCGTACGACACGGCCGAGAAGCGCGCCGACATCGCCAAGACCATGGACAGCCCGGCCGGCCTGGCCATGACCGGCCCCGAGCGCTACCTCGACGACTACAACATCGGCTCCATGACCGGCCACCAGATGCTCGGCTTCACGGCCGTGCTCGTCGGCATCATGAGCGTGCTCATCATCTCCCGGCACACCAGGACCGAGGAGGAGACCAACCGCGCCGAGCTCGTACGCTCCGCCGTCGTCGGCCGGCACGCCTACCTCGCCGCCGCGCTCGGCGTCGCCGTCGTCGCCAACGTGGCGCTCGGGCTGCTGCTGGCCGGCGGCATGGCCGGCATGGGCATCGACGGCGTCGACGGCACGGGCTCCCTGCTCTACGGCCTCGCGCACACGGCGATCGGCCTCCTCTTCGCCGCCGTCGCAGCGATCACCGTGCAGGTCACGGCGTACGCGCGCGGGGCGTCCGGCATGGCCATGGCCGTCATCGGCGCGGCGTACGCGCTGCGCGCCGCCGGCGACGTGGGCAGCGACTGGGTGTCGTGGCTCTCGCCGATCGGCTGGGTCCAGCGCACGTACGTCTACGTCGACAACCGCTGGTGGCCGCTGCTGCTCGTGCTCGTCGCGGCCGGGGTCTGCGCGGCGGCCGGCTTCGTGCTCAGCACCCGCCGCGACGTCGGCGCGGGCCTGAAGGCCACCCGCCTCGGCAGCCCGGTCGGCTCCGAAACCCTCACCAGCCCGCTGGGCTTCGCGCTGCGGCTGCACCGCGGGCTGCTGTTCGGCTTCGGCGCAGGCGCGCTGCTGCTCGGCGTGATGTACGGGTCGATCCTCGGCGACGCCGAGGAGATGATCGACGGCATCGACGAACTGGAGGAGCAGCTCGCCGAGATCGGCGGCGCCAACGTGGCCGAGTCGTTCGCCTCGGTGGTCATGATCGTCATCGCCGTCGTCTGCTCGATCTACGTCGTGATGGCCGCCCTGCGCCCGCGCGCGGAGGAGTCCGCGGGCCGCGCGGAGCCGCTGCTCGCCACCGCGCTGTCGCGCGACCGGTGGGTGCTCAGCCACGCGCTCGTCGGCGCGGCCGGCGGCACTCTGCTGATGCTGCTCGCGGGCATCGGCTTCGGCGCCTCGGGGGCCGCCTCCACGGGCGACGGCGGGCTGTTCCTGGGGCTCGTCGGCGCCGCCCTGGCGTACGCGCCCGCGCTGTGGGTCGCCATCGGCCTGGCGGTCGCGCTCTTCGGCTGGGCGCCGCGCGCGGTGGCGGCGGCCTGGGTGGTGCCGGTGTACGGGTTCGTCGTCGGCTACCTCGGCGAGATCCTCAAGTTCCCGGACGTGCTGAACGACCTGTCCCCCTTCGGGCACGTACCGCAGCTCCCGGCGAAAGACATGTCGTGGCCGCCGCTGCTGGTGCTCACGGCGATAGCCGTGGGGCTGGTGTGGGTGGGCCTGCTGGGCTTCCGCCGGCGGGATCTGGAGACGAAGTAGCCGTCCACGCTCCGGGGGCGGGCGTCCTGCCGGCAGGCGGGGCGCCCGCCCCCGGCGCGTGCGGTGCCGGGCCCACGCGCCCGGGCCCGTACGGCCCGTGCCCGTACGGACCGCGCCCCCGCCGAAATTCGCTCGCGCCGCCCCGTCCCGCGCTGCTTGACTCCCCCACCGTGACCGTATTCAACGACCCCGCGTTCTTCGACCGTTACGCCCACGAGTACGACCACGCCGACCTCTACGAGCCCACCCCCACCGTCGACTTCCTCGCCGGCCTGGTCCCGGCCGGCGCGCGCACCCTCGAACTCGCCGTCGGCACCGGCCGCGTGGCGCTGCCGCTGGCCGCCCGCGGTGTCGCCGTCGAAGGCATCGACGGCTCCCCGGCCATGGTCGAGCACCTGCGTGCGAAGCCCGGCGGCGCCGACATCCCCGTGACCCTCGGCGACATGGCCGACGTGCCGGTGGACGGCCCGTTCCACATGGCCTACCTGGTCTTCAACACCCTGTTCAACCTCCCCGACCAGGACCGGCAGGTCGACTGCTTCCGCAACGTCGCCGCGGTCCTGGAGCCCGGCGGCCTCTTCGTCATCGAGTGCTTCGTCCAGGACCTCACGGAGTTCGACCGCAACCAGCGGGTCGCCACCCGCGCGCTGACCGTGGACGCGGTGAACATGGAGTTCCTGCTCCACGACCCCGTCGCGCAGGCGGTCACGTACCAGCGCGTAACGTTCGACGCGAACGGGACCTCGCTGCGTCCGCTGCGGCTGCGCTACTGCTGGCCGAGCGAGCTGGACCTGATGGCACGGCTCGCGGGGATGCGGCTACGGGAACGCTTCGCCGGATGGGACCGCCGCCCCTTCGACGCGACCAGCCGCTCACACGTCTCGGTCTACGAGAAGGTGTGATCACCCCCTCCGCGCAGGCCGGCGGGCGGGGGGTCATTCTTCGAAGTCCTGATAGCCGTATGCGGCGGTCTCCTCGAAATGGCCGGGCAGCGGGTGCAGCGCGACCACGTCTCCGTCACGGACGACCTCCCCGCCCAGAGCCGGCACCTCGATCCGGTCCCAGTGGACGGCGACCTTGCACGCGTCTCCGAGGTCCCCTGCGAACATGCGGTGGGACAGGGTCGTCGTCTCGTCCTCTGCCTCCTCATCCGCCTCGAAGTCGTACCCGACCGGCTCCCCGGGACCGGTGAACGTGATGTCCGGGTAACCCGCGATCGAGATCGTGAGAAACGGATGCAAGTCGATCGAGTCGGTCTTCTTCCCCTCCTGGTAGACATCCAGAGTCAGGCGGGCGCCATACCAGCAGAGCAGGTACAGGTTGATGTCCTCGGCGAGCTCCGCGGCGAGATCGCGCCGCACCTCCTCAAGGCTGCCCCGCACGTAGTGGGCGTCCTTCCTGGCTCCCCCGGGATCCACACCGAAGGCCAGGTCGTAGAAGCTACGCACCAGTCGATCATCAGTCATGTGCGGACCCTAACCGCCGGCACTGACAGCCCGGTTGCCCGCCGATCCACGCATCGGACAGTCGAGCGCGCCCGGAGCTGACGAACACCTGCCTTACGCCGGCCGGCCCTCCTTCAGCCGCCGCACCGCCTCCGCCAGCACCTCGTCCTTCTTGCAGAAGGCGAACCGCACGATGCTGCGCCCGGCCTCCGGGTCGTCGTAGAACACCTGCGTCGGCACCGCGACGACACCGCACCGCTCGGGCAGGGACAGGCAGTACGCGACGCCGTCCTTCTCGCCGAGGGGGGTGATGTCGGCGGTGATGAAGTACGTGCCGGAGGGGCGGAAGACGCGCAGGCCCGCCTCCGTCAGCCCGGCGGCGAGCAGGTCGCGCTTGCGCAGCAGGTCGGCGCGGAGGCCCGCGAGGTAGGAGTCCGGCAGCGCCAGGGCCTCGGCGACGGCGTACTGGAAGGGGCCGGAGCTGACGTACGTCAGGTACTGCTTGGCGGTGCGCACGGCGGCGACCAGCGGCGCGGGGGCGGTCACCCAGCCGACCTTCCAGCCGGTGAAGGAGTAGCTCTTGCCGGCGGACGAGATCGACACCGTGCGCTCGCGCATGCCGGGGAGGGAGGCGAGCGGGATGTGCGCGCCGTCGAAGACGAGGTGTTCGTAGACCTCGTCGGTGACGACGAGGAGGTCGCGCTCGCGGGCGAGGGCGGCGACGGCTTCCAGCTCGGTGCGGTCCAGGACGGTACCGGTGGGGTTGTGGGGGGAGTTGAGGAGGATGAGGCGGGTGGCGGGGGTGACGGCCGCGCGCAGCTCGTCGAGGTCGAGACGGTACGCGGCGGGCTCGGCGGGCGCGGCGCCCGTGTCGGGGCGCAGGGTGACCGGGACGCGGCGGGCGCCGGCCATGGCGATGCACGCGGCGTACGAGTCGTAGTACGGCTCCAGGGCGATCACCTCGTCGCCCGGCTCCAGCAGCGCGAGCAGCGCCGCCGCGACGGCCTCGGTGGCCCCGGCGGTGACGAGCACCTCCGACTCGGGGTCCCACTCCAGCCCGTACCACCGCCGCTGATGCGCGGCGACGGCCCGGCGCAGCTCGGGGATCCCGGGCCCGGGCGGGTACTGGTTGCCGCGGCCCTCCCGCACGGCCCGTACGGCGGCCTCGGCGACCTCCGCGGGGCCGTCGGTGTCGGGGAAGCCCTGGCCCAGGTTGATCGCCCCGGTGCGCACGGCGAGGGCGGACATCTCGGCGAAGATCGTGGTCACGAAGGGGGTCAGGCGGCTGCTGAGCGGTGGGCGTCCCATGGGGACATGCTTGCACGGCGGAGGGTTGAGGTGGCCGTGCGCCGGGCACATCCGGGGGTACAGCGGACCTCCGCGGGGGCGGGGGAGATTAGGAGGGTCCGATGGATTTCCTCATCTTTGGCGTGGTCGCGATCGGTTTGGTCACCTTTCTGTCCGCCGCCGTCTCAGGAGGCAGCACCCACCGCGGCGCGTCCGGCGCGCGGCGCAGGGGCCGCGCGGGCGGTTCCACCGGCGGGACGGACGCGGGCGGTTGGGGCGGAGACACGGGCGGCAGCGGTGGCGGGGACAGCGGCGGGGGTGGCGGCGGTGACGGAGGCGGCGGCGGGTGCTAGTTGTCAGAAAGTGAACAACTGACCAGTCGCGCGCCCGCGCGATGGAAACCCGGTGAAGAAGGGTAAAAACGCTGTCGGCGGGCCGCACTTCGTGATTCCGTATTTCCCGGGCGCATTTCCTTCTGCCGGAGCGTGCCCGCACGCTTCTCGGCCTGCGCCCGTACCCGTGGTCCCGCCATCAGGGCGGGCGGCCCGACGTCTTTCCACCCTGCCTGCGGAGCCGACCCATGCTCACCACTCTCAAGACCTCGTACACGGATACTCGGGCCCAAGACCTGGCATGGCGGCTCGGGATGGACCCCATGCCGGCCCTCGCGGTGCTCGACCTGCGCCTCGGCTCCGCCGACGTGCAGCTCAGACTGCTCGGGGCCTCGCATCAAGTGCTGCTCAGAGACGGCGACTCGGCCTGTTCCGAGACCGTCGCCTGCCTGGCCGGCAGCAGCACCCCGCTCCCCCTCGGCGTGGCCAAGCAGGTCGCGGGGTGGGAGTACGAGTTCGCCGCCCGGGTCGAGACGCTGGCCCGGGGGGCGTTCGAGTCCCGGGCGCAGGAGCTGCTGGCGCTGGTCGCCGACCATCCGCGCGGCCTCGCCGGCACGTTCCCGGGCAGCCCGCACGCGTTCACCGCGCTGCTGGTGCACCGCCAGGGCGACATCGTCTGCTGGCGCACGTGGCACGCGTATCCGCAGGAAGGACGCCTGGTGGCGACGCGGACGACGATGGCCACGCGGGTCGCGGAGCCGGCCTAGGACGGTCGTCGGACGCCGCCGGTGTTGCCGTGCAGTGTTGCCGTGGACACGGTCAATTCACCCGTGTCCGGGACATATTGCACACGTGTGGGTGACAAGGGGCGGCACCGGCGCAAACGTATCGTTCCTCCGTGATCGAACCGTACGAGCAGACGACGCGCGCCCCCGGCCGCGCCCCCGCGCCGCCGGGCACGCCGCCGCCCGCCCTCCCGGTGCCGCCGGCCACCGGGCGGTTTCTCGTGCTCGCCGCGGTCTTCGTCTGCGCCGCCTGCGGGTTGGTGTACGAGCTGGAGCTGGTCGCCCTCGGGTCGTACCTGATCGGCGACTCGGTCACCCAGGCCTCGGTCGTGCTCTCCGTCATGGTCTTCGCGATGGGCGTCGGATCGCTGCTGGCCAAGCGGCTGCGGATCCGTGCCGCCGTCGCCTTCGGCGCGGTCGAGGCGGTGCTCGCGCTGCTCGGCGGGCTCTCGGCGATCGCGCTGCACGCGTGCTTCGCGTGGTTCGGGCAGCCGCGGTTCGTGCTCGTGGCGTACGCGCTGGCGATCGGCGTGCTGATCGGCGCGGAGGTGCCGCTGCTGATGACGCTGATCCAGCGCGTCCGGCGGCAGGACCCGGGCGGCGCGGTGGCCGACCTCTTCGCCGCGGACTACGTGGGGGCGCTGGCCGGCGGGCTGGCGTTCCCGTTCGTGCTGCTGCCGTGGCTCGGGCAGCTCTCCAGCGCGCTCATCACGGGGGCGGTCAACGCCACGGCGGGGAGTGCGCTCGTGCTGTACCTCTTCCGGCACGACCTGAGCCGGCGCGCGCGCTGGGCGCTGTTCGCGGCGAACGCGACCGTCCTCGCACTGCTCGCGCTCACCGCGCTCCTGTCCGCCCCCTTCGAACGCGCGGCCAGAAACGCGGTCTACGGCTCGGACGTGCGCGTCGCGGAGCGGACCGACGTCCAGGAGATCGTGCTCACGGCGGACGAGAACGGCTCCGTGGCGCTCTACCTCGACGGGCAGTTGCGCGTCGACTCCGCGGACGAGCGCCGCTACCACGAGGCGCTGACGCAGCCGGCGCTGGCCGCGCCGGACTCGCGGCGGCGGGTCCTCGTCCTCGGCGGCGGCGACGGGCTGGCGGCCCGCGAGGCGCTGCGGCACGCCGACGTCGCGGAGGTGACGGTCGTCGAGCTGGACGAGGAGCTGAGCCGGCTGGCGGCCGAGGACCCGCGCCTGACCCGGCTCAACGAGCACGCGTACGGGGACCCGCGGCTGCGGGTGGTGCAGGCGGAGGCGTTCGACTGGCTGCGGCGGTCGGCGCCGCGGGGGCGGTACGACGTGATCGTGTCGGACCTGCCGGGGCCGGAGAACACGGGGAGCACGAAGCTCTACTCGCAGGAGTTCTACGGGCTGGCGGGGCGGGCGCTGGCGGACGGGGGACGGCTGGTGGTGCACGCGGCCACGTGGGCGGGGTCGGGCACGGCCGGGGGGTCCGGGGACGCGGCGCACAGCCTGTGGACGGTGGCGTCGACCGTACGGGCCGCGGGGCTGGCCCCGTCGGCGTACGAGGCGGGGGACGGCGACGACCGCTGGGGCTTCGTGCTCGCCGCCCGCCGGCCCCTCGCCCCGACGCTGCCCCCGGGCGCCGGCGTGCTGGCGGCGCCGCCGGAGGCGGCGGACCTGGCGCCGTCGACGCTGCTGCACCCGAGGTATACGGGGTGAGCGCGGGCCGGGTGCGGTGCGGGAGGCGGTCCCTCGCGCGTACTTTCTGCTGGTCGGGGCCGGTGCGAAGGGTTTCGGGGGCGGTGGAGTGACCTCTTCCGCCACCCGCCGCAGAACCCTGTGCCGCGCAGTTCCCCGTGGGTAGGCTCCGCTCCATGGAGCGAGAGGTGTACGTACCGCAGCCCGCAGAAACCGTTCGCCGCGCCCTGTCCGACCCCGAGCGGGTCGCCCGCAGCGTCCCCGGGCTGACGCTCGACGAGGACCAGGCGGAGGAGCGGGGCACGCTGCGCGGCCGGCTGCGGCTGCGCGTCGCCGGCTCCAGCATCACGTACCGCGGCACGCTGCGGCTGACGCCGCTGGGCGACTCCGTCGCCGTGGAGGCGGAGGGCGGGGAGTCGCGCGGCAGCGGGGCGGTGACGGCGTCGCTCACCCTCACGCCGCGGGACGCGGACGAGGCGGGCACGACCTCGCTGGTGTGCGCGGGGACCGTGTCGAGTACGGGGCGGCTGGCGGCCGTCGAGGCGGCGCAGGCGGAGGCGGCGGGCGGACGGCTGCTGGAACGCTTCGCGGAGAGCCTGGCGGCGGACCTGGAGGCGGAGCCGCTCGCGGAGGCGCCCGGGGAGCCGGCGGGGACGGCGGAGGCAGCGGAGGCGCCGGAGCACCCGGACGACGCCGTGCAGCCGTCGGACGCCGCCGACGTCGGGCTCGGCGACGACAACGAGCGCGCCATCCCCGGCATCCCGGCCCCCGAGCAGTCCGGCGAGACCCCGCCCGGCGAGGGCAGGGCCTTCGACGCCGAGGTGCCGCCGCCGTCACTCGACCCGCTGGCCGACGACATGCTGGACGCCCTGGCCGACGAGGAGGAGGACGCGGACGAGCCGGCCGACGACCTGCTGGAGGAGCCGGAGGCCGCGCACGCCCGGCGCACGATGATCGGCCGCAGCGCGGAGGAGGTCGACCACGCCCCGCCGCGCGGCCGGTACGCCCCGGAGCCGGCCGCCGACGCGCCCGTACCCACGTCGAGTCTGCGCTGGCTGGCACCGGCCGCGGCACTGGCGGTGGCCACGGCGGTCATCGTCGGCCGCGCCCTGCGCCGGCGCCACTGACCGGCTCCGCCGAGGGCCGCGGACGAAGGGACCGGCGCCGCCGGGCCCGGCGATACGGACACACCCGCCAGCCCGCGATCAGTAAGGACCGGGGCCCCGAGGGCCTTTGCGCGCTCCTGGGCACGGAGCCACAGGTCCTGCCCGCTGTGCCGCCGGCCGGGTCCGCCGGGCGGGCACCCCGAAGGGCCGCGCTCCGCACCGGGCCCGGGCCCCGGGCCCCGGGCCCGGAGAACCGAGCGCGTTCGGGCGGCACGCGCGCGTCTGTGCCGGCGGCGCCCCACCCCCGCGCGCCCGCGACGACCCGACGCCGCCACCGCCGCCCGCACCACCCCCTCGCGACCCCGCTCGCGCCCACCCCGCAGCCGCTGCCCGGCCTGCACCGGCGCCGCCCGCAGGGCGTCCCGCGTCCGGTCGCCCCGGCCCCTCGTCTAGGCTCGACCCGTGCCCACACGTCTCACCGCCGGTGACGCCGAGTTGACGATGGATCCCCGCAACGGCTGCCGGGTCGCGAGCCTCCGCGTGGCCGGTGCCGAGCTGCTGCGGGCCGGGGAGCGCTACGGCTGCTTCCCCATGGTGCCCTTCTGCAGCCGCCTGGAGCGGGGCGAGTTCCGCAACGGCGCCGTCAGACACCGCCTCCCCGCCGACGCCCCGCCGCACGCCATCCACGGCACCGGCCGCGACACCGCCTGGCGCACCCTGCGCGCCGCCGGCGCCGACGACAAGGCAGTCGCGGCGTTCTCGTACGACCTCGCCGACCCCTGGCCGTACCCGGGACGCGTGACCCAACTGGTCGAGCTGGAGCCGGACAAGGTGACCCTCACGCTCGCCGTGGAGACCGCCGGCGACTCCTTCCCCGCGCAGGCCGGCTGGCACCCCTGGTTCGTACGCGACCTCGACGGGCGAAGGCCCCCCGGGGACGCCGGCGTGCGCATCGACTTCTCCGCCGCCTGGCAGGAGGAGCGCGGCGCGGACCACCTCCCCACCGGCAAGCGCATCGAGCCGCGGCCCGGCCCGTGGGACGACTGCTTCGGCATGCCCGACGGCGTCGAGGTGACGCTGACCTGGCCCGGCCGGCTGGAGCTGACCGTCACCAGCCGCGCGGAGTGGGTCGTCGTGTACGACGAGCAGCCCGAGGCCGTCTGCGTGGAGCCGCAGTCCGGCCCGCCGAACGGGCTCAACACCCATCCCCGCCTCGTCACCCCCATCGATCCGCTGGAGGTCTCGACCACCTGGGCGTGGCGGACGCTCGGTTAGGCTCACCGCCATGAGCGACGCACATGCCGACCTGCTGGGTCAGATCAAGGACAAGGCCGTCGTGCACGGCAAGGTGACCCTCTCCTCCGGCATCGAGGCCGACTACTACCTCGACCTGCGCCGGATCACCCTCGACGGCACCGCCGCGCCGCTCGTCGGCCGCGTCATGCTCGACCTGGCGAAGGACTTCGCGTACGACGCCGTCGGCGGCCTCACCCTCGGCGCCGACCCCATCGCCGACGCCATGCTGCACGCCTCCGCCACCGCGGGCGACCGCGCGCGCCCGCTGGACGCCTTCGTCGTGCGCAAGGCGAGCAAGACGCACGGCATGCAGCGCCGCATCGAGGGCCCGGACATCGCGGGCCGCCGCGTGCTGGTGGTCGAGGACACCTCGACGACCGGCGGATCCGCGCTGACCGCCGTGGAGGCGGTGCGCGAGGCCGGTGCGGAGGTGGTCGCCGTCGCCACGATCGTGGACCGCGACACGGGCGCCGCCGAGCGGGTGCGCGACACGGCGGGCGTGCCGTATCTGTACGCCTACGGGCTCGCCGACCTGGGCCTCGGCTGAGCCGTACGGGCCGGACGCACGGGCCGACGCGGGGTTGTCCACAGGGCCGGGAAGCGCGGGCGCACATCTGGGAGGATGGGGGCACTCCAGGGGCGCCACGGCAACGGAGCCGGCCGCACTCGTACTCGTACACGCACGCAGACACCCGCACGTCTCCAAGGAGCGGACAGATGCCCATCGCAACCCCCGAGGTCTACAACGAGATGCTGGACCGGGCGAAGGCAGGCAAGTTCGCCTACCCGGCCATCAACGTCACCTCGTCGCAGACCCTGCACGCCGCGCTGCGCGGCTTCGCCGAGGCCGAGAGCGACGGGATCGTCCAGATCTCCACCGGCGGCGCCGAGTTCCTGGGCGGGCAGTACAGCAAGGACATGGTCACGGGCGCGGTCGCCCTCGCCGAGTACGCGGCGATCGTCGCCAAGAAGTACCCGGTCAATGTCGCGCTGCACACCGACCACTGCCCCAAGGACAAGCTCGACGGGTACGTGCGGCCGCTGCTCGCCGCCTCCGAGGAGCGCGTCGCCCGCGGGGAGAACCCGCTGTTCCAGTCGCACATGTGGGACGGCTCCGCCGAGACCCTCGCGGACAACCTGTCGCTCGCGCAGGAGCTGCTGCCCCGCGCCGCCGCCGCGAAGATCATCCTGGAGGTGGAGATCACCCCGACGGGCGGCGAGGAGGACGGCGTCACCCACGAGATCAACGACGAGCTGTACACGACGGTGGACGACGCGCTGCGCACGGCCGAGGCGCTGGGCCTCGGCGAGCAGGGCCGGTACCTGCTGGCGGCCTCCTTCGGCAACGTGCACGGGGTCTACAAGCCGGGGAACGTCGTGCTCCGTCCCGAGCTGCTGAAGGACCTCCAGGAGGGTGTCGGCGCGAAGTACGGCAAGCAGAGCCCCTTCGACTTCGTCTTCCACGGCGGCTCCGGCTCCACCGAGGAGGAGATCGCCACCGCCCTGGACAACGGCGTGGTCAAGATGAACATCGACACCGACACGCAGTACGCGTTCACCCGCCCCGTCGCGGCGCACATGTTCCAGAACTACGACGGCGTGCTCAAGGTCGACGGCGAGGTCGGCAACAAGAAGGCGTACGACCCGCGCGCCTGGGGCAAGCTCGCCGAGGCGTCGATGGCTGAGCGCGTGCGGACCGCGTGCGAGCACCTGCGCTCGACGGGCACGAAGCTGAAGTAACGCGGCGCGGACACCGCCCCGGGCGGACACCGCCCGGGCGGACCGCGGCCCCGGTCGACGGTTCCTGGTGCGGAGCCTCGGCCGGGGCGGTGCCGACCCCGCCCCCGACCGGCAGCGACCGGTCGAAACGGCGTGTCAGTGGGCCGTGCACATGGACGAACTCGGCGTCGGAGCCTGCCCTGTTGGGCACGCCGACGCCGAGTTCTGTTCCATCAGACCTCTTCCCGAGTAAAGGTCTACGGCTGCAAACCCTCAGAGAAGGTCCAGCAGGTCGCCCTCGTTCTCGGTCTCGGCCTCGCTGTCGCTCTCGTTCTCGTCGTTGCCGATGCCGCACACGTTCTGGCTGGCCGAGGAGTCGGCGTTGCCCGAGCCGAAGATCGGCACGGTGACGTCGCCCACGTTGACCAGGCCGTACTGGCGACGGTCGACGCTGTTGTCGATCTCCTGGTCGCAGTCGATGACGGTGGTGATCTTGTCGCCACCCTTGTCGTGCTTGCCCTTGGACGTGGGCGCAGCCTGGGGTGCCGCCGTCTCCTCCGTGGACGTGACACCGTGCTTGGCCGGGGCCTCCGCGGTGTCGTCGGCCGCGGCAACACCGGCGCCGAGCATGGTGATGCTGCCGAGCATCGCGCCCACAACCACGGCCTGACGAAGCTTGCGCATGCCATCCCTACTTTCTGTGTTTGGGTGTGAATGCGATTCATCACACCACTTGGTGCCCTTTCTACCCTTTTTTTCGCTACTGCGTCCTGAAGACACGCCGCGTCGCCGAGTGCGTCGTCGACTGCGTCGTCGAGAACTGCCTCCATTCCGACCGCGGCGGTCACCCCCTGCCGCGGTCGTGGCAGGCTGGAACCCATGGCGATTCACGAGAACCTCCTCGGCGGACCACCCCCCACCCACCTGCCCGAGGACCCGGGGCCGCGCGACCTGCTGGCGAGCGGCGCAGCCCCGTCCGAGGTGGCGGCGAAGTTCCCGGCGTCCTCGCTGGCCTGGGCGCAGCTCGCGGACGAGGCCTTCGAGGCCGGCCGCGCCGTCGAGTCGTACGCGTACGCGCGCACCGGCTACCACCGGGGCCTGGACGCCCTGCGCCGCAACGGCTGGAAGGGCCAGGGCCCGGTGCCGTGGGAGCACGAGCCGAACCGCGGCTTCCTGCGCGCCCTCGCCGCGCTCGCCCGCGCCGCGCAGGCCATCGGCGAGACGGAGGAGTACGAGCGCTGCAGCACGTTCCTGCGCGACAGTTCGCCGACCGCCGCGAAAACACTCTCCTGACGGGCGGCCGAAGGGCTGACCCGCGGCCGCACCCGGGCTGACGGCGGGCTGACGCCGGGCTGACGCCGCCGGAGGGGCTGCTCTTGCCTACCGCCGCGGCTCCGCGGATGATGCGAAGTGGGTACGGCGCACCGATGCCGCCGTACCCGAGGGGACCGGGGCCCTGTTGCCGGCAGGAAGGGGCGGACCGCTACCCGGTGGCTCTTGTGTGGGAGACAGCTCATGGACAGCCGTGCTCACAACCCCCTGCCCGACGGCGGTCAGCCGGACGGGCACCAGCCCCCGAACCTGGATTTCCGGGGCACCACTCCGTACGAGGACTACGTCCAGGCGGACGTCCTCACCCATCTGCAGCGCCCGCTCTCTGACGACCCCGGCGAGCTGGTCTTCCTGGTGACCACGCAGGTCATGGAGTTGTGGTTCACCGTCATCGTGCACGAGTGGGAGACCGCGGCCGGGGCGCTGCGCCGCGACGACCTCCCGGTCGCGCTGGCGGCACTGGGGCGCAGCACGCACGAGCTGCGTGCGCTGAACGCCTCCTGGGAGCCGCTGGCGCGGCTCACGCCGCAGCAGTTCAACTCCTACCGCGCCGCGCTCGGCGAGGGCTCCGGCTTCCAGTCGGCGATGTACCGGCGGATGGAGTTCCTGCTCGGCGAGAAGTCCGCGTCGATGCTCGTGCCGCACCGCGGCGCCCCGCGGGTGCACGACGAGCTGGAGAAGCAGCTCGGCGAGCCCAGCCTCTACGACGAGGTGCTGCGCTACCTCGACGCCCAGGGCCACCCGCTGTCCGCCGCCGTCCTGGACCGCGACCCGGCGCTGCGGTACGAGCCGCACCCCGAGGTGGAGGCCGCCTGGGCGGCGGTGTACGCGGGGCCGCAGGACTCCGGCCTGGTCAGGCTCGGCGAGGTGCTGACGGACATCGCGGAGCTGGTGTGGCGCTGGCGCAACGACCACCTGGTGGCCACCCGCCGCGCGATGGGTGGGAAGGTCGGCACGGGCGGCTCCGCGGGGGTGGCGTGGCTGGAGAAGCGCGCGGCGAAGCAGGTGTTCCCCGAGCTGTGGACGGCGCGGAGCCATGTCTGAGGCGTACGGGCCCGGGGCGGCCCCGGCCGGCGCCGGGGCGGTGGCAGGTACCGGTGCGGCGGCGGGTGCCGGGGCGCAGGCCGGCCTCGGCACGACGGCGGAGTTCGCGGCGCTGGCGAAGCGGGCGGCGGCGCTGGACCTGGCGGACCCGCTGCGCGGGAAGCGGGCGGAGTTCGTCCTCGACGACGCGGAGCCCGGCGCCGCGGAGTCCCACGCCGGGGAGTCCCGCGCCGGGGAGTCCGGCCCGCCGGTCGTCTACCTCGACGGCAACTCCCTCGGCGCCCTGCCCGCCGCCGTCCCCGCCCGGGTCGCGGACGTCGTGGCGCGGGAGTGGGGGCGGCTGCGGATCCGGTCATGGACGGAGTCCGGCTGGTGGACCGCGCCCGAGCGGGTCGGCGACCGGATCGCGCCGCTGCTGGGCGCCGCGCCGGGTCAGGTCGTCGTCGGCGACTCCACCAGCGTCAACGTCCTCAAGGCCGTCGTCGCCGCGGTGCGCGTCGCGCAGTCCGGCGCGGGGGCGGCCCGGGACGAGGTGCTGGTCGACGCGACGACGTTCCCCACCGACGGCTACGTCGCCGAGTCCGCCGCCCGGCTGACCGGCTGCGCGCTGCGGGCCGTGGAGCCGCACGAGATCGCCGCCACCGCCGGCCCGCGGACCGCCGTCGCGCTGGTCAACCACGTCGACTACCGCACCGGCCGGCTCCACGACCTGCCCGGCACCACCGCCGCGCTGCACGCCGCGGGCGCGCTCGCCGTGTGGGACCTGTGCCACAGCGCCGGCGCGCTGCCGGTCGGGCTCGACGTGCACGGAGTGGACCTGGCGGTGGGGTGTACGTACAAGTTCCTCAACGGCGGCCCGGGCGCGCCCGCGTACCTCTACGTACGGCGCGACCTCCAGTCCCTCTTCGACTCCCCGCTGCCCGGCTGGAACTCGCACGCCGACCCCTTCGCCATGTCCGCCGGCTACCGCCCCGCGGACGGCGCCGTGCGCGGGCGCGTCGGGACGCCGGACATCCTGTCGATGCTGGCCCTTGAGGCGGCGCTGGAGGTGTGGGACGGCGTGGCCGTCGAGGCGGTACGGGAGAAGAGCCTGGCGCTGTCGGACTTCTTCCTGGAGTGTGTCGCGGCCCTCCCCGGCGGGCCGTCGCTCACGCCGCTGACCCCGCTGCCGCACGCCGAGCGCGGCAGCCAGGTCGCGCTGCGCTGCCCGGACGCGGAGGCGGTGATGGGGGAGCTGATCGCGCGCGGCGTGGTCGGCGACTTCCGGCCGCCCGATGTGCTCCGTTTCGGCGTGACGCCGCTGTATACCTCGTTCTCGGACGTGTACCGCGCTGCCGGAGTGCTGGGAGAGGTGCTGGATGACCGCCGTTGACGAAAGAGACGACGAGGCCCGCACGCTGTTCGCCCTGAAGCGCGTCGCGCCCACGCGCACGCTGGCGTACGGGGACCACCCGTCGCAGGTCGTCGACTTGTACGGGGACGAGTCCGCGCGGCCGGTCGTGGCGCTGCTGCACGGCGGCTTCTGGCGGGAACGCTACGACCGCGGCTACCTGACCCCGCTGGCGGCGGCGCTCGCGGCGGACCTGGGCCGGTGCGTGGCACTCGTCGAGTACCGCCGCGTGGGCCGCCGGGGACCCGGCGGCGCCGGGCCGGGCGCACCCGGGGAACCGGCCGGCGACGTCACCGACAGCGCCTCCGGCGACGCGGCCGCGGGCGCCGACGGCGGCGGTGGCTTCCCCGCGACCTTCGACGACCTGCCGCCGGCGCTGGCCGCGCTGCCCGGTGCCGGGCCCGTGATGCTCGTCGGGCACTCCGCGGGCGGCCACCTCGCGCTCTGGACCGCCTCGCGGTGCCCCACGGCCGTCTCCCGCGTCGTCGGCGTCTCCCCGGTCGCGGACCTGGCCCGCGCGCACGAACTGGGCCTCAGTGACGGCGCCGTCGCCGAACTCCTCGGCGGCGCCGAACGGGTGGCGGAGCGGCTCGACGAGACGGACCCGATGCGGATGCCGGCCCCGGCGGCGCCGGTCGTGCTGCTCCACGGCGAGGCCGACGCCGACGTGCCGGTGGAGCTGTCCCGCCGCTACGCCCACGCCGTGGGGGTGCACCTGCGGGAGCTGCCCGGCACCGGCCACTACGCGCCGGTCACGCCCGGCACCCGGGCGTACGAGGCGCTGCTCGCCGCGCTGACGGAGAGCTGACGGCCCGGGGGACCCCGCCGACCACCGACCACCGACAGCCGGCAGCCGCGCTCTCAGCTCTCCTTCGGCCCCTCGTCCCCGGAGCCCCCGGCGCCGTCAGGCCCGCCCTCGCCCGCACCGCCGTCCGCACCGTCGTCCGGCTTGTCCGTGTCCAGCTCCTGCTGCAGCCCCAGCGTCTCCACGAGCCACTTGTCGAACTCGATCGACGCCCGCACCCAGCTCACGGTGCTCGACACGAAGTGCTCCAGCGCCACGCCCGTGCCGATCAGCATCTGCGCCTCGCCGATCAGCCGGACGGAGCCGTCGTCGTGCGTGTGCGTGTAGAGCTTCGGCCACAGCGTGCGCCGGTTCCAGTCGTCGATGGCCTCCAGCAGCTCCGGCTTGTCGTCCAGCGAGTGCTGCCGGTCGTAGAACGTCCGCACCGAGTAGAGCTGCTGGTCTCCCTCGCCGCGGAACATGAAGTACGTACGGAACTGCTCCCATGGCGCCGCGAGGTCTCCCTCGTCGTCGACGACGTACTTCAGCTCCATCTGGTCCAGGAGCTGCTTGACCAGATCCTGGTCGGGCACGATGGGCCCCTGCGGGCCACCGCTGCCGCTGGATTCGGGCTGCTGGCCCCCGAAGTTCGGAATCGAGGACGGGTCGATGCTCACGTGGGGTTCCCTTCGAACGGTTCCCGCCCATCCTCCCCCACCGGGGGCCCGTGCCCGCAACCCGGCGACGACACCCTGTGGACAACCCCCATCGGGCCGCAGCCGGGCGGTTCCTACTGCGCCGCACCGACCAGCAACTGGTCGCCGAACACGTCCACCCGCACGGTGTCGCCGTCCCGCACCTCGCCCGCCAGGATCTCCTTCGCGAGCTGGTCGCCGATCGCCGTCTGCACCAGCCGCCGCAGCGGCCGCGCCCCGTAGCTGAGATCCGGCTCCGGCTCGTCCTCCGGAACGCCGAGCCGCGCGAGCCAGGCCAGCGCCGCGTCGCTGACCTCCAGCGTGAGCCGGCGCTCGGCGAGCCGTTCCTGCAGACGGGTGAGCTGGATGGCGGCGATGCGCTTGAGCTGGTCCCCGCCGAGGGCGTTGAAGACGACGAGGTCGTCGAGCCGGTTGAGGAACTCGGGCCGGAAGACCTTCCGCACCGTCTCCAGCACCCCCTCCCGCTTCTGCTCGTCCTTGATCATCGGGTCGACGAGGAAGGTGGAGCCGAGGTTGGAGGTGAGGATGAGGATGGTGTTGCGGAAGTCGACCGTACGGCCCTGACCGTCCGTCAACCGCCCGTCGTCCAGCACCTGCAGCAGGATGTCGAAGACCTCGTTGTGCGCCTTCTCCATCTCGTCCAGCAGGATGACCGAGTACGGGCGCCGCCGCACGGCCTCCGTGAGCTGGCCGCCCTCCTCGTACCCGACGTATCCCGGGGGCGCGCCGACCAGGCGGGAGACGGAGTGCTTCTCTCCGTACTCACTCATGTCGATGCGGACCATGGCCCGCTCGTCGTCGAAGAGGAAGTCGGCGAGCGCCTTCGCCAGCTCGGTCTTGCCCACGCCGGTGGGGCCGAGGAAGAGGAACGAGCCCGTCGGCCGGTTGGGGTCGGCGATGCCGGCGCGGCTGCGGCGCACGGCGTCGGAGACGGCCCGTACCGCCTCGTCCTGGCCGATGAGGCGCCTGCCCAGCTCCTCCTCCATGCGCAGCAGCTTCTGCGTCTCGCCCTCCAGCAGCCGGCCCGCGGGGATGCCGGTCCAGGAGGAGATGACGTCGGCGATGTCGTCGGAGCCGACCTCCTCCTTGACCATCGTGTCCCGCTTGACCTCCTCCTCGGCGGCGGACGCCTCCTCCAGCTCGCGTTCGAGGGCGGGCAGTTCGCCGTAGAGGAGCTTGGAGGCGGTGTCGAAGTCGCCGTCGCGCTGCGCGCGCTCGGCGGTGCCGCGCAGCTCGTCCAGGCGCTCCTTCAGCTCGCCGACGCGGTTGAGGCCCTGCTTCTCCTTCTCCCAGCGCGCGGTGAGGCCGCGCAGCTCCTCCTCCTTGTCGGCGAGGTCGCGCTGCAGCCGCTCCAGGCGCTCGCGGGAGGCGACGTCGGACTCGTTCTTCAGTGCCAGCTCCTCCATGCGGAGCCGGTCGACGGCGCGCTGGAGTTCGTCGATCTCGGTGGGCGAGGAGTCGATCTCCATGCGGAGCCGGGAGGCGGCCTCGTCGACGAGGTCGATGGCCTTGTCGGGCAGGAAGCGGGAGGTGATGTACCGGTCGGAGAGGGTGGCGGCGCCGACGAGCGCGGAGTCGGCGATGACGACCTTGTGGTGTGCCTCGTAGCGCCCCTTGAGGCCACGGAGGATGGCGATGGTGTCCTCGACGGTGGGCTCGGCGACAAGTACCTGCTGGAACCGGCGCTCCAGGGCGGCGTCCTTCTCGATCCGCTCGCGGTACTCGTCGAGGGTCGTCGCGCCGACCATGCGCAGCTCGCCGCGGGCGAGCATGGGCTTGAGCATGTTCCCGGCGTCCATGGCGGACTCGCCGCCCGCGCCGGCGCCGACGACGGTGTGCAGCTCGTCGATGAACGTGATGACCTGGCCCTCGCTCTCCCGGATCTCGGCGAGCACGGTCTTCAGCCGCTCCTCGAACTCGCCCCGGTACTTCGCCCCGGCGACCATGGCACCGAGGTCGAGCGCGACGAGCCGCTTGTTCTTCAGGCTCTCCGGTACGTCACCCTTCACGATCCGCTGCGCGAGCCCCTCGACGACGGCGGTCTTGCCGACGCCGGGCTCGCCGATGAGGACGGGGTTGTTCTTCGTCCGCCGGGAGAGCACCTGCACGACGCGGCGGATCTCCTGGTCGCGCCCGATGACGGGGTCGAGCTTGCCGTCGCGGGCGGCGGCGGTGAGGTCGGTGCCGAACTTGCCGAGGGCCTGGTACGTGCTCTCGGGGTTCTTCGTGGTCACCCGCCGGTCGCCGCGAATCTTCTCGAACGCCTGCACGAGCGCCTTGGCGTTCGCGCCCTGCTTCTTCAGCAGCTCCTTGGCCGCCCCGCCCTCGGCGGCGACCGCGATGAGCAGGTGCTCGGTCGACACGTACTGGTCCCCGAGCTTCTTCGCCCGCGCGGCGGCGTCGGCGACGACGGCCAGCAGCTCCCGGTCCGCCTGCGGCGGCGACACGGTGGCCCCCTGCACGCTGGGCAACCCGCCGAGCAGCGCCTCGGCCCCGGACCGTACGGCGGCCTGGTCGGCGTCGACGGCGGCGAGCAGGTCCTGGAGGTTCTCGTTGTCCGCCACGTCGAGCAGCGAGAGCAGCAGGTGCACAGGGGTGATGTCCGGGTGCCCGCCGGACACCGCGCGGCTGTTGGCGCCGGCGATCGCTTCCTGGCTCTTGTTGGTCAGCTCCGCGTCCACTGCTGTGTGCTCCTCCTTGCCGGGGTGCCGGTCGTGGGTACGGCCTCGGGCCACCCTCGGCGTGCCTGAGACCACGTAAGCTAAGTTGAGTCTACTCCACTCAACCTCAACCCAGCACCGGCAACCGGCGACACGACCGCCCCCTAAGCATGCGCGTCCGCGCACGCAAAAGCGGTGCCATCGCGGGGTTGCGTCCGCGATGGCACCGCTGGTGTGCCTTCGGGCGATCTGGACACGGGGGATACCGCCCGGTCAGGCACAGTGGGGGGTGATGCTCTCGCTATCAGGTACGCCGTCGGCTGCTACGAGCACGTGATCCTCTTCGCCAAGATTGACGAAGATCACGCCGCAGCGAACCACGCAGCGTACATAGCGCCTTGACCTCCGGCGGAAGGCCCGGACGCTCCCACCCCGGTCACGGAGGATGGTGATCGGCTCGCCCAGCAGGGCTACCGCCATCCTGTCCCCGGGTTGGGGAACCGCCGTAGCGAGATCGACGGAGTACCAGTGGTTCTCCATCTTTCGGCGGTCGTCTGAAGTCATCGCCATACCTATGTCTGCATTGGCCGCTTTAACTTAGGTTTGCCCAGCATGCGCGCCCTTACTCAGTCCCACGCCGGATCCTGCTGAACCAGTACTACAGTTGACGCCTCGGGCATGTCGGCGGCATGCACCTCGGCCTCTTGGAAGTCAACACCCAGGCTCACCACCACGGTGGCGCCCAGGGCGACGACCCAACCGACGAGCTTCTTCATTGGGATTCCCGGCTTCCCTTTTCGCTTCCCTGTGAAGAAGGTGCCGCACAAGACCGCCACACACCACCTCCGCATTGCATCATGTTCCTGAAACACAGCTTCCTGTGGGAAGGATAAATGGGCGTAATGCATGACGAATCAGACCATTCGCATGGGTATACGGACCTGTGCGAGGCGGGCTCGGAGCTCTACGCCAAGGCGCTGCGAGCAGGCCGGATCCTCCGGTCCGAGGTAGAAAGCACGCCGTGTCTGATCGACCTGCTGCTGCTCCACCCCGACCCCGACGACCCACGCTGGCTGCACCCGCTCCCGCCCGCCACCGTGCTTGCGCGGCTGGGCAGCCCGCTGGAGCGAGAGATCCTGGATCGGCGGAAACAGACCCTCGCCCTGGCCGATGCCTTCGAGCCGTTTCTCGCCATCAGTCGCGAAGAACAGCCCACAGTCGGCCGTGTGATCGCCGAACTGAGCGGTGTGACGAATATCGACGAGACCATCGGCCAGGCCACAACGGAGTGCGAAAAGGAACTGCTGACGGTGCAGCCCGGGGGAAGCCGGCCCCCGGAATCTCTGAACAGGTCCGTGGGACGGGTGCGTCCGCTGGTCGATCGCGGTGTACGGATACGCAGCCTGTACCAGCACACGGCCCGTCACAGCTACGGTCTGCTCGCCTATCAGGAGCAGGTCGGCTCCAGCCGCATGGAACTGCGCACGCTCGAAGAACTCGTGGACCGCCTGATCATCATCGACCGGCGCAAAGCCTTCATCCCGGCTCAGCGCGACCTGCCGGTGAAGACCAACCGGAAGGCCGCGCTGGAGATTCGGCACCCCGGTCTCATCGAGTACCTGGTCGGCGTCTTCGAGCACCTGTGGCAGCATGCCGTCCCGCTCGACGAGGAGGTGCACTACGACTCGCAGGAGCCGGACGGCATCTCGGGCGTCCAGCGCAGCATCGCCAAGCTTCTCGTGGAGGGCCACGTGGACGAGGTCATCGCCGACCGGCTGGGGATGAACGTCCGCACCTGCCGCGCCCACATCGCCAAGCTCGCCACCACCCTCGGCAGCAATGGGCGGGGCCAACTCGGCTATCTCATCGCCCGCTCCGGCATCCTCGACCGGACCTGAGCGTCGGAGAGTACTGAGATGCCCACCAGGCACGACCACACCCACGCACTCGACGAGCCGTGCCCGGCGGCCCAGGCGCTCTACGCCGACGCGCTGCACGACGGCCGCGTCACCCGCTCCTCCGTCGCGTCCGTCCCCTGCCTCACCGATCTGGCGCTCTTGGAGCCGGACCCCGAGAACCGCGAGTGGCTGCTGCCGGTCTCCGCGTTCGACGCGATGACCCGGCTACTCCACTCCCACGAGAAGCACATCACCAAACGCCAGCGGTCCTCGGCCAAGCTCACCGAAATGTTCACGGCCTTCATGGACATCAGCGCCGCGGCCGGTTCCGACGACTCACCGATCACCGTCCTGGAGGGCCTCGGTACGATCAACACCGCGCTGGACCTGGCGGTCAGCGAGTGCTCGCACGAACTGCTCACCATCCAGCCGGAGGCCACCAGCCGCGGCGCCCGCGCTCTCGGCGAGGCCCTGCAGCGTGTACGCCCCTTGGTCGAGCGCGGTGTGCGGATGCGTACCCTCTACCAGCACGCCGCACGGGAAGCCCCGATGACTCTGGCGTATCTACGCTTCGTCGGCCCGCAACGGGTCGAGGTCAGAACGCTGGAAGAGATCATCGAACGGCTGATCATCGTCGACCGTGAGGTGGCGTTCATCCCGGCCCAGGCGGACCGCCAGGTTGCCCTGGAGTTGCGTCATCCCGGTCTCGTGGCCTATCTCGTCGGCGCCTTCGAGCAGTTCTGGCAACTCGCCACCCCCATGGAAGAGGCGGCCTACCGGGAGGCGGACCACGAAGGAATCACGGGCGTGCAGCGCAGTATCGCCCGGCTGCTGGTCGAGGGCCACCTCGACCAGAACATCGCCCGCCGCCTCGGCATGAGCGTACGAACCTGCCGGGCCCACATCGCCAAGCTCGCCACCCTCCTTGGCAGCAGCAGCCGCACCCAACTCGGCTATCTCATCGCCTGTTCCGGCATCCTCGAGGAGACTTGAGACCGCATATGGCCCACCCCCACCACACCAACGGCCTCTGCGCCTCGGGCAGGAAGCTCTACGCCTCCGCCCTGCGCTCCGGCCGCATCTCGCACGAGGCGACGGCGACCGCGCCCTGCCTCTTCGACCTGGAACTCTTACGCCCCGAGCCCGGCGACACCCAATGGCTGGTGCCGACGCCTCCGACGCAGGCGCTCGCCGGGCTCGTCAAGCCCCTGGAACGGGAGCTGAGCGAGTACCGCCTCTTCGTGGCGGCAATCGCCGACACCGTCGAGCAGGTGACGGCCCTCGACCTGGACGACCCGGCCGCGGCAGCGTTCACCGTCTGGACCGGTAAGGAGCGGATCGACGACGCGCTCGTGCGGGCCCTGGAGGACTGCACTCAGCAGTTCCTCGCGATCCAGCCGGCCAGCGGACGGACCAACTGGAACGCCGCGACGATGCGCACCACCACCCACCGCGTACGGCGGATGAGTGAACGCGGTGTCTCCCAGCGAACCTTGTACCACCACACCTACCGGCACCACCCCGCGCAGCTCGCCTACCTGGACGAGTTGAGCGACACCGGACTGGAGGTACGCACCCTTGAGGAGATGCCGGAGCGGGTCCTTATCGTCGACCAGCAGGTCGCCTTCATCCCCGCGCAGCCCGACCGCGAGGTGGCAATGGAGATCCGCCACCCAGGCTTGGTCTGGTTCCTGCTCGCCATCTTCGAGCACTTCTGGCACCTCGGCGTCCCCTGGGAACACCGGCTTCCCGAGCAGGACACCCCTGAAGGCATCACCCCGGTCCAGCGCAGCATCGCCCGGCTGCTGGTCGAGGGCCACCTCGACGAGGCCATCGCCCGCCGCCTCGGCATGAACGTCCGCACCTGCCGCTCCCACATCGCCAAGCTCTCCACCGCGGTCGGCAGCAACAGCCGCGCCCAACTCGGCTACCTCATCGCACGCTCCGGCATGCTCGAGGAGGTCTGAGTCATGGGACACACCCCCCACCCCGCCTCGCGCGTCTGCACGACGGGCCGGAAGCTCTACGCCAAGGCGCTGCAGGGCGGTCGCATCGAGACGACGACGAGCACCGCCGCGCCCTGCCTGGTCGAGTCCGGTCTTCTGCGCCGCGACGGCGACTGGCTCGTGCCGGCGCCGCCGACGGAGGCCATGGCGCAGCTCTTCGAACTCGTGGCGAGCGAGATCGGCGGCTACCGGGACCTCGCTCTCACCCTCGCCGGCTCCGTCGGCCGGGCCGCACCGCCCGATGCGGATCCGGCCGCGGAACCCGCGATCACGGTGTGGGAGGGCAAGGAGCGGATAGACGCCGAGCTGGTGCGCGCCCTCCAGATGTGCACATCGGAGTTGCTCACCGCCCAGCCCATGGGCAACAGGTCGGCGTGGGTGTACGAAGCCGCCATCCAGCGCGTGCTGCCCCTGGCGGAACGGGGAGTCCGCATTCGCAGCCTGTACAGCCACACCGCGCGGCACACCCCGCAGGCGCTGGACTACCTGGCGCGCGTGCAGCACACGGGCCTGGAAGTCCGCACCCTCGAAGAGAACATCGAGCGGGCCATCATCATCGACCGCGAGACCGCCTTCATCCCCGCACAGGAGGACAACGCGGTCGCCATCGAGGTCCGCCATCGCGGCGTGGTCTGGTACATCGCCGCCACGTTCGACCGTTTCTGGCAACTCGCCACACCCTGGGGCGAGGACGTCGAGAACCGGGACACCCCGGAGGGGATCACCGGTGTCCAGCTCAAGATCGCCCGGCTTCTCGTGGAGGGCCACCTCGACGAGGCCATCGCCCGCCGGCTCGGCATGAACGTCCGTACCTGCCGCTCCCACATCGCCAGGCTCAGCACCGCACTCGGCAGCGACAGCCGCGTCCAGCTCGGCTACCTGCTCGCCCGCTCCGGAGTCGTCGACGACCCCTGACGGGCGCCGGCGGCGCGCAGCGGGGCGAGGCGGGGGGAACGGAGACGCTGGTGCGTATGAGGCCGGGAAGCGAACGCACCAGCGCTCCGTCCGAGGGGTGCCGCGGGCGCCGCGGACGGCGATGGCCGGTCGCGTCCGGGTCGGTCCGGAGGGCACACGCCCCACATCATTCCCTACCGTGCTGGCACCGGCTATTGCCTCTTCCGGCAGCCCGGTCCCCGTCCGATCCGGGCGGCAGCAGGGCCCGTCGGTTGCGGTCGGCGACCAGGGCGGCCTGGACGCGTGACTCCACCTTCAGCTTGCGGCAGATGTTCGTCAGATGGGCGCGGACCGTACGCTCCGCGACCCCCAGTTGCGACGCGAGCCGGCGGTTGGTCGGACCGTCGGCGAGCAGGAGAAGCACCTCGCGTTCCCGGTCGGAGAGCAGCGCGAGACCGACCGGGGGAGCCTGTCGCGCCGTGTTGCCCGAACTGTGAGACCTCACCGTAAGAACTCCCAGACCAACTCGGCCGGACGCGGGCCCACCTCCACGGACCGCGTCCGGCGACCTGTCCCCCGGTCTTCACCTGAAGACTGGCCTACCGTTCGTATCAACTCCACCCGAAACCAGCATCATCTTCCTGAAATTCATGATGATGAGGGTGTACATACCCGAACGAACCGGACCATCGGCGAACACCTCCGGTGACGCCTCACCACCCGCTATATCGTCAGCCGCATGGAACCCGCAGCCGTCGGCATCAGGCTCGCGTCCGCCGTCGTCGCGCCCCTCGTCCGGCGGCTGTTCCGCAGCGAGGGGCCCGGGGCCGGGCTGGTGGAGCGGCCGGTGCGAATGGCGGCGCTGGTGTCGTTCCGCGGCGAGCGGCGGGAGCTGGACGAGGGCGATCTGCGTACGCTCGCGGACACCCTCGTACGGCGCGCCCTCCGCGGCACCGACGGGGAGGGCCACCGCGAGACCCCCGTCCCCGCCGACGAGGCCGCCCCCGTCGCCGACGCACTCGCCCGCAGCCTCGCCGCCCTCGGCGACCTCGACCTCGACGACGTCCAGGCCGTCCAGCTCGGCCCCGAAGCCCTCGCCCGCCGGCTCCGCCGGGCCGCCGCCCGGGACGCCGCCGCCCGGGGCGGCGGCGATCCCGTACGCGACCTGTCCGCCGACGCCGCCGCCTTCCACGACGCCCTCCTCGACACCGCCTGCCTGCACATCCTGCACTTCTTCAGCCAGCGCTCCACCTTCGTCGCCCGCACCCTCGTCGAGCAGTCCCGCCGCCAGGCCGACCAGATCGCCCGCCTCGACGCGCTCCTCGCCCGCACCCCCCTCCCGGCCGCGCGGGACGCGGCCTTCGAGCGGGAGTACTTCGCGTACGTCGCCAAGAAGCACGGCAAACTCACCATCTACGGCGTCGACCTCGCCGACTCCCCCGCGAAGTGGCCCCTGGACGTGGCGTACCTCCGGCTGGAGGCGTCCGCCGAGCACCACGCCGGCAACTCGCCCGAGGCGCTGTTCCCCACTGACGAGTACGCCGAGAGCGACCCCCTCCCCGCCCCCGCCCTCCCCGCCGACCAGGCCCTCGCCACCCACGACCGCGTCCTCCTCCGCGGCGCCGCGGGCTCCGGCAAGACCACCCTCGTGCAGTGGCTCGCCCTCTCCGCCACCCGCGCGGACACCCGCGCCGAAAGCCGGGAGGCGAGCACCATGGACTACCTCGCCGGCCGCGTCCCCTTCGTCCTCCCCCTCCGCACCCTCACCCGCCACGGCCAGCGCCTCCCCGCCCCCCGCGACTTCCTCTCCGCCACCGGCAGCCCCCTCGCCGGCGCCCAGCCCGACGGCTGGGAGCACCGCGTGCTCACCGCCCGCCGCGGGCTGCTCCTCGTCGACGGCATCGACGAGGTCCCCCGCGCCGAGCGCGACCGCGCCCGCCGCTGGCTCTCCGACCTCATCGACGCCTATCCCGGCAACCGCTGGCTCGTCACCTCCCGCCCCTCCGCCGTCGGCGAGGACTGGCTCGCCGCCGAGGGCTTCACCGAGCTGACCCTCGCCCCCATGCGCCCCGCAGACCTCGCCCGCTTCATCGCCCGCTGGCACGCCGCCGTCCGCACCGGCGCCCCCGCGGCGGACGACGCGCAGCTCACGGCGTACGAACAGCAGCTCACCGCCGCCGTACGGCACACCTCCGACCTCGGCCGGCTGGCCACCAACCCGCTGATGTGCGGCCTGATGTGCGCGCTCAACCGCGCCCGCCGCGGCCACCTCCCGCGCGGGCGCAAGGAGTTGTACGAGGCCGCCCTGTCGATGCTGCTCACCCGCCGCGACCGCGAGCGCGACATGGCCGTCCCGGACCTCCGCGAGGAACCCCAACTCCAGGTACTGCAGCGCCTCGCGTACTGGCTGATCCGCAACGGCCGCACCGAGCTGGACCGCGCCCGCGCCGAATCCCTCGTCGCCGCCGCCCTCCCCGCCGTCCCGGAGGTCGCCGCCCTCGGCGACGCCGGCGCCGTGCTGGAGCACTTCCGCGACCGCAGCGGACTCCTGCGCGAACCGGGCCCGGGGGCCGTCGACTTCGTCCACCGCACGTTCCAGGACTACCTGGGCGCCCGCGCCGCGGTGGAGGAGGGCGACATCGGCGTGCTGGCCGCGCACGCGGCGGACGACCAGTGGGAGGACGTCATCCGCATGGCCGTCGCGCAGTCCCGCCCGCGGGAGCGCGAGGAGATCCTGCGGGAGCTGCTGGCGGCGGCGAAGGCGCGCGAGGGGGTCGAGGGCGTACGCATCCGGCTGCTCGCCACCGCCTGCCTGGAGCACGCGACGGAGCTGGCGCCGGCGGTACGGGAGGCCGTGGAGCGGGAGACGAAGGCGCTGGTCCCGCCGCGGACGGTGGTGGAGGCACGGGCGCTCGGCGCGGCCGGGCCGCTGGTGCTGGACCTGCTGCCGGGCCCGGAGGAGACGGACGACGCGACGACCACCCTGGTCGCCATAGCCGCGACCTACGTGGAGTCGGACCGCGCCATCCCGTTCCTCGCCCGGTACGCCACCCATCCCTCCCTGGACGTGCGCCGGCAACTCGTCTGGGCCTGGCAGCGCTTCGACACCGAGGAGTACGCCGACGACGTCATCGCCCGCCTCGACGTGGACGAGTTGTACTTCACCGTCACCTCCGACGCGGAGCTACGCGCCCTGCGCAGACTCGGCGGCAGGCCGGGGATAGACGTGCGCGGCGGCCCGCTCGACCCCTCCGCGCTGCACGACGGCCTCGCCGCGACCCGCCTCACCAAGCTGATCATCCGCGGCCAGCACGGGCTGCGGGACCTGGACTTCCTGGGCGGCCAGCGCGAGCTGCGCGAGCTGCGGCTCACCGAGTGTCTCGGCCTCCGCGACGCCTCCGCCCTGTCCGGGCTGCCGCTGCGCTCCCTCATCCTCGACAAGGTGCCGGAGCTGGCCGCAGGCGTCCCCGAACTGCTCGCCTCACTGCCGCAGGTGGAGCATCTGTCCCTCTCTCCGGACCGGCGGCGCCCGCTGGACCTCGACGCACTGCCGGAGCTGCCGGCTCTGAAGACGCTGAACCTGCTGACCGGCCACACCGCCAACCTGCGACCGCTGGCCAGGCACCCCGAGCTGGCCAACGTCTATCTCGGCTGGCGCCACGCAGCCGCTGCGGACGACTGGCCGGCGCTGGCCGCGCTCCCCCGACTCGACGGGCTGCGGTCCCGGCCGGACCTGCTGGCCGTCGCCTCCGACGACGCCGCGCTGCCGGGCGTCCTGTTCCTCGGCCTGGTCAACGACCGGCCCGTTGACGCACGCGACCTGGCCCGGCTCCCGGAACTCTTCCCGCGGCTCAGCCGCCTCGTACTCGACATGCCCCGCGGCGACCGGCCGTTGGACCTCTCCCCCCTTGCCGGCCACGGCTCCCTGCGCCACGTCACCTTGCGGGAGCACACGAGAGACCTCCACGCCGGGCTCCCGCCCCACGTGGAGGTCTCCTACCTCGCCGACTGACTCACCGACCGAGCCGGAGGCTAACCGCGCTTCTTCTTCGGCTTCCACACCACCAGCGCGCTCGTCTGCTGCACCTGCTGGTACGGCACCAGATCCCGCCGGTACGACGCGTGCACCTGCGCCTCCCGCTGCGCCATCGCAGACGCCGCGCCGTCCACCGCGTCCGTCAGCTCCGCCACCTTCGCCTGCAGCGCCGCGACCTGGTTCTCCAGCTCGATGATCCGCTTGATCCCGGCCAGGTTGATGCCCTCGTCCTGGCTCAGCGCCTGCACCTGCCGCAGCAGCGCGATGTCCCGCGCCGAGTACCGCCGGCCGCGCCCGGCCGTGCGGTCCGGGGAGACCAGGCCGAGGCGGTCGTACTGGCGGAGGGTCTGCGGGTGCAGGCCCGAGAGTTCGGCGGCTACGGAGATGACGTAGACCGGCGTCTCCTCGGTCAGCTCGTACGGGTTGCGGCCGCGGGCGCCGCGTCCGCCGTTTCTGCCGTTCATCGTCGTCAAGCTCCCTTCGCGGCCTTGAACAGCTCCGCGCGCGGGTCCTCGCCCGCGGTCGCCTCCCGGTACGACTCCAGCGACTCGCGCGCCGTACCGTCCGTATCCTTCGGCACCGCCACCTCGACGGTGACGAGCAGGTCCCCGCGCGTGCCGTCCTTGCGGACGGCGCCCTTGCCGCGGGCGCGCATCGTGCGTCCGTTGGGGGTGCCCGGCGGCAGCTTCAGGGTGACCGGCGGGCCGCCGAGCGTGGGCACCTTGATGTCCGCGCCGAGTGCCGCCTCCGGGAAGGAGACGGGGACCGTCACCATCAGATTGTCGCCCTTGCGGCCGAAGACGGGGTGGCCGTCGACGTGCACGACGACGTACAGGTCGCCGCCGGGGCCGCCGCGTTCGCCCGGACCGCCCTTGCCGCGCAGCCGTATCCGCTGCCCGTCCTGAACCCCCGCGGGGATGCGGACCTGCATCGTGCGGGACGACTTGGCCCGGCCGCTGCCCTTGCAGACGTCGCAGGGGTCCTGGGCGATGAGCCCGCGGCCCTTGCAGTCCACGCACGGGTCGGTCAGCGAGAAGCCGCCACCGCCGCCGCGGGAGACCTGGCCGGTGCCCACGCAGGTCGGGCAGACCCGCGGGGAGCCGTTCTTGTCGCCCGTGCCGGCGCACGTCTTGCAGGGGGCCGACGACGACATCCGCAGCGGGACCGTGGCGCCCTCGATGGCCTCCGTGAAGCTGAGCGTGACCTCCGACTCGATGTCCTGGCCGCGGCGCGGCTGCGTACGCCCGCCGCCGCGGTTGAACAGCCCGCCGAAGACGTCGCCGAGGCCGCCGCCGAAGCCGCCGGTGCCGGTGCCGGTCTGGCCGCCGGGGCCGCCGCCGCCCGGACCCGAGCCGCCGAAGAGGTCGCCGAGGTCGAAGTTGAACGAGCCGCCGCCGCCCGCGCCGGGGCCCGGGCGGAAGCCGCCGTTGCCGAAGAGGGTGCGCGCCTCGTCGTACTCCTTGCGCCGCCGGGGGTCGCCGAGCACGTCGTTGGCCTCGGAGACCTCCTTGAAGCGCTCCTCGGCCGCGGCGTCGCCCTTGTTGGCGTCCGGGTGGTACTGGCGGGCGAGCTTGCGGTACGCCTTCTTGATCTCGGCCTCGGTGGCGTCCTTCGGGACGCCGAGAACCTTGTAGTAGTCCTTCTCGATGAAGTCCTTGGTGCTCATTCCCGGCGTCCCTCCTCTCGTCCCTCGGCGGCTGCTACGGCGTCACCCCTCGTCCGGGCCACCGCTGTCCGTCTCTCCCCGGCCGGACTCGCCCTGCACGGATCCGGAGGCGTCCGGGCCGCCGGCGTCCGCGGAGCCGGCGGACTCCGGTCCGCCGTCGTCCGCGTCGGCCTGCGTCTCGTCGGGCTTCTCGCCCTCCTTGCCCAGCGCCCCGGACGACGCACCCGGCTGTGGCTCGGCCACGGCGACCCGCGCGGGGCGGATCGTACGCTCGCCGATCCGATACCCAGGCTGGAGAATCTGCACGCACGTCGTCTCGGAGACGTCCGGAGAGTAGCTGTGCATCAGTGCCTCGTGGATCAGCGGGTCGAAGGGCTCGCCCTCCTTGCCGAACTGCATGAGGCCCATCTTGGCCACGACGGTCTCCAGCGACTCGGCGACCGACTTGAACCCGCCGACCAGCTCCTCGTGGTCCCGGGCCCGGCCGATGTCGTCGAGCACGGGCAGCAGCTCGGCGAGCAGGTTCGCGTTCGCGACCTCCTTGACCGCGACCCGGTCCCGCTCCACCCGCCGGCGGTAGTTCTGGTACTCCGCCTGCAGCCGCTGCAGGTCCTTCGTCCGCTCGTCGAGCGCCTTGCGGGTCTCGTCCAGACGACCCGACAGGGGGCTGTTCGCGTCCCCGTTCCCGGCGGTGGCACCCGGCCCGGCTCCTTCGGCGCGCCGTGCGCCGGGGGGCGGCGTGGCCGCCGCCCCGTCCGGGCCGCCCTGCTGTGCCTCCGCTGTCTGTGCGTCGGTGGGGACGTCGGGCTTCTCCTCGAAGCCCGGGGTCTCCTCCGTCACGCGGCACCGTCCTTAGGCTTGTCGTCGTCCACGATCTCGGCGTCGACGACGTCGTCGTCGGCACCGGCCGGCGCGTCCTTCTGCGCCTGCTGGGCACCCTCGCCGCCGCCGGTGGCGGCACCGCCGGACGCCTGGGCGTCGGCGTAGAGCGCCTGGCCGAGCTTCTGGCTGGTGGCCGCGGCCTTCTCCGTCGCCTCGCGGATCACCGCGGTGTCCTCGCCCTTCAGCGCCTCCTTGAGGTCGCCGACCGCGGCCTCGACCTCGGACTTCACGTCGCCGGGCACCTTGTCCTCGTTGTCCTGGAGGAACTTCTCGGTGGTGTAGACGACCTGCTCCGCCTGGTTGCGGGTCTCGGCCGCCTCACGGCGCTTGTGGTCCTCCTCGGCGTACTGCTCGGCGTCGCGCATCATGCGCTCGATGTCGTCCTTCGGCAGCGCGGAGCCGCCGGTGACGGTCATCTTCTGCTCCTTGCCCGTGCCGAGGTCCTTCGCGGCGACGTGCATGATGCCGTTGGCGTCGATGTCGAACGTGACCTCGATCTGCGGCACGTTCCGCGGGGCCGGCGGCAGGCCGGTCAGCTCGAACATGCCGAGCTTCTTGTTGTACGCGGCGATCTCGCGCTCGCCCTGGAAGACCTGGATCTGCACCGACGGCTGGTTGTCCTCGGCCGTGGTGAAGGTCTCGGAGCGCTTCGTCGGGATCGTGGTGTTGCGCTCGATGAGGCGGGTCATGATGCCGCCCTTGGTCTCGATGCCGAGGGACAGCGGGGTGACGTCGAGCAGCAGGACGTCCTTGACCTCGCCCTTGAGCACGCCGGCCTGGAGGGCGGCGCCGACGGCGACGACCTCGTCCGGGTTGACGCCCTTGTTGGCCTCCTTGCCGCTGGTCAGCTCCTTGACCAGGTCGGCGACGGCCGGCATGCGGGTGGAGCCGCCGACGAGGACCACGTGGTCGATCTCGCCCAGGTCGATGCGGGCGTCCTTGATGACGTTGTGGAACGGCGTCTTGCAGCGCTCCAGGAGGTCCTGGGTGAGCTGCTGGAACTGCGCCCGGGTCAGCTTCTCGTCCAGGTGCAGCGGGCCCTCGGCGGACGCGGTGATGTACGGCAGGTTGATCGTCGTCTCGGAGGACGAGGACAGCTCGATCTTCGCCTTCTCGGCGGCCTCGCGGAGCCGCTGCAGCGCCATCTTGTCCTTGGCCAGGTCGACGCCGTGGCCGTTCTGGAACTGCTTGACCAGGTAGTCGACGACGCGCTGGTCCCAGTCGTCACCACCGAGGTGGTTGTCGCCGTTGGTGGCCCTGACCTCCACGACGCCCTCGCCGATCTCCAGCAGCGAGACGTCGAAGGTGCCGCCGCCGAGGTCGAAGACCAGGATGGTCTGGTCTTCCTTCTCCATGCCGTACGCGAGGGCGGCGGCGGTCGGCTCGTTGACGATGCGCAGGACGTTGAGGCCCGCGATCTCGCCGGCCTCCTTGGTCGCCTGGCGCTCGGCGTCGTTGAAGTACGCCGGGACGGTGATGACCGCGTCGGTCACCTTCTCGCCCAGGTACGCCTCCGCGTCCCGCTTCAGCTTCTGCAGGATGAACGCGGAGATCTGCTGCGGGGTGAACTCCTTCTCGTCGATCGGCTGCTTCCAGTCGGTGCCCATGTGGCGCTTGACCGACCGGATGGTCCGCTCGACGTTGGTGACCGCCTGGCGCTTCGCGACCTCGCCGACGAGCACCTCGCCGTTCTTGGCGAAGGCGACGACGGACGGCGTGGTCCTGGCGCCCTCGGCGTTGGTGATGACGCTGGGTTCACCGCCCTCGAGAACACTGACGACAGAGTTCGTCGTGCCCAGGTCGATGCCGACCGCACGTGCCATGTTGTCTATCCTCCGGATCAGATGCTCTGCCTTGAGCTGGTCAGGCTCAAGAGTGCCATGGCGACCACCACCGGCGCAATTCACCTGAGTCAGTCCCACTCAAGTTTTGTGCGTAAGAGCAGGTCGGAGCCGGTTTTCGGGCTACGGACCGGGCCCCGCAGAGCCCCCGGGGGCGCGACGCACATCACCGGCCGGGCGGCTGCGAGGGCCGGGGGCGCCCGGGTACCCTCAGGCGGAGAAGCGGTAAGTTACCGCTTAGTAGTAGGAGCTGGGTAAGCCGACTGCAGGGCAGGTAGCGGCACGTACGCAGCACCCGCACGCAGCAGTTCAGAGCAGACACGCACAGCAGACTGGCCGAGGAGCCCTCCATGCAGCTCGCCGCCATCGTCGTATCGCTGGTGATCACCGCGGTCGGCACCGCGCTCTTCGCACGCGCCATCGGGCAGATCATCGACCTCGTCAAGCTCGGCAAGCCCGTCCCGGCGGGCAGCCGCACGAACGACCCGGTCGCCCGCAGCATCACGCTGACCAGGGAGTTCCTCGGTCACACCCGGATGAACCGCTGGGGCGTCATCGGCTTCGCCCACTGGTTCGTCGCGATCGGCTTCCTGACCCTGGTGCTGACCCTCGTCAACGCCTTCGGGCAGTTGTTCGTCGCCGACTGGCTGCTGCCGGTGATCGGCGACTGGATCGTGTACGAGGTGTACGTCGAGTTCCTGGCGCTGATGACCACGGTCGGCATCCTCACGCTCATCGTGATCCGGCAACTGAGCCTGCCGTCGAAGGCGGGCCGCAAGTCGCGCTTCACGGGCTCGACGATGTGGCAGGCGTACTTCGTCGAGTACGTCATCCTCGCCATCGGCATCTGCATCCTGGTGCTGCGCGGGCTGGAGGGCGCGCTGCACCACGTCGACGGCTATGAGGCCGCCTACTTCGTGTCGTACCCCCTCACCGCCGCGGTCGACGGGCTGAGCACCGGCACCGTCCAGAACCTCGTCTACCTCGTCGCGATGATCAAGATCTCGGTCTCGTTCATCTGGGCGATCGTCCTCGGCCTGAACTTCACCATGGGCGTGGCCTGGCACCGTTTCCTCGCCTTCCCCAACATCTGGTTCAAGCGCAACGCCGACGGCGCCCCCGCGCTCGGCGCGCTCCAGCCGATGGTCTCCGGCGGCAAGCCCATCGACTTCGAGACCGTCTTCGACGACGAGGACGGGGACGGCGAGGAGGCCGTCTTCGGCGTCAGCCAGGTCGAGCACTTCTCGTGGAAGGGCATCCTCGACTTCTCCACCTGTACGGAGTGCGGGCGCTGCCAGTCGCAGTGCCCGGCCTGGAACACCGGCAAGCCGCTGTCGCCCAAGCTGCTCGTCATGTCGCTGCGCGAGCACGCCGCCGCCAAGGCGCCGTACCTGCTCGCCGGCGGCGGCAAGTCGGCCGAGGGCGAGGAGAAGGCCACCGCGGAACAGCTCGCCGGCGTACCGGCCGAGGCGCTCGCCGAGGCCGAGCGCGCGCTGGTCGGCACCGCGGCGGAACAGGGCGTCATCGACCCCGACGTGCTGTGGTCGTGCACCACGTGCGGCGCGTGCGTCGAGCAGTGCCCCGTCGACATCGAGCACGTCGACCACATCGTCGACATGCGCCGCTACCAGGTGATGATCGAGAGCTCGTTCCCGTCCGAGGCGGGCACGATGCTGAAGAACCTGGAGAAGAAGGGCAACCCCTGGGGGCTCGCCAAGAAGCAGCGGCTGGAGTGGACCAAGGAGCTGGCCGCCGACACGGGCATCGAGATCCCGGTCGTCGGCAGGGACGTCGAGGACCTCTCCGAGGTCGACTACCTGTACTGGGTCGGCTGCGCGGGCGCGCTGGAGGACCGGGCGAAGAAGACCACCAAGGCGTTCGCCGAACTGCTGCACATCGCCGGCGTGAAGTTCGCGATCATGGGCGGCGACGAGAAGTGCACCGGCGACTCGCCGCGGCGCCTGGGCAACGAGTTCCTCTTCCAGCAACTGGGCGAGGAGAACGTCGCGATGCTCAACATGGCCTTCGGGGAGGACGAAGAAGAAGGCGTGACGGTCGAGAAGGCGAAGAAGAAGATCGTCGCCACCTGCCCGCACTGCTTCAACACCATCGCCAACGAGTACCCGCAGCTCGGCGGCCACTACGAGGTCATCCACCACACGCAGTTGCTCCAGCACCTCGTGGACGAGGGCCGGCTGGTCCCGGTGACGCCGGTCGAGGGGATCATCACCTACCACGACCCCTGCTACCTGGGCCGGCACAACAAGGTCTACACGCCGCCGCGCGAGATCATCGCCAGGGTCCCGGGCGTACGGAACGAGGAGATGCACCGGCACAAGGAGCGCGGCTTCTGCTGCGGCGCGGGCGGCGCGCGCATGTGGATGGAGGAGCGCATCGGCAAGCGGATCAACGACGAGCGCGTGGACGAGGCGCTGTCGCTGAACCCGGACATTCTGTCCACTGCGTGCCCTTTCTGCCTCGTGATGCTTACGGACTCCGTAAACGGCAAGAAGAACGCGGGAACGGCAAAGGAGTCGCTGGCGGTCGTGGACGTGGCGCAGCTCCTGCTGGACTCGGTGAGGACGCCGGCGGAGGAACCGCCGGCCGAAGGCACCGCGGCGGCGGAGAGCGAGCCGGAGCCGCAGCCGGCGACGTAGTGACGCAGTACCGCACGCACGACGGCCGGGCGGGTCGTCGGGCGCGCGGCGGACGCGACGGAGAACGGACGCCCACAGGCCACCCCCCACGGCGGCCGGCCCCGTGAGCCATACGGGGCCGGTCGTGGGGCGTCAACCGCGCGTGCCGGCACGGCGGTTGGTACAACCATCGCCGGGTGGGGCGGGTCGTATGACGCGGGAGTGAACGCAACCCGCTCGTCGGACCGCCACCGGAAGGACCCCCCATGCGCATCCGCACCCTCGCCGCCCTGACCGCCTGCCTCGCCACCGCCGGCACGGCGGCCGTCACCGCCCCGGCGACGGGGGCGGAGGACCGGGGCACGGCGGCCCGTACGGCACCGGCGGCACCGCCGGGGGCGGGTGTGGGCGCGGGTGCGGCAGACTCCCGTGCCGCCGCCGACACCCGTACCGTACGGGCCGACTTCGACGGCGACGGCTACGACGACCTGGCCACCGGCGCCCCCGGCGGCACCGTCGCCGGCCACGCCGAGGCCGGCTACGTCCTCGTCAGCTACGGCTCCGCCGACGGCGTCGCCGCCCCGGCCTCCACCGTGCTCAGCCAGCGCACCGCCGGCGTCCCCGGCGCCCCCGCCGCCGACGACCGCTTCGGCGACCGGCTCGCCGCCCGCGACCTCGACGGCGACGGGCTCACCGACCTCGCGGTCACCGCCCGCGCGGAGGACGGCGACTGGGCCGGCTCCGTCACCGTCCTGTGGGGCCGCGAGTCCGGCCTGACCGGCGCCGGCGCCGCCCGCGCGCAGGTGCCCGGGGGCGGCGGCCTCGGCGTCGACCTGCACGGCGGCGACTTCGACGGCGACGGCACGGGCGACCTGCTGGTGCCCAACACCCGCGGTGAGGCCGGCCAGGCGTACAGCGTGCTCTACGGCCCGTTCACTCGCGCCGGCGCACCCGCGCGGGAGAGCGCGCTCGTCGAGATGAAGCCCGAGGACGACGTCGACGGCATGGCGGTCGGCGACGTCACCGGCGACGGCGCGGACGACCTCGTGGCGTTCTTCAGCTTCCAGGGCAACGCCGAGGGCGGCTGGTTCTGGCAGGGCGGCCCGGACGGGCTGACGCAGAGCGGCACGCTGCCCAGCGGCGGTTCGCCGGCGATCGGGGACTTCGACGGCGACGGCAGGGGTGACGTCGCGTACCGCTCGATCGGCGCGAGCGTCGAGGACTTCCCGTACGACGAGGGCACGGTCAAGGTCGTCTACGGCACGGCCGGCGGCCCGAGCCAGACCCGGCGCCAGACCTTCACCCAGGACACCGCGGGCGTGCCGGGCACGGGCGAGCGCGGCGACCAGTTCGGCGCCCGCCTCGCCGCGGGCGACGCGAACGGCGACGGCCGCGACGATCTCGCGGTGGGCGTGCCGTACGAGGCCATCGGCAGCAAGCGGTGGGCGGGTTCCGCGGTGCTGCTCCAGGGCGGTTCCGGCGGTCTCAAGGCCCGCGGCGCGCAGGCGTTCCACCAGGACACCGCCGGCGTGAAGGGCGTGGCGGAGGCCGGGGACCGGTTCGGCGCCGCGCTGGCGTTCCGGGACGTGACGGACGACGGCCGGGCGGAGCTGGCGGTGGGCGCGCCGGACGAGAACGGGACGGGCGCGATCTGGTCGCTGCGCGGCGCCGCGGGCGGGCTGTCGGCGACGGGGTCCGTGGCGTTCAGCCCGGACAACTTCGAGGTGCCGGGCGGTACGGGCGCGGGGTCGCGGTTCGGCACGGGCTTCGCGGGCGAGGACGCGGGTCACTACCTGAGGGGCGCGGAGTGACCCGCTGATTCCGGAACTACGCCTATTGAACAACAAGTTGCCTGAAACACGGATGTAAGGCGGTTGTTCGTACAACCCCGGGTGAACGTCAGGTGTCTCACAGGGTGAGAGGCCCACCGAGTCACCGCACTTCTCCGCACCGACGTTCAGGAGCCCGACATGCCACGCAACCGCCGTACGCCCACGGCCGCCACCGCCTTAGCGGCCTCTCTGGCCGTCGTCGCCGGCGCCGCCCTCGCGGGCGGCGCCGCGCCGGCCGCGGCAGCACCCGCGGAAGCCGCCGCCGCCGCGAAGCACCACGACGACTTCGACGGCGACGGCTATCGCGACCTCGTCGTCTCGGCCCCCTCCGGCACCGTCAACGGCGTCAAGCGCGCCGGGTACGTCGCCGTGCTCTACGGCTCCGCCGGCGGCCTCGACACCGCCCGGCGCACGGTCGTCAGCCAGTCCACCGCCGGCGTCGCCGGCACCTCCGAGACGGGCGACGCCTTCGGCGCCACGCTCGCCTCCGCGGACTTCGACCGCGACGGGTACGCCGACCTCGTCGTCGGCGCCACCGGCGAAGACCTCGGCGGCGTCGCGGACACCGGCCGCGCCGTCGTCCTGTACGGCTCGGCCGGCGGCCTGTCCGGCAGCGGGGCCGAGGACATGCGCCCCGCCTCGCTGATCGAGGGCAACGCGTACGCGACGGGGCTGGCGGCGGGCGACTGGTTCCACGACGGGTCACAAGCGCTGGCGATTCTCTCCAAGGACCACCTGGAGCTGTACGGGGGCTGGGGCGCGGCCCGTACCCCCGCGCGCGCCACGACCGGCCACCCCTTCGCCGACTTCCCGGCGGACTTCACGCCCACCGGCCTGGTCGGCGGCGACTTCGAGGGCGACGGCAACGACGACCTGGTGGTCACCGGCTCGAAGTGGTCCCTGGAGACCCTGGAGGGCCACTGCCTGTATCTGAAGGGCGGCGGCCCGGAGGGCTACACGCGCACCGAGTTCGCCGGCGGGCCCGTCGGCGTCGCCGGCGACATCGACAAGGACGGCGCCGACGACCTCGCGATCGGCGACCCGACGGTGCTGGAGCACGGCCAGTGGGACCTGTCCGGCGGTGCCGTCGAGGTCTGGTACGGGGCCGCGGGCGGCCCGGGCGCGGGGGAGCCCGAGGTGTGGCAGCAGGGCAGCGGGGGCGTCCCCGGTGCGTACGAGCTGGAGGACCGGTTCGGCAGCGACGTGTCGCTGGGCGACGTGAACGGCGACGGCCACCTCGACCTGGCGGCCGGCGCCGAGGGCGAGGCGATCGGCGAGGCCGATGACGCGGGCGCCGTCTGGCTGCTGCGCGGGTCGGCCGGCGGGCTGACGACGAGCGGGGTGCAGCACTTCAACCAGGACACCGCAGGCGTCCCGGGCGCCGCGGAGGCCGGCGACCTCTTCGGCTCCGACGTCCGGCTGCACGACGCCGACCGCGACGGCCGGTCGGGCCTGGTCGCGGGCGCGCCGGGCGAGAACGCGGGGCAGGGGTTCGCGTGGGTGCTGCCGACCCGCGGCGGCGTGCTGACGGCGGACGGGTCGTGGACGTTCGGCGGGGCTTCGGTGGGCGCCAACGGGGCGAACGCGAGGTTCCCGGAGACCCTCGCGGAGTAGCCGGCGAGGCGGGGCGGGGCGGGGGACCGCGGACGGGGAGCCCGCGGTCCCCCGCCCTTCCCCACCTCCGCCATGCGCACACGGAATGACACCTTCTGTCACTGTACGAACCAACTAGCCGTATTCGTACAACCTTTGACCGCGGCACGGGGTCTCCTGATCACCGTCTCCGCCCACAGGCCCCGGGAGTTGCCGCATGCGTCACCCACTCCGTACCGCACTGGCCGCGGCGACCGCCGCGGCCGTCACCGGCGGCCTGCTCGCGGTCGCCACCGCCCCCGGCGCCGCGGCCGCCGAACCGCCCGGCGCGGTCGTCAACTTCAACGGGGACGGGGTGCGCGACGCCGCCGTCTCCGCGCCCGGCGCGTACGTCGCCGGGGTAAGGGCCGCCGGCCAAGTCGTCGCCCATTACGGGACGAAGAACGACGGCACCGTCGCCGGCATCTCCGGCAGCCGCGCCAAGCGGCTCAGCCAGCACAGCGCCGGCGTCCCCGGCACCGCGGAGGACGGCGACGGCTGGGGCGGCTGGACCGCCGCCGCGGACTACGACGGCGACGGGTACACCGACCTCGCCGTCGCCGCCCCCGGCGAGGCGGTCGGCGGCGACGTCCTCGGCGGCACGGTCCAGCTCCTGTGGGGCGGGCCGAGCGGCCTCGCGGGCGGCACGACGCTGCCCGACCCGCGCCCGTACGACCACGACCTCTTCGGCCACGCCCTCGCGGCCGGCGACTTCGACGGCGACGGCGCCGCGGACCTGGCCGTGGCCTCCACGAGCGCGTCCGTGGACGTCTTCACCGGCGGCTTCGGCCGTACGAAGGGCGACTACGGGGTGTGGGACACCGTGGCGGTGCCGCTCGACAACGGGAAGATCTGGGGCCCGCACGACCTCGCCGCGGGCGACGTCGACGGCGACGGCGCGGACGACCTCGTGGTCGCGGGCAGCGTGGACGAGGCGTACCGCAGCACGTGGGTACCAGGCTCGGCGGACGGCCTGACCGGCGCCGGGCAGCGGCCGGTGCCGGGCGGCGAGACCACCGTCACCGGGGACGTGGACGGCGACGGGCGCGCCGACATCGTCACCGGGCTGGCCCGCGACGACGCGACCAACCCCGGCGCGGAGCCGGGCGGCAAGGTCTTCGTCACCCTCGGCTCCGCGGCCGGCCCCGCCGCCACCACGGAGCTGAGCCAGGCCACCCCCGGCGTCCCCGGCACCCCCGAGCAGGGCGACTCCTTCGGCGGCGAGCTGGCCCTCGGCGACGCCGACGGCGACGGCCACACGGACCTGGCCGTCGCCGCGGCGAACGAGACCCTGGGCGACGCCGGTCAGACCGGCACCGTCACGGTCCTGCGGGGCGCGGCGGACGGCTCGGGCTTCGGCGGCGCGGGCGCCACCCTGGTCCACCAGAACGCCCCGGGCGTCCCCGGCACCAACGAAACCCGCGACCGCTTCGGCACCGCGCTGCTCCTCGCCGACCTCAACGGCGACGGCGTCGACGACCTGACGGTCGGCACGGCCGGCGAGGACGCGGGCGACGGCGCGGTCTACGCCCTGCGCTCGGACGCGGCGGGAGCGGCCGACGGGGCGGCGGCGGACGGGGCGGTGGCGATCCGTCCGTCGTCCGTGGGGATGCCGACGGCGGGGAGGCCGGGGTACGGGGCGGAGTTCGCGGGCTGAGCACGTACAGCCGAAGCCGCAGAGACGGCCAGGGCCCGGACCTCCCCCGGCCGGGCCCTGGCTCATGCCCGGGGGCGGGGCAAGGGAACAGACAAGACAGGCAGAAAGTCCCAAAACCACCAAACCAGACTCCCGTACTCACCCGCCCCCTCCCGCCCCACCCCCTAAGGCGAAACCCTTACGGGACGTACCGTCTTGGCCATAAACATCCCCCGTATTCCCGGCCCCCGGTGACCCCGGCGGGCAAGACCGGGTACGTTCGATCGCGTGGCAGGATTCAGAATGGGCCGGGGACGCCAGTCCCACGGCAGTCGGCAGCCGGGGCGGCCGCAGGGCCCGCCGCAGGGCGGACCCCCGCCCTACGGCGGACCGCAGTACGGCGGTCCCCCGCCGCCCCACGGGCACGGACAGGGGCCGGGGCAGCCGTACGGCGGCCAGTGGCAGCAGCCCCGCGGCGGCCACGGCCCGGGGCCCGAGTACTACGGCGGCGGCCACGACCCGTACGCCGCCGACCGCCCCGGCAACACCCAGCCGTACGGCGTCGGCGTCGGACCCGGCGACTACGGCCCGTACGACGACGGCCAGGTCTACCGCGCCGGCGAGTCGGCGGCCCCGCCCGTAGGCCCGCGGCTGCACTGGAAGGACCTGCTCCGCGGGATCGTCTTCCACCCGAACCGCACGTTCTGGCAGATGCGGGACCACAGCATGTGGGGCCCCGCGCTGACGGTCAGCTTCCTCTACGGCCTGCTGGCCGTCTTCGGCCTGGAGCAGGCGCGCGACGAGGTGCTCGACTCCACGATCTCCGCGAGCATCCCGTGGATCATCGTGACGGGCATCGCGGTCACGATCAGCGGCCTGGTGATGGGCACGGTCACGCACACCCTCGCCCGCCAGTTGGGCGGCGCGGGCGCGCTGGCGCCGACGGTGGGTCTGGCGATGCTGGTCGTGGCGGTCACGGACGCCCCGCGGCTGCTGGTCGCGATGTTCATCGGCGGCGAGGACACGTTCGCGCAGGGCGTGGGCTGGCTGACGTGGCTTGCCGCGGGGGTGCTGCTCACGTCGATGGTGAGCAAGTCGCACGACCTGCCGTGGCCGCGTGCGCTGGGGGCGTGCTCGATCCAGTTGGTCGCGCTGGTGGCGCTTTTCAAACTGGGCACGCTCTGAGGCGGATCCCGCGATCCCGCGATCCCGCGTCAGACGGCGGTGCGGTGGAAGTTCAGGTACGACCGCGAGGGCGTGGGCCCGCGCTGCCCCTGGTACCGGGAGCCGTACTTGGCGGAGCCGTAGGGGTGCTCGGCGGGTGAGCTGAGCCGGAACATGCAGAGCTGCCCGATCTTCATGCCCGGCCAGAGCTTGATGGGCAGCGTGGCGACGTTGGAGAGCTCCAGCGTCACGTGCCCGCTGAACCCGGGGTCGATGAATCCGGCGGTGGAGTGCGTGAGCAGCCCGAGCCGGCCGAGGCTGGACTTTCCTTCGAGCCGGGAGGCGATGTCGTCGGGCAGGGACACGACCTCGTACGTCGAGGCCAGCACGAACTCCCCGGGGTGCAGGATGAAGCACTCGTCGCCCTCGGGCTCCACGAGCCGCGTGAGATCGCTCTGTTCGACGGCGGGGTCGATGTGGGGGTAGCGGTGGTTCTCGAAGACCCGGAAGTAGCGGTCGAGGCGTACGTCCACACTGGACGGCTGGATCATCACGTCGTCGAAGGGCTCGATCCGCACCCGCCCGGCGTGGACCTCGGTCCTGATGTCCTTGTCAGAGAGCAGCACGCCCCGACCCTACCTGCCGCCCTACCGGGCCTCGCCCTTCCCCACCGGCACGACGTTCCGCAGCCGCGCACACCGCGGACACCGCACGAGCCCGCCGGACCCGATCCGGCGGGCGGCGCCGACGTTCTGCATCGGGAGCGAGGTGGTGCGGAAGACGTGCCCCTCGGCACATCGGACGACGGTGGTTTCCATCAGGCTCCTTCCCCGTAACGCAACAAAAGCCACACTACGGGACCAACCACCCCACCCCAACGCCACCCCCACCCACCGTAACCCCAACTCCCGCCCCCACCCCCCGTATCCACCCCGCAACACCAAGCAGCCCCCCGACGACCTCGCCGGGGGGCGCACATACGGTAGAGTGACAGCGAAGCGCCCTTCGGGACGCTCTACGCGGGCGTAGTTTAATGGTAGAACATGAGCTTCCCAAGCTCAGAGCGCGGGTTCGATTCCCGTCGCCCGCTCCATAACGAATCCCCAGGTCGGCGATCTGGGGATTATTGGTTTTCTGGACCAATTGAAGCCGCGTGCCATCCGCGTGCCATAAACCCCGAGGCCGACACAAGTCGCCCCTGGCCACAGGTCAGGCTTACTTCCTTCGATCTTCGTCCTGACGATCATCCCACCGTCAGGACCCAGTACGTCGACGGCCAGGATCCAGCTCCACGATGGGCTCACTGCCGGAAGCATTTACGCAAGCACCGCTTCGCGCTATACAGATGGGAGCGCTCCCAAAAAGTGGCCGCTCTCTCTGACTCCCCGCCAGCGAGGCATCGGCCATGCATAGGTCGTCCGGCAGCAGCGGTGGAACGGACTGGCCCTGCTCGAGGCCGCGAGATCACCTTGACCGTCCCCGACGACAGCGTCTGGGCAGCGACCATCCGACCTCCCGAGAGGAAGCGACCACACGTGTTACGACGCAGGCACGCTCTCGCCGGCTTGATCACCCTGCTGGCGCTCATTGCAGCCCTGGTGCCCACCTCCGGCGCCGCCCATGCCCAGCCCGGTGCCGGAGTGCGGGTCATGCCGCTCGGCGACTCGATCACCGACGGCTTCACGGTCCCCGGCGGCTACCGCATCGACCTGTGGGAGAAGCTCGTGGCAGGCGGTCAGGACGTCGACTTCGTCGGCTCCCAGTCCAACGGCCCCGACAGCCTCGGCGACAAGGATCACGAAGGCCACTCCGGATGGACGATCTCTCAGATCGACCAGAACATCTCGGCCTGGCTGGCCACTTACACCCCTGACACCATCCTGCTCCACATCGGCACCAACGACATGTACGGCGGCGACCCCGCTGGAGCGCCGCAACGGCTCGCCGGTCTGGTCGACCACATCACCGCGCAGGCGCCAGACGCGGACCTCTACGTGGCGACGATCATCCCGCTGGGCTTCAACGACTCCGTCGTGCGGGCGTTCAACGCGACGATTCCGGGAATCGTGGAGAACGCGGCCAACGCCGGCAAAAACGTGCACCAGGTCGACATGTACAGCGCGCTGACCACAGCCGACCTGGCCGACGGCGTCCACCCCAACGCCGGCGGCTACAGCAAGATGGCCACGGTCTGGCACGGCGCTCTCCTCCCGGCACCCGGCCACGTCGGCGACTCCGCGGCCCCGACCGCATGTGCCACACCTGCGCACGTGCTGTGCGCCTGACCGCGGGACTGCACGAGGTGGACCGCCGGTGATGTGATCACGAACGCGAGAACTGGTGCCAGTCTCCATCGACAGGCTTGCGGAGGGACGTTGAGCCGGCCGATCAGGCTGTCGTCCGGGTATGGAGCCGTGAGGGAAGTCTCAGCCCCGGGTCGCAGTCGGCCGCGCGGGGCCGTCTCCATGGCGGCGCGTCGCTCTCACAGCCCCGACGTCGAGGTGGTCGCAGTGGCGTCGCGCAGCTTCCACACAGGTCCGTTCCAGGTGCACGCCCGCGGGCGCCGGCGGGCCTCGGACGCCGCACAGGCATTATGGCCCTATCGCGGTTTGCGCTTGGGTGGCACGGGGCCGGGGATGACGTCGAGGTTCATGTGCTCCTTGAACAGGTGGACGAGATTCGCGCCGTCGAGGAGTTCCAGGCGGCCGTGGTCGTTGGCGAATGCCTCGCTGGCGCGGCCGAACCAGGAGGTGGTGACGAGGATGCCCTTGGCCGCGCGTTTGTGTTCCACGACGCCGGCCAGCGCCGAGACGGTCTCGAATGGCACGACGTTTTTGGTGCGCTTGGCCTGGATGATGCACAGACCCTTCATCACCGGGTCGGTGTTCATCGCGATGGCGTCCACGCCCTCGTCCTTGGACGGCTGGGTGTTCACGCTGTCGAGTCCGATGGCTTCGAAGAGCTGGCGGATGAGGTGCTCGAACTCGGTGGGGGTGAGGTCCATCAACACCGGCCGGCTGTCCAGACCGGCCACGACGTCGAGGCTGTCCATGAGCCGGAACTTGCTCAGGTCGAAGGTGACCAGCGGGCGCACCGGCTCCAGTTCGTAGGGATTGGGTGAGATCAGCGAACGCAGCCGCTTCAGACAGGCTCTGGGGTCCACGTGGGTCAAGACCAGTTGTTGGAACTCCTCCCGGCTGGTCTGGAGGGTGATCAGGCAGGGGTGGACCTCGCGGCCAGTGGCACGGTCGATGGTTGCCACGTGTCCGTTGAGGGCGATGGACTGCACGGTGCCCTCGACGTCGGCGGCGAACAGCTCGTGGACGGTGCGCAGGGCAGTCTGGGCAAGGACGGAGGCGTAGAGCTCCTTGCGGTCCTTGTCCGGGCGGGGCATCGGGGTGATCTCGTCGCGGGATTTGGTGTAGCGATATGCGCGGGCGGCCGGTACCACGTCCTCCAGCGGGAGGTCGATCTCCACCAGCAGGTCACCGGTGTCGGCCTGGAAGGAGACCCGGTGGGCCTTGGGGAAGCCGTGCGGATACTTCGAGGCCGCGAGGACCTGGTCGATGAACCACTCGACGGCATCGACGTCCCGCTCACGGTAAGCGGCACGCCGCGCCTCGATGCCGGCGTTCCACGCTGCAACCCGGGCAGCCTCCCGCCGGTTGCGCTCCTCGTGCCGCGTCCGCGCTGCATCGTCGCCCTGTGCGCGCTCCGTCTCCGCCCGCGCGTGATCCCGTAGCGCTTGGTCGAACCGTTGCCGGGCCGCCTCGACCTCCTCGTCGTAGCCGCGGCGCCCGAACCCGAGTGCGCCGAGCAGCCCGCTTGGGGGTTCCGGCTCAAAATCGGCCCAGCGCGGCTGCGGAACGGGCTTGCTCCGTCGCTTGGACGGGGCGAATGCCTTGGGCGAGAACTCCTGCTTCAGCCGGTCGAAGGTGAGAACGGCGTCTTCACGTACCGCGCTCACCAGCAGCGTGGATAACTGCTCAACGTCGTTCTCGACGACGTAGGTGCGATCGACCGCCTCTTGTGCCCGGGCCGCCTCGTAGGCGAGCTTGTCCTCGCGGGCCTTGCGTTTGGCCGCAGCCTCGGCGGCCCGGCGCTCCTTCTCCTGCTCGCGTGCCTGCCGCGCCAGTTCCCTGGCGTACGGATCACTCCCGCCCGCCCTGTATCCGCCTGCCACCGCACCCCCAGGTCGATGTAATCATCCAGCCGAACGTCAGCCGCAATGCGCCCGTACGACAGCGTCAGGTGTCACCCGAAAACGCGCAAGAGCCACATGGCACGCGCATGGGTAGATCGTCCGGCGCGACCGGCCACCCGCCGCAGACCTCGATGGAGAGGTCGTGAAGACCGTCCCCGAACCCAAGATCGTCGACTGCCCCGCCGGAAAGGCCCCGAAGCAGAGGGAACTGGATACGCGGCCGACTGACAGCACGGACAATCCCGCCGGCCGTATCAGTCCTGCTCGTTGACCACGTCTGCGTCGCCAGGCTCGTCAGGCGGTTCAGGCGACTCGTCGGCGGCGTACGGATGCACGTAGCGGCCGTCGTTGAAGGGCTTGAACCAGTCGCCGAGCTGCATCGTTGCGACGCCCAGCACATCTCCGACAGGGCTGTCATCGATGCCGTCCATGGCGTCGTCGTACAGCAACTCGTGGTCCATGTCCTCATAGACCAGGTCGGCAAAGCAGTCGAGAGCACTCGAGACACCGTCATCGAGCAGGTCGAAGGTCTCAAGGCTAGCCTTCGCCTGGGCGAGCAGGAGTCGCAGCGCCAGTTCTTCCGCCACACAGCTCAACTGCGTGAAGGTGCCCTGGGTGAACCGGGTGGTCATGGCGATCACGGTGACGAGGAAGCGCCGGGCGAACCGCGCGTCGTAGCGCAGCGCGTAACGGCCTGGCAGCTCCTCCAGGTGCCAGAGCACGCCTTCACATTCGGCAACGTCGGTGTCTGCCTCGGCCAGTGTCTGCACGTCCATGAAGAGCTGATCCACCATCACATCGGTAGCCCACACGAGAGACCCTGCAGCCAGCCGCGCGTCTTCCTCCGCGGTGCCTTCGTAGCCGCAGTCCTCCTCGACATCCTCGTCGTCCTCGGACACCACGCCGAACATCTCCGGGCCGAAAGCCCTGAGCTGTCCCGCCAAGTCCAGCATCTGCCTCCGGGCCCTCTCGGCGTCCGCCGCCAGTTTCTCCTCGCTCGGAGCTGACGACTCAGGCCGCCGGGCCAGGTGTGCTCGTCGTTCCTCCAGGTCAGCCGGCGGAACGTCCGGCCCCTCGGCAGCATCCAGACTCTCCTTGGCGAGATCCGGATGCAGTTGCACCTCGCACTGTTCGACGGTCCACTCGGCCAGGAGCTCCGTGCGCCCCAGCAACTCGCCCACCAGCGACCGCATCGCGTCCTCGGCGAACTCCAACGCCGGCGCGTCCACGAACACCTTCAGCAACGCGCCCCCGGGATACACGGCCACGACGGTGTCGAGGACCTCGACCTCCACCCCGTCGGGACCATCGATCCCTTCCACCGCTTCGAACCCCTGCTCCAGCAGCGCGATCGCTCCCACCCGCTGCAGCTCATCCATCTCCGGAGCACCCTGCGCAATCTGGGCATCCACCGTCACGACGTACGTCACACCGCCAGCCTGACAGGACCGGCACCGCGGGCGGGAGCAAACGCCCAGTCTCCCGACACACTGCAGCAACACCTCCATCGAGCCACGGCCACGCGCACACCCCGGCCGGAGGTGCTGCCCTCGTGCCATCCGCGTGCCACACGCCGTGGCAAAGACGGGTCGACAAGGGTCAGGAGAGTGCTTCACCGATGCCCGGAAGACACACGTCACCGCAGGTCAGGACCATATAGCCGCGTCGAAGCCGCGGGATTCCCAAGCTCAGAGCGCGGGTTCGATTCCCGTCGCCCGCTCCACGACAAACCCCCAGGCCAGAAGCCCGGGGGGTTGTTTGCTGGGTGGGGTCAGCGCGGGTCCGCCGGAACAGCACAACGCCGCCCCGCCGTCCATGACGTACCCCCCTCAATCCGCCGTCTGCGACGATCGCTTCCGTGGACTACCCGCACGACCAGCACCCGGCGTCCCCGACGAGGGACGCCGTTGCTCCGGGAGGGGTCCCAACACGGCGGGACTAGCTTCCTCCTCGTGACCCGAGCAGACGATGATGCATCCACCAGGAACCGCCCGGGCCGGGCAACGGCTTTGGCCGTGGCCCTGCTCCTGGCGTCGGGTGCGGCGGCCGCGTGCGACGCGGGTGGGGAAAACAAGGCAGGCGGGGGCAACCCCCGCCCGCGCGATGCCTCCGCTACGCCGAGCGGCGCGGGCACCTCGGCAGCGACCGGTTCCACAACACCGCCCAGCACCGTGTCTGGCGGTCCGCTCACCCTTGCCGAGCTGGCCCGGCGTCCCTGCCGCGCGATCGACGACGAAGACACCGGCTCCAGCAAGCTTGGGATCTTCACCGATGCGACGGAAACGAACTACGACGCCAAGTCCTGCCAGTGGGGCGCACGAGGCGGGCTGGTGTCCTTCACCCCCTATACGTCGACGGATCAGACGAAGGCCGAGAAGTTCAAGCACCTCACACAGAAGAACATCAGCGGTAACCGGGCGCTGCTGGGCGGCATCACGGATCACGGCAGGGAGACATACGTCCTGCTCGTCTCCGTAGGCGGAAATCAGTCCTTCAGGCTCATGGTCGTCCCCTTGGGCGAGGACGCCCCAGGCCCGGACGCCCCGACTCTGGCCACTAATTTCGCGAAAGCGATCCTCACCCACCTCAAATGAGAGGGTGAGGCACGTCAGCCCCGTGCCCGATGCGTGCCCGTCAGGGTGGTCATCGACGGGCAACAGCGGTCACCAGAGGCGTGCCGAGTGCAGGCGGAAAAGTCGCGTCCTTACTGGTCAACCTCTCGGATACCGTAAAGAGTCCGGTGCTTCCCAAGCTCAGAGCGCGGGTTCGATTCCCGTCGCCCGCTCCGTATCGAATCCCCAGGTCAGCAACTTGGGGATTCTTTGTTGTCTAGACCAATTTAGGCGTGATGGGCAAGCAAGCGACCCCGCCACGCCGCCAAGCCCCGCCCGGCCGCCGAGCCCACCATCCCCAGGAGCCGGGTGCTCCCGCCCCGGGCGATACGCGCCCGGGGCCCGGGTCACCCGACTTCCGCGATCCGTGGCGCGACGGACCTCGCGACGGGCCCGCCGACCCGCCGCGCGCGGCGTAGCCCGCGTTCGCGCCTGGTCACCTGGAGGAGGACCCTCGGGGCCGTCCTGACCGGGCAACACGTGACCAGTCGCGGTAAGCGACTTGCCCGCGGCCTCTGTTGCCGGTGTGGGTGATGTCGTCGTCGGACGAGGAGTCGTACTCGTGCTGCGCGGAGGTCAAGGGAGGGGCGTAGGCCGGATGTCCGGCGTCGACCGGGTTCTCTGCGCGGTAGTCGCCGCTGTAAGTCGCCTGCGGGTGGCTGCTGCTGCCGGCGTAGGCCGGGCCCTGGGCCGTGCTGTAGGCAGACGGCTGGTGGTACGGGTACCCGTACTGGCCGGGGGTGTCGGTGAAGCTCTGGCCGTAGGCGGCGCTCGGGTGGAAGGTGAGGTCGGCCGGATTCACGTACACAGGGTTCTGCGGAACGTGAGGCAGCGCCGGCGCGGCGGGCGCGGCGATGGACATCTCGCTGAACTGCTGCGACATCGCTGTCTGCCACGCGGGCGGAGGCGGTGGCACGGCCCGGGACGGGCCCGCAACAGCCGTCCCAGGCGCGCCCGTCGCTGAGGGCTCTGCGGAAGAGCCCCTGAAAAGACCGGCGAGATTCCTGTCTAGGTCTTCACTGTTCTGCAGGTAGAGTTGACCGGTTGCTTCAGCGCCCTGCCGCTTGCGTTCAGTGGCAGCGGTGTGCCGGTTACGCTCCTGCTCGGCTTTAGACGCGAGTCGCTTCGCGCGCTGCTCGGACGTCTCCGTCTCATTCCGCCTAGCCCTCTGTCGCTGTTTCCGCTCCCTCTCATACCTGCGCCGCTCCTCAGCCCCCTCGGGGGTCTCCTCCTCCCTCTTCTTGGCCCGATGCTTCTGTGAAGACCTACGTGAAGTATCGCGTCGGGTCCGCGCCCGCCGCTCTTCGGCGGTCTCCTCAGGCTGTCCGTCAACCATGGCGTGCTTGTCCCCCTCGTTCCACAGATCTGATAAGCCGTTTGCTGTACGAGTACCAACGTGCCCAGCCATCAGCCGGTTCACCGGCAAAGGGCGAGGAAGCTGTCAACTGAACGTTTCTCATCCTGTGTCGAAGGGGTGAGAGTGGGGACGTGACGCGGCAGGGCCCCTGGTCCTTGCGCTGGTGATCTCACTCATCAACGTTTCGACACAGGAGCCCTGTTGGTTCTGTATCGAGCCATGCTCGATGTCCCGCCCTGGTCCATCTGCGTACGAACACCACGCTTGCCGGAGTCGCAGCCGGGTTCGACGTGTCGACCGCGACCGCCGGCCGCTACGTGGCCGAGACCGTCGAGCTGCTCGCCGAGCGCGCGCCCAGCCTGCATGAGGCCCTGCACGACCTGCCACCCGAGGATTTCGTCATCCTCGACGGCACGCTGATCGCCACCGACGGGTGGCCGCAGATGAGCCGTACTACTCCATGAAGCACCGCAGGCACGGGATGAATGTGCAGGTCCTGGCCGCCCTGGACGGGGCACCCCTGTGGCTCGCGCGGGCCCTCCCGGGACGCACACACGACCTGACGGCCGCCCGCGCGCACGGCGTGGTCCAACGCAGGCCGGAAATTGGAGAGGAGGAAGCTGTCGACCGAGTAGGCAACTGCCAGGTAGATGAGCAGCAGCGAGGCAGTGGCGGCCGGCATCCGCCAGTCGCCGGCCTCCAGGAGGGAGGCGAGGACGAATCCGGCCGCCCTGCCATGGTCTGGTCGTACGTGACGCTCACGGCGCCCTGCTCGGCACCCGCGCGCTCGCCGAGCACGTTGCATCCGGCCCCGGGCCAAGCCTCCGAGCGGGAGAACGATGTCTGTACCCGCGCCGTGGCGTGCCGGACGAGGTCGGTGGGGGAACCGCTGCGGAAGGCCGGTCCGGGTCAGTTCTGTCGTTTGAGTTCGCGCACGGCCGCTGGCAGTGCGAGGCACAGAGCGAAGGAGGTCGCGAAGCCGCCTCCCCCTGCCAGAACGACATCTGCGGTGCCAGCGCCTGATCGGAGTACCACATGGCTCACCAGGAGGCCGACCACCATGGAGCATGCAACGCACAGCGCCAGCCACAACTGCCACGTACGTCCGGAACGGGCTGTCGATTCGGGCATGGACTCGATCCTTTCGAGGGTCATGGGTGGGAGAAAGGGAGGGACGGCGGAAGAGGCCGGCGGTGGCAGGCCGTCACAGCGGCTCGACCGACCCGTGCAGCAGGTGTTCGGCGAGTTCGGCCCGCAGCCGGCCAAGTGCTGAGACGTACGAGGCGTACGCATCGGCGCGTCGGCCAAGCCCACGGAGAAGATCCACGCTCCGCCGCTGCTGCCCGATCGGCGGAAAGCGCACGGGAAGGTGCTTCAGAGCCGCAGAGCTCAACGAGGGGGCTGCCGTGGCCGCGGCACGGTGGGACATCCACTCGCGCGCGTAGCTGAGGCCCAGGTAAGCGTGGAGGTACAGGGGGTCGATCCCAGCATCCGGACGTACGCGCAGGCGCATCACGTTCGAACTGAGCAGCCATCCAGCCTGCGGACCGCACACCAGCGCGGGTTGTTGTTGCGCGCCCGTGCGCACGCAGACGATGTCGTTCGGGAGCAACCCGAACTTCTTCTTGAAGCGCTCGGCCGTCTCCGGCGGCACGCGGTTCCGGGGCTCGTCCGCGATCTTCCCTTCGCCGAGATCCTGCGGGAAGACAAGCGGAACGCCGGCGTCTGCCGTGCGTGTCTCTGCTGGCAGGCGGGCGTACGACGGACCGGGCTGGATCTCACACAGGGCACCGAGCACCGCCTTGTTCCAGCCGCCAGGTCCCGAACCCGTGTGGTAGCCGTGCCCCGTTTCCCTCGCCCGCTGCTCCAGCAGGCGGAGCATTTCGTCTGCTCCGCCACCGCCACGCCGGCTTCGTGCAACTCGGCCGGGACCGGAGCAGCACCGTAGCTTCCGCTCCCGAGGTAGTCGGCGGGGCGGAGCGAACACTCCCCGTCGGCAACGACTGCGCGGGCCACGACGACGGCCAAACCCAGCCGCGAGACCCGCTACCGCCTCATCGACCCGTACCTGCGTTTCTGGCTCTCCTTCATCGGCCCCGGCATCACGGCGGTCGAGCGCGGCCGTGGTGACCGCGTCCTCGACACCATCCGCGCAAGCTGGACGTCCTGGCGGGGCAGGGCCGTCGAGCCCGTCATCCGCGAAGCCTTGTGGCGGCTGGGCGCCGACGAAGGACAGCTCCCCGCGGGTACCGAGGCGATCGGCGGCTACTGGACCCGCACCAACGACCCGGAGATCGATCTCGTCGGCGCTGACCGCGCCCCCATCGCCAAGAAGATCACCCTCGTGGGTTCGGTCAAGTGGCTGGAGAGGAAGCCCTTCGACGACCGCGACCTCGCCCGCCTCCTCACGCACCGATCCCAGCTTCCCGGCGCCGACGACACCACCCCCTTGCTCGCCGTCACCCGCAGTGGCCGCACAGCCGACATCCCCGCCCTCACGCCCGAGGACCTCCATGCCGCCTGGGCCTGAATCCGTGACCGGCCCTGCCGCTACGTGCCGGTCTGGGCGGTAGTCCACCGAGTCGGCCCGTGAAGTCCTCGGCGACGGCGCGCCGTTACGGCTGACGGGGTGCGGGCTCGAAGAGTTCGACCGCATTGCCGGCGGGGTCGTCGAGCAGGATCTGCCGGCCGCCTCTGCCGGTGACGACGTCGTTGCGGAATACCGCCCCGGCCGTACGCAGCGCGGCCACCGTGGCGTCCAGGTCGTCGACCGTCAGTTGGATGCGGTTCCAGCCGCCCGGCTCGGGCCGCCGCCCGTCGGGCATGGCCTGCGCCGCGCCGCCCGGGCCCGTCGGGGCGGACAGCAGCAGGTACAGATCGCCGCGGGCCAGGGCGGCGAACCCCGGCGCGGGCCGTTGGTCGAGTGTGAAGCCCAGACGGGTGGTGTAGAAGTCGACCGCGTCGTCGACGTCGTCGACGATATAGCGGACGGATACGCGACTCATGGACGTCGGTCCTTCCCGGGGGTTCAGGTCCTGGCGGTTCAGGTCGAGAGGAAGTCCAGGGTCGCCCGGACCGCTCTCTCCAGGTCCTCGGGGCCGCACGCCACCCGCAGGATGCGGCCGTCCGCGGATCTGTGCAGCCAGGAACCGTCGATGCCTTCCTCCTGTTCGGGCGCAAGGGTGACGCCGTCCTTGCTCGTGCCGGGCAGGTCGACCTGGATAAGCCATCCGGGGTTGTCCAAGGTCTCGATCTTCACCCCGAACTCGTGCTCCCAGTCACCGTCGCACTGCTCTGCATACCAGGCCCCCAGCGCGCGCAGCAGATCACGGGTTTCCACCGGGGGTTATCTCCCAGGGTTCGGCCGGCCGGGCAGAGCCGTCCGGCAGGTTGACGTGGGGTGTGGGGACGACCTGACCCGTCTTCTTGTCGAAGTGCGGCTGGCCCTGCATGTCGGCACGTTTCACCATCTCCCACGGCGCCGGGTTCTTGGGGTTGGACTGGGGAGCCCACTCCGCGTAGTGAACCACGCGGCCGGTGGAGGCGTCGCGCCGGAACGTCGTGTGCGGGCCGGTCGCGTCAGGGTCCGGTCGCAGCCCCTTCTTGCGGCCCTTCCCCCCGTTGCCGGCCGGCGGGCTGTGCGCGGCGAGGCCGAGGGGGTCGGTCCAGGTGGTGGGGTTGTGGGGGTAGGTGTACGGGTTGGGGGCGGGGGTCAGGCCCAGGGGGTCGAGGGTGGCGTAGCGGCCGGTGGCCGGGTCGTAGTGGCGGAGGACGTTGTAGTGCCAGCCGGTTTCGGCGTCCGCGTACTGGCCGGGGAAGCGCAGCGGCATCTCGTGGGCGTCACCGCTCGTCGCCAGCGGCAGTCCCCAGAGCGTGGACCTCTGCCGCCACGCCGTCGCGCCGTCCTCGTCGACGAGTTCGGTGGGTGTGCCGACGAGGTCGGTGACGATGGCGTAGAACTCGCGGTCGATCTCGTCCTGGCCCGGGGTGTGCCGGGTCTGGGTGAGCGGCTGCAGTGCGCGGTGGTTCCAGGTCAGGGTGACCGGATCCGCGGACTCGCCGCCCGCGGTGGCCTGTTCGACGAGCGTGGATCCGTCCCAGGTGAAGTCGGTGCGTTCCGCCGCCGCGCCGGTGGTGTCGAGGCGCTCCTTGGCGACGCGGCGGCCGAATCCGTCGTAGTGGTAGCGCCAGGTGGCGCCGTCGGGGGTGACGACGTGGGTGAGGCGGTTGTCGGCGTCCCAGGTGTAGCGCCAGGTCTCGGGCCTCTTCGACAGCCGGCGGCGCTGCCGCAGGACGACGCGGCCGGCGGCGTCGTACTCGTAGCGGACACGTCCGGCGCGGGTGAGGAGGGTGCCCTGGAACGCGCGGTCGCCGACGGCGTCCGCGGCGTCCGCCACGGGCGGGACCGGCGGGTCGCCGGCGGTCGGCCAGTGGGCTTCGGTCTGGTTGCCGGCGGCGTCGTAGGTGTACGTCTCCCCGAAGGCGGCACCCCCGGCATCGGTGGCGGCGAGCACCCGGCCCAGGGCGTCGAGATCATACGTCCGGACGCCGGCGAAGCCGTCGTCGCGTGCGGTGAGGTGGCCGTCGGCGCGGTAGCGGTACTCGCGTACGGCGGCGGCCCGGCCCGCGGGCCCGTCGACCGTCTGGCGGGTGAGGCGGCCCGCCGGGTCCCACTGCTGGGTGTACGTCAGCCGGTCACCGACCCTGCGCGCGGTCTCGCGTCCGAGGGGGTCGTGGTCGAAGGTGAGGGTGCGCCCGTCGGTGGTGAGGGTGGCTGCGAGGCCGTCGGGGGTGTAGGTCCACGCGCTGTGGTGCCCGGAGGGTGTGGTGCGGGTCAGCAGCCGGTCGGCGGCGTCGTAGGTGAAGGTGAGCGTGCGGCCGTTGGTGGTCTCGGTGAGGAGGTTACCTAGCCGGTCGTAGGTGCGGGCGAGTTCGACGCCCGGGGTGAGGGCGCGGGTCACGCGGCCCAGCGCGTCGTGCTCGTAGCGGCTGACGCCCTGCTCCGAGGTCGTGGCCGTCACCCGCCCCAGGAGGTCGTAGTCGTGGGACAGCTTCTGTCCCGCGGCGTTGGTGCGGGTGCGTATCTGGTCGGCGGCGTCGTGGGTGTAGCGGGTGACGCGGCCGTCGAAGTCGGATTCCACTACCAGGCGGCCCGCTTCGTCGTAGTCGTAGTCCCAGGTGCGGCCGGCCGGATCGGTGACGCGGAGGAGGTTGAGCTCGGTGTCGCGGGTGTAGCGGTAGGTGGCGCCGTCCGGGTAGGTGGTGGAGGCGAGCTGGTCGAAGGCGCCGTACGTGTACGTGGTGGTGGCCCCGCCGGGCTCGTGCCTGGCGAGCAGGTTGCCCTCCGGGTCCCAGTCGAGCGTCTCCGCGCCGCCGAGCGGATCGGTGCGCTCAAGCAGACGTCCCTCCACCGACCACCGGCTTCGGGTACGCGCGCCGAGCGGATCGGTCAGCGTGACGGGCCGGCCGAAGGCGTCCCGCGTGAGGGTGGTGGTCTCCCCGACGGGATCGGTGACGGCGATCGGCAGGCCGGCCGCGTCGCACCGGACCCGGGTTTGCCCGCCGGCGGCGTCGGTGACCGAGGTCAGCCCGCCGTGCGCGTCGTAGCCGAAGCGGCTGCGGCGGCCCGCGGGGTCGAGGGTCGTGACGCGGTTGCCGCGGGCGTCGTAGGCGAACTCCCAGCGGGAGCCGTCGGCCTCCACCAGTTCCACGGGCAGGCGCAGCTCGTTGTAGACGGCCTGCTTCCGGCTGCCGTCGGGGAGCACCAGGGCGGCCAGGTCCCCCCTGGTGTCGTACTCGTAGCGTGTGGTGCGGCCGAGGGAGTCGGTGTAGGCGCTGAGCCGCTCGTCGAGGTCGTACTCGCGCCGGATGGTACGGCCGTGGGCGTCGGTCTGCGCGACGAGCTGGAAGCCGGCGTTGAACTCGTACACGGTGCTGTGGCCGCGCGAGTCGGTCGCGGTGGTGCGCAGATGCTCCGGTTCGTAACGGTAGGAGTACTCCAGGGCCCGGTCCGTTCCCGTGGAGAACACGCAGCGGCCGGCGTCGTCGTACTCGTAGCGGTACCAGGTCCCGTTGCGGTCCTCCCAGCGGGTCAGCCTCGCCTCCTCGTCGTAGGAGAAGAGCAGGGGCAGTCCGGAGGAGTTGAAGACCTTCTCCAGCAGGCCGTCGGCGTCGTAGTCGCAGGCGAGCAGCACCGGTTCCGCAGGGTCGGACAGCAGCCGCAGGGAGGTCACGCGGCCGTCGTAGACGGCGACACCGACGCGGTAGCCGCCGGAGTGCGCGAGCTCGTGGAGCTCGCCGTCGTCGCGGTAGCGGAAGTCGAGGCGGTTGCCGTTGCGGTCGATGACCGCCGAGACCGGCAGGTCGTTGCCGGGCCGGTTCGGGACCGGCGCGAAGAGGAGGACCCGTCCGGTCTCCGGCTGGTCCACGACGAGCGGTGTGCCCGGCCTGCCGTCCCATGTGAGGCCCCAGCGCGGTCCGGCGACGGGGAAGACGGCGGTCTCCCCGTCGGCGAGAGGCGTCGGGTAGACGAGGGTCATGCCGTCGGCGGTGAGGAGGTGCACCGCGTCGTCGGTGAGGAACAGCCGCTGATCCAGCGTGGACGCCCACGAGCTGCCGAAGCAGCGGCCCTCGGTGTACGTGGTGATGTGGTGGCGCTCAAGGACCAGGGGAAGCACCCCGGGCAGCTCGACGTCGGTGGCCGAGAGGGTCATCTCGCCGGTGGCGAGGTCGACGGGGTCGCCGCAGCCGTTGCGCTTGAACATCTGCACGGCCTTCTGGCGGAACGTCTTGCCCATGCCCTTCACGCCCGCGGACATGGCCTTCAGGCCGCCCTTGGCGACCGCCTTGAGGCCGCCGGCCATCTTGCCGAGCTTGGCGAGGGAGGTGATGCCCTTCAGGCCGGGGATGCAGTCCAGGGCCGCGAAGGCGACGTCCCAGAGGCTCGCCTGGCCGTTCATGTACTTGTAGAGGGTGTCGGCGAGGACGACGAGGGCGGCGGCCAGCACGACCCAGGCCAGCGGCCCGCCGATGATCAGGACAACGATCCCCAGGACCGCGACGATCACCTTGCAGACGTTGACTATCGTGTCCCAGTTGTCCTTGACCCAGTCGACCGCCTTCTCCCACCACTTCCGGTTCTGAATACCGGCGTCGGAGGCGTCTTCGAGCTTGTCCTTGGCTTCGGAGGCGGCGTCCTCGCGCATCTTCTTGGCGTCGGCGGCCATCTTCTTGGCGGCTTCGAGGCCGGCTTCGGCGTTGTCGACGGCCGACTGCGCGGAGGACTGGGCGGACTTGGCGTCGGTGGCGTTACGGGTGGCGGCCCGTACCTCGGACTCGTCGGGCTTCTCCCTGCCCTCCTTCTCGTCGTACTCCTCGGTCTTCGCCGTCGCCCGCTCGACCCACGAGTTCGCCGAATCCAGGCGGCCGGCGGCGGCGGTCAGGTCGTTCCGCGCCTCTCGTCCGTTGGCGAGGGCCCTGTCGGCGAGGGACTGGGCGCGCTCCAGCTTCGGCCAGTACGCGGCCAGCGCGTCACCTGCCAGGTCGTACGAGCGCTGGAGCTTCTTCAGGTTCTTGGGGACTTCCTCGAACTCGTCCTGGAAGGCCTTCGCCGTCTTCCCCGCCCACCGCAGCAGCGCGTCCTCGCCCGCCATGCCCTTGATCTGCCGCAGCGCATCGGCGACATCGTCGGCGAAGTCGTGCAGCTCACGCGCCAGTTGCTTGACCCGCTCCGGATCCCCCGGCACCGGATCCTCGTCCAGATCGAGCACATGCCAGTCCGTCGGGCGATTCCCCACCATTCGCCACCCCTCCATGCCACCAGGTCAGCGGTTGCACGAGCATCGGGACAGGCTACTTCGCCACGGCCGTCAGTGGCGGGACGCGTGGGCGAAGCGGTGGGCGAGGGTGTGGAACGCCTCCTTCGGTTCCCAGTGCCAGGGGGACGCCGGGTCGTCCCGGTCGTCGCGGATCGATTTCACGAGGGCGTAGCTCGCCTTGTCCTCGTCGCGGGCCGGGTCCGCCGACCTCCGCCTGGTCCACCCCCGCCCCGCCTGACCGGCCAGCCGGCGGGCCTTGCCGAGGGACGCTCCCCGTCTTCACCCGTCGTCGGGGCGCGGCGTCGTTTCGGCTTCCACTTCGTCGATCCGTGCCTGCACCGCCGGGTCCTCCCGGATGTGCGGCGGCAGCCCGGTGAGCGAGGTGATGCGAGCGGACACGACCTGCCGTACGGTCACCTGCGTCCCGGCGAGGTTCGCGAACCGCAGGTCCGCCCCCGTGAAGTCCGCCCCGGTGAGGCGCGCGCCCTTCAGGTTCGCGAGTCTGAGGTCCGCGCCCCGCAACGTCGCACTCCGCAGGTCCGCGTGCGTGAGGTCCGCCTCGGACAGGACAGCGCCGGTCAGGTTCGCCCTGGGGGCGATGGCGCGCTTCAGGTTCGCGTCGGTCAGGGCCGCACGCGTCAGATTCGTGCGGGCCAGGAACGCCCCGTTCAGGTTCGCTTCGTACAGGAACGCGCCGTACATGTCGGCTTCCCCCAGGTACGCGCCCTTGAGGTTCGCCCCCCACAGGTCCGCCCGCCGCAGGTTCGCCGTGACCGGTGACGTACCGCTCCGGTCCTCTTCCGGCTCGTCGCGTCCCCGCCCGCTCAGCTCCCCCAGGAACGCCCCCTCCAGGTTGGCCTCGTTCAGGCTGGCGCCCCTCAGGTCGGCCCCGGCCAGGACCGCGTCCGTCAGATCCGCGCCGCCCAGCTTCGCGTGGGCGAGCCGTGCGCCGTGGGCTGCGTTCGCGCCGTCCAGAACGGCGCGGGGTAAGTGGGCACCGGTCAGGTCGACCCTTGCGGTGCCGTCGTGTGCGGAGTCGCGGGTGGTCAGGATGGTCAGGGCCGCATGGACGTCGGTCGGGACGTCCTCGTCCTCGGCGAGGGGTTCGTCAGCGTGGGTGCGCACGTATGCGGACAGGACGTTGACCAGGGTGGGGTGGTCGCGAGGGGAGTCCTCCATGATGCGCTGAAGGGCGTACAAGCCACCGAGGCGGACGTCGATCGCGTCCTCGCCGAGGTTGGCGATGGCGGCCGTGTAGCGGTCCGTGATCTGCCCCTCCTCGGAGAGGGACAGTTCCTGCCGCACCTGGTTGACCTGAACGTTGGAGTACCACAGGCCGGCCACGGCCACCACGGCGGTGACCAGCACCGTCACCAGCTCGATTCTGCGCAGCATGTCCGGTCCCGACCCGGCGGCCCCCGCCGCCACCGGCCGGGCGGGCGTACGGGCGCGAGCGCGTCGGCCCGCACGGGTCCACGGCGGCCGGCCGGAGGATGGCCAACCGCGCGCGGCGCGACGTGCCCGGGCACGGCGGAGTTGCTGACTGCGGCGGTACGACATAGCCCTATTCGACCGGCCCCGAACAGCCGCCGGGGACGGTTTGGCTCACCTGGAGGGAGTCAGCACGCGGTCGGCACCTCTGCGGTGACCCCGGGCACGATGCCCGGCCCGATGACCGGCGTCAGGTTCTTCCAGGCCACGGCCACGTCGATCCGCACGCGCGCCGGCCGCCACCGCGCCGGGGCGCGGGTCCGCGACGTGCCGGTGTGGCCTGCCGCGGGCGGCGGGCACGCGGACCGTACGCCTTGCCGGTGACGGCGCCCGGCTCCGCGGCGGCGTCTGGCCTGGACCGCGGCCCGGGCGTGGTACGGCTGGGCCTGGTCGTCGGCGTGTGCCGGGCGACACGTGCCGGCACCGTCCCTCAGGAGATCGCCGATGGCCGATGTGGTCTTCGTCGCCGTGACCGTCGCGTTCTTCGGTCTGCTGGTCCTGGTGGTGAAGGGGGCCGAGCGCCGGTGAACGCGGAGAACACGGTCGGCCTGATCGCCTCGGCCGGCCTGCTGCTCTACCTCGTCCTCGCCCTGCTCTTCCCGGACCGGTTCTGATGAGCGACGCCGCCGCCGGTCTGACGACGATCGGCGTGCTGGTGGTCGCGCTGGCGGTGGCCCACGTGCCGATGGGCGAGTACATGGCGCGGGTGTACACCGGCCGGCGGCACCTGGCCGTCGAGCGGCTGGTGTACCGGGTGGTGCGGGTCGCTCCGGACAGCGAGCAGCGGTGGACCGCGTACGCGCTGTCGCTGCTGGGGTTCTCCGCGGTGTCGGTGCTCTTCCTGTACGCCTTCCTGCGGGTGCAGGGCGTGCTCCCGCTCTCGCTGGGATTCGGGGCCGTCCCGGCCGCCGGGGCGTTCAACACCGCCGTGTCGTTCGTGACGAACACGAACTGGCAGTGGTACGCCGGAGAATCCACGCTGGGCCACCTGGTGCAGATGGCCGGTCTCGCGGTGCAGAACTTCCTGTCGGCGGCGGTCGGCATGGCGGTGGCCGTCGCCCTGGTGCGCGGGCTGGCCCGGTCCCGGACCGACCAGATCGGCAACTTCTGGGTCGACCTCGTGCGCGGCACGGTGCGCATCCTGCTGCCGCTGGCGTTCGTGGCCGCGGTCGTGCTGGTCGCCGGGGGCGTGGTGCAGAACTTCGCCGGCCCCGAGGAGGTGCGTACGGCGGGCGGCGGGGTGCAGGCGCTCGTCGGCGGGCCGGTCGCCTCGCAGGAGGCGATCAAGGAGCTGGGGACGAACGGGGGCGGGTTCTTCAACGCCAACTCCGCGCATCCCTTCGAGAACCCGAACCCGTTCACGAACCTCTTCGAGATCTTCCTCCTGCTGCTCATCCCGAGCGCGCTGCCCCGGACCTTCGGGCGGATGGCCGGCAGCACCCGTCAGGGATGGGCGGTCCTGGCCGCGATGGCGGTCCTGTGGGCGGGCGGGCTGGCGGCGGTGACCGCCGCCGAGGTCGCGCATCCGGGCAGCGTGCCGCAGGCCGTGGGCGCGTCCCTGGAGGGCAAGGAGCAGCGCTTCGGCGTGTGGAACTCGGCGCTGTTCGCCCACGCGACGACCATGACCTCCAGCGGGGCGGTGGACTCGGCCCACGACAGCTACACCGCGCTCGGCGGCGGGGTGCTGCTGCTGAACATGCTGCTGGGGGAGGTGTCGCCGGGGGGAGCGGGATCGGGCCTGTACGGAATGCTCGTCATGGCCGTGCTGGCGGTGTTCCTGGCGGGGCTCATGGTGGGCCGCACGCCCGAGTACCTGGGCAAGAAGATCCGCGGCCGCGAGATCACGTACGTCGCGCTGTACGTGCTGGCGATGCCGCTCGCGGTGCTGCTGGGCACCGGACTGGCCCTCGGTTTCCCCGGGCCGCGCGAGTCCCTCCTCAACCCCGGGCCGCACGGCCTGTCCGAGGTGCTGTACGCCTTCGCCTCGGCCGGCAACAACAACGGCAGCGCCTTCGCCGGGCTGAGCGCGGACACCGACTTCTACAACGCCGCGCTGGGTCTTGCCATGCTCGTCGGCCGGTTCCTGCCGATCGTCTTCGCCCTCGCCCTCGCGGGCTCCCTGGCCCGCGGGCGGCCGGTCCCGGTCGACGAGGGCACGCTGCCGACCCACCGGCCGCTCTTCGTCCTCCTGCTGGTCGGCGTCGTGGTCATCGTGGCCGGGCTGGCCTTCTTCCCCGCGCTCGCGCTCGGCCCGCTCGCGGAGGGGCTGTCATGAGCCCGGGCACACCCCCGCCGCCGGGAGCGGGCCGGGTCACGGCCGGTCTCTTCCACCCGAGGCAACTGCTGGTCTCACTCCCGGACGCGTTCCGGAAGCTGGACGTACGGCACGTGGTGCGGGCCCCGGTGATGTTCGTGGTGTGGGTGGGCTCCGTCCTCGCCACGGTCTTCGCCATCCGGCACGCCAGTGCCTTCTCGGTGGCCACCGCGGTGTGGCTGTGGGCCACGGTGGTCTTCGCCAACCTCGCGGAAGCGGTCGCCGAGGGGCGGGGACGCGCGCAGGCGGCCACGCTGCGGAAGGCCAAACAGGAGACGGTGGCGCGGCGGCTGAGCGCCGACGGCACCGAGGAACGGGTGCCGGGCGCGGAGTTGCGCGTGGGCGACGTGGTCGTCGTCGAGGCCGGCCAGGTCGTGCCGGGCGACGGCGAGGTGACCGAGGGCATCGCGAGCGTCGACGAGTCGGCCATCACCGGGGAGTCGGCACCCGTCATCCGCGAGTCCGGAGGCGACCGTTCGGCGGTCACCGGCGGCACCAGGGTCCTCTCCGACCGGATCGTGGTCCGTATCGCGGTCAAGCCCGGCGAGAGCTTCATCGACCGGATGATCGGCCTGGTGGAGGGTGCCGTCCGGCAGAAGACGCCCAACGAGATCGCCCTCAACATCCTGCTGGCCTCGCTGACGATCGTCTTCCTGCTGGCCGTGGCCACGCTGCAGCCGCTCGCGGCCTACTCCGGGCGGCAGCAGCCGATCGTGGTGCTCGTCGCCCTGCTGGTGTGCCTGATTCCCACCACCATCGGCGCCCTGCTGTCCGCGATCGGGATCGCCGGCATGGACCGGCTCATCCAGCGCAACGTGGTGGCCATGTCCGGCCGCGCCATCGAGGCGGCCGGGGACGTGAACACCCTGCTGCTCGACAAGACCGGCACGATCACCCTCGGCAACCGGGAGGCCGCCGCCTTCGTGCCGGTCGAGGGCGTCTCGCGGACGGACCTGGCCGACGCCGCCCAGTTGGCCAGCCTCGCCGACGAGACCCCGGAGGGCCGGTCCGTCGTCGTGCTGGCCAAGGAGCGCTACGGCCTGCGGGCACGCGAGGAAGGCGCCATCCGGGACGCCCACTTCGTGCCGTTCTCCGCCCAGACCCGCATGTCCGGCGTGGACCTGGACGACCGCCGCGTACGCAAGGGCGCCGCCTCCGCCGTGATGCGGTGGGTACGCGAGAACGGCGGACACCCCGCGGCGGACGCCGGTGCCGTCGTGGACGCGATCAGCGCCGAGGGCGGCACCCCGCTCGTCGTCGCCGAGCACCCGGCGGCCGGACCGGCGCGGGTGCTGGGCATCATCCACCTCAAGGACATCGTCAAGACGGGCCTGCGGGACCGGTTCGGGGAGCTGCGCGCCCTCGGCATCCGTACGGTGATGATCACCGGGGACAACCCGGCCACCGCCAAGGCCATCGCCCGCGAGGCCGGCGTCGACGACTTCCTCGCCGAGGCCACGCCCGAGGACAAGCTCGCCCTCATCAGGTCCGAGCAGAGCGGCGGCCGGCTCGTCGCGATGACCGGCGACGGCACGAACGACGCCCCGGCGCTCGCCCAGGCGGATGTGGGCGTCGCCATGAACGCCGGCACGACGGCCGCCAAGGAGGCCGGGAACATGGTCGACCTGGACTCCAACCCCACGAAGCTCATCGAGATCGTGGAGATCGGCAAGCAGCTCCTCATCACCCGCGGCGCACTCACGACGTTCTCCATCGCCAACGACGTGGCGAAGTACTTCGCGATCATCCCCGCGATGTTCGCCGCCGCCTACCCGCAGCTCGACGACATCAACGTGATGCGGCTGGGCACCCCCGAATCCGCGATCCTGTCCGCCGTCGTCTTCAACGCGCTGGTCATCGTCGCGCTGATCCCGCTCGCGCTGCGCGGCGTCCGCTACCGGCCGACCAGCGCGGGGGCCATGCTGCGCCGCAACCTCGCCCTGTACGGACTCGGCGGCATCGTCACGCCGTTCGTCGGCATCAAGCTCATCGACCTCGTCGTCTCCCAGCTCCCGGGTCTGGGCTGAGTCCCGTGACGCCCGCCGTGTCCACCTCAGACCACCAGGGGGTCCACGCGTGATCACCGGTTTCCTCCGGCAGGCGGCGGCGGGTCTGCGCGTCCTGCTCGCCCTCACCGTCGTCGTCGGCGCGGTCTATCCGCTGGCCGTCTGGGCCGTCGCCCGCCTCGCCTTCCCGGGGCAGGCCGACGGCTCGAAGGCCACCGCTCACGGCCGTACGGTCGGCTCCTCGCTGCTCGGGCAGGACTTCACCGGCCCGCGGTGGTTCCACCCCCGGCCCTCGGCGGCCGGCCCCGGCGGCGGCTACGCCGCGCTGGCCTCCGGGGCCTCCAACCTCGGGCCGCGCAACGAGGAGCTGCTGACCCAGGTCCGGCAGCGCCGGGCGGCGGCGGCCGCGCGGGACGGCACGGACCCCGCGCGCGTACCGGCCGACGCCCTCACCGCCTCCGGCAGCGGCCTCGACCCGCACATCTCCCCGCCGTACGCCCGCCAGCAGGCACCCCGGGTGGCCACGGCCCGGGGGCTGGCCGAGCGGCGCGTCCGCGCGCTGGTGGACGACCACGTGGCGGGAAGAGTCCTCGGCTTCCTGGGCGAGCCGCGGGTCAACGTCCTCGAACTCAACCTCGCGTTGGCGCGACTCGCCCGGAAGGGATGAAGGCGACCGTGCCGCAGGGAACGCTGCGCGTCTACCTCGGGGCCGCCCCCGGGGTGGGCAAGACGTACGACATGCTGGCCGAGGGCCACCGCCGGGCCGACCGGGGCACGGACGTGGTCGTCGGGTTCGTCGAGGACTACGGGCGGACCCTCACGCGGAGGATGGCGGAGGGACTGGAGACCGTACCCCGCAGGACCCTCACCTACCGCGGCAGCGCCTTCACGGAGATGGACCCCGACGCCGTGCTGGCCCGCCGCCCCCGGCTCGCCCTCGTGGACGAACTCGCCCACAGCAACGTCCCCGGCTCCCGCCACGAGAAGCGCTGGCAGGACGTCGAGGACTTCCTCGCCGCGGGCATCGACGTCATCTCGACCGTCAACATCCAGCACCTCGAATCGCTCAACGACGTCGTCGAGCAGATCACCGGCATCCGGCAGCACGAGACCATCCCCGACGAGATCGTCCGCCGCGCCGACCAGATCGAGTTCGTCGACATGTCCGCCGAGGCGCTCCGGCGCCGCATGGCCCACGGCAACGTCTACCCGCCCGAGAAGATCGACGCCGCCCTCGCCCACTACTTCCGCGCCGGCAACCTCACCGCGCTGAGGGAGATCGCCCTGCTGTGGGCGGCCGACCGCGTCGAAGAGGCCCTGCTGCGCTACCGCCGGGACCACGCCATCCACGAGCCCTGGCACACCCGCGAACGCCTCCTGGTCGCCCTCTCCGGCGGCCCGGAGGGCGACACCCTCATCCGCCGGGCCAAACGCATCGCCGCCCGCGGCGCCGGCGGCGAGTTCCTCGCCGTCCACGTCCGCCCCGGCGACGGCCTCGCCGGCTCCTCCCCGCACCTGCTGGCCGACCAGCGCAGGCTGGTGGAGGAACTCGGCGGCACCTTCCACACCGTCACCGGCGACGAACCCGCCCGGGCCATCCTCGCCCTGGCCCGGGAGGTCGACGCCACCCAGATCGTCGTCGGCGCCACGCGGCGCAGCCGCCTCAAACAGCTCGTCCGCCGCGGCATGGACGAGATCCTCATCGAGGGTTCCGGCGACGACATCGACGTCTACGTCGTCACCCACGCCGAAGCCGCCCACGGCCGCTGGCTGCGCCGCCACACCCGTACACGGGAAAGCGCACCGGACGACGGCTCCGACGGATCGTGACCACGCCGACCGCGGCGCCTGCCGGCCACCGCGGGGTCAGGGACGTGTCAAAGGTGCCCGGGGGTGCGTCAGGGACCCGCTAAGGGCCCTCGCGGGCGCAGCTCCTCAGGGGTTGTCTGTCGGTATCCGCTCTGTTCGTCGGCCGCCCGGTGCCGCGGAGGTGCCTCGCCATGGATGACCCCGCCTTTCGTGTGACGGGTCGTGGTCGGCGGCGCAAGGCCGCCCGCCGTGTCCTGCCCGGCCTGTGGATCGCCACGGCGGCCCTGCTCGTCACCGGTTTCGCCCTGGAGAGCGTCTGGATCTTCTCGCTCGGGGCCTGGGCGTTCATGGCCGCCCTGGTCACCCGGTGGTTCCTGGACCCCTGAGGGCGGCTCAGCTCATCGCCGCGAACCTCTCCACGTTCTGGGTGCGTCCGGTGATGATGATGACGTCGCCCTTCTCCACCACCGTCTCGGCCGTGGCGTACGTGAAGTCCTGCCCGGGCCGCTTGATGCCGACGACCGTGACGCCGTACTCGCTGCGCACCCGGGTCTCGCCCAGCGGGAGTCCGGTGGACGCCTGCGGCGCCACCGTCTTGGCCAGCGCGTAGTCGTCGTCGAACTGGATGAAGTCCAGCAGGCGGCCGGTCACCAGGTGGGCGACGCGCTCCCCCATCTCGTGCTCCGGCAGCACCACGTGGTGAGCGCCGATGCGTTCGAGGATCTGGGCGTGCTGCCGGCTGATGGCCTTGGCCCAGATGTTGGGGACCTCGAACTCCAGGAGGTTGGAGGTGACCAGGATGGACGCCTCGATCCCGGTCCCGATGCCGACGACCACGTGCGTGAACTCGTGAATGCCGAGCTGCCGCACGGCCTGCGGGTCGGTGCAGTCGGCGACCACCGCATGCGTGAGCTGGTCGCTGAAGCGCTGGATGCGCCGCGAGTCGGTGTCGACGCCCAGGACGTCCCAGTCGCGGCGCATCAGCTCGGTGGCCAGGGAGCCGCCGAAGCGGCCCAGGCCGATCACCGCGATGCGGGCGTCGGAGGGGAGTGCGTACTGTGCGGCGAGACGCCTGCTGCGGCGCCGGCGCAGATGGTGCAGATAGGTACTCATGGCCGTCCGTCATCCGATAATCGGGCGTTCTTCGGGAAGTTGGTAGCGGCGGGTGCGCTCGCGCAGGGCCAGCGCCGAGACGAGGGTGATCGGTCCGATCCGGCCGATGAACATGAGCAGGATGAGGACCACCTGCCCACCCCCGGGAACCTCCGCGGTGATCCCGGTGGACAGCCCGACCGTGCCGAAGGCCGAGACCACCTCGAACAGCACCCGCTCGAAGGCGGCGTCCATCATCGTCAGCAGGGTGAGGGTCGCCGCTATGACCAGACCGATGCCCAGCAGGGCCACGGTCAGCGCCTGCCGCAGCACGCTGGGCGCGAGCCGGCGCCCCATCGCCTCCGCGGCCGGCTCACCGCGTACCTCGGCGAGGATGGCCACGCCGAGCACGGCGAAGGTGGTCACCTTGATGCCGCCCGCGGTGCCCGCGCTGCCACCGCCGATGAACATCAGCACGCAGGTCACCAGCAGGGTGGAGGAGTGCAGCGCGCCGATGTCGAGGGCGTTGAAGCCGGCGGTGCGCGACATGGCGGAGTGGAAGAAGCCCTGCAGCAGCTTCTCCCCCGCGTCGTACGGACCGAGGGTCCCCCGGTTGGACCATTCGAGGCCGAACGTCAGCACGGTGCCGGCGGCCAGGAGCACCGCCGAGGTGAGCAGGGTGAGCTTCGTGTGCAGCGACCAGTTGCGCCGCCCGGTGCGCCGGCGGCGCTCGCGGTGGCGCAGCACTTCCAGCAGGACCGGAAAGCCCAGGCCGCCGAGGATCACGGCGGCGGCTACGGGGAGGAGGATCCAGGGGTCGTCGGAGTAACCGCTGAGGCTGTCGGCGTGCAGACCGAAGCCGGCGTTGTTGAAGGCGGAGACGGCGTGGAAGAAGCCCGAGTAGACGGACTCGCCGATACCGCGGTCGTAGCCGAACCGCAGCCGCAGCGCCAGCAGCGCACCGACGGACAGCTCCACGATGAGCGTGGTGCCGGCGACGCCGAGCAGCACCCGGCGTACGTCCCCCATGCCCAGCGACTTCGTCTCCGCCTGCGCGGTGAGCTGCAGCCGCAGCCGGAGCCGCCCGGAGACCAGCAGCGCCAGCAGCGAGGCCAGCGTCATGATCCCGAAGCCGCCGACCTGGATCAGCGCCAGGATCACCCCCTCGCCGAAGCCGCTCCAGTGCGTGCTGGTGTCGACCACCGCCAGCCCCGTGACGCACACCGCGGAAGTGGCGGTGAACAGCGACGTGAGCAGGCCGCTGCCGGTACGGTCCTCGGCGGCCACGGGCAGCGAGAGCACCACCGCGCCGAGCAGGATCACGACTGCGAACGCCACCGCGACCATGCGGGCCGGATGCGCGGCCAGCACCGTGCGCCAGAACGCACCCGGGCGCTTCAGCACGTCGCCGCCACTTTCTCTCCCGCCACGAACGGATCCCGGCATGCACCGCCACCCCGCCGGCGCCACCGGCAGGACTCCCGCGCACCCTAACCCGCGTACTCGACGGGCACCCCGATGGCGGCGACGCGGGCCGCGCGGAACTCGCGAGGTTCTGGGCGAAATGGAAGTACGTCTCCACACGCATCGACAAGCTCAGGGAGGCCGGGAGATGAAGAATCGGGGAGACCCTCACAGGCAGCGATCTCACCAGGGAATGGAAGGCGTTCGAGGCCCGCGCCGAGGCGCTGCCGGACGACTACCGGGCGGCGTGGGATGAGATCAAGGCCGGGAACCGACCTCGCGCCGGTCAGGTGCCCTTGCGGAGGACGCGGGTGACGGCCTGGCCCGTGGGGTGGGTGAGCGGGCCGGGGGTGGGCAGGCCGACGGCGGTGGCGAGTCTGCGGCCGTAGAGGTCGACGCTGGACTCGACCAGTTCGGCCAGTGCGTCCGTAGCCGCACGGCCACGTCGCCATCCGGCCAGGAACGTCCCGGCGGCGATCAGCGCCGCCGGCCACCACCACGCGGCGAGCACGCCGTAGGGGACGCTCCACGCCAGCAGGCGCAGCGCCGCGTCGTACGCCTCGCGCGCCGTCCGCAGTTCGGTGCGTGCCGCTTCGGGGAGGATCAGCCACAGGCGTGACCAGCCGGAGTCCAGGTCGAGGCCGTACGTGGCGAGCACCCGTTCGTCGACGGCGTGGACGCGGTCGCCCGCCCAGGTGGGGCGGGTGGGCTCCACCAGGGCGATCCGGTTGCGCGCGGCGTTGAGCCGGTCGATGCGGGCGCGGTCGGCGGGGGCGAGGTGTCCCCGGGACGCCGTCGGTGCCGTGGCCGCCTCCTCCACGGCTCGCTGGAAGGCGGCCTCGGCCGCCGTCCACCTGTCGTGACGCCGGGCGGTGCGGCGGCGGGTGAGGGGGGCGGCGGGGCGCGGCCAGGAGCCGGTCCACCAGTCCTCCACGACGGTCGCGAACGCCTGCACCGCCAGGGCCGTTCCCGCGGAGGCGAGCAGCACCGCCGTCGCCGCGAGGGCCACGCCGCCCGCCGAGCGCGCGGCGGAGCTGCCGGCCAGGGCGTCCACCCGCTCGGCGGCGGCGGTGACGTCGTACCAGTCGGCGTGGCCCAGCAGCGTCCCCAGGGCGACCGTGCCGAGGAAGAGCAGCCCCGCGGGCACGAGATGGCTCGCCCAGCGGGACGCGAGATTTCTCCCGAGCTCGGTGAGGAAGGCGTTCATGACAGCGTGCGCCCGCGCAGGGGTTCGTCGTAGAGCCGGCAGGTACGCGCCTCCGGCGCCCGGCTGCGGGCGGAGACGGCACGGGCGCAGAGGTCGCGCGGGCACACCAGGACGTCCAGCACCGGGTGGCCGTCGAGCGGCGGGAGGCCGCCGACGCCGGCGCCCCGCGTGGCGGCGGTGAGCCCGCCCGCCACGCCGCTGCGGCGCAGCAGCTCGTTCAGCGCGCCGAGCGCCGCGCGGGTGCGCTGCCGCGTCCCGTCGTCGCCCTGCCGCAGCTCGGCGACGATCCTGTCGAACTCCGCCTCTTCGTCGGAGGCGACCGCCGCGCGCAGGTTGTCCAGTTCGCCGCACACGCGGGCCAGGGTCTGCATGACGGCGTCGTCGGCTCGGGCGCCCGCCATGCCAGGTACCTCCCCCTCGCCGGTCCGGCGCTCGCACCCCCCGTGGCCACGCGCAGTCAGCATGACACGGCCACGGCGTCCGGATGAGGTGTTCGGGTCTCGTTTTGTTCTCACCCCCGCAGGGCGGGGCGTGCCAGACTTGTCGGAACTGTGCACGTGCTCAACTCGACTACCTGAGGAGCCGGTTGCATGTTTCGGCGAAGGCGCAGGCAGAAGCGGGCCGAGGCCGGTAACGCGCCGGCGGGCAACGCGCCCGCGGGTGACGCGACGGGCGGAGGCGTGCGGTTCTCGACCCTGCCCTCCGAGACGGCGGCGCGCCAGGAAGCCGCCACCGGCGACCCCGTGGCGATGAACCGGCTGGGCATCATCCTGAAGACGAACGGCCGGGCGGACGAGGCGGCCGACTGGTTCCGCAGGGCGGGCGAGGCGGGCAACAACGACGCCATGGCCAATCTCGCCATGTACTTGATGAGCCAGGGGCGCAACGAGGAAGCGGCGCAGTGGTTCGAGCGGGCGGGCGGCCCGCTGGGCGAAGGGCTCGCGAGCAGGCTGCGCGCGGAGTCCGACGGCGACGGAGGGCCACCGGGCGCCCCGGGACACCGGGCCGGGTGAGCGGACTTGCTCGACGGCTGGGGCACTCCCGGCTATCAGATGCTGGCCGCGGCCTGCCAGCAGGGCAGCGACCACCACACGGAGTACGAGCGCACCGGGGACGTGCGCGCGCTGGACCGTGCCGTCGGCCTCTTCGAGTCCGTCCTCGGCACCGCGCAGAACATCGACATCAGAGCCACCGCGTCCAACGGCCTGGGCACAGCGCTGTGGTCACGGTACGAACGCTCGGGACTGCCCGCCGATCTGGACGCGGCCATCGGCCTGTTCCGCACCGCCATCGGGCTGTTCCCGCACGAGCGCGCGGCGATGCTCCCCGCCTTCCACGCCAACCTCTGCGGCGTCCTGCAACTGCGGTGGCTCCGTACCCGGTCCGAGGAGGATCTCACCGGCGCGCTCACGGCGGCCCGCGCCTCGCTCGCCGCCACGTCCGACGGCGATCCGCGGCGGGCGAGCCGGCTCAACAACCTGGGCTTCGTGCTGCTGAGCGTCCACGGCCAGCGCCACGACGCCGCGGCGCTGCCGAGGCGGTGGAGGTGCTGCGCCGCGCGGTCGGCTGCGCGGCTCCCGGCACGGACGTCCACACCTGGGTCCGCTCCAACCTGGCCGAGACGCTGTGCCACCGGTGCGCCGAGGAGGGCTACCGGGACGCCGGGCTGCTGCACGAGGCCGACCGACTGGCGCGCGAGGTCCTGCGCGTCACGCCGCACGGCCACCCGCTGACCCCCCGCTTCCAGTCGAACCTCGCCCTCGTCCTGCTGCACCGCTTCCGGGCCGAGGGCCACGGGCAGGGGCTCGCGGAGGCGGCCACGCTGTCCCGGCGCGCCCTGGCGGCCACCCCGAAGGGGCACCCCAACGCAGCGGAGCGGCGCACCGCGCTGGCGGAGATCGAGCGCGCGCTCATCCTGCACCGACTCGGCGTGGACGCGACGGCGCTCTCCCACCCCGGGGCCCTCGACGCGCTCGACGACGGTGACACCGCCGGGACCGCCCGTACCGTACGCGCGGGACGTGGCGCCCGGCGCCGGCGGCCCGGGCTCAGGCTGCGGCGAGCGCTTCGCCGGCTGGTACGTGTCCACGAACGAGCCGTGCTCTCCGTCCCGGAAGGGCATCGCCTGCACCCCGCCGTCCTCCAGCAGCTCGGCGGCGCGCACGCGCTCAGGTCCGCGGTTCTGGGGAACCGGGCGGCCGGTGCCGCCGCCGTCGCGTGCTTCCGCCGCGTGGCCCTCGACCCGACGGCTCCCGTACGCGACCGGCTCCACGCGGCCCGCCGCTGGGCGATGACCGCCGTGGACACCGCGGGCGACGCGGCCGGCGTGGAGCCGTTCGCCCTCGCGGTCACCCTGCTGCCCCGGGCCGCGTCACAGCAGATCGACCGCTCCCAGCGCGAGCGCCACCTGGCCGAGGTCCCGGGGCTCGCCTGCGACGCGGCCGCCTCCGCCGTACGTCTTGGCCGGCCGGAACGGGCCCTGCGGCTTCTGGAGCAGGGCCGCGGCGTCCTGCTCGGCCAGGCCCTGGACGCACAGACCGAACTGTCCGGGCTCCGCGCCATGCACCCCGCGCCGGCCGACCGCTACGTGGAGCTGAGCACCGCGCTGGACCGACCGCCGGGCCCCGGCTTCAGCTCCGCCCACAGGCTGTTGACGGACAGGGCGGCCACCGCCACCGATCCTCTCCAGAGCGAGGACCGCTACGCCCTCGCCGAGGACCTGGACGCGCTGCTCGCCGAGATCAGGGGCCGCCCCGGCTTCGCCGACTTCCTGAGGCCCCCGCAGGTGGAGGACCTGCTCTCGGCCGGATCAGCCGAGCGCCCCGTCGTCGTGGTGAACGCCTCGCGGCTCGGCTGCCACGCGCTGCTCCTGAACGGCGAGGCCCCCCGGCCCCTCCCCCTGCCCCTGGAGTACGCGGACCTGCTTCGCCGGGTCCGCGACTTCCACGCCGCCGTCCGTACCGCGGGCGACGGCGCGGCGTCGCTGACCGAACAACAGGACGCGCAGGGCACGGCCCGCGCCACCCTGGAATGGCTGTGGGAGGCGCTCGCCCGGCCGGTGCTCGACGCCCTCGACCTGGCGGCGCCCTCCGCGCGGCAGGACCCCGGCCCTTTGCCCCGGCTCTGGTGGGTCCCCACCGGCCCGTTGACCGCACTGCCGCTGCACGCGGCGGGCCCCGGCGGCGCGACGGCCCGCGACGGCGTCCTCGACCGTGTCGTGTCCTCCTACGCACCGACCGTCCGCTCCCTCATCCACGCACGGCGGCACGCGGGTTCCCGGGACCCGGGCCAGCCCGGCGCGCGGCCCCGCCCCCTCGTCGTCGCCATGCCCGAGACCCCGGGCGCGGCCGACCTGCCCGGGGTGGCCGAGGAGACCGCCGTGCTGACCGCCCGCTTCCCCGGAAGCCGGGTGCTGACGGGACCGCGAGCGATCCGCCCCGCGGTGCTGGCGGCACTTCCCCGACACGGCTGGGCGCACTTCGCCTGCCACGCCGTCGGAGCGGCCGACGCCGTCTCCGCCGGCCACCTCCTGCTCCACGACCACGGGACAGCCGCCCTCACGGTCACGGACGTGGCCCGGCTGCGGCTGCGTGACGCCCGGCTCGCCTACCTGTCCGCGTGCGAAACGCACCTGGGGCCACGGGCGCTCGCCGACGAGGCCCTGCACGTCGTCGGCGCCTTCCACATGGCGGGGTTCACCCACGTCATCGGCACCTTGTGGCGCGTCGACGACCACATCTCCGCGACCGTGGCGGGGCACTTCTACGACACCGTCGACGGCGCGTCCCCGGTCCCGCGGGACGACGAGCCGGCACGGGCGCTCCACGCCGCGGTCCGCACCCAGCGCGGCCGCTACCCGCTGACGCCGACCCTCTGGGCCGCCTACCTCCACGTGGGGGCGTAGGCGGAGTCCAAGGCCCGGGGTTCATGCGTCGCCTGTGCCGGGGCGGGCGCCTCCGGCGGCCGACAGCCGGACACCCCACGACGCCGCAGCGGCTTCCAGGCGGTGCTGCGGCAAGGGCTCCGGGCCGCACGAGGCCGAGCCCAGGCCGTAGTGGGCGGCGTCCAGGTGGACGTGCAGGCGGTCGGACGGGGTGAGGTCGGTCGGGTGGCGGGCCGTGTCCAGGGCCGCCGTCGTCCAGCGGCGGGCGGTGAGGGACAGGCGCGGGGAGCCGGTGGACGCGAGGCGCAGGCCCGTGCCGTCCGGGGCCGTCAGCTCCGCCCAGCGGATGCCGGCGCGGGCGCCGTTCTCCTGGGGCACGACGTACGCCGTCTGCAGACCGGCCACGGAGGAGCGGTAGCGGCCGACGCGCGCCGCGGACCGGCTGTCCGGGTACGCCTCGCCGGGGCCGCGGCCGTACCACTCGACCCGGTCCACGGCCGGCGGCAGCGCCAGGCGTACGCCGAGACGCGGCAGTCCGCAGGACCAGTCGCCCTGCGGGACCACGTGCACCGCCAGCAGCAGGGACTCCTCCTCCGCCGACCAGTGGAACTCCGCCGTCATGCCCGCGGCCTGGGCCGCCGCCGCGAGACGGGTCCGCACCAGCAGACCGCCGCCCGTGACCGTCACCTCGTCCACGCGGTGCTGCAGCCGGTCGAGGCCCGCGGCGCGCCAGCGCTGTTCGGCGGAGGTGCCGTCGGGCGCGTAGAAGGACGGGTTGCGGTCGTTGTCCGTCGGCGCCCGCCACAGGTCCAGCACCGGTCCTTCGAGTTCCAGCGGCCCCAGGCGGACCAGCCGTCCGGTGCGGCCGTCGAAGACGCCCGGGCCGAGCCGGACGGTCCCGTCGGCCCGCCGGGAGGGTGCGCGGGGCGCAGCCCCGCGGCGGGCGGGCGGCGGCGGTGCGGGCAGGGCCAGTTGCGTCCACGCCACCTCGTGTCCCGCCGCCGCCCACGGCTCGTCCGCGGCCAGCAGCACCCGCACCGTGACCAGGCCCTCGCCCGCCACCGACGGCATCTCCGGCAGGCCGACCTCCGCCGACTCCCCCGCCGCGAGCGCCGGCAGGTCCAGCGGTTTCGAGAGCACCGGCACCCCCTCGTCCGTCAGCTCCCACACGCAGCGCAGCGCCGACAGGTCGCGGAAGTCGTGCAGGTTGGCGACGCGGATCCGGCCGCCGGCCGCGGGGGTGACGCGGACGGGCTCGTACACCTTCTTCAGCTCGATCAGGCCGGGCGACGGCGTGCGGTCGGGGAACAGCAGGCCGTCCATGTTGAAGCGGCCGTCGTGGTACTGCTCGCCGAAGTCGCCGCCGTACGCGTAGTACGCGCGGCCGTCCTCGGTGCGCCGCGCGATGCCGTGGTCGATCCATTCCCAGACGAAGCCACCCTGCAGCCGCGGGTAGCGTTCGAAGAGCTCCTGGTACTCGCGCAGCCCGCCCGGGCCGTTGCCCATGGCGTGGGCGTACTCGCAGAGGATGAAGGCGCGTTGACGGCGGTGGGCGTCCGCGGCCGGGTCCGCCAGCGGGGCCTCGGCGTGGCGGCCGACGGCCTCGACCTCCTCGTGCGGCGGGTACATCCGGCTGTAGACGTCCGTGAAGCGGCACGCCTGGTCGCCCTCGTAATGGATCATCGGCCGGCCGGGATCCCGCTCGCGGGTCCACGCGGCCATCGCCTCCAGGTTGCGGCCGGTGCCCGACTCGTTGCCGAGCGACCACATGATCACGGACGGGTGGTTCTTGTCGCGTTCGACGGTGCGCCGCATCCGGTCCAGGCAGGCGTCGGCCCACTCGGGGGCGTCGGCCGGGTTGCCCGCCCAGTCGGAGTAGCAGAAGCCGTGCGTCTCCAGGTCGCATTCGAGCACCACCCACAGCCCCAGCTCGTCGCACAGCTCCAGGAACCTCGGGTGCGGCGGGTAGTGGCTGGTGCGGACCGCGTTGATGTTGTGCCGCTTCATCAGCAGCAGGTCCTCCAGGTGCGTCTGACCGGGCAGCGCCCGGCCGTGCTCCGCGTGGTGCTCGTGGCGGTTGACGCCCTTCAGCAGCAGGGGGCGGCCGTTGACCGCGAGCAGGCCGTCCTCGACCGTGAGGGTCCTGAAGCCGATGCGCAGCGCCACCCGCTCGGTGTCCGTGGCCAGTTCGGCGTCGTACAGGCGCGGTGTCTCCGCCGTCCACGGCTCGACGGCGGCCACCTCGGTCTCCGTCCCGGCGGGGACGTCCGCGACGCCCAGCTCCGGAACGCTGAGGCGGGCGGTGGCGCCGTCCCGGGTGGCCGCGTCGACGCGCAGCGTGCCACGTCCCGTGCCGGCGTCGTAGCCGGCGTGGACGAAGGCGTCCTCGATCCCGCCCGCCGGCCGGCGGATCAGCGTCACCTCGCGGAACAGGCCCGGCATCCACCACATGTCCTGGTCCTCCAGGTAGCTGCCCGAGGACCACTGGTGGACGCGCACCGCCAGGGTGTTGCGCCCGGCGCGCAGGTGCGGTCCGGCGTCGAACTCGGCGGGGAGCCGGCTGCCGCGGGTCACGCCCAGCTCCCGGCCGTTGAGCCAGATCCGCGCGCAGGAGTCCACGCCCTCGAAGCGCAGGACGGCGGGGTGGGCGGTCCAGTGCGCGTCGAGGTCGAACGTGAGCCGGTGGTCGCCCGTCGGGTTGTCGTCCGGCACGTGCGGCGGGTCCAGCGGAAAGGGGTAGCCGATGTTCGTGTACGCGGGTCCCTCGCCGTGCCCGTGCATCTGCCAGTGCGAGGGCACCGGGAGCTCGCTCCACGCGCTGTCGTCGTACCCCGGCTCCCAGAACCCCTCCGGAGCCCGGTCGGGCGACGGGGCGAGGTGGAAGCGCCAGACGCCCGAGAGGTCCCGGGACTCCGCGTCCGTACGCAGGTGGGCGCGGGCGGGGCGGGCACCGTAGCCGGGGGAGGTGTCTTCGTAGTACGGCGAAGGCATAGAGCAGTCAGTCCTGTCGGTGGGGTGCGCGAGCAGAGGTCGGCCGTCCGCGCGGCGGCGTCCACGCGGCGCTACGGCAACTGGTCAGGGGTGACGGACGAATGGCGGCGCCGGGCGCCGCGGGCAGCGGGGACCGGGCCTCAGGTGGACGAGCGCACCACGAGGTCCGGGCGCACCCACGCGCCCTCGCCCGTGGTCCGCTCCTCGCCCGCCAGCAGCCGGGCGACCTGCTCGACGGCGAGCCTGCCGACCTGCCGCTTGTCGATCCGCAGCGTGGTGAGGGGCGGTTCGACCAGCTCGCCCAGGGCCAGGCCGTCGAAGCCCAGCACGGCGACGTCCCCGGGGATGCGCAGGCCGCGGGCGCGGGCCGCGCGCATGGCGCCGATCGCGATCAGGTCGTTGAAGCCGACCACGGCGGTGAGGTCTGGGTGCAGGTCCAGCATCCGGACCATGGCCTCCCCGCCGGCCGCCACCGTGTGCTGGTCGCAGCAGACGATCCACTCCTCGTCCACCGGCAGCCCCTGGCCGCGGGCCTGCGCGAGGAACTGCCGGGCGCGCGGGCTCAGCCTGCCCGGCGGGGCGCCCTCCAGCATGCCGATCCGCCGGTGGCCGCGGGAGACGAGGTGCGCGACGCCCTGCTGCAGGCCGGACGTCACGTCGATGCCGACGGACCCGAACCGGGTCTGGTCCGGGCCCCGTTCCAGCAGGACGACCGGCAGACCCCCGGTGTGCCTGGCGAGTTCGTCGTCGTCGCCGTCGCAGTAGCCGACGATCGCGTCGGCCTGGTGGGAGAGGAGGTCGAGCGCTTCGCGTTCGGCACCGGCGCCGCTGCTCTCGCTGACGATGACGTGCCAGTCCAGCGGCTTGGCCACCTCCAGCACGCCGGAGGCGACTTCGGGGAAGTACGGGTTGGTCAGGTCCGAGACGATGAGCCCCAGGGTCACCGACCCCTGCCGGCGCAGCGCCCGCGCGTGCCGGCTCGGCCGGTAGTCGAGCCGGCGGGCCGCGGCGAGGACCCGTTCCTTGGTGGCGGGGTCGATGTCTTCCTTGTCGTTGATCGCGCGGGAGACGGTCTGCCGGGACACTCCGGCCATCTGGGCCACGTCGAGGATCGTCGCGCGGCTCGTTCTCGCCTGCTTGCCCGGCACTGCTACCGCCTTCTCGTCTTCATGCCGCCCCGCGCGCCGTGGCCGCAAACTGTAGCGACCAGGGGGCGCGGTGCGGCGCTCGGGTGTGCTCAGGTGTACGGGTCTTCGGCCCGGCCCAGGGCGATCGCGAAGAGATGCGCTCCGGGCACTTCCGGATGGGTCCCGTCCCCGTAGCGGGGCAGGGTGAGGGACTCGAGGGTTCTGCCGGGGTCCAGCGGGACCTGGCAGAAGCCGACCCGGGCGGGCGCGGCCGAGCGTCCGCCCGGCCGGTTGTGGTACGGCATGGCGACCGCCACCTCCGCGCCGGGCGGGTAGACGCCCTCGCCGAGGACGTCCAGCGCGAGCAGCGGCACGTCCTGTTCCGTGCCGTCGGCGTAGCGGGCCAGGGCGGGGCCGTAGCTGCGGTCGGCGGTGCCGGCCAGCAGGAAGCCGATCCGGCCCGCCCTGCCGTGCAGCGCGATGGTCTGGCCCGCGGCCCGGACGTTGTCGGGCGCGCCCGGCGGCACGTCCGGCCAGGTGAACTCCAGGCCCGCGTGCTCGATCCGGGCCCCCGGGGTGAACCCGGCCGCGGCGAGGGCCTGCGCGGACAGGCTGGTCCCGGTGGGGTCGAGCGCGGCGCCGGCCGGGTCGTCGTCGTCGCTGATCCCGGTGTTGTCGCGCGCCGCGGCCAGCGACTCGTACCGGCGGGGCGCGGGGACGGACGGGTCGAGGAAGAGCGAGAGGCCGATCCGCGCCTTCGCCCGGGCGGCGAGCACCCGCACCCGGACGGCGTCGGCGGTGACCGGCTCGGGGAGGGTGACCAGCCGCTTGTGGCCGACGGTGGTGCCGGTGGCGGTCTGAGTCCAGGTTCCGCCGCGCCGGGTGTCGACGGCGAAGGACTCCACCTGCTGGCCGGCCGTGATGTCCTCCTGCAACCCGACGACGTTGAAGGTGCGCGGCTCGGGCAGCGCGACCTCGTGCGGCCCGGGGCGGGCGGCGCCCGCGGCCAGGTCGTTGCCGTACGCCTCCCGCAGCACCCGCCCGAAGCCCTCCAGTGCCGTCACGTCGGGCTCGGCGAACAGCCCCCGCGGGTCCGGCGGCACGTTGAGCAGCAGCACGGCGTTGCGGCCCACCGAGTTGCGGTACAGCTCCAGCAGCCTGTCGGCCGTCTTCACCGCGGTGTCCTGCGAGGCGTGGTGGAACCAGCCCGGCCGGATGGAGACGTCCACCTCCGCCGGGTACCACGCCAGGTGCCCGGCGCGCCGCGCCACCTCCGGACCGGCCAGGTCGTGCGCCTCCTCGCCGGCGACCGGGGTCTGCGCGTACGGGCCGGGCTCGCCGGCGAGCGGGACGACGCTCCACTCGGTGTAGCGGGCGTAGCCGCTCTCGTTGCCGACCCAGCGCACGTCGGGGCCGCCGACCGCGCAGGCGGCGTCCCGCGCGAGGGCCCGCACCAGGCCGAACCAGGCGTCGTGTGCGTACGACTGCTCGGTGCCGGTCGGGTCGGCGCCGTCCAGCCATACCTCGTCGACCGGGCCGTACTCGGTGAGCAGTTCGTACAGTTGGTTGAGGTAGTAGCGGTTGTAGTCGTCCACCGTGTACGTGAAGGAGGGCAGCTCGCCGTCACGGACCCGCCCGGCCCGGTCGTCGCCGGCGGCGAGGGTGGGGATCGCGGACTCGACGGCCGGGCTGCCGTTGCCGTAGAAGCCGCCGGGGATGCGGGCGTGGTGCAGGTCGGCGGGCGAGAGGTAGAAGCCGACGCCGAGCCCGTGCGCGCGGGCGGCGTCCACCACGTCGCGTACGACGTCGCCCTTGCCGTCGCGCCAGGGTGTGGCCGCCACGGAGTGCCCGGTGTAGCGGCTGGGCCACAGCGCGAAGCCGTCGTGGTGCTTGGCGGTGAGGATCACGGACCTGAAGCCCGCGCCGGCCAGCGTGCGCGCCCACTGGCGGGCGTCGAGCTCCGCCGGGTCGAAGAGGGAGAGGTCGTCGGTGCCGGTGCCGTGCTCGCGGCCGGTGAAGGTGTTGATCCCGAAGTGGACGAAGGCGACGAGCTCCTGCCGCTGCCAGGCGACCTGGCGGCCGGACGGGCGGACCAGGGACGCCTTCCGGCGCAGTTCCTCGTCGCCGTCGCCCGGCGAGACGGCGATCCGCAGGGTCGGGGAGGTGGTCATGGGCGTCCTTCAGCTCGCGTGGTTCTGGTTGACCAGGTGGACGAACTCCGCCGGGGTGACCACCTCGACCTCCTGGCGCAGCCCGTCGACGACCGTCCTGACGTCGGCCATCGACTTGCTCCAGCAGTGCACCAGGACGAGGGTGTAGCCGTCGGCGGACGCGGGTGCCGCGGGGCGGGCGTTGATCTCCCGGATCAGCTCGTCCTGTTCGGTCAGCCCCTCCCACAGCAGGCTCCGCTGGGCGATCACCGGCTTGCCCGCCACCCAGTTGATGCCGCCGGCCGCTCCGGGGCCGAAGTAGAACAGGGCGTCGACGGCCGGGTGGCGGAGGTAGGTCTGCCACAGCGCGTCGTCGGCGAAGCAGTCCTGGTCGTCGAGGATCTCGCAGATGCCCATGTCCGCGGTGGCCATCAGGGTGTTCAGCCGCTCGGTGTAGCGGTTCAGCTCGGCGCGCGGCATCCGGCTGGGGAAGGTGTAGCCGTTGCCGCTGGGTCCGGCGATGAAGTGGTCCTTCGCGCTGCCGGCGCGGGCGTTGTCGTAGTACCAGCGCAGCGCCGCCGGGGCGAGGTCGACCAGGGAGGGGCTGAGGCCGTAGCCGAGGCTGAAGTCGCCGCGGTCGGGGCTGGTGAAGTACTCGTGCTGGCTCCACAGGTTGGCGGCCACGTTGTCGCCGTCGCTGATGACGAACGTGACGTAGTGCTTGTTCCGCGTCGCCGGGGCGGGCTGCGGCTTCTGCCTGAGGCCCGCGGTGCTGTGGATGCTGCTGAGCGCGGAGAGGTTGGGGGCCAGGTCCGACGGGATGGAGGTGATGCCGATGCCGGACGCCTGGGAGATCATGTCGATCTCGCTGTCGCCGTAGCCCATCAGCGTCGCGCCGGGCGCCATGCCGGCGAGCACGTCCGCCCGCCAGTCGCTCACCCCGTCGTAGAAGGTGAAGGCGTCGGTCAGCGAGAGGTAGTCGCGCAGGTGGTAGGCGACGTTCGGGTTCAGCTCGGCGGCCGTCGTGCGGGAGAAGCTGCCGCCGTACGTCTCGTACGCCCAGCGCTCGTCCCTGCCCGAGACGTCGAGCAGCATCCGGGTCAGGCCGAGGGCCTGCACCTCGGCCTCCTGGCTGCGATCGACGGGGAGCGCGGACAGCGGGCCGCTCAGGGCGGAGGCGACGTTGACGGAGTCGACGTTCGCGGCGCGGTCGTAGCGGACGTAGCCGCGCAGCCGGTCGCGGAAGTGGGTGAGCAGTCCCTGCCAGGTGGTGAGGGAGTCGTCGAGTCCGATGCCGTAGTACGTGTGCAGGCTGTTCTTCCAGACCGCGCCGGGGCCGCCCTCGTCGATGAAGATCTGCTCCGGGGAGGTGCGGGCGACCAGGCCCTGCAGCGAGCTGACGAGGATCCGGTCGGCGTCGGTGGTCAGGTTGCCGGACGGGATGACCTTCAGGGCCTGCAGCGGGGTGCCCTTGGGGAGGGAGGCGCGTACGCGGTGGCGGCGCGCGGGCGCCGCGCCGGCCGAGCCGGGCGCGAGGGCGAGCGCGGTGCCGGTCGCCAGGGCGGCCTTGCCGAGCGTTCTCCTGCGTATCAAGGTGACTCACTCCTGTTCGTCTGCGGGGTGGAGCCAGCAGTGCACCCACTGGCCGGTGGCGTGCGAGGTCCGTGCGGGGAACTCCGCCCGGCAGCTCTCCCGGGCGAACGGGCAGCGCGGGTGGAAGCGGCAGCCGGACGGCGGATCGGCGAGGTCGGGCGGCTCGCCGGCGTCCGCCACGTCCGTGAAGGCGGAGGCGCCGGTGCGGGTGAGCGTCCGCGCCGGGTCGGGCGAGGCGCCCAGCAGCAGCCGGGTGTAGGGGTGCTGCGGGTTCTGGATGACCTCCTCGGTGGGGCCGCCCTCGACCATCTGGCCCGCGTACATCACGTAGATCTCCTCGGCGAGGTACCGGGCGCTGGCGATGTCGTGCGTGATGTAGAGCAGGGCCAGGTCCTCCTCGTCGCGCAGTTGCGCGAGGAGGTTGAGGATGTCGAGCCGCATCGACACGTCCAGCATCGAGATGGGCTCGTCGCCGAGGACCACCTTGGGTCCCACGGCCAGTGCGCGGGCGATGGCGACGCGCTGGCGCTGCCCGCCGGACAGCTCGTGCGGCAGTTTGTCGACGAAGTCCCGCGTCGGGGTGAGGCTGACCCGCTGCAGCAGGTCGAGGATGTGCGCTTCGAGGGCGTCCTTGCCGCGGCCGTGGCCGTGCAGGCGCAACGCCCGGCCCAGGGTGTGCCGCACCGTGTGCATGGTGTTGAGCGAGGCGAACGGGTCCTGGAAGACCATCTGGACGTCGGAGTAGTACGCGCGGGCGGCCTTGCCGCGCAGCGGGCCCACCGGCTCGCCGCGCAGCCGGATCTCCCCGGACGTCGGCCGGTACATCAGCGAGAACAGCCGCGCCAGGGTCGTCTTGCCGCTGCCGCTCTCGCCGACCAGGGCGACGATCTTCCCCCGGTGGAGCCGCAGCGAGGTGTGCTCCAGGGCGCGCACGGTCGACGTACGGCCGATGCGGCTGCGGACCGTGAAGTGCATGGACACGTCGACGGCCTCCAGGACCGGAGCCGCGCCGGCCCCGGGGCCGGGGCCGGTGGCCGGTGTCGCGTCAGTGGCTGACCGCATCGTCGCTCTCCTCTCGGTGCCGCGCCGGCTGCCACCGCGGGTCGTGCAGCAGGCAGGCCGCCTGCTGCTCCCCGATCCGCAGCAGCGCCGGGGTCTCGGTGTCGCACGGCTCGAAGCGGTGCGGGCAGCGGGGGTGGAAGGCGCAGCCGGCGGGCGGGTTGCGCAGGTCCGGCGGGGTGCCGGGGATGCCGCTGAGGCGGCGCACGGGTTCCCGCAGCGGCGGGAAGGAGGCGCGCAGGCCCTCGGTGTAGGGGTGCTGGGGGTGGTGGTAGATGTCGTACGCCGTGCCGATCTCCACGATCCGGCCGGCGTACATGATCGCGATCCGGTCGGCGAGTTCGACGAGCAGCGACAGGTCGTGGGTGACGAACACGACGGCGAAGCCGAGCTGTTCGCGCAGCCGCAGCACGTTGGCGAGGATCTGGCGCTGCATGACGACGTCGACGGCGGTGGTGGGTTCGTCCATGACGACGAGGTCGGCGCCGCAGGCCAGCGCCAGCGCGATGGTGGCGCGCTGGCGGGTCCCGCCGGACAGCTCGTGCGGGTAGGCGCCGGCCTGCCCCGCGGTGAGGCCGACGAGCGCCAGCAGTTCGTCCGTGCGAGCGCGCGCCGCCTGCCGGGTGAGGGTCCTGTCGTGCTGGCGCAGGACGTCGGTGAACTGCGCGCCGAGCCGCACCACCGGGTTGAGCGCGTTCATGGCGCTCTGCAGCACGATCGACAGGTCCCGCCAGCGCAGGGCCCGCAGTTGCTTCTCGGACATGGCCGCCAGATCGACGGGCTCGTCGGCGTGGCCGGGCAGGAAGCGGATCTCGCCCGCGGTGGTCACGGCCGGCGGGCGCTCCAGCCGGGTCAGCGCGGTGATCAGGGTCGACTTGCCGGAGCCGGATTCGCCGGCGACACCGAGGATCTCGCCGCGCCGGACGGTGAAGGAGACGTCGGCGCAGGCGCGCACGGAGCCGCTCTCCGCGAGGTACTCGACGGTCAGGCCGCGGACGTCGAGCAGGGGGCGGCCGGCGGGGGTGCCGGGGGCGGCGGTGTCGGTGGGAGCCGTTTCGGGGGGAGCGGTGGAAGCGGGGGGAGCGGTGGAAGCGGGGGGAGCGGTGGGAGCGGTGTCAGCGGGCATCTGCCACGTCCTTCTCGTGCGTGGCCGCGCCGGTGTTCCGCGCCGCCTTCACCAGGGCGCGCTGGGCGTTGCGCAGCCGCGGGTTGGAGACCTCGTCGATGCCGAAGTTGACGAGGGTGACGGAGGCGCCGAGCAGCGCGATGCACAGACCGGGCGGGGCGAACCACCACCACATGCCGGTGATCAGGGCGTTCCCCTGCTGGGCCTCGCTGATCATGATTCCCCAGCTCGTGGTCGAGGCGTCCGCGATGCCGAGGAACGCCAGGCCCGACTCGGCCAGGACGCCGCCGACGAAGCCGCCGAGGAACATGGCGGAGATCCAGCCGACCAGATGCGGCAGCACCTCGACCATCGCGAGCCGCCAGCGGCTCTCGCCCAGCATGCGCGCCGCGGTCACGAAGTCCCGGTTCCGCAGGCTGAGGGTCTGCGCCCGGATGGCCCGGGTGCCGCCGGCCCAGCCGAAGGCGCCGATGATGACGCCGATGACGATCGGCCCACCGCCCTGGACGTACCCGCTGATGACGAAGATCAGCGCGAAGCCCGGCATGGTGAGGAAGACGTTCGTCAGGCCGGTCAGCACCGTGTCCACGGCCCCGCCCGCCAGGCCCGCCGTCACGCCGACCACGACGGCGATGAACGTGCCGAGCACGGAGGCGACCAGGCCCGCGAGCATCGACTGGCGGGCGCCCACGACGACCTGGGCCAGCACGTCCTGCCCGCTGGCGGTGGTGCCGAGGAGGTGGTCACCGCTGGGCCCCGTGGCCACGGCGTCCAGGTCGATCGCCGTGGGGCTGGTGTGCAGCAGATGGTCGGTCACCCAGGGCCCGGCCACGGCGGCCAGGACGAACAGGCCGAACACGGTCAGGCCGAGGCGTACCTTCCAGCCGCGCGTCAACCGCTTGAGCACGTCGGTTCACCTCGTCTCTCGGGTACGGGGGTCCAGCAGGACGTACAGGGAGTCGGCGAGGAAGTTGGCGAACAGGACCGCGAGGGTGATGAGGAGGAACACGGCCTGCATCGTCGGGTAGTCGCGCTTGGAGACCGCGTCGAAGAGCAGGAAGCCCATGCCCGGATACGAGAAGACGATCTCGGTGAGCATGGCCCCGCCGACCAGGGCGCCGATGGCGAGCGCGAAGTTGGTGACGCTCGGCAGCATCGCGTTGCGGGCGGCGTAGCCCAGCATGACCTTCCAGCCCGGCAGGCCCTTGGCCCGGCCCAGCAGCACGTAGTCCTCGCTGAGCGTGGTGACCATCATGTTGCGCTGGCCGAACACCCAGCCGCCGAAGGACGAGAACACGATGGTCGCCACCGGGAGCAGCCCGTAGTGCAGGGTGCTGGTGACGAACGCCGCGTTGAAGCCGGGCATGACGTCCGGGCCGTAGCCGCCGGCGACCGGCGCCCAGCCGAGCTGGACCGAGAAGATCCACACGGCCAGCAGCGCCACCCAGAAGTAGGGGACGACGCCGACGACGGTGGACAGCGGCGTGACGACGCTGTCCAGCCGGCGGCCGGGCCGCCAGCCGACGTAGATGCCGATGCCGATGCCGATGACGAACGCGATGACGGTGGCGCTGCCCACGAGGGCCAGCGTCCACGGCAGCGCCGTCGTCACCAGTTCGGTGACGGGCACCGGGTACTGGCTGATGGACAGGCCCAGATCGCCGCGGAGCAACTGGCCGAGGTAGCCGAAGTACTGCGAGAGGAGGGACTCCTCGGTGCCGCCGAAGAGCAGTTGCACGGACTCCACGGTGGCGGGTGGCGGCGGCTGGCCGGTGCGCTGGGTGAACTGCTGGAGGATCGACGTCGCGGGGTCGCCCGGCATCAGCCGCGGGATGAAGAAGTTCAGGGTGACGGCGACCCAGGTGACCAGGAGGTAGAAGCCGAACCGGCCCAGGAGGAAGGTGAGCCGGGCCCGGCGCCGGCTGTGGTCCGGCCGCTTGGCCGGGCCGGTGCCGGACTGCGCGGCGGCGGTGGCCGGCCGGGTCGCGGTGAGGGAGTCGGTCACGGGAGTCGTCCTCTCAGCCCTCGGCGGGCTTGAGGTGCTTGAGCGTGGTGATGAACTCCGTGCCCGAGCCGGTGTTGGCGAGGTAGTCCGGGTTCTCGGCCTCGGGCCAGCCGGTCCAGCGCGCGCTGTTGGCGACGCCCGCGGCCCCGGAGACGAACAGCGGGACGGTCGGGACCTGGTCCACGAAGACGTCCTGCGCCTGTGCGCCCAGCTTCTTCAGCTCGGCCTCGTCGGCCGTGCCGGCCATCTTCGCCAGCAGGCGGTCGAAGTCGTCGTTGCGGAACCGCACCGGGTTGTTGATGGCCTCGGTGCCCAGCGGTTCGGCCTTGGTGCCGTCGAACTGGCGCAGCGCGGCGTAGATTCCAGAGCCGCTGGACATCCAGTTCGCGGCGAGGTCGAAGTCGCCCTTGGCGATGGTGGGGCCGGTGTTCGCGCCCGGCCCGCTGACCAGCTTCACCTCGATGCCGAGCGACTCGCGGATCTGCTCGACGACGAGCTGGGCGATCGTCTTGAGGAACGGGGTGTCGCTCGGTACGACGTACTCGACCGGGATCTTCTTGCCGTCCTTGACGAGGGAACCGTCCTGGACGCTGTAGCCGGCGTCCGCCAGCGTCGCCTCGGCGGCGGCGGGGTCGTGGGCGCGCGGCTTCGCGTACGCGGGGTCGATCCAGTCCTCGTACACCTTGCTCGACAGACCGGTGGGGCTCGCCTGCGGCTGCTGGATCGGCAGCTTGCTGGAGCTCAGCTCGGCGATCTGCGCGGTGTCCACGGCCTGCGCGAACGCCCGCCGGACCGCGACGTCGCTGAACGGGGCGCGGGCGTTGTTGAGCTGGAGCGAGACGACGGCGCCGTCCCAGGCCATGATGAAGTGGTGGTTCTCCGGGTCCGCCTTGAGGTAGCTCTTGGCGTCGACGTCGCAGGTGCAGAAGTCGACGGTGTTGCTCTGGAGCTGCGTCTGGATGTTGGCGCTGGTGGCGGCCGTGTACTTGAGGTGGGGCATCGCCATCTTCCCGCCCCAGTAGCCGGCGCGGGAGGCCATCGTCACCGCCTGCGGTGAGAACGTTTCGAGGGCGAACGGGCCGGTGCCGACCGGCTTCTTGTCGACGTGCGTCAGCGGGTCGCGCCCGGACCACAGGCCGGCGCGGACGATCCGGACGATCTCCAGGTCCGGCAACTGCTGGTACGCCGGGTCCTGCCAGGTGACGGCGACGGAGTCGTCGCCGACGACCTCGACCTTCTCGTAGGAGGCGCCGCCGACCTTGGGGTTCTTCAGCAGCAGGTCGAGGCTGAAGTGCACGTCCTTCGCGGTGAGCGGGGAGCCGTCGGAGAACGTGACGCCGGGGCGTAGCCGGAAGGTGGCGGTCCTGCCGCCGTCCGACCAGCTCCACTTCTCCGCCAGCCAGGGGACGACCTCGCCGCCCTTGGCGCGGTTGGTCGCGACGAGCGGCTCGTACATGACGTTCAGCCCGGGGGCGGTGCCCGTGAACGGGTTGAAGTTGTTCGTGAACGTCGGCGCGCTGTTGGGCGCGGAGACGGTGAGCATGTCGGCCGCCGCGCCCTGCTGCGCGGTGCCTCCGCCGGTACACGCCCCGAGCGAGAGGGCGGTGGCGAGGACGATGGCGCACGGCCATAGCTGCTTCTTCATGTCCGTTCCTTCCTGAGAGGCGACGGGGGCTCCGTGCGGCGGCTCGGGGAGCGCGGGGTGGCGCTCGGCGGTGCGTGAGGAAGCGGCCAGGATTCATCGGAGCTATGGCGGCGAAACGGTTCGACGTACGGCCACCAGCTACTGCCTCGGGATCGATCCCGAGATCGATCCCGGGATCGTTCACGAGGCGATGGGTGACTGAACTATGGAGCCAGGTACAAGGCTTGTCAACAGATCGCGCAGCGCCGCCGCTTCGCCCCGTGCGTGCCTTGACAGCCCCTGGGGCTGGTGCCAGCCTGCAGAGCTCCGAGGAAACCGAGGAGTAACCACGATGCATGACGACCGGAGCCTGATCGAGAGCCGCATCGGGCAGGCGCTCGAACACCGCGTACGGCCGGCCGTCCACCCGCGGTCGGTGCCGCTGGCGGTCGAGGTCTGGAACGCCCCGGGCGAACCCGTGCCGGTGGCGGAGGGACTTGCCGCCGCGTACACGCCGACCCGCACCGGGGAACCCTGGGGCCGGCCGTGGGGGACCTCGTGGTTCCGCGTCCGGGGCACCGTCCCCGAGGACTGGGCGGGGCAGGCCGTCGAGGCGGTGCTGGACATCGGCTTCACCGGTGCCGGTCCCGGCTTCCAGGCGGAGGCGCTGGTGTACCGCCCGGACGCCACCGCGATCAAGTCCCTCAACCCGCGCACCCGGTGGGTGCGGATCGCCGACGAGGCCAAGGGCGGCGAGGAGATCCTGCTGTATCTGGAGGGGTCCTCGAACCCCGAGTTCTCCTGGGTCCCCACGGGCCTCGGCGACTGGGACACCGCCGACCCCGCCCCCCTCTACCGGTTGCGCACGATGGACCTCGCCGTCGTCGACCGCACCGTGTGGGAGCTGGTCCAGGACTTCGACGTGCTGACGGGGCTGATGCGGGAGCTGTCCACCGACGACCCCCGCCGCTGGGAGATCCTGCGGGTCCTGGAGCGCGCCCTCGACCTGCTCGACCACCGCCGTGACGTGGGCGCCGCGGCCCCCGCGGCCCGGGAGACGCTCGCCGGGGCGCTGGCGAAACCCGCGCACGCCTCGGCGCACCGGATCAGCGCGGTCGGGCACGCCCACATCGACTCGGCGTGGCTGTGGCCGCTGCGTGAGTCGGTGCGCAAGGTGGCCAGGACCGCGTCCAACGTCACCGATCTGATGGACGACCACCCCGAGTTCGTCTTCGCCATGTCCCAGGCCCAGCAGCTCGCCTGGATCAAGGAGCACCGGCCCGAGGTGTACGCGCGGGTGAAGGAGAAGGTGGCCGCCGGTCAGTTCGTCCCGGTCGGCGGCATGTGGGTGGAGTCGGACACGAACATGCCGGGCGGTGAGGCGCTGGCCCGCCAGTTCGTGCACGGCAAGCGGTTCTTCCTGGAGGAGTTCGGCGTCGAGACCGACGAGGTCTGGCTGCCCGACTCGTTCGGCTACTCGGCGGCCCTGCCGCAGTTGGTACGGCAGTCACGCTCCACGTACTTCCTTACCCAGAAGATCTCCTGGAGCCAGTTCAACAAGTTCCCCCACCACACGTTCTGGTGGGAAGGGCTCGACGGCACCCGGGTCTTCACCCACTTCCCGCCGGTCGACACCTACAACTCGGACCTGGGCGGCCGGGATCTGGCACACGCCGTACGCAACTTCCAGGACAAGGGGTCCGCCACCCGCTCACTGGTGCCGTTCGGCTGGGGCGACGGCGGCGGCGGCCCCACCCGCGAGATGCTCGCCGCGGCCCGGCGCCTCGCCGACCTGGAGGGCGCGCCCCGCGTGACGATCGAGAAGCCGTCGGAGTTCTTCGCCAAGGCGGAGGCGGACTATCCGAACGCGCCGGTGTGGCTCGGCGAGCTGTATCTGGAGCTGCACCGCGGCACGTACACCTCCCACGCGAAGATCAAGCAGGGGAACCGGCGCAGCGAGCATCTGCTGCGCGAAGCGGAGCTGTGGTGCGCGACGGCCGCCGTGCGCGGCGGCGCCCCCTACCCGTACGAGCAACTGGACCGGATCTGGAAGACCGTGCTGCTGCACCAGTTCCACGACATCCTGCCGGGCTCGTCGATCGCCTGGGTCAACCGCGAGGCGCGCGCCACCTACCGGCAGGTCTTCGCGGAACTGGAGGAGATCATCGACCGGGCCCAGGGGGTGCTGGCCGGGGACGCGACGGCCGACACCACCGTCGTCTTCAACGCGACCCCGCACGGCCGCGCCGGGGTGCCGGCGCTGGGGGCCCGGCCCGCCGAGCCGCCGGGGTCCGTGAGCGCGGAGGAGGCGGACGACGGGTCGTACGTCCTCGACAACGGCCTCCTGCGGGTCGTGATCGACGGCAACGGCCTGATCACCTCCGCCCGCGACGCGGCGACCGGCCGCGAGGCCATCGCCCCCGGCGGCTACGGCAACCTGCTGCAGGTCCACCCCGACCTGCCGGGCAACGGGGGCGACGCCTGGGACGTCGACCAGTACTACCGCAACACGGTGACCGATCTGACGGCGGCGGACGCGGTGACGCTGCTGCCCGACGGCCCGCACCGCGCGCAGGTCAGGGTCGTGCGGAGCTTCGGCACGTCAAGGGCCGAGCAGACGCTGACGCTGGCGCCGGGCGCGCGCCGCCTCGACATCGACACCCGCGTGGACTGGCACGAGACCCAGACGATCCTGAAGGCGGCGTTCGCGCTGGACGTCCACGCGGACACGTCCCTGTCGGAGACGCAGTTCGGGCACGTACGGCGTCCCGCGCACACCAACACGTCCTGGGACGCGGCGAAGTTCGAGATCTGCGCGCACCGCTGGATCCACGTCGCGGAGCCCGGCTACGGCGTGGCCGTCGCCAACGACTCGACGTACGGCCACGACGTCACCCGCTCCCGGCGCGACGCGGACGGCGGGATCACGACGACCGTGCGCCTGTCGCTGCTGCGGGCCACCACCTTCCCCGACCCCCACCCCGACGAGGGCACGCACCGGCTGCGCTACGCCCTGGTGCCGGGAGCGTCCGTCGCGGACGCGATCCGGGAGGGCTACGCCCTCAACCTCCCGCCGCGCGCCCTGCCGGGCGACGCCGAGGTCGAACCGCTGGTCGCGGTGGACGGCGAGGGTGTCGTGGTGGAGTCGGTGAAGCTGGCGGACGACGGCTCGGGGGACGTGGTGGTCCGCCTGTACGAGTCGCTGGGCGGCCGGGCGGAGGCGGTGCTGGTGCCGGGGTTCGCGGCGGCGGAGGCGGCGGAGACGGATCTGCTGGAGCGCAGGTGGCCGGAGGCTCCGCGTCCGGCCGCGGTGTCGGCGGCGGGTGACGGGCGGATCGGGCTGAGCCTGCGGCCGTTCCAGATCGTGACGCTGCGGCTGGGGCGGCGCTAGGTCCCGCCCCGCGCCTGCCGGACGCGCCGCGGGGACTCCCCGAGTTCCCGCCGGCACGTCTTGTTGAACGCCTGCAGGTCCGGGATACCCACCGCCGCCGCCACCGAGGGAATCGGCAGGGTCGAGGCCGTCAGCAGGTGCCGGGCCCGCTCCATGCGCCGGCGGCGGATGTGGGCCACGACCGTGCCGCCCGTTCCGGCGCGGAACAGCCGGGTGAGGTGATTGTGCGAGACGCCCGCGGCTCGGGCGACCTCCGGCACGGTCAGCGGGCCCGCCAGCCGCTCCTCGACGTACGCGAAGGCCGCCACCAGCGCCGGGTGGGGCCGCCCGGCCTCCTCCCGCGCCCCGCCCAGCGCCACGGTGTGCCACAGCGCCGCCCACACCTGCGCCGCCGCCCGGCTCGGAGACACCGGCATCGCGGCCACCGCGTGCCGCAGCAGACCGGTCAGCAGCGGGGCCTCGGCGCCCGCGTCCTGCATCGCGGGGACGGTCCGCCGCTCCCCCTGCCCGGGCAGGCGGAAGTGCGCGTAGAGGTGCTCGCAGCGGCGCCCGTGGTAGAGGAAGTGCACCTCCGTGTCGGGCGGCACCAGGCTCACGTGACCGGGGCGGATCGGGAAGCTGCCGCCGTCGAAGGCCAGTTCGCCGGAGTAGCCGTACAGGTGCAACTGCCACAGGCCGGGGAGCCGGAAGACGTCGTGAGGGCCGACGGTGCCGTGCACGCCCACCCCCGCGCTCGCCACCCGGGGCGGCTCGTCCAGACAGAGCACCAGCTCGTCGGGCATGGTGAAAAACTACCAGCACTGGAGGAATGCATCCCACGACGACCAGGAGGGCTTCGCCTAACTTGGCCGCGTGCCTACCAGAAAACAGCTTCTCACCTCGGTCCAGACGGCCCGCTTCCTCGCCCACGGCTTCCACCGGCTCGACGCCGTCGTGCCGCGGGAGATGAACGAGCAGGCCATCGACGTCCTCGACGCGGGAATACCGCACGCGCCGTACGGCAGCCCCGTCCCCGCGGCCTTCCCCGCGGGTACGTTCGCCCGGAGGCTGATCGAACTCCCCGCCGTCGCCGGCGCCCTGGAGAGCCTGGTCGGGCCCGACCCGACCGTCGACCACCACGCCGTGCACATCCGCGAACCGCACGAGGGCGCCGCCCAGCACCTGCACGGCGACGCGATCATCGACGTCCGTCCCGACGCCTTCGACGTCCAGCTCATGTACTACCCGCACGACGTCACCGGCGACATGGGCGGCACGCTCAGCGTGCCCGGCAGCCATCTGCGGCGCACCAACGAATCCGACACCGGCCGCTACCAGAACCTGCGCGGCCAGACCCGCCTCACCTGCCCGGCCGGCACCGTCATGCTGCTGCACCACGGCCTCTGGCACGGCGGCCGGCGCAACGACAGCGACGTGCGCCGCTACATGTTCAAGATCCGGTTCAACCCGACCGTGCCGCAGGTCCGGCTCTGGGACACCGCCGACCTCGACGAGCCGGCGGTCGCGGAGGAGCTCAGCCGGACCTTTCCCTGGTACGAACCGGCCACGGGCCGGCTGGAGATCCACAACAGGGTGCGGCTGTGGCGGGCGCTGACCGGCGACGACGCCTTCGACATCGACCACTGGGTGACCCGGGTCACCAACCGTCCCGCCCACGGGAGCCGCGCGTGAAGCAGCACGTCCTCGTCCTCTATCTGGCCACCTCCGCGCTCGATTCGCAGGTGGTGGGCTGGTCCCGCTACGACGGCACCGGCGCCACCAGGCCGACCACCGGTGACGGCGACGTACCGCCGTACGAGACGGGTCTGGACGCGCTGCGGGCCGGCTGGCGGCTCTTCCAGGCTTCACAACTGATCCCGCCGTACCCGGCGCACGAGTACGACACGTCATTCCTGAAGCACGAGTTCTTCTTCGAGAAACTGGAGTCCGAGGGGGAGTAGCCCGGCGGGCGACGGAGCTCGCCTTTGAGTACCCGTACTCATGCCGTGCCGGCCGGTGCCACCGCATACTCGGCGCAACACCACCGAATCCGGCTCACGGAGGCCCGTCGTGGAGCCCACTCCGTCCTGGCACGCCCCCGATCCGACCCCGCCCGAGCGTCTGTCCGTGACGTGGCGCGAGCCGTCCACCGCGGAGACCGTGCTCTTGGTGGCCACCGTCCTGTTCCTGGACGCGGTCGTCATCGCCTGGATGGTGTTCTCCATCAGTTTCTCCGGCGGCTGGCTGCCCGGGTCCACCGACATGTCGGAGTCGGCGCGGGCCGAAGCCGCGTGGGTCGGCGCCGCCGCCATCGGGTTCTGGGCGCTGGTTCTCGGCGTCGGCCGGCAGTGGCGCATGCTCGCCTTCCAGGTGGTGGCGCTGGGGACGGCGACGCTGGTGCTGTGGCGGAGTGACTTCCCCTGACCTACGGTCCGCCGTGGCGGCGCAGGTACGCGAGGACGGCGCGGACGCGGCGGTGGCCGCTGTCGCCGGGGGGCAGGCCGAGTTTGAGGAAGACGTTGCCGACGTGCTTGTGCACGGCGTTGCCGGTGATGACGAGCCGGCGGGCGATGGTCACGTTGTCGTGTCCCTCGGCCATCAGCGCGAGCACCTCGCGCTCACGCGCGGTCAGGGCGTCGACCGGATCGCCGCGCCCGGCGAGGAGCTGGGCGACGGCCTCGGGGTCCAGGACGGTGCTGCCGGCGGCCACCCGGCGCAGCGCGTCGGTGAACTCCGCGACGCGGCTGACCCGGTCCTTGAGCAGGTAGCCGATGCCGCCGCCGGTGCCGGCGAGGAGGCGGCCCGCGTACTCCTGCTCCACGTACTGGGACAGCACCAGGACCGGCAGTCCCGGGTGGTCGCGGCGGGCCTGGGCGGCGGCGCGGATGCCCTCGTCGCGGAAGGCCGGGGGCAGGCGTACGTCGACGATGGTGACGTCCGGGCGGTGGGCGCCGACGGCGGCGAGGAAGCCGGGGGCGTCGGCCGTGGTCGCGACGACCTCGAACCCCTGGGAGTTGAGGAGGAGTTCCAGTCCGGACGAGAGCAGGACGTTGTCCTCGGCGATCACTACGCGCACGGCAGCTCCACGGTGACGACCGTCGGCCCGCCCGGCGGACTGCTGATCCCCAGGGAGCCGTCCAGGGCGGCGGCGCGGCGGCGCATCCCGTCCAGTCCTGTCCCCCTGGCGGCGTCCGCGCCGCCTGCCCCGTCGTCGGCGATCTCCGCACGGAGCAGCGCGCCGTCGCGGGTGACGCGCACCGACGCGCGGGTCGCCCGGCTGTGCCGGGCGACGTTCGCCAGCGCCTCGGTGACGGCGAAGTACGCGACGGCCTCGACCGCCGCGGGGACCTCGCCGAGCGGGCCGACCTCCATGCGGGTCGGCACCCCGGCCCGGGTGGTCAGGGTGCCGAGTGCGCCGGGGAGGCCCTGGTCGGCCAGCACCGGCGGGTAGATGGTGCGGATGACGGAGCGGAGTTCGCTCATGGCGTCCTCGGTCTCGGCGTGGGCCTGCCGGACGAGGACGGCGGCCCGCGCGGGGTCGTCGGCGAAGCTCTCGCCGGCCACGGCGAGCCGCATCGCGATGGCCACGAGCCGGGCCTGGGTGCCGTCGTGCAAGTCCCGTTCGATCCGGCGGAGTTCCGCGCTGTGCGCCTGGAGTACGTCCGTACGTGTCCGGGTGAGCTCGGTGACGCGCTCGACCAGGTGCTCCGCGGGCGAGGGCGCCAGGACCGCGAGGCAGCAGCGGGCGTGCGCGCGGGCGAGCGGCGGGAGGACGAGGGCGGCCAGGGCCGCCAGGACCGCGAGGTTCACCAGGCCGTGCGCCAGCGCGGTGCCCCAGCCGGTGAGGCGCACGCTCATCACGGGCAGCCACGGCGCCGCGGGGAAGGCCCACCACAGCGCCGTGATGACGGGGGTGAGCAGCAGGCAGCCCAGGAGGAGCAGGGCGAGGCCGCCCGCCGGAAGACCCGTGCCCACCTGCGTCACCAGCCACCCGAGGTTGCGGCGGGCGGCGCGCGGGTGCGGCTCGACGGGCTGTCCCAGCAGCGCCCCGGCGCGCCGGCGGTGCCGCTCCGCCCAGCGCTGCGCCAGCGGCGGCACGCACAGCGCGGGCGCCGCGAGAAGAGTCAACGCCGCGTCCACCAGGGTGCCCAGCAGGTAGCGCCCGCCGCGGCGCGCTCCGGCCCACCGGGCACGGACCGCGCCGCGCAGGCCGGGCAGGCCGGGCGTACGGGCCGCGCGGGGCGCTGTCCCTGTGTCGTACGGGAAGACCGCGGGAGGCTCCACGCACGTCACCGTACGTACCGGGCACTCCGCGGGCACTACAGCTAGCTGTAGCTTTCCTCCGGGAGTCCGGGGTACCGACCCGCCCCCCGCCGCCCGCCTAGCGTGCGGCCATGGAAACCACCCACCCCGCAACCGCCCCGCCGCGCCGCCGCGTTCGCCGGCGGTGGACCGCCGTCGCCGCGGCCGTCCTCGTCACCGCCGGCGCCGCCCTCGCCGTCCACCTCCCGGCCGGTGCCCACGACGCCGCCGCCCCCGGCTACGGCCGCGACGACCTGCGCCGGGACGCCGACGCCATCCGGGCGCTGGGGGTCACCGGCGTCCAGGCCCGGGTGACCGCGGGACCGGGCCGGGATCTGGTCGCCACCAGCGGCGTCGCCGAGGCCGGTACGGACCGTCCGGTGCCCCGCAACGGCTACTTCCGGATGGCCAGCACCGGCAAGGCGCTGGTCGCCACCGTGGTCCTGCAACTGGTCGACGAGGGCAGGCTGTCGCTCGACGACACCGTGGCCCGCCGGCTGCCCGGACTCGTCGCCGGCAACGGCAACGACGGCCGCCGGATCACCGTCCGCCACCTCCTCCAGCACACCGCCGGCCTCCACGACGACCTCCCCGGCTACGCCACGCCGCGCGAGTACTACGCGCACCGGTACGACACCTACACGCCCCGGCAGATCGTCGCGCGGGCCATGCGGCACCGCCCGGACTTCGCGCCGGGCACCGGGTGGGGCTACTCCAACACCGGCTACGTCCTGCTCGACTTGATCATCGAGAAGGTCACGGGCCGCCCGTGGCACGAGGAGGTCGAGGCGCGGGTCCTGGCACCGCTCGGCATGGACCGCACCTATCTGCCGGGCGGCACGCCCACCCTCCGCACGCCGCACGCACGCGCCTACCAGGTCTTCCCCTCCGGCGCCCGCGTCGACGTCACGAAGGTGCTCGTCCCCGACCCCGGCGGCTACGTCTCCACCACCGCGGACGTCAACCGCTTCTTCCGGGGCCTGCTCGGCGGCGAGTTGCTGTCCCCGGCGCGGCTGGCCGACATGCGGGACACCGTCCCGGTGGACGAGGAGACGCGGAAGTTCTGGCCGCACGGACGCTACGGCCTCGGCCTGGTCCACCGTCCCCTGTCCTGCGGCGGCGGCTACTGGAGCCACGAGGGCGGCGAGGCCGGCTACATCACCCTGAACGGCGCCACCGACGACGGCGGCCGCGCCGTCACCGTCTCCATGTCCACGGCGCTGGGCGACTCACCCGGCAGCGTACTCAGGCAGGAGCGGGCGGCCAGCGCACTGGTCGACCGTGCGCTGTGCGGCATCCCCGGCACGGAGCGGGACACGTCGCGGCCGGTTGCGGGCTGACCGGCCGCGGGTCGGACTGACCGGCGGCTGACCGGCGGCCGGGCCGGCGGTGGGGCGCAGGCCCGGGACGGCCGTCACCTGCCGGCGGCGAAGCGCATGAGCGCGCGCTCGTCACCCTGCTTGATCTTCCCCGTCTCGTTGATCACCTGCAGCGTCCAGGCCGCGCCGGCCCGGGTCGCCTTGGCCACGGCACAGCCGTTGTCCGCGGAGAGGAGGCTCGGCCAGATGTCGGCGACCTGCTGCGCGCTGCCGCCGGACGCGTCGTACACCTTGAAGCTGATGTTCCGCGCCTTCTGGAAGCTGCTGCCCTTCTTGTACGCGGCGGCGACGAACACGATGGCGGTGATCTGGTCCGGCACCCGGGAGAACTCGACGGTCACCACCTCGTCGTCCCCGTCGCCCTTGCCGGTCTGGTTGTCCCCGCTGTGCACCAGCGCGCCGTTGCCCAGCGGGTCCAGCGAGTCCAGGCCGGCCAGCCGGACCGGGTCGGCGCCCGCCATGGCGATGGCGATCAGGTCGAGGTCGGTGCCCTTGGTCTGCCGCAGTTTGCCGATGAGGCCGCCGCTGCTGCCGACCGTGGGGTCCCAGGAGACCCCTATCGACAGGTGGGTAACCCCGGCCAGGTCCGCCGGTTCGTCATCCTTGCTGAGCGTGATCATTCCCGGTCCCTTGGTGGTAAGAACGGATCCTCTGAAGCTGCTCCGGTGCCGGTGACGCGGACGTCGGGCGCCGGTCCCTCCGTAGGGGAACATACCTCGCCACGCGGGACGCAGGGCCGGGCTCGCCGTCGGATCCCGCGTCCGCGCAGCTCACGAGGCCGGCCGGGCGAGACAGCCCGCGCTGTCCCGGGCCGCGCAGGTGCCCAGGGAACACCAGCGGCGGCGGCCCGGGGCGTCGAGGAACAGCCAGCCGCAGTCGGGCGACGGGCACGCGGTCACGGTGAAGCGCTGCGGGTCGGCGAGCAGGTCGGCGGCGCTGCGGGCCACCGCGAGCACCGGCAGCCGCAGGCCGGTCGAGGCGGGCAGCCGCCAGCGGCCCAGGCCGTCCTCGTCGCGTACGAACTCGGCCGCCCGGGCGGCGGCTTCGGCGGCACGCGCGACCTGCCTGAACGCGCGCCGGTCGGCCGGGGCGACGAAGCAGGCGTGCATCGCGCTCCGCAGTTCGCGGGCCTCCGCGAGCGCCTCCCGGGCGGCGGCGGGCCGCTGTTGCGCCTGCTTGAGGAGCTGGGTGACCAGCCAGTCCTCCAGCAGGCCGAGGTGGCCGGCCCACACCGCCAGCGCCCGGTAGCCGGTCAGCCACTCCGCGCCGCTCTCGCGGGCGCCGTCCCAGCCCGCGAAGGTGTTGCAGAACTCCAGGGCCGGCTGGCCGCTGGTGTGCAGCGGCAGCCGTACGTCCCGGACCTGCACGGCGTACGCGGGCAGCGGCGGATCGTCGAGCGCGGGGTCGGCGGCGAGCACCCTGTCGTGGACGTCGCGCAGGGCCGGGCCGGGGGCGACGCCCAACTCGGCGGCCAGGGCGAGGCGGGTGGTGCGGTAGACGTCGAGGGCCTCGGCCTGCCGGCCGGCGCGGTACAGCGCGGTCATCAGCGCCGCCACGAGCCGCTCGCGCAGGGGGTGGCGGGCGACGAGGGGGCGGAGTTCGGCGGCGAGCGTGCCGCCGTCGGCGGGTACGTGACCGGGGGCGCGGGGGTGGAGGTGGAGGTCGCGGGGGTGGCCGTCGCGGCCGGTGCGCAGCCGGTCCTCGGCGCGCTGCTCCAGGGCGCAGAGCCGCAGTTCGGCCAGCTCCCCGCCGAGCCGGGCGCGCAGTTCGCCGTCCGCGAGCCCGTCGAGGAGTTCCCCACGCCACAGGGCCAGCGCCTCCTCCGTACGGTGCAGCCGCTCCACGGGGTCGCGCAACGCGGCGGCGGCCCGGGCCCGTTCGGCGAACTCGGCGGCGTCCGTCCGCCACCCGCCCAGCTCGGCGGTGTACCCGTCGCCGCGGGTGATAATCCCTACCCCGTACGGCCGGAGCGCCATCCGCAGCCGGCTGATGTAAGTGTGCAGGGTGCCGCGGCCCCCGCCGCCGTCCCCGCCGCCGTCCCACAGCAGCTCCGCCAGCCGGCCGGCGGCCACCGTACGCCCCGGGCTCAGCAGCAGCACCGCGAGCAGCAGCCGCTCCTGGCGCCGCCGGCTCAGCGAGACGGGGGCGCCGTCGCGTACCGCCTCGAAGGGACCGAGCAGGCGGAACTCCAACACAGGGGCAGCGTACGCCCGTCGCGACGAGCGGGTGGTGAGCCGGTGGTCAGCCGGGCAGACCAGGCTCGGGGACGAGCACGCGACCCGATCCGAAGGAGCACACAGCCATGCGCCGTTATGCAGCAGCCACCGCCGCGGCACTCTGCCTGGCCGCCACCGTCGCCGCCCCGGCGGCGGCGTCGGCCCGGGGCGGCGACGGGGCCGACGGGGGCTGGCGCCCCGTCACGTACCCCCCGGTGAACTACCCCGCCGGCGAACGCTGCGCCTTCCCCTTCCGCACGGAACCCCTCCTCGACGAGGTCATGGTCAAGACGGTCGACACCTACCCCGACGGCTCCCCGAAGACGGAGCTGTACAAGGGGGCCCTCATCGTCCGCGTCACCAACCTCGACACGGGCGCCGCGTACGACGCGGACGCGGGCGGCAGCTCGCTCGTCCGGTACGCCCCGGACGGCGGGCACGTCTACTACGCCACCGGCCCGTTCCTCATCGGCTTCGCGGAGGGACAGGGGAACCTGCCGCGCGGCGAGTACGTGGTCGACGGCGTGTACACGGTAGAGATCACCGCGGCCGACCGGCGGACGGTGCAGTGGGCGGGAGAGAAGAAGCTGACCGACGTCTGCGACCAGATCGACTGACAGTGACCAAGGCGCAGTCCACAGGCCCGGACGGCCCGGAGGACACCCCGACCGCCGGTGCGGGCGGTGGCCTAAAGGGCGCGGTACACGTCGCGACGATCACCGACGGCGACGACCCAGACGACGAGTGCGCCGTTGTCGACCGTGTACACGACCCGGCAATGGCCGACGCGCAGTCGGGACATGCCGTCTTGGCCGGTCAGAGGCTTGATGTCGAAGGCCGAGGTGTCGCCCTTGTCCATCGCGCGCTGAAACTCCCCGAGACGGATGAGGATCCTGCGCGCCTCGGGAAGGGGGACGGCCCGCATCTGGCGCTGGGCGGCGGGGGTGAACCTCGTGACGTAGACGCCGTCGGTCATGCCTGGGCGGTCTCCCCCACAATCTCAGCGGCGAGATCTTCCAGCGTGACGGCGGGCTCACGCCCCTCGGCCAGGGAGTCTGCGGCCAACCGGGAGAGCCAGGCATCCTCGATGCGCTCCTCAAGCTTCGTGAGGCGCTCGTACTCGTCCAGGTCGAGAAGCACGGCCTCGGCCTTGCCACGCCGGGTGATGATGGTGGGGGTGGCTTCGCGGCGGGCACGATCGATGCTGTCGGCCAGGTGGGCCCGCACCTCGGCCATGGCTTCGACGATGGGCTCATTCATGCAACCAGTGTACCAGATGTACATCTGACCCCCGCGCGATCACGCGGTTGCCGTGGGGCAACAGAGACCCCGCTCGGCTCCGGCCTCCACCACAGCGCAAGCCCGGACCGGGGTGGCCACCCCAGGCGGCGGCCGAGGTCAGCGGGCGGGCGGGGAAAAGAAGCCGAGCGACGTCTGCGACCAGATCGACTGACGAGTCGGACGACTACTTTCTGCATTCCATCAGATACAGTGCGTGGCGAAGATCACCGACTCGCTCTCCCCTGACCACGGAGGATCCCCCATGCACGCCCGTCTGCGACGCACACTCGCCGCCACCACCGCCGCCCTCGCGCTCGCCGCACTGCCGGCCCTGGCTCACACCCCCGCGACCGCCGCCCCCGGCCTCGCCCCCGCCGCCGCGGCGGCCCAGCCGGGGCTGCCGCCGATCGGGGCCGAGATCCCGCAGTCGATGCTCGCGGCCGACACTCCGATGCTCATCGGCGAGGAACTGGTCAGCGTGGACTTCCGGGGCGGTATCAGGCAGCGCGCCGACGTCAATCCGGCCGATCCGATCAACAGTGTCCGGATGCGGACCGTCGGGTTCAGGGTCACCGCGGACCTGCCGTCCGCGGACGGCGCGGAGTCCCCGGGGACGATCACCCTCGAACAGAGCGACGTCGACGTCGAGGCGGAGAGCACCCTGACCCGGACCCAGCAGTTCCCGCCGCGCTACGAGCAGCGGGACGTGATCCCGTTCACGGCCGCCATCGAGAGGGAGGGCTCCGACCCGGTCGTGCTGGAGGCAAGGAAGCCGATGGTGCTCCTCGGCCGGCTCACGCAGTTCCCGCCCAGGGGTGACCTGTACCAACTGGCGGAGCCCGTGGAACTGGTCGACCCGGAGAACCCCGAGACGGTCGTCGCCGTGCTGGAGAAGTTCCCCGCCAAGCGGGGCGGCCTGTAACGGACACGGGGGCCGGGCAGGCAGTTCCCAGAGGGCTGCCTGCCCCGGCCGGCGGCGGACTGCCCCGGCCGGCGGCGGAGGTCAGCGGGGGCGGCGGTCTGGGTCCTCCGCCCGGAGGCGGTGCTGGGCGACGGTCAGCAGTTCGCGCAGGTGCTCCCGGAGGGGGTTCGCCGCGGTGAGCGCTGTCAGCTCCGCCGCGGCCTCCGCGTAACGGCCCGTTTCGAGGTCCAGTGCGACGCGCCGCTCCAGCAGCGTCTGCCGCCACTCCGACAGCCGCGTACGGTGCCGCTCGGCGTACAGTCCGGGCACACCGGCGAGCGGCTCGCCGCTGAACTCCGCCAGGGCGGCGGCGTACAGCGCCCGGCCTCCTTCCGCGTCCCCCTCGGCGACGGCGGTCTCGGCGGCCGACGCCGCCGCTTCCGCCCTGGCGAGGTCCACGTCGGTGTCCCGGATCCGGAGCGTGTACCGGCCGTGCTTGTTGACGAACACTTCGTCGCCGAGGCACTTGCGCAGCCGGTGGGCGTACGTACGCACGGCGGCCTCCGCCCGTGCAGGCGGGTCCTCGTCCCAGATGGCGGCGGTCAGCTCCTGCGCGGTGGCGGCGTGGTCACCGCGTAGCAGCAGCATGGCGAGCAGTGCGCGCTGCCGGGGCGAGCCGGTCGGCAGCACCCCTTCCCCGCGCCGGGCGCCGACCGGCCCGAGCACCGAGAAGCGGAGGGCGTCGGCATCCTCCGGCGCGGGTGCCTCGGCCGATTCATGGGCCGCCCGCAGGTTCCGGGAGCGTGCCGCCACCGACTCCACCAGGGCGCGCGCGTCGGCGCGCCGCCGCTCCGGGCCGAGCAGCGCGGCCGCCTCGTACTCCGCACCGGCGAAGGCGCGCAGGGTGGCGAGGGCCTGGGGGTGGGTCGCGCCGAGGGTGGCCGAGGTCTTCTGCGCCGCCAGGGCGAGCACGTCGACCGCCCGTTCCATCCGGTCGCGGTCGCGGGCGGCCGTCGCCGCCGCGAACTCGGCCGACGCGAGCGCCACCAGCGCGGAGCCCGACGTCGGGTGGTCCTCGCCGAGGAGATCCACCACGCGCCGCGCGAGAGTTTCGAGTTCGCCGAGCAGCCGGTCCGCCACCCGGTCCCGGTGGCCCCGGCGGGCCACCTCGGCGAGGACCGACACCGCCGACAACTCCAGGTCCAGGCGGTCGTCCTCGGGTCCCCGTCCCGATCGGAGAAGCGATCGGGCCACGGTCGCCTGCCTGGCGGCTTCCCCGGCATCGCCCGACCGCAGTTCACGGACCGCGCGGCCCACGGCTGTCCGGGCGAGGACGAGGGGGTGCTGTCCCTGCCTGGCGTCGTTCAACCGTCGTCACCTCCCGCGAAGTCGCGGCTGATGGCCTGCTGGGCGACCATGAACCTGAGTTCCGCGATCTGCGTGGCGTCCATGTACCCCTGATCCGACCACTGCTGCAAGCGGTCGAACCACGCCTGGGCCTTCTCGTCCGGCCGCTTCACCTCCCGGGCGCCTTCGCGCGGGCGCAGCACGTCGATGAGGTGCGAGACCTGGAGGTGGTCGAAGCGGGTGATGGCCTCGGCGATGGTGGCCGCGTACAGCACGTTCCCCGCCCGCTTCTCGTCGGCACGGTCCGGTGCCTGCTCCAGAAGGATGCCCACGACCGCCGGGTCGTGCCCCTCCGCGGGAGACCCTTCCACCGGGCCGCCCGAGTACCCGGAGTAGTCACCCAGGATCTGGTCCACGGACAGTTGCAGCGCCTCGATCGAGCCGCCACCCGCACACGGGTACCCGTCCGCCGCATGGTGCACCGTCCCGCTGAGCCTCGCTTCTGCAGGTGACGGGCGGTACGGGCCGCGCCAGTGCCAGCCGGGGAGGGCGTGACCGGCGTTGGGGATGCGCGGGGAGAGCCGGTGGTGGGCGGCGATCTCGATGAGGGCCAGGTCGGCGTCCCGGTCCTGTCTGCACAACCGGCCGTCCAGGCGCTCGCCGTCTGCCAGGACGATCTCCACCGCGCCGTCGTCCGGCGCGAGTTCGCGCAGGCAGTGCAGGGCGGTCAGCACGTAGCGCCGGGTGAGGAGGAACCCCCCGCCCAGCCGCCTGTGCGCCTGGTACAGATCCACCCAGTACCCGGCGTCCGTCACGGCGTCTCCGGGACCCGCTCGATGGTCAGGGTCACCGCAAAGGAGGCTTCTGCCGACGCCTTGGAGAGCACCACACCCGCCTCCGCGGCGAGCGTCAGCCCGAAGCTGACCTCCATGGTCGACACCCGCCACCCGTCCCGGGCGGGCGCCTCGGCCAGCGACCGCTGGGCGATCGCGGACGCCTGGACGATCGCCGCCTCGATCTCTGGGCCGCGGTCCTCCAGGGCCGCGGTCGTGCGGCTCCGTGTGCCGATCTGACGGCCGCCGCCCGCACCGGCGTCGAGGTCCACCGTCTCCACTCTGACCCGGGAGGTCGAGCCCGCCACCGTTTCCCCTCTCTGCGCGCGCCGTTGGGAACCGGTTCCCAGCATGTCACCCCTGGCACAGCCGCGCCCCCTCCAGCGCGCTCCCGCCGCGGCGAAGAGGCCCGGTGCCGGGGTGGAGGGCGGTATCGGGGTGGCCCCGGGCGGCGAGTGGCCCGGCGACGGGGTCGCCCGGTGTCGGGGTGGGCGGTCGTGCGTGCGGGGCCGCGGCGACGGGGGGTTGGAGCATTGGCCCCCCGGGGGGCAGGCGGCCCGGTTCCCCGGAGACGCCGGCCTCCGGGCCTGGCCGGCGATATGACGGAGCGGGCCGCGATGCGCCCCCGTATCCCGCCCGCACCGAGGGCGTTCAGGCAGCGCACACAGCCCCGGCGCAGCAAGGAGCCCGCCACGTGCGCGTCTTCGGGCGAAAGTCGGCCTCCGGGGGTGATTTGCCCCGATCTGGAGGCGGGTTGGAGCAAGTTTCTACCGGCTGCGTTCACCCGGGGCGGCCCGCAGCGCAGACGACGCACGCGGGGGCGGGCGCGCGCATGCCGGCGGGCGGAACCGGATACCCGCCGGTGTCCCCGGATTCGTCACGGCGAGACGCACACGGAACGCCCCAAGGGGCGGATGCGGCCCGGCAGGCGCCCGCGTGGACGCCGCGAGGCGAAACTCGGCCTCGGTGGGCGATTTGACCTGGTTCGGGAGTGGGGTTAACGCGAGTTACGGCCGTTTCTCTCCCCGGGGAGCGGCGAGCCGCAGGCGGGCGGGCGCCGCGGGACGCAAGTACCCCGGGGCCATCGGTGCGGGCGGGATACGAGGGCGCATCGCCGCCCGCGCCGTCATATCGCCGGCCAGGCCCGGAGTCCGGCACCCTGGGGAACCGGGCCGCCTGCCCCGGGGGGCCCAATGCTCCAACCCCCCGTCGCCGCAGTCCCCACGCACGACCACACACCCCGACACCGCCCCCACCCCGGCACCGGGCCAGCCGACGACAGGGGCCACCCCGACGCAGACCCCCCGTCCACACGCCCTGCCTCAGTGCAGTCGGAGGACCATGACGTCGTAGCGCGGTGAGTCCGGGAACGGCTGCGCCTCTCCGACCTTCCGGTAGCCCCAGCGCTCGTAGAGCGACCGCACCTTCGGGTGGGCGGTCTCCACGGTCAGCGACGCGCGGTCTTCCGGGCGTTGCTGCATCAGCTCGTCGTGAATGCCGCGGGCGACCTTGGTGCCACGCCAGGGGGCGCGCACCATGATCTCGCAGAGGCCGAAGACGGCGCGGCGGCCGTAGTCGCGGACCTCGGGGCTGACCGGATCGAGCACGGCCTCCCACTCCTCGGGGCTGTCCGGCCGGCCGTACGCGTAGCCGACGGCCTCGCCGTCGACCTCCCCGACGACGCACGCCCAGCCCGGCGTGGAGGTGTGGCCGTCGAGGCGGCGTTCGAACCTGTCGACGGAGAAGAAGGGGTCCGCGGCGGCCTCGGCGGCGTAGACCTCCGCGTACACCTCGATCAGCGTGTCGCGAATCTCGGCCAGTCGGCCACGGTGGTAGGTGCTGAGGGTGAGCACCTCGCGGGTCATGCTGTGACCTTCCGGTTGCGTTCCATGGACGCGCGCCATTATGGCGGAGGACAAGAGCCCCGCCGGGCGCCCGGTCGGCCGTCAGACCGCCGCCGCCGCGTCCCGGCCCGCGTAGTGGCACGCCGCCGGGTGGTCGCCGCCGTCCCGTACGCGCAGCTCCGGGGTCTCCGCCGCGCAGCGGTCCGTCGCCAGGGGGCAGCGGGTGCGGAAGCGGCAGCCTGTCGGTGGGGAGGCGGGGGAGGGGACCTCGCCGGTGAGGGGGAGGGGGTTCGCGGTGCCGGGGCGGTCGTGGACCGAGGGGGCCGCGGCCAGGAGGGCCTGGGTGTAGGGGTGCTGGGGGGACTCGAAGACCTGGGCCGCGGTGCCGTGTTCCACGATCGTGCCCAGGTACATCACCGCCACCTCGTCCGCGATGTGGCGGACCACGTCGAGGTCGTGGGAGATGAAGAGGTACGCGATCCCCAGGTCGCCCTGGAGCTCCGCGAGCAGGTTGAGGATCTGGGCGCGTACGGACACGTCCAGGGCCGAGACCGCCTCGTCGCAGACGATGAGCTTCGGCCGCAGCGCCAGCGCCCGCGCGATGCTCACCCGCTGGCACTGCCCGCCCGACAGCTCGTGCAGCCGGCGGCCCGCGTACGAGGCGTCCAGACCCACCTGGTGCAGGAGGCGTGCCACCTCCGCCGCGTGGTCCGCGAGCGCGACCAGGTCGCGATGGATGTGCCAGCCCTCCGCCACGATCTCCGCCACCCGCATCCGCGGGTTCAGGGACGTGTACGGGTCCTGGAAGACCATCTGCAGGTCGTACGCCACCCGCCGCCGCTGGCGGCGGCCCGCCGTCGCCAGGTCCAGGCCCGCGAAGGAGACCGAGCCGGCGAAGGGTGCGAGGAGGCCCACCACCGAGCGGGCCAGCGTCGACTTGCCGCAGCCGGACTCGCCCACGATGCAGACGGTCCGCCCGGCCCGTACCGCCAGGTCGACGCCCGCGACCGCGTCGACGCGGCGGCGGCCGAGGCCGGAGCGGCCGGGGACCGTGTAGCCGGCGTGCAGGCCGCTGATGCGGAGCAGGGGCTCTTCGGCCGCCGCCGGGCCGGTCTGCGTGGTGCTCATGACGCTGCCTCCGTGCCGGTTGCCCGGGCTTGCACCTTGTCGCTGTGGTGGCAGGCCGCCGCGTGGCCGGTCCCGACCGCCCGCAGCGCGGGGTCTTCCGTGCCGCACACCTTCGTCGCGTACGGGCACCGCGGCGCGAACGCGCAGCCCGCCGGGAGGGTCCCCGGCGCCGGCGGCTGGCCCTCGATCGGGACCAGCCGCCCCGGCCGGGCCGGGTCCGGTACCGCGTCGAGCAGGCCGCGCGTGTACGGGTGCGCCGGTGCCGTGTAGACGTCGTCCAGCGCGCCGGTCTCCACGATCCGGCCCGCGTACATCACCGCCACGTCCTGCGCGACGCGGGCCACCACGCCCAGGTCGTGCGAGACGAGCAGCATCGCCATCCCCGCGTCCGTCTGCCGGGCGGCGAGCAGCCGCAGGATCTGCGCCTGCACGGTGACGTCGAGCGCCGTCGTGGGCTCGTCGGCCAGCAGCACCGCCGGGTCCAGGGTGAGCGCCATCGCGATGACGGCCCGCTGCCGCATGCCGCCCGAGAACTCGTGCGGGTACGCGCCGTACTTGGCCTCCGCGTCGGGGATGCCGACCGTCCGCATCAGCTCCACCGCCCGCTCCCGGGCCGCGCGGCGGCCGGTGCCGCGGCGGCGCAGCGTCTCGGCGATCTGCCAGCCCACCGTGAACGACGGGTTCAGCGCCGCCATCGGGTCCTGGAAGACCATCGCGACCCGCGCGCCCCGCAGGTGCCGCCACTGCGCGTCGGTGAACCCGGCGGTGTCGCGGCCCTCGATCTCGACCGTCCCCGCGCTCACCCGCGCGCCCGCGGGCAGCAGGCCCATCAGGGCCAGCGACGTCAGCGACTTGCCGCTGCCCGACTCCCCCACCAGGGCGGTGACCCGGCCGGGTACGAGGTCGAGGTCGACCCCGCGGACCACGGGCCGGGCGCCGCCCCGGCCGTCGCCGAAGCCGATGTGGACGTCCCGCAGGCGGGCGGCGGGTGCCGGAGCGGCGACCGTGGCAGCCATCGTGCTCTCCTGTCTGCTCATATCTGCGACCGCGGATCCGACACGTCACGGAAGCCGTCGCCGATCACGCCGACCGCGGTGACGACCAGCGCCAGCGCCGCCGCCGGCATCGTGGAGATCCACCACGCCGAGCCCAGGTAGTCGCGCCCCACGGAGACCGTGGCGCCCCACGAGGCCGTGTCGACCGGCACGCCGAGGCCGAGGAAGCTCAGCGACGCCTCCGCCACCATCACCAGGCCGACCTGCACCGTCGCCGCGACCAGCAGCGGCTGCCACAGCGACGGCAGCACGTGGCGGACCATGATGCGCACGTGTCCCGCGCCCAGCACCCGCGCCGAGTCGACGAAGCCGAGCCGGCGCGTGGCCATGGCCGAGGCACGCGCGACGCGGGCGAAGATGACCCACCGCGTGATCGCCAGCGTGATGACGATGTTGGTGACGCTCGGGCCGAGCACGCCGGCCAGCAGGATCGCCAGGAGGATGGAGGGGAAGGCGAGCTGGATGTCGCCGATGCGGGAGGCGATCGTGTCCGGCCAGCCGCCGAAGTAGCCGGAGACCAGCCCGACGACGAGGCCGACGGCCCCGCCGACCAGGATGGTCGCGCCGGCGACCAGCAGCGAGATCCGCGACCCGGCCAGCAGGTTGGCGAGCAGGTCGCGCCCCATCTGGTCGGTGCCCAGCCAGGCGATGCCGCCGGCGTCGGTGCGCTCCCCCGGTGCCAGCAGCCGGTTCGGCAGGTCGGTGGCGACCGGGTCGTACGGGCGCAGCAGCGGCCCGACGAGGGCGGCGAGGACGAAGAGCGCCAGCACGCCGGCGCCGATCCACACGCGCACCGGCACCCGCCGCGCGGCGTCGCCGCGGGACGTGGCGGTACGGGCCGGGGCGGCCGGGGTCTCGGCGGGGGCGGCCGCGGTCGTGCTGCTCATGCGTCCTCCGGGGTGAGGCGGGGGTCGATGACGAAGTAGACGACGTCCACGAGCAGGTTCAGGACGATGTACGCCAGCGTGATGGTGAGGATCGCGGCCTCGACGACCGCGTAGTCGCGGTTGGTGATCGCGTCGACCATCAGCGAGCCGATGCCGGGCCAGGAGAAGACGACCTCGATGATGACCGCGTTGGCGATGAAGTTGCCCATCAGCAGGCCGAGTACGGTCACGACCGGGATAGCGATGTTGCGGCCCACGTGCACGTACTGGATCGTCCCCTCGCCCACGCCCTTCGCGCGGGCCGTACGGGCGTAGTCCTTGCCGCCCTCCTCCAGCGCGCTGCTGCGCACCAGCCGCGCCAGCCAGCCGACGAACGGCAGGGAGAGCGTGACGGCCGGCAGCAGCACGGCGGCGGTCGAGCCGTCGGCGGTCGCGGGCAGCCAGTCCAGTCGGCGGGCGAAGAGGAGGATCAGGACGATGCCGAGCCAGAACGAGGGGATGGCCTGACCGGCGAGCGAGCCGGTGGAGACGATCAGGTCGAGCAGCTTCCCGGGGCGGCGGGCGCAGAGCATGCCCAGCGGGATCCCGACGGCGACGGTCAGCAGGAGCGCCGCGAGCGACAGCGTCAGGGTGGCCGGGAAGCGGTCGAGGGTGTTGCCGAGGGCGGAGCCGCCGAGGCGCCAGGAGTCGCCGAGATCGCCGCGTACGACGCCGGCGAGGTGGTCGGCGTACTGCCGCCACAGCGGGTCGTCGAGGCCGAAGTCGGCCCGTACGCTCTCCAGTTGGGCGGCGGAGGCGTCGGGGCCCACGATCAGCTTGGCGGGGTCGCCCGGCACGACGCGCACGATGAGGAACACCAGCGTCAGCGCGCCGAAGGCGACGACGACGGCCTGCGCGAGGCGTTTGGCGAGGAACGCGCCCATCAATGCTCACCTCTTCTTCGCAGTGGTCCGGCCGAGGCGCGTACGACGAGTTCGGGGGCCAGGAGCGTACGGATCGGATCGGCGCTCCCCGCGACGGAATCCGGGCCGTCCCCCGGCTCCGTGCCGGCGCGGACCCGCTCCAGCAGCCGGTCGACGCCCGCGCGGCCCACCTCGGGCGCGGGCAGCCGGACCGTGGTCAGCGCCGGGTCGAGGTACGCGGAGAACGGGTGGTCGCCGTGCCCGACGACGCCGATGTCCGTGCCGACCCGCAGCCCCCGCTCGCCGAACGCCCGGTACAGGCCCAGCGCGTGGTAGTCGTTGCCCGCCAGGACCACGGCGCCGGGCCCCGCCCTGCGGGCCAGGCCGGCGCCGACCGCGTACGCCACGCCGGGGTCGAAGGGACCCGAGACCGGCGCCCCCTCCGGGGCCCCCTCCGTCGCCGCCGGGTCCACGCGGACCACCGCGTCGTCCGGGGCCGCGATCCCGCGGGCCGCGAGCGTCTCGCGGAAGCCGCGGATACGTTCCGCGACCGGCGAGATGTCCAGGTCCTCCTCGACGAGGTACAGCTCGGTCGCCCCGCCGTCCAGCACGTGTTCCGTCGCCAGCCGGGCACCGGCGTAGTAGTCGACGCCGACGACGTCCGCGTCCAGCTCCGGCAGGTGCCGGTTGAGCAGCACCACGGGCGTACCGGACTTGCGCAGCCGGTGCCAGTGCTCCGCGCCGTGCTGGACGGGGATGGCCAGCACCCCGTCGACGCCCCAGCGCATCAGCTCCTCCGCCGCGCGGCGCTCGTTGTCGGCGGAGTCCTCGGTGACCATGAGCATCAGCGAGTAGCCGCGTTCGCGCCCGCGTTCCTCGATCGCGGAGATGAGGCGGGCGTAGAAGGGGTTGGCCGGGTTGGTGATGACGAGCCCGAGGGTCATGGCGTTCCGCAGCACGAGGGAGCGGGCCATGGTGTTGGGCACGTAACCGAGGCGTTCCGCCTCCTCCTTGACGCGCTCGCGGGTCTCGCGGCTGACCGCGTCCTTGTCGGCGAGCGCGCGGGAGACGGTGTTGACCGACAGGTCGAGCGACAGGGCGATGTCGCGCAGCGTGGGTCGGCGGCGTGGGCTCATGGGATCCTCCGGCGCGGTGTCATCGGCGCCCCACCACGGCGAGGTCGGGCTGGTTGTTCGCGGCAGGCGTGAAGCCCGTCAGCTCCTTCGCGCGCCCGTACCCGGTGACGAGGGTGACGGGGAAGAGACCGACGGCGTCCGACCATATGGTCCCGCAGGCGTCGCCGTAGAGTGCGTCCCGCCCCGGGCCTTCGGGCGCACCGGCGGCCCGGGTGAGGAGGGCGTCGAGTTCCTTGTTCGCGTAGCCGAGGCGTTTCGCCTCCGAGGTGTAGAGGCGGCCGATGGTGAACGCGGCGTCGCCGGTGGTCACGGTGTTCGTCTGGAGGTTCATGTCCCAGTCGAGGGTGTTCAGCCGCTCCAGCCACATCGCCTTCTCGATGCTCTGCGGCGCCACCGTGACGCCGACGTCGGCCCACGCCGAGATCAGCGCCTGCGCCAGCTCCCGCGCCAGCGGCCCGGTCGCGTCGAACCACATCATCGACGTGCTGAACCCCCGCCCGAGCCCGGCCCGCGCCAGCAGCCGGCGCGCGGCGTCCGGGTCGTACCGCCAGGGCTCCTGCGGCGCGAACCCGGCCACGGTCTCGGGTATCGGCGCGCGCATCTGCCTGCCGCCGCGCCCGAAGAGGGACTCCACGATCTGCGGCACGTTCACGGCCTGGCACAGCGCGCGGCGGACGTCGGGGTCGTCGAACGGCCTGCGGGAGCAGTTGAACCAGTTGAAGTAGTACGTCCAGGAGGGCACGGACTCGACCGTCACCCCGGACGCGCCGGTGACCTCGGGCAGTTGGTCCGGCGGGACCGGCCAGAGCAGGTCGACGTCGCCGCCCAGGAGGGCGGTGATCGCCGTCGAGGTCTCCGCGATGTACGGCATGGAGACCGCCGGCAGCTCCGCCGGGCCGCCCCAGTAGTCGTCGAACCGCGCCAGCTCGACGGAGGTCGACGGGGTGAAGCCGGTGACCCGGAACGGTCCCGAGCCCACGGGGCTCCGCTTCTGCTCCGGGTCGGCGACCAGCCGGGCCGGGGTGACGAACAGGAGGGTGAGGTTGACCGGGAGCGAGCCGAGGGGCCCGTCGGTGGTGAAGACCACCGTGTGGTCGTCGGGCGCCTCGACGCCGGTGACCGTCGCCCACAGCGGGGTCTGGGCGGAGGGGACCTGCTGCGTGTGCTTCAGACACGCGACGACGTCGCGGGCGGTGACCTCGCTGCCGTCGTGGTAGGCGACGCCGCGGCGCAGCGTGAAGACCCACCGGGTGTCGCCCTCGCGCCGCCAGCCGGTCGCGAGCCCGGGCACCAGCTCCTCGCCCTCGCGCCGTACGAGGGTGTCGAAGACGAGCCGCTTGACGATCAGCGACGCCTCGTCCACGGCGGTCGCGGCGTTGTACGGGTCCAGGTCGGTGACCGGCTGCCCGAACGCCGCGCGCAGGGCGCCGCGGGGCGCGGCGCTGCCGACGCCGCACCCGGACAGCAGCACCGCCGTGGCGCCCAGGCCGGCCATCGCGAGGAAGTCCCGCCGCCCCGGGCGGCCGTGGCCGCCCTCCGTTCTTCGCACCCCGGTCATGTCAGCACCTCCGGATCACGACTTGAGTGCCAGGTAGATCAGGACCTTGACGGACGCGGGCGCGTCGCCGGGGTCCGCGGTGTCTCCGGCGTCGGTTGCCGCCTCGGCTGCCGGGCCGCCGACCACGGTGCCGCGCAGCCGCAGCCAGCCGCCGAAGCCTTCCGCGGGCCAACTGTGCAGCGCCCCCTCGCGGGGGTCGACGGACTGCTCCGTACCGCCGTCGAGGTCGCACCAGTGCAGGCCGTCCGGCGATATCTGGGTGCGGACGCGCATCCGCGAGGCGTGCCCCGCGGCGTCGAGGACGCGGACGAACCAGCGGGCTTCGCGGGCCCAGGCGGCCTCGTACGGCTCGGTGGTGAACTCTCCCGTCAGCGTCGCGTTGCGCTCGATGACGGCGGTGAAGGACTGTCGCATGGTCATGCCGCCATCACCGGTTACTTCCGAGGAAGTCCCGGCCTTCAGGCGAGGAGGGAATCGGGCTTCTGCGGAGCAGGGCAGGACTAGCCGATTTACCCTCTGGGTGAACTCGGTGCACCATGTGCTCGACTTCATGCCAAAACACGACACGAACTCCTTTCTGTCTTGCGATCATTGGGGGTATGACGGTGATCGAGCACGCCCGGTACACGTACCGGCTGCGTGTGTCGTCTCGTGCTCGCGCCGGGCTGCTGGACGAGTGGGCGCGGTGCCGGTGGATCTGGAACGAGTGCTGTGCCCGGTCGAAGAGGGCCCACGCCGAACGCGAGAAGTGCGGCCCGGCGCGCTTGGACAAGATGCTGACCGGGGCCCGTGCCGCGAACGCGTGGCTGCGCGCGGGCGGTTCGGTACCGCAGCAGCAGACCATCCGCGACTTCGCCACGTCCCGCGCCAAGGCGCTCAAGGACATCAAGGCACGGCTGCCGATGCGGCAGCGCGCCGGGATGCCCCGCTACAAAAGGAAACGTGAGGCGCGGCCGTCTCTGAACTACACCAGGCACGGCTTCCGTCTCACAAATGGGCGTCTGCACCTGGCGGGCGGGATCACCGTGCGGCCGGTGTGGTCCCGCGAACTGCCCCCTGCCCCGTCCAGCGTGCGTGTATACCGGGACAGCCTGGGGCACTGGTACGCGAGCTTCGTCGTCGCCACGACGACCGAGGCCCTGCCGGAAACCGGGCGTGTGATCGGCATTGACTGGGGTGTGCAGCAGACCGCGACCACCACCAGCGACAGCCACGATCTCCCGCACGCCGGGCACGGCAAGCGTGCGGCGCAGCGCCTGGCCCGCTACCAGCGGCAGATGGCCCGGCGTCGCCAGCCCAGGGGCAGAGCCCAGACCAGGGGGTACCGCAAGGCGCAGGCGCAGGCGGCGAAGGTGCACAAGAAGATCGCCCGGCAGCGTCAGGACACCGCCCGCAAATGGGCCAAGGGTGTTGTGACCGACCACGATCATATTGCCGTGGAAGATTTCCGGCCGAAGTTCCTCGCGAAAACCACCATGGCCCGCAAAGCCGCGGACGCGGCGATCGCCGCTACGAAGACAGCGCTGCTGGATATGGCGCGCAAGCACGGCCGGACCGTGCACTTGGTCAACCCCGCGCACACCACCATGGACTGCGCGCAATGCGGAGCGAGAACCAAGCACGCATTACCCCTTTCCGAACGAACGTATGCCTGCACCGTGTGCGGAGCCGTATCTCCCAGGGACAAGAACTCCGCGCGCGTCATGCTGGTCCGGGCTGGTCTCAACCCGGCTGGTGCCGAGGGCGTAAGACCTGCGGGGGCGCTGCTCCCGCAGGCAGCCTGAGCCAGAAATCCCTGCCCTGGAGTGAGGGCGGGGAGGATGTCAACAGTCCACCGAGATCAGCACGGAGTCGAGGTACAGGAAGTTCCGCACGTCGGTGTGGGTGCGGACGGAGACGTAGAAGTTGAGCAGGTTCTGCAGCGACCCGTACTCCTCGTCGTACGGCGGGACGGGCACGTCCCGCATGTCGTGGACGACGTCGTTGACCTGGAGTTCGACGTTGCTGCGGGTGGCGGTGTCGATGACCCAGCGCAGGTAGTGCCAGTTGACCTTGGTGGGGACCTCGTTGAAGCAGAGGTCCTGCCGCTCGCCGAACTGCCGCCAGTCGGCGGGGTCGGGTGCGGTGAAGTCCGCGGTGCGCGGGAGCCTGACCTTGCCCTCGAAGTGTTCGCGGGGGGTCGGCTCGGGGACCGTGGGATACATCCAGCGGTGCCGCACGGTGTGGTCCAGATCGGTGTTCTGGTACCGGATGACGTTGTGGTAGCGCACGCCGTCGCAGATGTCGGTCGCGACGGTGAGCGCGCCGAACTGCTGCTCCGACGGGTGGTTGTTGGCGTCCCACGTGCCGCCGCCGGCGGCGGTGGCGGCGCCGTTCTCCGCCGACGCGGCCTCCGCCTTGTACGCGAAGTACGTCTCGAACTGCACCCGGCCGCGGCCGGACATCGTCAGCCGCCGGATGGCCACGCCGGTGTGCCCGGTGACCGGCCGGGTGGCGACCTTCAGGGCGTACGTGCCGGACATGGCCCCGTGCGTGCCGACGTCGAAGAAGGTGCACGAGCTGAGCTGCGGCGGCCGGAAGTCGGACATGTGCACGTCGACGGTGTCGAGGTCACCGTGCTGGTCGTGGTTGCCGATCAGCTCGATCCACCCGTGCGTCCCGGTGTTGAAGTCGTCGTGGACGAGGATGCGGCGCAGCGGGTCGAACTTCGCCAGCTTCGGGTCGAGCAGGCGCGGATCGGGGTGTGGTGCGGTCGTCACCGGTTTCCTTTCATGAGGCGGACGGTGGCGTAGGAGAGGTTGTGGTCGGAGCGCAGCAGCTCGGCCTGCGGCCCTTCGGTCGCGGTCGTCTGCGGGATCTGCACCCACTCGCGGACCTGCGTCCCCTTGCGTACGAAGAGGTGGTCGATCTTCTCGCCGAGGGGCAGCGGGATCTTGCCGCCGTTGTACGAGGCGTACGCGTCGCCGGTGACGCGGTCGGCGACCGCGTGGGCGTCGGCGAAGCCGAGGTCGGCGAAGGCGTCGACGGCGCTGGCGCCCTCGGCCGAGCCGCTGGAGTTCATGTCGCCGGCGAAGACGACCGGCAGCTTGCGGGTGTGCTTGTTGCGGAGGGTCAGCTCCTCGGCGGTGCGCCGGGCGTCGGCGTAGCGGACCTCGTCCCAGTTCTTGGTCCAGCCGTTGGGGTCGGTGGCGCCGTTCTTGCGGTACTCCAGGTGCATGTCGACGACGACGAAGCGGGCGCCCGACCGCCGTTCGCGCAGGACGTTCCAGGTCATGGTCTTGCCGTAGATCTCGGTCGAGTCCGGCAGCCAGAGCAGGTCGTGGGGGAGCTCGCGCCCGCGCCGGTCGAGGTGGGAGTAGCGGGAGGCGTCGTAGTACGTGTAGCGGCCGGCGCCGGACTTGAGCGGGTAGCCCTTCTCGGGGTGGCGGGCGCCGGCGTAGTCGGCGGGCGCCTCGGCGTACCCGTGTTCCTTGAGCGCGGCGGTCAGGGGCGCGCGGAAGGACTCGACGTCGACGGCGGGCTGGGTGGGCGTCGCGTTGTTGCCGATCTCCTGGGTGGCGACGACCCCGAGCCCGGCGGCGTCGATGTCCGCGGCGACGTCCGCGGCCCGCCCTTCTGCCCACGGGCGCAGCTTGGTGGCGCAGTCGCGCCCGATGACCCGCTCGCACTCGGCCTTGGTCGGCAGGCACCCGTGTCCGCAGACGTTGTACGTCCCCACCCGGACCTCCACGGCCCGTGCGGAGGCTGCGTGTTGGCCGCCATGGGCCCGACCGCCGTGCCCCTGGCCGGCGGCCACGGCACCGGACCCGCCGAGCAGCGCGAGGGCCAGCGCGACACCCGGGACCACCGCGGGGGATATTGCACGCAATCTTGGACGCATCTCGGCTCCAGCCTCGACATGAACGTTAACGTGAGCGTTGCGACAGGCACGTTACGCATGCCGTGGCCGGAAGTAAACGGTCCGGACGCGACGACTTCGCGGAGTGATCGGGGCACGAGGGCGCCCCCGGCCCCGGGTTGCGGGGCGCGGGGGCGCGGGGGCGCGGGGGCGCGGGGGCGGGGCGGTCCGCCCGCGTCGCCGACTACCGGAGTTCGGCGAGGAGTTCGGGGGAGAAGTTGCTGCCGGTCACCACGGTGGCCAGGGTGCCGGGCGGGAAGCGGTGGTGGAGTGCGGCGGCGACGCCGAGGGCGGCGGAGGGTTCCAGGATCAGGCCCACGGTGTCCCGGAGCGCCCGCAGCGCCTCGCGGATCTGGTCGTCGTCCACGAGCACGACGTCGTCTACCAGGCCGCGCATCCTGTCTACCGCCGCCGACACGGGCACCCGGACCGCGACGCCGTCGGCGATGGTGCGGGCCTCCGGGGTGGTGAACGGCGCGTTCCGGCGCCAGCTTTCGGCCATCGACGGGGCGCCCGCCGCGCAGACCCCCACGACCCGGGTGCGCGGAGCCCGGGCCTTGGTCCAGCAGGCCGTGCCGCCGATCAGGGCGCCGTTGCCGAGAGGGACGAGGAGGGTGGCGGGCTTCAGCGGAGCGAGTTCCACGGCGATGGTGCCGGCGCCCTCGGAGATGCGCGCCTCGCGGCCGTCCTCCACGAAGAGGCGGCCGGGACCGCCGTCCGCGTACGCCCGGGCGGCGTCCTTCGCGGCGTCGAAGTCGTCGCCGGCCAGGACCACTTCGGCGTCGAGTCCGCGCATCCGGGCGACCTTGACGGGGTTCGCGCTCCGGGCGCAGAACACCGTGACCGCGATGCCGCGCGCGCGGCCGGCGTAGGCGATGGCCTGGCCGAAGTTGCCGGCCGAGGCGCAGACGACCCGCTGCCCCGCGGCCACCTCGCGCATGAAGTAGTCGGCGCCGCGGCCCTTGAAGGAGCGGATCGGGTTGAACGTCTCCAGTTTCAGCCCCAGGTCCCGGCCCACCCGGCGGGCCAGGGCGGTGTCCTCGACGTACGGCGTGTTCCGGAAGACGGGATCGATGAGGCCGGCGGCTTCCTCGATGTTCTGCACCTGCAAGGGCTGGATCATCTGCGTATCGTATACGATAGGCGAATGGCCGTACGATCGACGCTCCAACTCGGCGACCCCGCACTGCGCGTGCCCGCCGCCGACGTCCCGGACCCCGGCTCCCCGCAGACCGCCGGGACCGCCGCCGACCTCGCGGACACGCTCGCCGACTGGGTGGCGCGCACCGGGTACGGCCGCGGCATCGCCGCGCCGCAGATCGGCGTCCCCCGCCGCGTCGTCCACCTGCACCTGGACCGGCCGTGGACGCTCGTCAACCCGAGGATCGTCGCCCGGTCGGAGGAGACCTGGGAGCCGTGGGACGCCTGCCTGAGCTTCTCCGTGCAGTTCTTCTGCCGGGTCACCAGGTCGGCCTGGGTGGACGTGGTCTACCGGTCCCCGGACGGCGAGCGGCACGAGCTGCGCGCGGACGGCGAGCTCGGCGAACTGCTCCAGCACGAGATCGACCACCTGGACGGCATCATGGCCGTCGACCGGATGACCTCGGCGGCCACCCTGTGCATGCGCGCCGAGTTCGAGCGCCGCCACCGCGACGAAAGCCCCTACCGCCGATGACCCCGCACGCCGCCGGAGCCCAGGAGCCCCTCGCCCGGGCAGAACCGCTCCGCGAAGCCGTCTACCTCCGCGTCGTCGACCTCATCTGCTCGGGTGCGTACGCCCCCGGCGCCCCCCTCACCGAGGCGGGGCTCAGCCGCGCGCTCCAGGTCTCCCGCACCCCCGTGCGCGAAGCGCTCCTGCGCCTCCAGGCCGAGGGCGTCCTGCAGTCCGCCCTCGCCCGCGGCTTCACCGTCCGCCCCCTCGTCCGCCGCGACGCCGCCGAGCTGTACCCCGTCCTGGCGGCCCTCGAAGGACTCGCCGCCCGCTCGATCACGTCGCTCGACGCCGCCACGACGAAGCGGCTCCACACGACACTCGCCGCACTCGCCGCGTGCACCGATCCGGTACGCCGCTGGCGGCTCGACACCGAGTGGCACACGACGATCGCCGCCGCCGCGGGCAACGGCCACCTCCTCGGGCTGATCACCCAAATGCGGACCAACCTGTCCCGCTACGAACTCGCCTACATGCGCGAGGTGAAGCACCGCGCCGAGGTCGACCGGGAGCACCGGGACATCCTGGCGGCCCTCGGCCGGGGCGACGCCGCCCGCGCGGGCGACCTGCTGGAGAGCCACTGGCACGCGGGCATGCGCACCATCCTCGACTGGCTGGGCGAGCCGGAATAAATCACCGGGTCATTGACGCCGCCCGGCGCGCGTTCGCATGGTGCGGGAGAGCACACCTCCTGCTCCTGTCACCTGCCCCGCGTGGAAAGGAACGGACGCCGTGACCTGCCCGACCGCGCCCAACATCGTGTTCGTGATGGCCGACCAGTTCCGCGCCGACTTCACCGCGGGTGAGGGGTTCGCGCTGGACACCATGCCCTTCCTCGACTCCCTCGCCGCCGGCGGCATGCGCTTCCGCCGCGCGTACACCACCGCGCCCGCCTGCGTCCCCGCGCGCACCAGCATCCTCACCGGGCGCTGGCCCAGCGCCCACCGCGTACGGCAGAACTCCACGCCGCAGGCGGTGGTGCGGGGCGGGGACCTGCTCGACGTGCTCGGCGGGGCCGGATACCAGCTCTTCTACGCCGGGAAGACGCACATGTACCGGGGCCGGCCGGAGTTCTTCGACGCGTTCTCCGGCCCGTACGGGCACGAGAGCGGACCCGACGAGACGGCGGAGCAGCAGGACTTCGCGCGCTGGATGCGGTCCATCGACCACGGGCCGACGACGGAGCCGACGCCGTTTCCGCTGGAGTTGCAGTTCGCCCACCGGATCGTCTCCGACACCATCGGGCAGATCAGCGCCCGCGACCCCGCCCGGCCGTTCTTCTCCTGGGTGTCGATGCCCGAGCCGCACAACCCGTACCAGGCGCCGGAGCCGTACTTCTCGCTGTTCGGCGAGGACGAGGTGCCGGCACGGACCTGCGGGCCCGAGGCCGCGGAGCGCAAGGGCGGCACGTACAAGTGGCTGCGGGAGCTGGTGGAGGAGAAGCGGCCCGGGTACGACCGGCTCTGGCGCCGCTACCGCGCCACGTACTGCGGGATGCTCCGCCTCATCGACGACCAGCTCCGCCGCCTCGTCGACCACCTGAAGGCCGAGGACGTCTGGCGCGACACCCTGCTGGTGTTCCTCGCCGACCACGGCGACTACGTCGGCGACTACGGCCTGCAGCGCAAGGGCGCCGGGATGCCGGAGGTGCTGGCGCGGATCCCCCTGGTCGTGCACGGCTGCGGGGTCAAGGCCCGCGACAACCGGCGGGACTTCGTCTCCCTCGCCGACCTCCTCCCCACCGTCTGCGAGGCGGTCGGGCGGCCCATCCCCCTCGGCGTGCAGGGCCGCAGCATGTGGCAGATGCTCACCGGCGCCGACTACCCGGCCGGCGAGTTCGCCGACATCGTCACCGAGCGCGGCTACGGCGGGCTGCCGTACCCCGACGACGCGCGGCCGGAGCTGCACTTCCCGTACGAGGGGACCAGGTACGACGAGCTGAACACCGTGACGCAGAGCGGGTCGTCGCGGATGCTGCGGCACGACCGCTACAAGATCTACCAGCACGTGGACGGAACGGCCGAGCTGTACGACGTCGTCGCCGACCCCATGGAACTGGACGACCGCTGGAACGACCCCCCGCTGCGCCACGTACGGGCGGACCTGACGCAGCGCCTGCACCGCTGGTCGCTCCGGCTCACCGACGACCTGCCCGACGGCACCTACGACCCCCTGCTCCCCCCGCACAACTGGCACCGCCCGGACGGCGGTTAGCCGCGGGGGCGGTGCGGTTGCTGCGTCAGCCGAAGTCGCCGGGGACGATGCGGAGTTTCTCCGCGATGCGGACGAGGGCCTTCTGGTCGGTCGTGTTGAGCGCATCGAGGACGACGCGGCGTACGGAGCGCAGGTGCGTGGGCGCCGCCCGGTGCACGACGTCGAAGCCGGCGTCGGTGAGCCGGGCGAGCGTGTAGCGGCCGTCGGCCGGGTCGGGGGTGCGTTCGACCCAGCCGCGCTGTTCGCAGCGCTTGACGACGTTGGACAGGCGGGAGAGCGAGCCGCTGGCGAGGAAGGCGAGCTCTCCCATCCGCAGCCTGCGCTCCGGGGCCTCGGAGAGGTGGCTGAGCACGAGGTACTCGAACAGGGTGAGGCCGTGCTCCTGCCGCAGCGGTGACTCCAGCTTGCCGGGCAGCAGCAGGACCAGGGAGATCAGCCCCGTCCACGCCGCCTTCTCCTGCTCGTCGAGCCAGCGCGGCTCCTCGTCGTCCCCGTGTCCGCCCGTGTCGCTCATCAGCCCTCCGGCCATCACTTTGCGCTTGAAGTCATCGCTTGCTAGAATCACTTTATGCGTGAACTCATCCCAGAGGAAGCGCACCCCCTGAACAGGAGCGAGGAAGCACCATGAGCACCGTCACCTTCGGCAACACCCCGGGCTACGGCGAGAAGCTGAACGAGGCCCTCGGCTACAGCCAGGCCGTCCGCGTCGGCGACCGGGTCGAGATCTCCGGCCAGGGCGGGGTGGACGACGACCTGGTCATCCCCGACTCGCTGGAGGACGAGATCATCCTCGCCTTCGACAACGTGGAGCGCACGCTCGCCACGGTCGGCGCGACCTGGAAGGACGTCATCCACGTCAACTCGTACCACAAGGTCGCGCCGGGAGAGGACGTCATCGGCGAGGACCACAACGCGGTCATGGCCGAGCAGTTCCGCCGCCGCCTCGACGGCCGCGAGCCGATCTGGACCGAGACCGGCGTCACGGTCCTCGGCCTCGCCGACATGCGCGTGGAGATCCGCGTGACCGCCATCGTCGGCTCCGGCAACTGACCCCCGGGGTCCCGGCCCGGCACGAGCGGCGGGGGCCGGGCCCGTATGCCTCGTGCGCTGGGCGTTTTGGCCGTCCGATGCTCCGCATGTAACGTGTGCGCCTCCTCCGGCCCGGGTGTCAGACCAACTCGCCGGAGAGGCCCAGCAGTCGAGAGCGATCGAAGGTCGAGATGAAGCACGTCATACGGGGGCGCCGGGCCGCCGTCGCGGCGGCCGGGGCGGCGGCGCTGCTCGCGCTGACCGCCTGCGGCGGCGACGACGAGGGCGACGGCGGCGAGGCGAGCGGGGGGCCCGCGCAGGCGGACGCCGTGAAGGCGATGCGTACGGTCACGTCCGTACACGCCGCCGGCGAGATGATCCTCGTCGCGGACCCCGTCACGATCGACGTGCAGGTGGACGACAAGGGCAACTGCGTCGGCAGCGCCAGCGGCGACGAGGGTGCCGTCGAGTTCGTCATGCAGGGCGACACCGCGTGGGTGAAGCCGGACGCCGCCTACCTGGAGTCCGAGTACATGTACGACGACGCGGTGATCGCCGAGGTCGAGGGCTCGTACCTGGAGGAGGCCAAGGCCGACGCCCAGTCCGCCCTCGTGGACCTCTGCAAGCTGGACACGTACGTCGAACAGACGAACAGCGTCGTGTCGTTCAGCCCCGGCATGACGCAGAAGGAGCAGACGAAGCACGAGGGCGTGGCGGTCGTGCCCTACGTGAACGAGGACCCCTCGACCAGCGACGGCGCCAGCATGAAGATCGCCGCCGACGGCAAGCCGTACCCCGTGACGATCACGGACCCGGAGGGCGCCGAGGTCGACCTGGCGTTCTCGGCGTTCGGGAAGCCGGTCAAGGCGGAGGCGCCGGCCGCGGACTCGGTGCTCACCGAGGAGCAGCTTTCGGACATCCGGCTGGAGGCCATGTAGCGGGTGGTGACGCCCGTTTTCGGGACGGCGGCGGTACGGGTCGGGGGGCTCGTACGGCCGCCGTCGGCCGTTTGCGGCGGAGGGCGGGGGCCTGCGGGCGCGGTACGGACCGGGGCACGCCGGCTCGTACGGAGGTCTCCGCCCGCCACCGGGGGTCGGAATGCGGCCCACCGCCCGGCGGACGGGCGGGGATCACTGCCTACGATGGAGGCATGGCTGGGGCGAGCGGCCTGCTGATCGCGGGCCGGTACCGGTTGGGCAAGCCGGTGGGGCAGGGCGGCATGGGCCGGGTCTGGAGCGCGCGCGACGAGCTGCTGGAGAGACAGGTCGCGGTCAAGGAGATCCTCTTCGACGCCGACGTCGAGGACAGGCAGCGCGAGAAGCAGCTACGGCGCATGATCGTCGAGGCCCGCGCGGCGGCCCGCCTCAACCACCCGGGCATCACGACGGTGCACGACGTCGTCGTCCACGACGGCGCCCCGGTGATCGTGATGGAGTTCGTCGCCGGCCGCTCCCTGGCCGCCGTACTGCGGGAGCAGACGCGGCTGCCGGTGCCGCGGGTGGCGGCGCTCGGGGTCCAGGTCCTCGACGCGCTGGCCGAGGCGCACGCCGCGGGCGTCGTGCACCGCGACCTGAAGCCGGACAACATCCTGATCACCGACCGGCGCCCGGTCATCACCGACTTCGGCATCGCCGCCATCGCCGACGCCGCCGCCGGCCCCGAGGGGTCGGCGGGCCTGACGACCACCGGCGGCATGCTGGGCACGCCCGCGTACGCCTCCCCCGAGCAGTTGAGCGGCGAGCGTGCGACGGCCGCGACCGACATCTGGTCCTTCGGCGCCACCCTGTACGCGGCCGTCGAGGGCCGCCTGCCCTTCCACGGCGCGAACCTGTGGACCCTGCGTGAGGCCATCTGCGAATCCGCCCCCGCGCCCTTCCACCACGCCGGCGCCCTGGCCCCGATCCTCACCGCGCTCCTGGCCAAGATCCCCGCCGACCGCCCGACCCTCGCCGCGGCAGCGGCCGAACTGAGCCGCCACACGGGCCGTACGCCCCCGGACACCCCCGGCGCCCCGGCCCCGCCCGCCCGCCGGCCCCGCCGCCTCGGCTGGAAACTCCTCCCCGGCCGCCGCACCCCCTCAGCCCCGGCCTACGCCCCGCCCTCCCTCCCGGCCCCGCACGCCCCGCCGCCGCTGCCGACCCGGGTGATGCGGACGGACCCCGTGGAGGAGCTGGAACGCGGCGCGCGGGAACGGCTGCACAGCCAGGTCCAGATGCACCTCGGCCTCCTGGACGTCATCGCCGCGGCCCCGCCCTCGGACGCGGACCTGCTGACGGGCCTGAAGAACCTCAAGGACACGCACACCCACAGGGTGGGCCGCATCCTGGAGGACGAGGCACAGAAGCTGCTCCTGTTACGCGACGGGCTGGACGAGGAGTCGTGGCGGGCGGTGGAGCCTTACGCCGCCCACCACGGCGAATGGCTCGACGGCCACCGCCGCGCGCTCGCGGCACTCGACGAGACCCTGGGGCTGTCGACGGCGCTTCTCACGGGCGACAGCCCGCGGCAGGCGCTGCTGGCCGCGGTGGACGCGTTCCGCAGCCACATGCTGGAACTGCGGTCGGACTGAGCGCGCGTGGGCGTTCCGCGCCTTCAGGAGTTCGGCGACGCCGCGGCGCCGCGAGTTCGCCCCACTGCCGTGGAGAGGAACTCCCGAACTCCGCGCAGTCGCCATCGCCGGTGATCAGCGACGTTCGCACGATGAGAGCGGCGGGAGCCACGAGGCGCACCGCGGACTCGCCCGCGGCTTTCGCGGCGCCGTACGGCGTGGCCGGATCCGGTGTCGCCGTTTCGTCGTAGGTGGTCCGTACGCCGGAGAAGACCGCGTCGCCTGTCAGATCGTGGTCGGCAGTGCGTTTTCCAGGAGGATCTCCGCCGCTGTCCGCGCGTGCCGGCCGTAGTTCGACTCGCCCAGCACCATGGCGCGGCTGGCGGCGCCGTCCGCGAGGGTCACGAGTTGCTCGGCGAGGACGGCGGGCTCGCGGCAGCCCAGTTCCGCTACCAGGTCGGTCACCAGCCGCACCATCAGCAGTTTCTGTTCGCGGGCGTAGGAGTGGACCGCGTTCTGCGGGTCGGGGAACTCCACGGCGGCGTCGATGAACGGGCATCCGCGCACGGGATCCGTCCCGGCCGGGGGCGGGTCGAACAGTGCGAGGATTCGCTCCTTGGCGGGGATGTCCTCGCGGGTCAGCGCGCCCTCCAGGGTGCGCCCCGTCGAGGAGAGGTCCTTGAGGTGGGCGAGGACCAGCTCGTCTTTGGTCCTGAAGTGCGCGTAGAGGGTGCGCTTGGACACCGGCGCCCGCTGCGCGATCTGCTCCATGCCGGTCGCGTTGATCCCCTGGGCCGCGAACAGTCCGGCCGCGGCGGCCAGGATGCGCTCCCGCCCTCCGCGCCCCTGCCGTCGGGACGCCGTCGTCGTCGTGGTCATGACGTAAGTATACGTTCTCGTTTACTTCGGCGGGGGTGGCTGGCTATAGTGCGACTTCAGGTAAACGCTTCTGTTTACTTCAGGGATCCTGAGGAGAGTTCCATGAGCGGACCGGTCTTCACCCGGACACGCACGAGCGAGGCGCCCACCGGCGCGACACAGACGGGCGGGACACGAACGTCGGAGTACACCGAGCATCTGATCCGCGGGCGCCGCGCGATCCGCGCATTCCGTCCCGACCCGGTACCCGAGGACACTCTGCGCGGGGTCTTCTCCCTGGCCGGCGCCGCGCCGTCCAATTCCAACGCGCAGCCGTGGCGGATCGAGGTGGTCGGTGGCGCACGGCGAGACCGTCTGGCCGACGCCCTGCGAACGGCCCACGCCGAGCAACGCGTCACGGCCGACTACCCGTACTCCGAGGACATGTACGCCCCCGTCCACCAGGAACGGCGGGCCGCCTTCGGCGCCGGTGTGTACGGAGCGCTGGGCATCGACCCCGACGACCACCCGGCACGCGCGGCCTACGACGTGGAGAGCCTGGGCTTCTACGGGGCGCCCCATGCCGCGTTCCTGTTCGTCACCGGCGACGGCGGGCCGCGACTGGCCGCCGACGCCGGCGCCTACCTGCAGACGCTGTTGCTGGCCATGACCGGCTACGGCGTGGCCAGTTGCCCGCAGGGCCTGCTCAGCTTCTACGCCGACACCGTCCGCGACCAACTTGGAGTGGACGAGGGGAAGCTGCTCGTGGGTGTCTCCTTCGGCTACGCCGTCGAGAACGCGCCGGTGAACCGGGTCGCGACCGGCCGGGCGGCCCTGGAGGCAACCACCACATTCCACACCTAGAGTCGGTCCCGAAAACGCCGGTCACAGCTACTCGTTGAGGGCTGCGACCGATCGCCGAGGGGCCGGTGGGCGGGGGTCGGTGCGTCGAGGCGTGACTGCCCGGTCGGGGATGCCGTCGGGGCGGGGCTTGGTGCCGCGGGCTCCGGTTCGTCGAGGGGTGTGCGTCTCGATGGGCAAAAGTCGAGGCGCGTGGGCGTTTTGGGATGATTCAGCGGGTGGGTTACCGGGAGTTTGTCTCGGTGGCGTCCACTGGGCCGTCTCGGGTTGTTGCATGTGGGGGCGAGGGCTGGGTTTGGCGCACAACGATGCTGGCGACGTCGATTCCCGGAGCCGGCCCGCGTCCCCGGAGCCGGCCCCCCGGATCGCCGATCCGGGCGGTTCCGCCCACCCACCGGGGTTCGATCGAGGTCAGCCCTGGCTGAGCGAGTTGTTCACAGGTAGAGCTGCCGGTCGCAATCCCGGCAGTAGGTCTTGCCGTCGCGCTTTTCGGTACGCGGGTGTGTGCAGCCCTCTGTCCGGCTGCCCGGGTCGCGGCGGCGGGGTAACGCCTCGGCCGGGTCGCCCACTGCCGCAAGGTGGCGCCCGGTGGGCAGGGCGCGCGGCGGTGGCGCGTGGGGTGGCAGCGTGAGGGTGGCGTAGCGGGCGGCGCGGTGGCCGCGGCGGTCGTGGGCGTGGGCCTGGCGGCGGACCATGTGGTCCAGCTCGGCGATACAGGATCCGCAGGCGTACATCTCGCCGCCCGCCCCCGGCGTGATCACCGACCCGACCCACACCACGGCCACCCCCTCCCGCCGGCAGAACAGCCAACACACCCCCCGCACCCACGCGTTGCCGTCCCCGGCCCGCGCCACCGCCGGCCAGGCGTCACGCCACGGACGCTCCGCGGCGGGCAGGAACTCCTCGCCCGGCCCCGGCGGCTCGGGGCTCACCGGGCGGTTCCCCGCGGGCGGAGGGCGGCGGCGAGCGCGCGGGCGGTGGTGATGTTGCAGCGCCCGAGGTCGATCAGCCCGAGGGGGGCGGACCCCGTGCAGGAAACGGGATCGAGCCCCAGCGACGGCAGCACCACCCCCGCCGCCTTGAGCGCCTCCCGCAGTTCGTCACACGCCTGCCCGGCCTGTGTGACCCTGTCCGGCGTCTGGGACCTGCCCCTCGTCGCCATTTTCCGTCACTCCTGACTTTGCTTTCCTGCCGTCCCTCTTCCGGGGCGGGAAATTACGGTCTGTGCCCCAAGCATCGTCCTCCCGACGTACTCTCAACAGGCCAAACGGCTTTCCAAGGCACCTGGCAAGAAGGTGAATTGAACGAATGACCGAGCCATTATCCGAACTGAACGGTGAGCCCCGGAACGGTCTTGAGTGGTTCGGGCGCGAGGTGGCAGCGGCCCTGGCCCACAAGGGCGCCAACCAGCGCCAACTAGCGGATGCTACGGGCTACAAGGAGCCGTACGTGTCCAAGGTGAAGAACGGCAAGGCGCTGGCGTCGAGGCACTTCGCCGACGGCTGTGACCGGTACTTCGACACGTCCGGCTACTTCGTCCGTCTGCTGGTCCGGGTGAGCGAACGGGGGCATCCCGGCTGGTTCGTGCCGTACATCAACCTGGAAAAGCAGGCCGACCGGATCGAGAACTACTCCAACGCCCTGATCATGGGCATGTTGCAGACCGCGGACTACGCGGAGGCCACGTTTCGGGCCACGCACCCGCGGGAGACCGACGAGCAGATCAAGGCCCGGGTCGACGCCAGGCTGGCCCGTCGGGAGGTCATGGAGCGCGACAAGCCGCCGCTGCTCTGGGTGATCCTGCACGAATCGACGCTGCGGACCGAAGTGGGCGGCCGGGCCGTCATGGCCGACCAGCTCCGCCACCTTGCCTCGACCGCGGGAAATCCCCACGTCACGCTTCAAGTTCTGCGCTTCAAAGCGGGTGCCCCCGCGTCGTCCCTGCCGTTTATCCTGGTAACGCCAGGCGACGGGGCAACAGTCCTGTACTCGGAGAGCAGGGGACAGGGGCACGTGACGGACTCCGCCACGGCGGTGGACAGTGCACGCACGACGTACGAGCGGCTGCGGGCCTCCGCCCGTGACCCCGACGAGTCCCTGGCTCTGATTCGAGAAATCGCGGAGGAGTACGCCAGATGAGCAGCATGCACGGCACGCGGCCCCTGCAGTGGGTCAAGAGCACGTACAGCGGCGGCGAAGGCGGCGAGTGCATCGAGTGGGCGCCGGAGCACGCAGCCGCCACCGGTGAGTTCCTAGTCCGGGACAGCAAAGACCCCCACGGCCCCCACCTCACCCTGACCCGCGACGGGTTCGCCGCGCTCGTGGAGTTCGCCAAGCGGCACGGCTGAACCGCCCACCCCCGACCGACCGGTCCTCGCCCTGGGGCGGGGGCCGTCGTCACCCCCCGGCGCACTCCACGTGGCCCCAGCCCGCGTCGTTCTTCGCGATCGTCGTACCCGCGGCGTACGGCTTGCCGCAGCGGCAGCGGCCCGGGTACTTGGCCTTCAGGGTGCCGCCGCCCGGCTTGCCTCCCGCGCGGCGCTTCGGGGCCGGCGCCCGGGTCGGGGTGTCTTCCGCCGTCGGGAGCGGGGAGCCGTGGGCCGTGCCCGCGGGGTTCTGGGTGCGGGCCGCTTCGGCGGCTGCGGCGTCGGCGGCGGCGTTGTAGGGGTCGCCGCCGACCTGGTGCGCGCGGACGTGGACCAGCCGTACCTCGCGGCCCGCGAGGCGGTCGTCGATGCTGCGTACCAGCTCCTGGTTGGCCACCGGCTTGCCCGCGGCGTTCTTCCAGCCGCGCCGCCGCCAACCGGGCAGCCAGTCGGTGACGGCGCGCATCGCGTACGTGGAGTCCATCCGCACCTCCAGCGGTACGTCCGGGTCCGTGGCCTCCAGCAGCCGCAGCAGGGCGGTCAGCTCGGCGATGTTGTTGGTCGCCTTGCCGAGCGGGCCGGCCTCCCAGCGCGCGACCGCGCCGTCCGGGCCCGCCACCACCCACGCCCAGGCGGCAGGTCCCGGGTTCGGACTCGCGGCGCCGTCGCACGCGGCGATGATCACGTCAGCCATGCGGGCGATTCTTCCATCCCGGCGACCGGCGCCCGGCGGCTGCCCGGGTTCCGCGCGGTCCCGGCGGTCGGCGGTGCGGAGTTCAGGAGGGGCCCGCGGACTCCAGGTGCGTCAGCCGTTTCCGCCAGCGGGCCGCGTTCTCCTCCTGCCCGTACGTGGACTCGCAGGCGGCCTGGGCCCGGCAGGCGTACGCCGCCAGCTCGGGGAGGTGTACGCGGGCCACCTCGACGAGCGAGTCGACGGCGTCGTCCCACGCCGGGTTGACGATCTTGTCGACCAGCGCGGTCCCCATCTCCATGGCCAGCTCCGCCGGGCGGGCCGAACCGCTGACCAGGGCGTGCAGGAACGGTCCGCTGGTGTGCCCCTCGTCGGCCAGATCCGCCAGCCGGCGGGCGGTATCGGTGTTCCCGGCGCGGGCGTGCACGAAGGCCAGGTCCATCGCGAACTCGGCCATCCACATGCCCGCCAGGTCGCCGCCGAGACTTCCCCCCGATACCTCGTCGGCCCGGTCGTGGTCCCCTTCGTAGAGGGCGAGCGCGAAGGTGGCCACCTGGGCGGAGCCGTTGTCGTAGATCCTGCGCAGCTCCGCCGCCGCCCGTGACAGGTCGCCCGCCTGCGCCAGGCGGTGTCCGTACTCGGCCGGGCTCTCGATGCCCGCCCGTCGGCGTGCTTCGGCGATGACGGACGCTCCGCCGAGGAAGACCTCGCCTATGGAGAAGTCGCCGCGGAACACCGCCTCCGCATAGGCCGCCCGCGCTTCCTCCTCGTGCCCTTCCTCGTGCAGTCGTAGGGCCAGTTCGAGGAGCTCGGCCGCACCTCGGTCCTGTGCGGCGTACTTGTCCTGGCCGGCCAGGAGGGCGTCGAGCTCCAGGCGGGCCTTCACTTTGGCGTACGGGTCGCCGTGGGGGAGTGCGACGGCGTGCCGGAACGCGGCGGCGGCGCCGTCGGTGTCGTCGTCCCAGAGCTCCCATCCGAGACGTACCGCTGCTTCCGCTTCGGAAACCGGACCCCAGGCGCCGGTGCCCCAGCACTGGCCTGTTCTGAGGGTCTGCGTCCAGCGCGGGTCGGTGGGCCAGACGTCGTACTCGGCCTGGGCGAGGCGCTCCTCCACGGGGCCGTGCTCGCCGGGGCGGTAGCCGCCGTTGAACGTCCCCGCGTAGAAGAGGTGGTCGAGGGTGTCGTAGGCGTTGCGGTAGTACGCCGCCAGCGCGCCGTCGACGGGTTGATGGCGCACGGCCACCCGTTCGACGCGCTCGACGAAGCGGTGGGCGTGGGCGCGGAGGAACGCGGCGTCCAGGGTCTGCGCCTGGCCGACCTCGTCGGCCAACGGCCCGCGGGGGCGGCCCATCTCACCGTCCGCCGCTTCCCGCAGCACCTGGAGGAAGAACCCGGGGTCGGCCGGAAGCAGCGCGGCCTGGTCCCACCACGGCTCGTGGTGCACGAGCAGCACCCGCAGCCGTACCGGCCCTCCCGCGGAGTCCGCGTGCACGACGTGAATCCGGTAGATGTCGTCCATGCCGTCACCCTGGCAGGCGCCTAGGACATTCGGTGAGCCGTTTCCGCGTGGAGTCGCCCCCTGTGGTCCCTCCCCGGCAGGGCACGCGAAGGGGGCCTTCCGGCACCTGTACCACGCGCCGGAAGGCCCCCTTCAGCTTCGGGAGGGCGGTCAGCTCTTGCCGTTGCCCTCGCCCTTGACGTGCCGCTGGATGAAGTCGTGGGCCAGGTCGCCGAACTGCTCGCCGAAGGCCATGGACCGCTCGACCGTCTTCTTGAAGTGCACGCCGCCGTCGACCCGGCTGTAGGCGCACCTCTCGTTGAAGTCCGTCCACGTCGGGAACGACACCCGCACGTTCTGGGAGGGAGTGATCCCCGGCTCCACGATCGACTTGCCGACCTCGAAGTCGAACTCCCAGCCCAGCTCGTCCGTGCCGAAGAACCGCCGCGCCGTCTGCGACGCCGCCGAGCCCACCGTGGTCGAACCCGACGGGTACTCCGGGTGGTCACCGGTCGGCAGGTAGCTGGACCACTCGTCCGCCCGGATGTCGTTGACCGTGCCCATGCCGATGCCACCCCAGGCGGTCAGCTTTCGCCGCCCGTACACGTACGGAACGGCGGTGATCGGGCGCACCGCCTCGTACATGCGCTTGAAGCGCCAGGCGGCGATGAGGGCGTCGAAGGTCGCCAGGATGTGCTGGAGCAACCAGTGGGCCCAGCCGTGCACGCCCAGTTCGTTGTTCTCGTCGTGCTTCAGGGCGATCTCGATGGACGAGTGGCCGATGCCCCAGAGCTTGTTCTCCATGATCTCGGCGAGCGCCTTGTGCTCGTCGTCGAGCGCCGCGGACGCCTCGATGACCTCGTCGACCGAACGCTTGTAGGCGCGGCGGTCGGTGTGGTCGGTGAAGTCGGGCCGGGCGAGGCGGAACCGGGCCGGGTCCTTGTAGATGTGCGGCAGGGTCACCGCGATCTGCGGGGTCACCATGTGCTGGGTGACGTAGATGCCCAGGTCGCCCGGGCCGCCGCCGGCGCGCCGGCCGTTGTGCCGCTGGAGCTGCGGCTGCCACCGGGAGGGGTTGTTCAGGTCGAAGGCGGTGTTCACCGGCACGTATCCGGTGTAGTCCGCCCACGGCGTGGGGTTGTACTTACGGCCCCCCTCATAACCGAGGGCGTTCATGCCGTCGCTCTTCATCACGTTCCAGACGGCCTTGGCCGCGACGTTGCCGATGCCCACCGGGGTGGTCACGTCCTCCGACTCGTCGTCGGGGTCCAGACCGAGGGCGACCATCATCTCTCGCAGGGATTCCACGATGGGCGGCAGCAGCCGGCTCCAGATCGCGTTCTGGGCGTGGAGGCAGGCGATGTTCATGTTGCGGTTGGTGGCCGACTCACTGGAGGGGCGCTTCGGGATGTTGCTGTAAATCCCGACCGCGGTCTCGTGGTACGGGGCCAGCGCGTCGAACAGCGCCAGCATCGCCGCGCGGTTCATGAACAGGATGAGGGTGACGTCCATCGTGCCGATGAACGCGTCGCTGGCCGACTGACCTGTCCGCGGGCCGGTGGGCTGGGCCCACTTGATGTAGTTGTCCTTGTCCAGGTCGGGAAGCTCGGGCGGCTCGTCGCTGCCGGCGGCCAGGGCCGGGCGGGAGAGAGCCAGCGTGGAAAGGGCTGCCGTCGACCCGGCGCCGACCAGCAGCGACCTGCGGCCTATCGGCGAGCCTATGAGAGGGGTGCGTCCGGAACTCGTCATGATCCTCTTTCTTTTCATCGGCGGGGAGGGCCCAGAGACGAACGTGACATGCGGCCCTTCGAGGAAACGGGATCTCGATGGTGGTGCCGTGTGGTGCTCTCCGGGTTTTCGTGAGAGAGCGATGTGGGGGAGCGTGGGGCGGCGGGCGGGAAACCGCCGCCCGGGGGGGGGAGAAACGCTGCAGGATCCGGGACCACGCTCGTCGGCCGCGGCGCGAAAGCGATTTCCGGAGAATCCCCTTCGTGTCCCGTACGAGCATGGTGCAGATTCGTTACGCCTTTCCCGCCTACGCCACCGTCTCCTCGCTCGGTTCGCTCTTCCCGGTTTCGTGCGGCGGGGCCGGCACGTTCTTCGGGTGGAGGTTTCCAGCGGTGGCAGCGGGTCGGGAAGTACAGGTTATGGTGTTGTGTGGCGTGGCCGGTAGGTCGGCCGTGTGGTGTCACGTGAGAAAAGGCGCATCGACCAGTCGGGTCGATTCTCCGAGGGCCGGGCAAAGCCCTTCCGCACCTATACCTTCGGACACCCAGAACTCCAAGCAGTCGATGCCGATGACGTCCCCGTGGAACCTGCGGAGGGGACACTACCGACCGTCACTCAAGAGTCACTCGAAAGGGACTATGGCAGAGATCTTTCTTGACATGCCGAATCAGCCGTGACAAATTCACAGTGTGATGAAAATGGAGCGCCATCGTCACGTGTAAAGCACATGTCAGGGAATACCCGGATTGATCCGGAGCACACGACGGCATCGGCAGGGCAGGTCCTTACGCCGCCGGGCCTTTCCGGAATGCGGCCCGCCGCAGGGCGCGGTAGCCGGCGGTGAGCCTGGCCGCGGCCAGGGCGCAGCCGGTGAGGGCCGTGAGGGTGCGGAGCCGGGATCCGGCGGCGGATCTCCGAGAGAGTTGTCCACAGGCTGTGGGAACGGTTGCCGCTCGACGGCCGTCGGCGCGCGGTCACCTTGCCGCGGTCGCCGAGGAGTTGCTGCGGGGGCGCCTGGACGGCGTCTTCCCCGGGGAGTGCCGCCGGTACCGGCGGTGAGCACCCCCGGCGGGACGAGCCGGTGGCCGGGCGCGGGACACCCGGCCACCGGTCGCGCCTACCGCCGGTCCGTCACTCGAAGACGAACGGGCCCGGGTTCTGCGGGGTGGTGGCGTCACAGTTGGCCGTGATGCCGAGGACCTGGACCGTCAGGGACGTGGCCTCCAGCGAGTCGCCGGAGGCGACCGTGCCGGACAGCGGACCCGTGTCGGCCGGGCTGCCGGCCGGAATGGCCGGGTTGGAACTGCCGGAGAACTCGGCCGTGTCGGTGCCGTTCTTCGTGAGGGTGAGGGTGGAGGACGCGGAGTTCGCCGCGATGTCGATCGGCGCGGTGATGGCGTCGGTGGTGATGGTGATGGTCGCCGCGGTGCCGTCCTGCGTGGCTTCGAGCGTCGCCTCGCCGGAGCCCCAAGTGCCGCAGTCGAAGCCGATGGTGGCGGTCTGCGGCTCCACCGCGAGCGCGCTCGGCGCGGCCAGTAACAGCGCGCCGGCGACCGCGGCACCGACGCCCAGGGCGGTGCGTGCCTTCTTCATGGAGTGCCTCTTCCTTGTGGGGGGTCGGGGTGGATCACCCCGCATACGTAGGCATTGAGGCAGCTCGGCACCGGGAGGGCAAGACCGGTGAACCGACTTTGTTGTCATGGGCATCACTATTGCGCCAAGTTTGTTACCGGTGGGTCAACGGGCGAGTAGGGCCGCCCCCGACGACCGCGACGCCCCCGTCCCCCGGCGCCGCCCGCCCCGCCTCCCGCCGGGCGGCGAACCCCCCAGAGGGGTGATCCGCAGTGCCCTGGGCTTTCGCGCCGTCGTTACCAGCCAAACGGGCGCCTACGCACTCTGCCCCCGGGAAGGCGGCTTGTCCTCATGCAGCGCACCGACGCCGGCCCGGCGTGCTTTCCGCTCGCCGAGCTGCGTCACGCCGTGGACGCCGGCATCGCCGCCTGGCTGGACCGCGGCGGTCCCGGCGCCGGTGCTGCCGATGGCGATGGCGATGCCGACTACCTCGCCACCGCGCAGCGGTGGGCGCTCAGCCCGCCCGGCAAGCTCCTGCGGCCGATCACCCTCCTCGCCGCCGCCGGCGCCGTCGGCGGCTCGTACGACGCGGTGATGCCCGCCGCCGTGGGCATCGAACTCGCCCACGTCGCGACCCTCGTGCACGACGACATCATCGACGGCGACGAGCTGCGCCGCGGCAAGGCCGCGGCGCACCGCGAGTTCGGGCTCGCCCACGGGGTGCTGGCGGCCGACTCGTTGTTCTTCGCCCTCTTCCAGCAGCTCGGCGGCTGCCGGCGCACCGGCGTGCCGGAGAGCTGCGTCCTCGACGCCGTCGAGGCCCTCGGCGCCGCCGGGCAGCAGACCGCGCGGGGCGTCGCGCAGGAGGTCGCGCTCAGCGGCAGCCTGTGCGAGGTGACCGCCCCGGCGGACGGGGGCATCGCCGCGTACGTGGAGATGGTCCGGCTGAAAAGCGCGTCGCTGTTCCGCGCCGCGTGCCACGTGGGTGCGCTGCTCGGCGGCGGGAACCCGGAGCAGGCGGGGGTGCTGGCGGTGTACGGGGAGGCGATGGGGATCGCGTTCCAGATCCGGGACGACCTGCTGCCCTACACGTCCGTCGTCGGCGGCGGCGACAGCGCCGACAGCGGCGGCGAGTACGACCATGACGACGGCGACCGCGTCGACCTGCGCGCCGGCAAGCCCGTCTGCAGCGACCTCCGCAACCGCCGCCCCGCGCTGCCCGTACTCCTCGCCCACCGCCTCGGCGGCCACGCCGAGCGGGCGGCGCTCGCCGCACTCGTCGACGGCACGAGCGACGAACACGGCCGCCACCGGCAACTCTCACGTCTCGCCCGCGAGACCGGCGCGCTGCGCGCGGCGCAGAGCATGGCCCGCGCGTACGTCGACCGCTGCCACCGCGCGCTGGCGCCCGTGCCGCCGGGCGCGGACCGCGACCGGCTGGCGTGGCTCGCCGACGAGGTGGCGGGCCCGGCGTACGGCCAGGAGCACGGCGGCGTTCAGGAGCGCGGCTGCTCCCCCGCACACGGCAGCTCCCCCGCACACGGCCGCGCCACCGGCGGTGACCTGCCGTGAACACCCCGCCCCCCGACCCCGCCGCCCCCCTCGTCATGCCCCGCGGCGGCCCCGCCGCCGCCCGCTGGGACCGGCTCTACGAGACCGACAGAGAGGAGTACATCGACCGCCCCGACACCCCCGCCGCCGCCCGCCGCGTCCTGCGCGGCCTCGACCGGCTCCAGCGCCTCACCCTCGGCTACCGCACCTGCGGCCGGCTCACCGCGGCGGCCCTCGGCCCCGCGCCCCGCCCGCGGGTGCTGGAACTCGGCGCCGGCTGCGGGCGCCTGTCGTCCGACGTCCTCCGCCGCCACCCCACCGCCCGCGTCACCGCCAGCGACGTCAACCCGCGTGTCGTCGCGGAGCTGCGCGCCGGGCCGCTGGGCCGCCATCCGCGGGCCGAGTGCGCGGTGGTCGACGCCACCGCGATCGACGCCCCGGCGGGCGCGTACGACGTGGCGGTGATGACCACGTCCCTGCACCACCTGACGCCGGACGGGGTGGTGGCGCTGCTGGGGGAGGGCACCCGGGTGGCGCGGACCCTGCTGCTCGTGGACGGCTGGCGGAATCCGCTGTTCCTCGCCGCGGTACCGCTGATGTTCCTGACCGGGGGTGCGGCGCACGTGCACGACGGTGTCGTCAGCCTGCGCAAGATGTACAGCGGCGCCGCCGTCCGGGCCCTTGCGGGGATGTGCGGAGCGCCACTGCGGGTGCACACTCGGTTCGCACTGCCGGGGTATCTCGTCGTCACCGCCAGTCGGTCGGCGTACGCCCCGGCAACTGCCGTTCAGAACCGTCTCCGTACCCGAAAGTGAGCCGCAACGGTATGCCCACGAGGACCCAGCTCCTTCGCGCAGCCCACGACGACATCTTCGCCACCCCCGGCACCGACACCGCCCGGTCGGCCATCGCCCGCTTCCGCAGCCCGCTGACCCGCATGCTGCTCGGCAGCGACGGCCTGACGACCACGCTCCTGGAGTCGTGGGCGGGCTCCCCGCTGGAGGTCGGCGACGTGACGCTCCGCTTCGTCCGCGCCGAACGGGCCCCGCGCGGCGCCGCCGCCCTGCTCGGCACCGAAGGCGACGTGCTCGTGCGGCACTCGACGCTCACCGACGCCCGCGGCCGGATGTGGTCGTGGAACCAGGTCGTCGCGGGCCCGGCCGGCGAGCCCGCGCTGCGGCGCTGCCTCACCGACGCCTCGGCGCCGGTGGGCCCCGCGCTGCGGGCGGCGGGCGCCCGGCTGGGGCGGACGGTCGTACGCGCCGGGGTGACCCCGTGGCCGCCGGACCCGCGGGAGCAGGCGGCGTTCAGGACGTACCGGCTGTGGTGCGGGGACGACGTCCTGGCCGCCATCCACGAGGTGTTCAACCCCGCGCACGTACCGGCGGATCTGCGGGAGGCGGCATGACACGGGCACAGCGGCGGGTGCGTACGCAGGTCGCCGTCGTGGGCGCGGGACCGGCCGGCCTGGTCCTGGCGAACGTCCTTTTACGCGCCGGCGTCGGCGTCGCCGTCGTGGAGCGCCGCTCGCGCGCCGAGGTCGAACGGCGCGCGCGGGCGGGCCTGGTGGAGCACCGGATCGTCGAGTACCTGCGCGCGCACGGCCTGGCCGACCGGCTGCTGGCCGAGGGCACCCGGCACGGCTGGTGCGACTTCCTGTGCTCGGGCCGGCTGCTGCGCTTCGACTACGGCGCGCAGTCCGGGGGCGTACGGCACTGGGTGTACCCGCAGCAGCTCCTCGTGCGCGACCTCATCGCCGACCTCCACGAGGCGGGCCACACCCCGGAGTTCTCGCTCCCGGCGACCCGCGTGCACGTCGACGGCGCCGGGCCGGCGCGGGTGGAGTGCGCCGGGCTCGACATCGACTGCGACTACGTCGTCGGCTGCGACGGCCCGCACGGCGTCACCCCGCAGGCGCTCCCCCCGGAGGCCGCGCCGCACGACGGCCTCCCCGGGACCGGGCCTGCGCCGCCGGGCGGGCTGGACGAGCGGTACCCGTACGACTGGCTCACGCTCCTCGCCGAGGTCGACCGCGGCGTACCGGGTGTCGTCTACGCCGTGCACGAGGACGGCTTCGCCGGCGTCATGCCGCGTACGTCCCGCATCGCCCGGCTCTACCTGGAGATCCCCGCGGGCGACGCCACCGCCCGCTGGACCGCCCCCCGCGTGCACGAGCGGCTGCGCACCCGGCTGGTGGGCGCGGGCGCGGCGGTGCCGCGGCTGGGGCGCATCCTGGAGACGGGGGTGCTGCGGATGCGCAGCAGCGTGCGGCGGCGGTTCCAGCACGGGCGGCTCTTCCTTGCCGGGGACGCGGCGCACGTGCTGACGCCCTCGGGCGCGAAGGGCATGAACCTCGCCGTCGCGGACGCCGCCGACCTGGCCGACGCGCTGATCCGCCGCTACCGCTACGGCGACGAGGCACACCTGGACGGCTACACGTCCCGCAGACTCCCCGAGGTGCTGCGGACCCGCGACCTCGCGGCCGGGTTCCTGGACCTGCTCCATCCGCAGGGCCGGCACCCCGCGGACCGCCGGGCGGAACTGGCCCTGCGGCTGGAGCGGATGCGGGAGCTGGCGGAACCGGGCGCCGCGGGCGCCGCGTTCGCGCACTGGTACGTCGGCGCAGGCCCGGAACTTCCCGTCCCCCACACCTCGGCACCCAGGGAGCCCACTCCATGAGTCTTGCGGTCCAGGCGCGGGCGTTGTACGGCTTCTCGCGCGGCAACCAGGCGCTGCTGAGCATCGCGCAGCCCCTGGTCGGCGCGCTGCTGGCCACCGACCACCCCGCGCCGGGCCGCCTGACCGCCGCCGTACTCGCCACCGCCGCCGCCTTCTTCGCGGTCTTCGCGGCGAACGACCTGTTCGACGCCCGGCTCGACCGGCGCAGCGCGGCGATGGCCCACACCCGCGCGGCCCCCGACATCGACAGCGCGGGCGGCCGGCATCCGCTGGCGGAGGGCAGGCTGCGCTTCACGGCGGGGCTGGCGTGGGTGCTGGTGCTGGGCGCGTTCGCGCTGGCGGTGGCGGCGGCGCTGAGCTGGGTGTGCGCGGTGCTGTTCGTGTGCGCGGCGCTGCTGGAGGCCGTGTACTGCAAGCTGGCCACGGTCACGGCGTACAAGTTCCTGGTCAGCGGGGTGATGGTCGCGATCGGCGCGTGCGCGGGCTGGTTCGCCTTCTCCGGCACCGTCGACCCGCTGCGGCTCGGGCTGCTCGCGGTGTGGATGGCGGCGTGGGAGATCGGCGGCCGGAACATCCCCAACGACCTCGCCGACGTCGAGGAGGACACCCCGCTCGGCATCAAGACCGTGCCGATCGTCTACGGCCCCCGCGCCGCCGCGCGCCTCGCGGCGGCGCTGCTCGTGCTCTCCGCGGCGGCGGCCTGCGCGCTGGCCGTGGCGGCGTGGCCGTCGTACGGCGCCGTGGGCCTGACGCTCACCGCCCTCACCGCGCTCCCCACCCTCGTCCTCCCCGCCGCCCGCCTCCTCCGCCGCCCGGACGGCCCGACGGCCCTCGCGGTCTTCAACCGCGCGTCGTTCCACCCGGTGGGGGTCGTGGCGGCCTTCGTGGCGGGGGCGTGGGTGACGGGCTGACGCCCGCGACGCGCGGCCGTCCCGCCGTCGCCGGCCGGGTCACATCTTGTGGAGCGTACGGACCCGCTGCTGGACTCTGCTCACGGCCGCGAAGAGCCGGGTGCGGGCCTGCTCCTGCTTCATCGCGGCCACCATCAGCGCCGTCCTGGAGCCGGACAGGGGTGACCTGAGCGCCGTGCCGAGGTAGTCGTCGCAGCGGACCACGATGTCGTGCAACTCGGCGCGCAGCGCACCGGGCTGAGCGGCGTAGCCCTCTATCGCGTGGCGCAGGGTGAGCAGCGGTGCGAAGTCGGCGGCCGTGCTGGGCTTCTGGGCGAACCCGCACAGCAGTTCGTAGACCTCCTTGAGGTAGGCGTCGACGTCGTCCAGGTCTTTGGCGGCGTCGTCGGTGCTGCGGGTCCTCCTGGCCCAGGCGAAGACCCGGCGGTGGTGGCGCAGGGTGACGATGCCGACGGCGACGAGGCCGCCGGTACCGCAGATCGTCAGGGCGGTGCTGAGGTTCATCGAACGCATCCGTTCGTCGGTGCGCGCGGACCCGGCTCCCGGGGGACCGGGGCCGCGCGAGGGGAGAGGGTGACGGGTGGCCGGGCCGCAGGAACCGGAGGAGCCCGGAGGAGCCCGGAGGAGCCTGGCGGCGCTTGGAGGCACTTGGAGGCGCCCGGAGGAGCTACGTGATGAGGGCGAGGCGCTCAAGGGCGCGCAGGTCGGTCACCACCAGCTCCCGGTACCCGCTGTCGACGGCCCCGTGGCCGGTCCGCAGGTGGCGCAGGGCGTTCTCGACCGTGGACGTGCCGAGTAACAGGGCGCGGGAGATGTCGCGCTGCCGCAGCCCCTTGAGCGCGATCCGGTCGGGATCGGCGGAGTCCCTGGCGCCGGCGGTGTGGGCCAGATGCACCAGGAGGGTGGTCACCCGGGCGAGGGAGGAGCGGCGGGTCATGGCGTAGACCCGCTCGTCGCTGCGGTTGCGGTCCTCCAGGCTGCGCAGGAGCGCGAGTTGCATGGGCGGGTGCTGCCTGAGCAGGACGTTCACCCGCTGCACCGGACAGGGCATCACCCACGTCCTGCCGACGCAGACCGTCTCCACCCGGGACCGGGGCTCGATGAGCTTGGCCTCGCCCAGGAACTCCCCGACGCCGCGGAACCGGGCTATCACGTCCCGCCCCTGGCCCATCGGGTAGCGCTCCTGGATGACGCAGCCGCCCAGAACGAGGTAGCACGTGCGGTCGTCGGCGGCGAGCGGAAGCCGGCGGCCGGACTCGAACGTACGCGCGTCCGGGCCCCATGCTCTGACGAGCAACGGCCAGATGCGGTCCGGCAGGTGGTGCAGAAAACTGCCCTGGGGCATGGGCTGACGCCCTGCCAGTATTTCGGTGGGGTTGAAGCCGTCGACCTTCGACGGAAGCGAGCCCATCTCTACCCCTTGCCTCCCGGTCGAGCGGGAATGCCGGTGCGGTCACCGGCCGCCGCGTGCGTCGCGGCAGGAGGGTGGTCCGGGGGGCGGGGCGGCAGCGCAGCACGACGGCGCGCCCGCGGGACGCGGGTGGCCTGTGCTGCGACGCCGTCCGAAACGGCGCTGTTCAACGGTCCGGGCCTCCTTCTGTTCCAGGGTGTGAAGTTGGTGGGTCCAGTACCTCTCCCGCGCCTGTCCGGTTGGTGAGCCCGGAGTACGGCGCGGAGCCAAGCGAGGGACCTACAGTACCCCGCGAAGGGGTAGCAGATCCTAGCTACGCGGGACCGTTTCTGTGGCCCCTGTCATGTGGCCTCACCGACAATCCCCCACCGATGGGGATTGAAAATTCCTACAAAGGATTGCACCGGGCGCCATCGGTCACGGGAGGCCGGCGAATTCCCCTTAAGCTACAAGGTTTCGAAATTTCCAGCAGGTAAACGCCGCCGGAGAATAGGCGCACAGTGGCCTTCTACGCACCGGAGGCCCCAGGGAACCACCCTGGAGCCTCCGGGAAGAGGTCTGGACCCACCAAGGCTCAGACCGGCTCCTATTTAACACCACCACGCGGAAGTGCAGCACCTCCGGCGTCGCGTCCATCTCACACTTCCCCCACCAACAGGGCTTTCGGCACGCGGATGTTGGTACGGCGAAGCACACCGAGCGTAACGGGGGGTACACGCCGACAACTGTCCGCTTTGACCTGTTTCGCCGTGCCTCACCCCCGGGAAGGCCCGCGTGAGCGAGCCCGCTCGACGCCGGAGCGTACGAGCGCGCGCACGCAGCAGATTCGGTGCACAGTTGCAAACGGTGACCGACCCCGTACCCGCAGGCTCACAGCGCACGAGCACAGGCACCGTTTCCCACGCCTCGCCCGGCAGTCGCCACGGCGAAAGCCCCGCGGCCGAGAATGCCCCGGGAAGGGACGTCAATTTCCTTCCGAAAACTGACAGTCAATGCCAGAAGAGTTTTGTCGACCTAGGCGTCAAGCAATGGCCCACACGCGCCCACACACCCCCTGCCTGACGGCCCCTCAGCACGCACCCGGGGGCCCCCGGGCACTGCATGCCCGACCCATGAACGACCCCGTCCCCCGCCTCAACGCGTCGCCGCACCGCCGCCCGGAGGGGCGCCGGAACGGGCGCGCGGGCACGCCGTGCGCCCCCCGTCCACCGCGCACGCCGGGCGGCCCCTGCCCGGCGCCGGGCGGCGGGCGGCCCGACGCGGGTCCCCTTAGTCCACGCTTCCCTGAATCCAGGATTCGCTGTATCGTCCGGAGGGTGCTGACCACCGCCACGGACATCGACGTGCTGGCCCGCTTCGGCCGCGCCCTCGCCGACCCCATCCGCTGCCGCGTCCTGCTCGCCCTGCGCGACGCCCCCGGCTACCCCGCCGAGTTGGCCGACGCGCTCGGGATCTCCCGGACCCGGCTCTCCAACCACCTGACGTGCCTGCGCGACTGCGGGCTCGTCGTCTCCGCGCCCGACGGGCGGCGGATGCGGTACGAACTCGCCGACGCCCGGCTCGGGCACGCGCTGGACGACCTGCGGACCGCCGTCATCGCCGTGGAGACCGACCGGACCTGCCCGGACGCCGACACCGAAGGGTGCTGCTGACGATGGCGGTGCACGTCGGCACCGGCACCGGCATCGGCATCGGCATCGGCCCCGGTCCGGTCCGGGCGGCCCTGCTCGCCCGCCGGATACGGCTGCTGGTCGCGGCGACGATCGCGTACAACGTCGTGGAGGCCGCCGTCGCGCTGACCGCCGGGGTCCTCGCCTCCTCCGGCGCGCTGATCGGCTTCGGGCTGGACTCCGTCGTCGAGGTCTCCTCCGCCGCCGCCCTCGCCTGGCAGTTCTCCGCCTCCGACCCCGCCGTCCGGCAGGCCCGGGAGGGGCGGACGCTGCGGATCGTCGCGGTGTCGTTCTTCGCCCTCGCCGCGTACGTCGCCGTCGACGCCGTACGCGCCCTGGCCGGCGGCACCGAGGCGGAGCCGTCCGTACCCGGCATCGTGCTGGCCGCGCTGTCGCTGGCGATCATGCCGTTCCTGTCCGCCGCGCAGCGCCGCGCGGGCCGCGAACTCGGCTCCGCCAGCGCCGTGGCCGACTCCAAGCAGACCCTGCTGTGCACCTACCTGTCGGCCGTGCTGCTGCTCGGTCTCGTCCTCAACGCGACCGCCGGCTGGGCCTTCGCCGACCCGGTCGCCGCCCTCGTCATCGCCGCCGTCGCCGTGCGGGAGGGCCGCAACGCCTGGCGGGGCGAAGCCTGCTGCCCCGTCCCGGCCGCCGCGGCCGGGAAGCCGGCCGAGGCGTGCGGCTGCTGCGCCGCCGCCGAGGGAGGCCGGGCCTGAGGAGTGGGCGTGAGGCGGTGCGCGTGAGGCGCCTCGCTCACTCCCCGCCCCGGCGGCCGGCGTAGCGCAGCGCCCTGCGCAGGGCGCTGCGCTACGTCGTCGGTCATGGGACCGGTGTCCGGGACCGTTGCCGCCTCGGCCATGACCGCACCCGCACCCGCCGCCGCCCCGGCCGTTTACCGTCGAGGGTGTACGCCCCACCCCACCCCACCCCGCAAGGAGCGCCCGTGGCGGAGCCGGCCGGCCTCGTCGCCGCCATGGAGCAGCACCAGGTCGCCGTCTACCTCGGCGCCCTCGCCGCCGGCGGGCTCGTCGGGTGGTTCGCGCCCGGGGCCGGGCCCGGGCTCGAGCACGCCATCAACCCCGTGCTCGCCGCCCTGCTGTACGTGACGTTCCTCCAGGTGCCCGCCGCCCAACTGCTGCGTTCCCTGCGCGCCGGGCGGTTCCTCGCCGCCGCGCTCGTCGTCAACTTCGTCGTCGTGCCGCTGGTCGTCGCGGCGATGTTCGCCTTCCTCCCCGGCGAGCGGGCCGTCCGCATGGGCGTCCTGCTCGTCCTGCTCGCCCCCTGCGTCGACTACGTGATCGTCTTCACCGGCCTCGCCGGCGGCAGCAGCCGGCGGCTCCTGGCCGCCACCCCCCTGCTGCTCCTCGCGCAGATGGTCCTGCTGCCCGGCTACCTCTACCTCTTCCTGGGCTCCGGCCTCGCCGACGTCGTCGAGGCCGGGCCGTTCGTCGAGGCGTTCGCCGTCCTCATCGCCCTCCCCCTCGCCCTGGCCTGGCTCACCCAGGCGTGGGCCGCCCGCCGCCCGGCCGGGCGGCGGACCGCCGGCGCAGCGGGCACCGCGATGGTGCCGCTGATGGCCGCGACCCTCGCGATCGTCGTCGCGTCCCAGGTGCCCAAGCTGGACGACGGCGTCGGCGACGTGGCCCGCGTGGTGCCGTTCTACGTCCTCTTCCTCGCCGCGATGGCCGTCGCCGGCCTCGGCGTCGCCCGGCTGTTCCGCCTCGACGTCCCCGCCGGCCGCGCGATCGTCTTCACCGGCGCCACCCGCAACTCCCTCGTCGTCCTCCCGCTGGCCCTCGCGCTGCCCGACCCGCTGGCCGCCGCCGCGGTGGTCGTGGTCGCCCAGACCCTGGTCGAGGTCGCCGGCATGGTGATCTACGTACGCCTCGTCCCCCGGCTGCTGCCGGACGCCGCACGCGCCGGGGCGTGAGCGGTGCCGCGGTGCAGCGGTGCCGCTCACGCCCCGGTGTCGTTTCGGCTACGGACCCGTAGCCGCCTGCGACTCGTCTGTTCTGTCCGGCAGGCCGGGAAGGTACGTTGGAGGGCAGTCCCCCGAGGGAGGCTGACGCGATGTCGTGGTTCGTCTGGCTGCTCGCCGCCGCGGCGCTCGGCGCCGCCGAGTTCTTCACGATGACGCTCGTCTTCGGACTGCTGGCCGGCGCCGCGATGGTGGCCGCCGTGGTGGCCGGGGTGGGCGTGGGGGCGCTCGGTCAGTTCGTGGCCCTCGGGGCGGCGGCGGCAGCGGGGCTGGTCGTCGTCCGTCCCGTCGCGCTCAAGCACATGGGGCAGACGCCGCTGACCCGGGACGGCAGCGACGCGCTGCTCGGCAAGCGGGCCGAGGTCGTCCAGGAGGTCACCGCGACCCGCGGGCTGATCAAGCTCTCCGGGGAGGAGTGGTCCGCCCGCGCCTTCGACGAGACCGCGGTGATCCCGGTGGGAGCGCTGGTCGAGGTCATGGAGATCGAGGGCGCCACCGCCGTCGTCTACCCCCGCGAACTGCTCCCCTGAACTGCGAAGCCGCCCCTTGAACTCCCCCTGAACCGCCGAACGCACAGCCAACGGAGGAAGCGTGGACCCGGTTGTCATCCCGATGCTCCTGGCGGCGCTGGTCGTCGTCTTTCTCGTGGCCTCCAGCGTGCGGGTCGTGCCACAGGCGCGCCGTTACAACATCGAGCGCTTCGGCCGGTACCGCCGGACGCTGCAGCCCGGCCTGAACTTCGTCCTGCCGGTCGCGGACCGCGTCAACACCAAGCTGGACGTGCGCGAGCAGGTCTACTCGTCCGACCCCAAGCCGGTGATCACCGAGGACAACCTCGTCGTCAACATCGACACCGTGCTCTACTACCAGATCACCGACCCGCGGGCGGCGGCGTACGAGGTCTCCGACTACCTCCAGGCCATCGACCAGCTCACCGTCACCACGCTGCGGAACGTCATCGGCGGCATGGACCTGGAGGAGACGCTCACCTCGCGCGAGGAGATCAACGCCCGGCTTCGTACCGTCCTCGACGACGCCACCGGCAAGTGGGGCATCCGCGTCAACCGCGTCGAGATCAAGGCCATCGACCCGCCGCACAGCATCAAAGAGGCGATGGAGAAGCAGATGCGCGCCGAGCGCGACAAGCGCGCCGCCATCCTGCACGCCGAGGGCGAGCGGCAGGCCAAGATCCTCACCGCGGAGGGCACGAAGCAGAGCGACATCCTGGAGGCGCAGGGCACGCAGCAGGCCATGATCCTGCGGGCGGACGGCGAGGCGCAGGCCGTGGAGCGCGTCTTCCAGGCCGTCCACCGCAACAACGCCGACCCGAAGATCCTCGCCTACAAGTACCTGGAGACGCTGCCGCACCTGGCGAACAGCGACAACAACACCTTCTGGGTGATACCCGGCGAGCTGACCGAGGCGGTACGCACCGTCACCACGGCCTTCGGCGACAGGTCGGCGCCCGGCCTGCCCCAGGCCGCGCAGGCCGAGGGGGCGACGGCCGCGGCGACGGAGAAGGGCGCGGAGACGGGCACGGACTCGGCCAAGGACGCGGAGAAGGGCTCCGACCAGGGCGGGACCGGGACTCCGGAGCTGACCGCGGCCCCGCCGCCCGCGCTCGACGCGGTGACGGCGGCCGTCGAGGCCGCGAAGGAGGCCGACGCGGCGGTGAGCGAGGCCAAGGCCGAGGCGGAGGCGGCGAGTTCGCCGCAGCCGCCGAAGGTGAACCGGAAGAAGCCGGACGACGAGTAGGCGAACCCCTGCCGTGCGGTCAGGCCGGGTAGGCGTGGGTCTGGGTCGCCTTGACGGCCGCCCAGACCGTGGCGCCCGGGTGGAGGCCGAGTTCGGCGGCGGCGGTGGTCGTCAGGTCGGCGGCCAGGGGGAGTTCGCCGGTGAGGTCGGCGCGGATCCGGTCGGCGTGGGTTTCCATGCCGGCGACCGCGCAGCGCCATATGTTGCGGGCGCTGGAGCCGGTGGGGCGGTCCCGGTGCAGGGTCACGGCGCTGGGCGGGAAGGCGACGAAGACCGGTCCCGTGAGGTCGTCCGCGGTGGTGATGGCCGCGCCGCCGTCGAGGTCGACGGCGTGCCCGCGGGCCGATCCCCGGTAGAGGTTGAGGCCCACGAGGTGGGCGATGTAGTCGGTACGCGGGTGGCGGGCGATGTCGGTGGGGGCGCCCTGCTGCACGACGTGGCCGTCCTCGATGACCACGAGGTGGTCGGCCAGCACCATCGCGTCCAGGGGATCGTGGGTGACGAGCACGGCGACGGCCTCGAAGTCGGCGAGGTGGCGGCGCAGCTCGGCGCGGACGTCGAGGCGCGTACGGGCGTCGAGGGCGGCCAGCGGTTCGTCGAGGAGCAGCAGCCGGGGGTGGGTGGCCAGGGCGCGGGCGAGGGCGACGCGCTGGGCCTGGCCGCCGGAGAGCCGCCGGGGCTTGGCGGCGGCGTGCTCGGCGAGGTCCATCCGGGCCAGCCAGGCGGCGGCCTCGGCGCGGGCCGCGGCCTTGGTCGCGCCCTGGCAGCGCGGCCCGAACGCGACGTTGTCCAGGGCGCTGAGGTGGGGGAAGAGCAGGTAGTCCTGGAAGACGACCCCGACCGGACGGTCCTCCGGCGGCGTACGGTCCAACGCGGCGGCGTCGAGGCGCAGATGCCCGTCGGTCAGCGGGACGAGGCCGGCGAGCGCGCGCAGGGCGGTGGTCTTGCCGGCGCCGTTGGGGCCGAGGAGCGCGAGGACGTCGCCGGGGCGGGCGGTGAGCGCCACGTCGAGCCGGAAGGCGCCGCGCTCGACCACGAGCCGGGCGTCGAGCCCGTACGCCCCGTTCTCCCCGCTTGCGTTCTCCCCGCCGACGTTCTTCCCGCCTGCGCTCTCGTCGCTCATGCCGACGTCATCCAGCGGTCCCGCAGCCCCGCCAGCACCGCCACCGACACCGCCAGCAGCACCAGGCTCAGCGCGATGGCCGCCTCCGGGTCGCTCTGCAGCGCGAGATAGACGGACAGCGGCATCGTCTGCGTACGCCCCGGGAAGTTGCCCGCGAACGTGATGGTGGCGCCGAACTCCCCCAGCGCCCGCGCCCACGCCAGCACCGCCCCGGCTGCGATGCCCGGCGCGACGAGCGGCAGGGTGACGCGGCGGAACGCGGTGAAGCGGGAGGCGCCGAGAGTGGTGGCGGCCTCCTCGTAGCGGGGGTCCGCGGCCCGTAGCGTGCCCTCGACCGCGATGACGAGGAACGGCATCGCCACGAACGCCTCGGCGACCACCACCCCCGCGGTCGTGAACGGCAGCGTGACCCCGAACCAGTCGTCCAGCCACCGCCCGACGACCCCGTTGCGCCCCAGCGCCATCAGCAGCGCCACGCCGCCGACCACCGGCGGCAGCACCAACGGCAGCGTCACGAGCGCCCGCACGAGCCCGCGCCCCGGGAACTCCACCCGCGCCAGCAGCCACGCCAGCGGCACCCCGACGACCAGGCTCAGCGCGGTCGCCGCCGTCGCGCACACCAGCGACAGCCGCAGCGCCTGCCACACCTCGGTGCTGGTCAGCAGCTCCGGCATGCTGCTCCACGGGGCGCGCAGCAGCAGCGCGAAGAGCGGCAGGACCAGGAACGCGAGGCCGAGCAGCGCCGGTACGAGCAGCGGCAGCGGCGCGCCCCCGCGGCCGGGGGAGCGGGGCCGGGAGCGCGACCCGTAGCGCTTGCGGGGGCGGCGCCCGGGGCGCGGGGCGGGGCCGCCGGCCAGGGTGTCCGCCGCCGGGCCCCCGCCCGCGGCGGAGGGGGACGTCATGGCTTGAGGAACCCGGCCGCGCTCAGCACCTTCTGCCCCTCCGCGGACCGCACCAGGTCGACGAAAGCCTCGGCCGCGGCGGCGTTCGGTGCGTCCTGGAGGAGCGTGATCGGGTAGTCGTTGACCGCGTCGGCCGACTCGGGGAAGTCCACGCCCGCGACCTTGCCGCCGGCGGCCCGGACGTCCGTCCGGTAGACGACCGCGGCGTCCGCCTCCTTCAGCACCACCTTGTTGAGGGCGGACTTGACGTCCTCCTCGTACGACACGGGGGTGAGCTTCAGCCCGCCCGCGTCCAGGGCCTGCTGCGCGGCGGCCCCGCAGGGCACCGCCTCGTCGCAGAGCACCACCTTCAGGCCGGAGTCGGTGAGGTCCTTGAGCGACGCGATCCCGTCGGGGTTGCCGGGCGGGGTGGCGATCTCCAGTTGGTTGCGGACGAAGGTGTCGGGGGTGCCGGCGGCGGCACCGGCGTCCGTGACGATGTCCATCGTCGCGGGGCTGGCGGAGGCGAAGACGTCGGCGGGGGCGCCGCCGGTGATGCTCGCGGCCAGGGCGTCGCTGCCGCCGAAGCTGAACGTCACCTTCGTACCGGGGTGTTTCTCCTCGAACCGCGCGCCGAGCTTCTCGAAGCTCTCGGTGAGCGAGGCGGCGGCGAAGACGGTGACCTCGCCGGACACCTCACCGGAGGCCCCCGGGCCGTCGTCGGTGCCGGAGCCCGGGTCGTCGCCGGAGTCGGAGCAGGCGCCGAGGGCCAGCAGGGCGGCGGCGCCGGCCGCCCCCAGGGTGCGGCGGTTGCCGCTACGCGTCATCACAGGTCCACTCCCCGACGTCTACGGTCGTTCGACGACCACGTTGGTCGACTTGATCACCGCCACCGCCGGAACGCCCGGCGCCAGCTCCAGTTCCTCGGCCGACTCCCGGCTGACCATCGACACCACCCGGAACGGCCCCGCCTGGATCTCCACCTGCGCCGAGACGTCCCCCATGTGCACGTCGGTGACGATCCCGGCGAAGCGGTTGCGGGCGGAGGACCCGGTGGACTCGCGCGCCCCGCGGTGCGTCTCCCGCGCGTACGCCGCGAGGGCCTCCCCGGGAATGATCCGCCGCCCCGCCTCGTCGCGACCGGCGGTCAGCTTGCCGGCGTCGACCAGGCGCCTGACGGTGTCGGCGCTGACGCCGAGCAGGGCGGCGGCGTCGCCGATCCGGTACGTGTGCATGGGTCGATGATAATGCCGCACCTGCGGGATGAGAACCGGCAGTCAGCTCGCAGACGCCAGCCCGTCCCCGGAAAGACCTCGCATGTGCGTGTGCCGGTCAGACCGGGCGGCACTTCTCCGTGTTCTCCGTCTCGGAGCACAGGCCGTGGCGCTTGTCGGCCAGGATGTCGCGGCCGGTCTTCTGGGTGAGGAAGTTCAGGAACTCCGCGGCGATCGAGCCGGCCGGGGGGTCGCCGTAGGTGTACGCGTACTCGGTCTGCCAGTACGGGTAGCCGGCGTCCTCGACGCCCTTGACCGTCGGGTCCCTGCCGTCCATCTTCACCTTCACGAGGCTGCCGGACCCCGGGTGGTCGCCGACGCCGGCGGCCTCGCTGTAGCCGATGCCGCCGGGCCTGGCGGCGACCGTGTCCAGCATCGTGTCCGTACCGCTGACCTCGCAGCGGTCGTACTCCCGCGCGTCCATGGCGGCGCAGTCGGTCTCGGTGAACTGCGCCGGCTCGTCGCCGTCGAGCACCTTGGCGACGAGGGTGCCGCGGGTCCCGGAGCCGGGTTCGCGGTTGACCACGTGGATGGGCACCGGGTTGCCGCGCAGTTCCCTCCAGTTCTTGTAGTCGCCCCTGAAGATGCCCTTGATCTGGTCCCGCGTCAGGTTCTCCACGCCCGCGTCCTTGTTGACGACCAGGGTGAACACGGAGAAGGCGATCGGCCTGGGGATCAGCCGGGGGTGGCCGTCGGAGGCGAGGCCGTCGGTGAAGGCCAGGTGGTTGCGGAGCCCCTTGCCGACCGGGATCTTCGCGTCAGCGCCCGCCTCTTCCAGCTCCGTGACCCCGTCGGTGCTGCCGCGGAAGGTCTCCTCCTCCAGCGGAATCGACACGTCCGCCCCCTCGCACCGTTTGACGTAGTCGGCGGCGGCGGCCCGTACGGCGGGCTCGAAGGCGGTGGAGCCGTGCAGGTACAGGGTGCCGTCGACGCAGCCCAGCGGGGGCCTGCGGCCGTCGTCGCGGACGAAGAGCGTGAAGGACGCCTGCACGACGACGGCCGCGATCAGGATCCAGACGGCCCACCAGGCGGGCCGCGACGCGAAGACGTGGCTCTCGGTCCTGGTCGCCCGCAGCCGCAGGAACCGCACCACCGGGTCGTACCACCGGTCCAGCCCGTCGGTCCCCTGGACGATCGGGGCCGGGAAGCGGTCCCGCCCCTCGTCGTCGGGCCAGCGCTCCAGCACGACGAGCACCTTGTACTCGGACCCGCGGGGCAGCGTCACCTTCGGCAACTGGATGGTGCCCGTACGCTCCGTGTCGTCGTTGTGGCGGCGGAAGCCCGGTTTGGCGAGGACCTCGCGGACGCTGTCGCCTTCGGTCCGTACCTCGAAGAAGAAGTCGCGCAGGAACTCGTCGCTCGGGTCGGTGAGGACCACGGCCGTGACCCGGCGGTTCCGGAAGGTGACCTTGATGCCGTGGTGATCGGCCGGGTCGGCGAGGTAGTCGTCGGAGACGATCTTCGTCGACCCGGCGTTCTCGATGCGCAGCAGGACGAACGAGGGATCCTTGAGCTGATGCCCGTCGTGCTGCATGTCCCCCAGCACCCCGGCGTACGGCTTGTTGGCGGCGTCGGCGGCGAGCGTGTCCATCTGCACGCGGTAGCCGAGCCGCTTGCGGCCGAAGATGGCGAACTCCCACAGGAACGCCAGGACGGGGAACGCGAGGCTGAGAATCGCAATCCACTGCTCGGCTCTTTCGCTCACCGCGGCGTCACCCGAATCCCCTTGCACCGACGAGTAGTTGGGAGGAGACCCAGGGTGCTGGCGGGTACGGAGGGCTGCCAGGACTGCCGGAAGAGTCCGGCCACTGTTCATCCCGGAGCCATCTCCGACACTTTCTGTTCGCTCGCCCGTTCCGCGGCGGTGGGTTGCGCCCCCGGCGGCGGGGCGGGCGTCCCCACACCGCCCGGCGGGCCGTGTCAGTGCCGGGACGTAGCCTCGGCATCTCTGTACGTGCGTCCTTCGCCTGCGGTGTGGGGACGGTGTCCCGGCAAGGAGTCTCCCCATGGGTTCTGTTGTTCCGACCGACGGACGCGCTGACTTCGATTTCCTCTTCGGCCGCTGGCGGGTGCGCAACCGCAAGCTGGTCGACGTGACCGACGTGGCATGCGAGGACTGGATCGAGTTCGACGCGACGGCGGCGATCGAGCCGATCATGGGCGGGCTGGGGCACGTCGACCGGATACGGACCGACGAGTTCGAGGGTTTCACGCTGCGCCTGTTCGACCCGGACGCCAAGCTCTGGCGGATCTGGTGGGCCTCCAGCACCCGGCCCGGGCACCTCGATCCCGCCATGGAAGGGGCCTTCAGCGACGGCGTGGGCCGGTTCTACTGCGACGACGTCCTGGGCGGTCAAGCAGTAAAGGTCCGGTTCGAGTGGACCAACGCCTCCCGCGACGCGGCCCGGTGGGAGCAGGCGTTCTCGTACGACGGGGAGGTCACCTGGCGCACCAACTGGACCATGGACCTCAGCCGCGTCGAATAAGGGCGGCGGCGGGCCGGCCGCGCGGGACGGGCGCGCGAAAAACTGTTATCGCCGGCACCCCGGTGCCGTCTCCTGTGGTGTTCGTGCGCACGGCCATCACTCCCCCCACTCACAGGAGCCGTCCATGGGTCACCACAACGCACACCGCATGAGCCGCCGCAGCGTGCTGCAGATCGCCGGCGGGCTGGCCGCGACAGGGGCCGCCGGCAGCGTCGCCCTCGCGTGGGGCGGAGACTCCGCCGGGGCGGCGCCCGACACCGGGGCCGCATCCGACCCGCGGGCCGGGGCCGCGGCCTTCACCCACCCCGGCATGCTGCACGCCTACGGCGAGCTGAACCGGGCCAGGGTCCGGGTGGCCGCGGGCGACGAGCCGTGGCTTTCCGGCTGGCGGCGGCTGACCGCCAACCCGCACGCCCAGAGCGGGTGGGCCCCCCGCCCGCTGGAGACGGTCGTGCGCGGCGGCACGGGCCAGAACTACACCGTCCTGTACAACGACATCCACGCCGCGTACCAGAACGCCCTGCGCTGGCACATCGGCGGTACCCACGAGCACGGTGACACCGCCCGCGACATCCTCAACGCCTGGTCGGGCACGCTGAAGACGGTCACGGGCAACGCGGACCGGTTCCTGGCCGCCGGCATCTACGGCTGGCAGTTCGCTAACGCCGCCGAGCTGATGCGCGACTACCCCGGCTTCGAGCTCGCGCGGTTCCAGCAGATGATGACCGACGTCTTCCTCCCCCTCAACGACAGCTTCCTGGTCAACCACAACGACGCCTGCATCACCAACTACTGGGCCAACTGGGACCTGTGCACCGTCGCCTCCGTCATGGCGACCGGCATCCTCTGCGACGATCAGGCCGTGTTCGACCGCGCCGTCGAGTACATGAAGACGGGGGAGGGCAACGGCTCCCTCCCGCACGCCATTCCGTTCGTGTACGACGACGAGGGGCTCGCGCAGTGGCAGGAGTCCGGCCGCGACCAGGGCCACACCGTCATGGGCATGGGCCAGGCGGGGGCGATCTGCGAGATGGCCTGGAGCCAGGGCGTCGACCTCTACGGTCACGACGGCAACCGGTTCATGAAGGCCGCCCAGTACGTCGCCAAGTACAACCTCGGGCAGGACGTTCCCTTCACCACGTACACCTGGGGCACCGGGCAGAACTGCGCCCAGCGGTCGCACACCGTCATCTCCGCGGCGAGCCGCGGCCAGGCCCGCCCGGTGTGGGACATGCTGCACTACCACTACGCCCGCCGCCGCGGGCAGTCCGTGCCGTACCTCACGGCCATCGCCGAGCAGGTCCGTCCCGAGGGCGGCGGCGGGGACTACGGCCCCAACAGCGGCGGCTACGACCAACTCGGCTTCGGTACGCTCCTCTACGCCAAATGACCTTCGCCGGGACGGCTCGCATGCGAGGGGAGTGACGGTGGAGGCGCGGGAGTGGCACGCGGTCATCACGGCTGCGCAGTCCGGTGACCGGGCGGCGATGGACCGCCTGGTGGCCGGGTGGCTGCCGCTCGTCTACAACATCGTCGGCCGGGCGCTGGGTGGTCACGCCGACGTCGACGACGTCGTCCAGGAGACGATGCTCCGCGTCGTACACCGGCTGCCCTCGCTGCGCGAGCCGGACCGCTTCCGCTCCTGGCTGGTCGCGATCACGATGCGGCAGATACGGGAGCGGGCCCGGCGCCGCGGGCGGGCGGCGGAGGCCGCGCACGCCGCCGCGCCCGCCGCCGAACCCGCCGCCCTTCCGGCCGGGGCGGCGGACTTCGCCGATCTCACCGTGGCGCGGCTGCACCTGCAGGGGCAGCGGCGCGAGGTCGCGGAGGCGGCGCGCTGGCTGGACGACGAGGACCGCCAACTCCTGGCCCTGTGGTGGCTGGAGGTCGCCGGCGAGCTGAGCCGGCGCGACCTCGCCGCGGCGCTCGGTGTCAGCCGGGCACACGCCGCCGTGCGCGTCCAGCGGATGAAGGAGCGGCTGGAGACGGCGCGCGGCATCGTGCGGGTGCTGGCGGGGCCGCAGCAGGTGCACTGCGCCGACCTGCGTGCCCTGCTCGCGCCCTGGGACGGCAGGCCCGTCTCCGTCTGGCGCAAGCGACTGGCCCGCCACATCCGCGGCTGCCCCCGCTGCGGGGCGCCGCGCCGGGGGATCGTGCCGGCGGAGAGGCTGCTGGTGGGCCTGGCCCTGGTGCCGCTGCCCACGGGATTCGCCCTCTCCCTGGCGCTGGGCGGCAAGAGCGCCTCGGCGGCCCTCGTCACCACCGGCTGGTCGGCCAAGGTGCTCGCGGCGCTGGGCAAGCCGGCCGCGGCGGTCACGGCCGGGGCGACACTCGCGGCGGGTGGTGCGGCGCTGCTGGTCTACGAACGGCCCGCAGACCCGCCGCCGCGCAGCGCCGCACCCTCGACGTCCTCCCCGGCGCCGCCCGCCCGGCCCGACACCCCGCCCCCGACGAGCGCACCCCCCTCCCCCCGCCCGACCGCGACCACCGAGCCCCCGTCTCCACGCCCCGCCGCCCGCTACGGCAGCGTCGTCGACGCCGTCGACGAGGCCCCCGACCCCGGCCGCCCGCCGGGCCCGCTCCCCCGCCGCGCGGACCGCGGCCTGACCAGCACCGGCGGCCCCAGCGTCAACCTCACCCACCGGGGAGAGACCGCGACGTTGCGCGGCACCGGATACGTGCGGCTCCGCTGGCAGATCCTGCCCGTGCAACGCCCCGGCGGCCTGGTCATGGCCTCCTGGACCGGCCTGGAGGGGAGGCTCTTCCACGTCGCGTCCGGGGGCGGCCGGCGGATGGACGACCTGAAGCCGGGCAGCCCGGACGAGACCTGGATGGGCTCGCCGGCCATCGGCTACACGGTGCTGCCCGCGGGCACCCAGCAGATGTGGCAGAACGAGTACTTCTGGCTCGACGGCACGGTCACCCTCAACCAGAACGAGCGCGGCGCGGACTACAACCTCATCATCCAGCCCACCACCTACGAGGACGTCGAACTCGACCTGCGCACGGCGCCGGACCCGCAGGCGGGCATCGTCCGCTACGGGCTCGTCCGCGACACCGGCGACAACCGCACCCCCGTACCCCAGTACCTCACCCGCTCCCGCCCCGCCGACCCGGCGGAAGTCCCCCGGGACTCCGAGGTCGGCGAGTAGCCGAGGGCGCAGGACACTAGTCCCGGGGTTCCAGGTCGACGCTGTAGCGCACCGCGCCGTCCGCGTCGCGCAGGCGGACCGTCATCACGGCGGTGGAGCCGTCGATGTCCACCTCTCCGAAGAACTGGTTTCCGTACAGCGGGCTGCTCTTGGCGGCGCTCTCCGCGTGGGCGGCGAACCGCACCTCCGGGCCGAACGTGGCGTCCAGCGGGTTGGGCTCCGGGGCCACGCCGGCGTTGAGCGGGCCCGACACGAACTCCCAGAAGGGGGCGAAGTCCTGGAAAACCGCCTTCCCGGGGTCGTAGTAGTGGGCAGCGGTGAAGTGGACGTCGGCGGTCAGCCACACGGTGTTCGTGACCCGCCGGCGGCGGATGAACGACAGCACCCCGGCGATCTCCGCTTCCCGCCCCAGCGGCGCGCCGCCGTTGCCCTGGGCCACGCCCTCGTGGGCGGTTCCGTCCGGCACGACCAGGCCCAGGGGGATGTCCGCGGCGATCACCTTCCAGGTGGCCCGGGAAGCGGCCAGCTCACGCTTCAGCCACGCCGCCTGCTCCGCGCCCAGGATGCCGGTGTCGGGTGCCGGGGCGTCGTTGGGGCCGTTGGCGTCCCGGTAGGTGCGCATGTCCAGGACGAAGACGTCCAACTGCGGCCCGTACCGGACGACGCGGTGCACCCGCCCCTCGGTGCGCGGCCGGTGCTCCAGGGGCAGGTACTCGAAGAGCGCCTGCCGGGCCCGCTCCGCCAGGACGTCCACCCGCTTCTCGGCGTAGCGGGTGTCGGTGAGGATCTCGCCGGGATACCAGTTGTTGAGCACCTCGTGGTCGTCCCACTGGTTGATCATCGGCACCGTCGCCACGAAGGCGCGGAGGTTGTCGTCCATCAGGTTGTACTTGTGCTGGCCTCGGTATTCGGCGAGGGTCTCGGCGACCTTCGCCTTCTCCGGCGTGACGACGTTCCGCCAGACCTGGCCGTCGGGCAGGGTCACCGTCTCGGCGAGCGGCCCGTCCGCGTACCAGAAGTCGCCGCTGCACAGGAAGAAGTCCGGGTCGCGCTCCGCCATGGCCCGGAAGATGCGGTAGCCGCCGACGTCCGGGTTGATGCCCCAGCCCTGGCCGGCGAGGTCGGCGGACCACAGGAAGCGGACGTCGTCGCGGCGCTGCGGAGCGGTGCGCAGCCGCCCGGTGGCCGGCTCGCCGGTGACGGCGGCGTTGTACGGGTCAGCGAGCCGGACGCGGTAGTGCAGTTCGCGGCCGGCTGGCAGGCCCCGCAGCCGGACGCGGCCGGTGAGGTCGCTGTCGGGGGTCAGGAGGGGCCCCGGCACGGTCAGCGAGTGCCGGAAGTCGGGGCGGCGGCTCACCTCGACCAGCATCCGCGCGGGCCGGTCGGCGCGCGTCCACACGATGGCGCTGTTCGCCGTGACGTCGCCGGTCTGCACGCCGTGCGAGACCGCCGGCCGGTCGCGGCGTACGAACGCGGGTGCGCCAAGGGCGGTGGGGAGGGAAAGGGAGGAGGCCGCGGCGCCCGTGCCCGCGAACAGGCCGGACCGCAGGAGGGTGCGCCTGGGAATCGCCATGAGGGGGTGCTCCTGTCGTAGCTTGTGACGCCGACCTGTGTAGTCAGTCGCAGGAACGGCCACCGGGAGGCACGGTGACGCCTGCGGGACGGGCCAGTGAAAGCCGGTGGACCTGGTCGGGTGCGTGACGGGCGGTCGTCCATGCCCTGATGTCCTGCTCAAGGGCCTTCACGGAGGTGCGGACGCCGCGGCGGATGAGGCGTAGTTGTCACAGACCAGATGGGCGTCGAGGCCGGCGGGCACAGCCTTGTCGATCGTGACCAGGAACTTGTTGAACTCGATTGCCCGGTGGCGACGGTGCGGCTGCGCCCTCAGACCTCTCCTGCCTGGCCTGTGGATATGCGGTGATGGGCACCGGCATTCGATGACGCACGGCAAATCTAGCGCGCGCCTTGACCGCCGGGGAAGATCAGTCCGGACGCCTATGGATCCAGAACGCCGGGGGTCTTGAACGAGGCCCAGACGGCTCTGCCGGGCCCGTGCGGCCGGAGGTGCCCCACTTGTCGGCGAGGGCGTCGACGATGCGAAGGCCGCGGGCGTCATTTACCAGCGTGTTTCTGATATTCTGAATTCATGAGGATGATGAGCGCAAGCGAAGCTTCCCGGAGCTTCGCTTCGGTGCTGGACCAGGCGGAGCATGGGGAAACCATCGTGATCACCCGCAACGGCAGACGTCTGGCGATCCTCGGGCCAGCACCCAGCGGGAACGGCGCTGCGCTTGCCGAGGTGCTGGAAGCGCACGCCGCGGCTCTCGACGAGGACTTCGCGTCCGATGTGCTGGAGACCCGTGAGCTGCTGACTCTGGAGCACCCGTGGGAAGAGTAATCCTCGACACCGGTGTCCTTGCTGCGGTCGATCGCGGCCGGCTTGAGCTGGCCAGGCTGTTGCGCGCCCGGGATGACGACATCACCATCGCTGCCGTCACGGCGGCTGAACTGCTGCAGGGCGTGGAACTCGCGGCGGACGAGTTGACCACACGCCGCCGTCAGGGATTCGTCGACGCGGTGCTCGCCATAGTCCCGGTGGATGACTACACGCTGGATGTGGCGCGGGTGCATGCCCGGTTGCTGGCGTACACGCGGAGGCTGGGCAAGCCGCGCGGTGCGCACGACCTGATCATCGCGGCGACGGCGATTGCCACGAACCGGACGGTGATGACCACCGACGCCAAAGCGAAGTTCGATGAACTACCTGGCGTGGCCGCAGAGATGATCCCCGTCCCGTAACTCCGAGCTGCACCGAGGGGCTCAGACAACCAGCAAGGCCCAGGTCTGTGACCTGGGTCTTCATGGGAGAGCGGGCGACGGGAATCGAACCCGCGCTCCCAGCTCGGGAATCACCGGTGGATGGTCTCGGATCTTGCTCCTGACCTGCGGCAAGACCAAAGCCATCCGACCGTCCCTCTCGGTCCTGCTGGACTCGTGGTTCCCCACCCGATCGGGCACGCATCGGGCACGCAGACCTCCGGGGAGGTTTCACGTGCTGGTCGCTCGGGCCAGAGGGGCGGTGCCGGGGCCCGTGCGGGCGGAGGTGCCCCACTCGTCGGCGAGGGCGTCGACGGGCGGCTTCGGGCCAAGCTGAGCAAGCAGGGGCATCCGGAGTGGTTCATCCCGTACGTCGAGTTGGAGAGGACCGCGGCGAAGATCGAGGACTACTCGAACGCATTCGTCATGGGCGCGCTCCAGACTGCGGAGTACGCCGAAGCGGTCTACCGGGCAGCGAATCCACGCGAGGCGGATGCGCAGATCAAGCACGGTAATCCTTCACGAATCCGTCCTGCGGACGGTCGTCGGCAGCCGAGCCGTCATGGTGGAGCAGCTTGAGCACTTGCTCACGATGGCCGCGAGCCCTCATGTCTCCTTGCAGGTCCTCCGGTTCACGGCGGGTGCACCCATGTCGGGGCTGCAATTCACCCTGCTGACGCAGGCCGACGGGGCAGCAGTCCTGTACTCGGAGACGACCGGGCACGGGTACGTGAACGACTCCGCGACTGCTGTGCGTGAGTGGACGGACACGTACGATCGAATGCGCGCGTCGACCGAGTCGGAGGACCGGTCGCTGCGCCTCATCCACTCGATCACGGAGGAGCACGCGAATGAGCAGCACACCCGAACCGCGTGACATGCGCTGGATCAGCAGCACGTACAGCGATGGCCAGGGAGGTCAGTGCGTCCAGTGGGCGCCCGACCACGCGCGTGCGACGGGTGAGTTCCTGGTCCGTGACAGCAAAGACCCGCACGGCCCGCACCTCACGCTCACCCGCGAAGCATTCGCCGGTCTCGTGGAGTTCGCCAAGCGCCACGGCTGACCCGCGCCTCTCACCGACCCCCCAGTGACCGGCCCTCGCCACCCGGCGGGCGCCGTGCCCTACCCGGAGCACGCCCCGTGACGAGGCGGGCGGCGCTCGTGCCCCCGCCCCGGCGCGATCTATTCCGCCGAGGCAGCAAGCGGTTACAGTCGGGGCCCCGGACCGCGGCGACGGGAGGCTTCCCGGTATGGCGACCCCGATTCCCTTCCCTCGCAGGCGGTTTCTCCTCGCCGGCGGCGCTACCGCCACCGCCGCCGGGCTCGCCCTTGCCGCGCCCGGTATCGGCGTCGCCGCCTCCGCCGCGAGTCCCGAGGCGGTGCTCTATCACCGGCTGCTCCTGCGTCACACCCGCTGGGTCGAGACGCGGTGGGATGCCGCCGCGGGGCGGTATCCCCTTGCCGACTTCGGCTTCGTGAGTGTGCTGGGCAATGCCGTGCTGCTCACTCACGGTACGTACGACGCGGACCTCGCGGGTGTGGACCGGGAGACGCTCGCCGATCACACCGTCCGCACCATCCGGCACTTCGCCGCCACGAACTTCTGGGCCACCGACGCGAGCTGGGGTGGCGGCGGGTACGAGTGGGGCGGGCGGGTGTTCTGGGACGGGACGTTCGAGTCGTACTTCGTCGCCGCCGCCCGGCTGCTCTGGGCCGAACTCGACGCCGCCACCCGCGCGCACGTCGACGCCATCGCCGTCCGCGGCGCGCAGTACGTCGCGGGCCTGGGTGACGGGGAGGATCCGCGCAGCGGAGGGTGGTCGTCGAACGGGCTCGCGGGCGGTTACCGCGGGGACTCGAAGATCGAGGAGATGGGCGCGAAGTCGATGCCACTGGCGACCGGGCTCGCGTACCACCGGGGGCACCCGGACGCCGCCGGCTGGCGCGAGTGGCTGACGCGGTGGCTGTCGAACATGACCGGCCTGCCCTCCGCGGACCGCGACAACGACACACAGATCGACGGCCGTCCGGTGTTTGAATGGAACACCGCGCAGAACATGTACGAGGGTCACGTCGTGGAGAACCACGGCACCTACGCGCCCATGTACCAGCAGTCGACCGGCGCGTACCCCGGGCGCAACGCCCTGCACTTCCTCATCGCCGGCGCCCCGCTGCCCGACGTGCTCTCCCTCCAGCCGAACGCCGACGGCCTCTGGCGCACGATGACCCACCTCGGTACCGCCGCCGGGCTGTCCTCGCATCCCATGGTGGCCGACCGCTACCACCTCTACGGCCGCGACGTACTCCCCCTGACCTGGCGCCGGATGGGCCAGGCCGACCCGTACGTCGCCCGCTCCGAGCGGATGCTCGCCGCGCATCTGGAGCCGTATCTCGCGTACCCGCCGGAGAACCGGCTGACGAAGTTCAGCGGCGAGCCGAAGTACGAGCCGGAGGCGCGCGCGGAGCTGGCGACCGCCTATCTGCTGCACGTCTGGCGCGACCGGCTGCACGGCGACGTACGGCCGGTGAGCGAGACCCGCTACTGGGCGAGCGTGGCCGGGGCGACGGATTACGGCGCCGAAGTGGGCCTGGTCGGGCACCAGTCGGCGCGGGCGCTGGCGCTGGCGGTCAGCAAGGCGGGCCACGTGAAGTTCGCGTTCCTGCCCGAGCACGACGACTGGCTCTTCGACGTCTCGGGCGCGGCGCCCGCGTTCCTGCCGGGCACCGGGCTTGCCGTCACCGGCCGGCGGGTCGCCCGCTACACGCGCGCCGCCGACGGCTTCGACGGCTCGGCCACCGTGCTGCGCTTCGCCGCAGGCAGCGCCGGCTACGCGACGCTGCCCACCGGGGCGGTCGTGTACGCCACGTCGGGGCTGGCCGCCGACGAGGGGCGGCTGCGGCTGCACGCGCTGGCCATGCCGGGCGTACGCGGCCTCGACGGCGACCGTACGTTCCACGGCCCCGGCGGCAGCGTCACCCTGGCCCCGGACGGGGGCGACGGCGGCGTGGACGAGGTGCGCTTCCCGGCCGTCACGGCGCGGCACGTACGGATCCTCGGCGCCCGGCCCGCGACGCAGTACGGCTACTCCCTCTGGCACGTCGAGGCGTACGCCCCCGGAACCGGCCCCGATCCCGGCCCCGGCGCCGACCTGGCCCGCGGCCGTCCCGTCACCGCCTCGTCGGCCGACCCCGCGTACCCGCCGCGGCACGCCACGGACGGCGACCCCGCCACCCGCTGGGCGGTCGCCCGGGCGGAGCGCCCGCGGGCGGACAGTTGGCTGGCGGTGGACCTGGGCGCGGAACACCGGGTGGACCGCGTACGGCTGGGGTGGGAGGCGGCGTACGGCGCGGAGTACCGCGTGCAGGTGTCCGCGGACGGCGCCGCCTGGCGCGACGCGGCGGCGGTGCCCGCGGCGCACGACTTCGCGGGGAACTGGCTGAACGTCGACGACCGCGCCGGCTTCGTCGTACGCGGCGCGGGCCACCCGATCCGCGTGACGGCCACCTCCGCCACGCTCTCCGCCGGCCCGCCCGCGCCGCTGGTCGCCGAGGGCTACCCGGCCCAGCGCGCCACCCGCACCCGCGCCCTGGCCGCCACCCCGCCTCCGACCACCGACACCCCGGGCGTCACCGCCGCCCTCGCGGACGGCTACCTCGCGGTCTTCAACCTCACGAACACCGCGGTACGGACAACAGTCCGCACCTCCACCCGCACGGTCACCGTCGACCTCCCCGCCGCCTCCGCCACGATCCTGCCGCCGGAGCCCGGCACGTAGCGCGCGTACGCGGATCTCGGCCGCGGGCCGGGTACGTGACGCCCGCTACAGCGGGGCCTGCGGTGGTGGGCGAGACTCGTCCCGGGCCGGAGCCAGGGGGGCGCGGGCCGGGATGGGGAGGGGCGGAATGGGGATGCCCGGGGTGCGCAGGGGTGGGGTTGCCGTGGTCGCGGTGTGTCTGGGCGCGGTCGTCGCGGCGGGTTGCGGTGAGGAGAGCGGTTCGCGATCCGGTGCGGGTACGCCTTCCGGGGGCGGGTCGCCGTCCACCGCGGAGGAGTACGCCGACGCCGCGCGGGCCGAGCACGACCGGGCGTGGCCGGACGTCGCGGAGAAGTGCCGCGACGTACGGGCGGAGCCCTCGGCCGAGACGAGCGCGGGCGACCACCCGGAGCCCGAGAATCCCAAGTACGCCGAGAACAACGCGTACAAGCAGACCACCGACGTCGCGCCCGACGAGCTGTGCCGCGGCGAGGCGCACGCCGCGCGCATCGCCGCCGCACTCGACGACGCCGCACTCGCCGATCCCGGGGACGAGCGGGCCGTCCGGCTCGTGCTCAGGGACCTCGGCTACGCCGAGGACAGGGTCAGCACGCAGGTCGCAGCGTCCGCCGTCGGGTGGGACGTGATGGTCGCGGGCGCGGGGCCGTGCATCAGCGGCAGCACCGACTTCCCCGACGACATCGACGTACACGGCGTGTACATGGAAGGCGGCTGCACCGAGCCCGCGGGCGGCCACTGACACTTGGCCCCCGCACCCCCGGCGGCCGGAAGACGACGCCTGCCGGTGCGTGACTTGCGGCGGTAGGCCAGAATCGTCCCGGGCTGAGAAGAGGGGGCGGTTGTGGTGATACGGGTTGCCGGGGTGCGGCGGGGGGTTCTGGCCGCGGTGGCGGTCTGTCTGGGCCTGGTCGTCGTGGCGGGGTGCGGTGAGGAGGACGGCTCCGGTACGGGGGCGGGTCCAGCGGCCGGTACGGCGACCGACGCGGTGTCAGGCGACGGATCCGCCCCGGGGTCCGTTGAGCCCGTGCCCGACGGGAGCGCGTCCCCCTCCACCGCCGAGGAGTACGCCCGCGCCGCCCGCACGGAGCACGACCGCGCCTGGCCCGGCATCGCCGAGAAGTGCCGCGGCCTGCCGACCGAGGCCACGCCCGAACCGAGCAAGACCCCGGCCGACGACATCGGTCCACCCCCCGAGAACCCGAAGTGGGCCGAGAACCACGCCTTCAAGCAGACCTTCCCCGTCTCCCCCGACGAGCAGTGCCGCGGCGACGTCCACGCGGCGCGGATCGGGGCCGGCCTCAAGGCCGCCGCGCCCGCCGACCTCAAGGACGCGCGGCGCACCCGGCACGTACTGGAGGACCTCGGCTACGACGGATCCGTCTACGCGAAGCCGGCCGGTCCGGGCGCCGTCGCCTGGGACGTGACCGTGACCGGGACCGGCCCCTGCGTCAGCGGCAACACCGCCTACGGGGCCGGCGAGATCGAGGTGCACGGCCGGTACATGGAAGGCGGCTGCACCGAGCCCGTCGGCGGGCACTGACCCGTCGGGTCCCGGCAGTTGACGCGCGGGGCATCCGCGGGGTTGGGTGCCGGTGTGTCCGATCTACGCTTCACGCAGCCGGTCGACGACGACGCGCTCCGGGACTGGCGCGACGTCCACAACGTGACCATCCCCACGCATCAGTTGTCCCTCGACGACGTACGGGACCGTGCCGGGCGTCACCACCTGGAGGTCGCCTACCTCGACGGCGTCCTCGTCGGCTGCAGCACCGTGCGCCCGCCCGAGAAGGGCTCGCGCGTCTCCACCGTCATCGCCCGCGTCCTCGCCGACCACCGCCGCAAGGGCATCGGCGAGGAGTTGTACGTGCGCGGGCTGTACAAGGCGTGGGAGCTGGGCGCGGAGCAGATCGAAACCGTCGTTCTGTCGTCGAACGAGAGCGGGCTGCTCTTCGCGCAGAAGCACGGCTTCGTCGAGACCGAGCGCTACGTGCTGCCCGGCGAGACCGTCCCCTGGGTCGACATGAAGCTGGCCCGCTGAGCCCCGTGCAGGTCGGGCGGGCTACCCGTTCGTAGGGGCCGGTCCCTCCGCTCGCCGCCGGGAGGCCGGGGGTGTGCCGATGCCGGCCGCCGCGCACCACAGCACCGAGAGCGTCCACACCCCTGTGCCCGCGGCGGCGATGCCGCCCGCGCCGACCGTGAAGCCGTGGTCCCGGTCCAGTTCCTCCGCCGTGTCCGCACCCCAGGGGCCCCAGGCGGCCGAGGGGTCGTACACCACCGCGACGCGGTCGCCCGCCGCCAGGTCGCCGGTGTCGGTGGTCACCTCCGCGGGCCCGCCGTCGGGGCAGGCCAGCTCGTGGTCGTAGCGGGTGGCCGTGGCGTCCACGTTCTCGGCGAACGTGAGCCTCGTGTCCAGCCGTTCCTCGACGGCGCGCACCGTGCAGGTGGTCTCAGTCCCCTGCCAGCGCAGCATCAGGTCGCCCGCGGACGCGAGGACGCAGAAGTACGCGAACATCAGCGCGACGAACCCCCACCCCAGAGCGGCGTCGTGGCCGCCTTCCGCCGCGCCCGTCGCTTCCCAGAGCAGTACGGTGACGCCCGCCAGGATCAGGGCGGTGAGAACGAAGGGCAGCAGCAGGAGCAGGAAGAGAACCTTCCCGAGAAAGAGGTAGACCCAGACGACGGCGCACGCGTGGGCGAAGCACACGAGAGGCCAGAGCAGGAGGCCGGCGAGCGTCGCCCCGCGCGTCACCCGCCCCCGCCCGCCGCCCCGTTCCGGCTCGGCCACCGAGCCCCCTTCCACCCGCAGGACGTGACGTGCCCGCACCACTGAACCTACCCACGCCCGCCCGGTAGGGGTCCCGATGTCAGTGGTGGCGGGCAGACTTGGCCGCATGCGCACGGTGTACAGCGGTGAACTGAACGTCAGCTACATGCAGTTCTACGTGGACAGCCGGCGGGAGTTCGAGGAGGAGCCGTGGGACTCCCGCGCCGGGCAGCGCAACGGGCTGTGCGGAGCCGCCGTGCCCGGGTTCCTGTTCTGCACCACCGGGCTGCACACCGGCCCCGTCGGGCTGACCGTCGAGGTGCACGAGGAGGCGCCGCCCGTCGCGGAGGAGTGGGAGGAGGTCGTCGAGGTCTCCTTCCGGCCCTCCTCGCCGCGGACGTCGGTGGTCCCGTGGGGGGACGGGGAGCTGTGCGCCGCGGAGCTGGCGGAGACCGACCACCGGGTGCGGTACTGCGCGCGGGGGATGGACATCGAGCCGGACGCGGAGTCGGCCGTCCTGGGCGGCGGGCCGCCCGTCGACCACTACCTGCTGCAGTTCTGGCCCGCCCCACCCGCCCCGGAGCGGATCGTCCGCGAGACCTCCCGGAAGGCGGCGTACTGGCACGGCGTCGCCCGCCGTCTCCCCCCGCCGCCCACCGCCGAGGAGCTGGCCGAGGCCGCGCGCCGCGAGCGGGAGGCGCGGGAGCGCGAGCGCGCGGAGGCCCGCGAGCGGGCGGAGCGGCGGCGCTGGGGCGGGCGGATACCGAGCGAGCGGGTGCTGGCCGCCGGGGGCAACGTGACGATGCTGGTCCGGCTGGACCGCGACCTGATCGACGTGGTCGACGCGGCCGGGCCGGCGGCGCAGCGGGACCTGGCCCGCTGGGCGGCGCGTCGGGCCCTGACCGCGGCCGGGCTGGACCGGGTCGGGTGGATAGCCGCCGGGCTGGACGCCGTGGACCGGGGGGAGGAGCTGCCGGTGCCGTTCGATGACATGACGCGCGCCTTCGACCGGCTCTTCGCCGACCCGAGCGTCCCGCAGACCCTCGTGGACTCCACGGACGGCCGCCACGACAACGTGCTGCAACAGGCCATGGCCCTGCCCGCGCTCTTCGGCGCCGCCGAGCCGAACCCGCTCAGGGCCGCCCTGGACGCGCTCTCGCACGCCGCCGTGACCTGGGGCACCGCGTACCCGGACCTGTTCGCCGAGGCCCGCGCCCGGCTCGCGGCCTGACGGCCCGTACGCCTGAGCGCGAACCCCGCCGGCCGTTCCGGCCCGCGGGCCCCCGCTCCCGCGCAGATCGCGCGGCCCGACGACCCGCACGTCTGCCGGGGCGCCGGCCGCCCGCCGCCCGCCGCCTCCCCGGCGCCGCGCCCGCCCGCCCGCCGCGGGCCGCCCGCGCCCTCTCGGTCCCTGGTCAAGTCCACCCCGGCCCGCGCCCACCCCGCAGCCCTCGCACCCGGGTCTCGCCCTCCTCACCGCGCTGACCACTGCTTCCGTCGCGTAAACAAGCTCTGCACACCCGTTGACCCCCATGTGGACCCCGTGTATACATGCCACATCCACGGTGGATCCACCGCCGGTACGGCTCGTCCCCTGGCCCCGATGTGTGGAGATGTTCAATGGCACCAATCAGCAGGCGGCACCTCCTCGCCGCCGGCGGTGGCGCGCTGGGCAGCGCGGCGCTGGCCGCGTGCGGCAGCCCGGTCAACCTGCCGTCGTCCATGGAGGAAGTGACCCCCCGGCCCGGCCGGCCCAGCCGGGGCGGGGTGCTGCACTTCGGGCTCTCCACGGATCCGGCCAACCTCGACCCGCACGTCACCACCGGCGCCGCGTCGGACCTGCTGCGGCAGCTCACGTACAACGCGCTGCTCCAGTACGACGGCGACGGCGAGATCATCGGCGACCTCGCCGCCGAGTTCGGCTGGGCCGACGACACGACGTACGAGGTCAAGCTGCGCCCCGGGGTCCGCTTCCACGACGGCTCGCGGCTGACCACGAAGGACGTCGCGTTCTCCTTCCGCCGCATGATGGACGAGAAGACCGCGGCGACCACCGGACCGCTCCTCGACCTGGTCGAGGAGGTCGAGGCCGCCGACGCCACCCGGGTCGTCTTCCACCTCAAGCAGGCGGACTCCACGATCCCCTTCGTGCTCGCCAACCCCACCGCGAACATCGTCTCCCAGCGCTGGATCGAGTCGGGCGCCGACCCCAAGACGCAGGTCATGGGCACGGGCCCGTTCCGGTTCGTGGAGCGCATCCCCGGGGTGAGCACCACCTACGAGCGCTTCGACGAGTACTTCGAGCCCGAGCTGCCGTACCTCAGCGCCATGGTCTTCCAGCCGATGAGCGACGACTACGCCCGCGTCACGGCCCTGCGCACCGCCACCGTCGACATGATCGACTACGTCCCCGCCACCCACGTCGACGTCATCAGCGAGAACCCCCGGCTGCGCTTCGCCTCGGACCGCAGCTTCGGCTTCGGCTTCGTCGGCTTCGTCACCAGCAAGCCGCCGTTCGACGACGTCCGCGTCCGCAAGGCCGTCGCGCTGGCGATCAACCGGCCGTCCGTGCTGGAGACCGCGCTCCTCGACCACGGCGAGCCCATCGACGGGGCGCTGATGCCGAGTGCCTTCGCCCGCTACTCCGGCTCCCTCGACAACACCATGGACTACGACCCCGAGCAGGCCCGCTTTCTTCTGAAGAAGGCCGGCCAGGAGGGGCTGACGCTGCCGGTCGTCACCACCAGCACGTACTCGGTCATCGCCCGCCCCGCCCAGGCGATGCTGCCGGGCATCCGCGCGGCCGGGGTGGACGTGCGGCTGACCCAGCAGGAGTGGCTGACCTTCCGGGCCAGCGTCGAGGCCAGGTCGTACCCCGTGCACTCCTGGGGCACCGCGCCGAAGTTCGGCGACCCGGCGTCCCTCAGCGACTTCCTCGGCAGCACCGGCACGTTCACCGCGAACACCGACTTCAAGGACGAGCGCATCGACCAACTGCTCGCCGAGGGCCGCCGCACCCGCGACCGGGCGCTGCGCGACGAGATCTACCGGGACGTCGAGCAGCGGGCCCTGGAGCTGGTGCCGATGACCTGGACCGTACGCCGCCAGCAGGGCGAGGCGCACTACGACTACGTCAAGGGCTACCGGCACCCGCCCAAGGGCTCGTGGACCGGTGTGACGCTCCGCCGCATATGGATGGACAAGCCATGAGAAGGTTCCTCCTCACCAGATTCGCGCAGGCGGTGCTCCAGCTCTTCGCCGTCGGCAGCATCGTGTTCCTCCTCGTCCGCCTCATCCCCGGCGACCCGGCGCGCGCCGCGCTCGGCGAGGGCGCCACCGCGGAGCAGGTGGCGCAGACCCGCGAGACGATGCACCTGAACGACTCCTTCGTCAGCCAGTTCTTCGGCTTCTGGGGCCGGCTCTTCCAGGGCGACCTCGGCACCTCGCTGATGAGCAGCCGGCCGGTGATGCAGGACCTGCCGGACCGGCTGGGCAACTCGCTGGAGCTGGTGCTCGTCTCGCTGATCATCGCGGTGACGCTGGGCGTGCTGCTCGGCCGGGTCGCGGCCACCCGCGCCGACAAGCCCGCCGACCACGCGCTCGTCGCCGGCTCGATCTTCGGGATCTCGCTGCCGGTGTTCGTCGTCGGCACGCTGCTGCTGATGGTCTTCGCGTTCCTCGTGCCGATCCTGCCGCCGCAGCGGTTCACCACCCCCTGGCAGGATCCGGTGGCCCACCTGCAGATCCTCATCCTCCCGGTGGTCACGCTCACCGCCGCCTCGTGCGCGGTCATCACGCGCATGACGCGCGCGGCGATGCTGGAGACCCTCTCCGCGGACTACGTGCGCACCGCCCGCTCCAAGGGCCTCGCCGAGCAGCGGGTGATCAAGGACCACGCGCTGCGCACCGCGCTGCTGCCGGTGGCGTCCGCGACGACGGTGGAGCTGACCACGCTGATCGGCAGCACCGTGCTGGTGGAGACGATCTTCGGCTGGCCCGGGGTGAGTTCGCTGCTGATGAGCGCGGTCGGGCAGCGGGACTACCCCGTCATCCAGGCCGTCGTCCTCGCCGTCGCGGCCGTCGTCATCCTCGTCAACCTCGTCGGCGACCTGGTCGTACGAGCCCTCGACCCGCGGGCGGAGGAAGCCTGACATGCCGACCGTCGAACTCGACACCGCCCCCGCGCCGCCCACCGCCGCCGCCCCGCCGCGCCGCGGCGGCAAGCACCTGCTGCGCGGGCTGGCGAGCAACCGCCGTACGTCCGTCGCCGGCGGCTTCCTGCTGCTCGTCGGCGCCGCCGCGCTGCTCGCCCCGCTGATCGCGCCGCACGACTACCGCGACATCGCCGGCACCCCGCTCACCCAGGAGGGCGTGCTCGGCGTCGACGACTACGGGCGTGACGTGCTCTCCCGGCTCCTCATCGGGCTGCGTACGTCGCTGGCCGTCGCGCTGTCCGCGGTCCTCATCGCCGGGGCCATCGGCACCACGCTGGGCCTGATCGCCGGCTACGGCGGACGCTGGGCGTCGAGCGTCATCATGCGCGGCATCGACATCCTGCTCAGCTTCCCGCCCATCGTGCTGGCCATCGCCGTGGTCGCCGCGATGGGACCAGAACTGGTCAACGTCGTCATGGTCATCGGCGTGCTGTACATCCCGCGGTTCACCCGGATCGTCTACAGCCAGGTGCTCGCGATCCGCAGCGTGGAGTACGTCGAGGCCGCCGAGATCATGGGCACCGGGCGCAGCACCATCCTGCTGCGCACGATCCTGCCGAACGTCGCCGCACCGGTGATCGTGCAGCTCAGCCTCTCGGTGAGCTTCGCGATCCAGATGGAGGCGGGCCTGAGCTTCCTCGGCCTCGGCGCCCAGCCGCCGCTGCCGTCGCTCGGCACGATGGTCGGCGCGGGCCGCGACTTCCTGGAGGTCCAGCCCACGCTGCTGGTCTACCCGTCGGTGCTGATCATCCTGATCGTGCTGGCCCTGAACGTCTTCGGCGACGGCCTGCGCGACCTGCTCGACCCGCGCCGCAGCGGCACCGACTCGTGAACTCCCTCCGTACGCACGACAGCACCACCGCACAGCAGCGAAAGGAACCGAACCCCATGGCCGTCTCCCTGCCCGACACCCACCGTCTCGGCGAGCTGTCCTGGACGCAGGTCAAGCACCTGGCGGAGCAGGACCCGGTCGTCCTGCTGCCCATCGGCGCCATCGAGCAGCACGGGCCGCACCTGCCGGTGCACGAGGACTCGATCGTCGCCGAGTGGGTCGCCGACCGGCTCGCCCGCGAGCACGGCCACTGGGTCGCGCCCGCCCTCAACTACGGCCACTCCGGCGTCTTCCGCGGCTTCGCCGGGAACCTCTCCCTCAGCCAGGAGACGCTGCGCAACGTCACGTACGAGATCATCGAGGCGCTCGTCGCCTCCGGCTTCCGCCGCATCGTCATCGTCGACAACAACGGCGGCAACGTCGGCCCGGTGACCGGCGCCGCCCTCGACGCCCGGCGCGACTTCGGCGTCCTCGTCGGCCACCTCTACCCCTGGCAGCTCGGCTACGCCCTGATGCGCGACGTGTACGAGGACCCGGCCACCGCCTACGGACACGGCGCCGAGCCGGAGCACTCGGCGATGCTGGCGATGTTCCCCGAGCAGGTGCAGAGCGAACTGGCCGAGCCCGGCGCGCTCGCCTCGCCGGCCGGATGGACGCCGACCAGCTACACCGAGGCCGCCATCCCCGGCCAGCCCGTACCCGGCACGGTGCTCTGGGACTTCTCCGAGATCAGCGCCACCGGCTGCACCGGCGACGTGAGCCTGGGCAGCGCCGAGACCGGCAAGGTGTGGATCGAGCGCGTCCTCGGCTTCTGCGCCGCGTACCTGGCGGAGTACGACCGCAACACCCGTACGGGCGCGCCCGCCGGGACCGCGGCGGTGCCGAAGTGAGCGGCGCGGTGCAGGAAGAGGAAGGGACGGCCGCCGCGCCCGAGCCCGTGCTGTGCGTCGAGCGGCTGTCGGTGGACTTCCGCGTCGCGGGCGAGTGGACCCCCGCCGTACGGGACGTCAGCTTCACCGTCGGCCGCGGCGAGGTCGTCGCGCTGGTCGGCGAGTCCGGCTCCGGCAAGTCGGTCAGCTCGATGTCCGTCCTCGGCCTGGTCGCCGGCAGCGCCCGGCACCGCGGCAGCATCCGCTTCCACGACACCGAGCTGCTCGGCCTCGGCCACGAGGCGCTGCGCGGCGTCCGCGGCAAGCGGATCGCGATGATCTTCCAGGAGCCGATGACGGCGCTCAACCCCGTCTACACCATCGGCAAGCAGATCGCCGAGGCCATCCGCTGCCACGAGAAGGTCACCGCGCCCGCCGCCCGCGCCCGCGCGATCGAGTTGCTGACGAAGGTCGGCATCCCGGAGCCGGAACGCCGCGTCGACAGCTACCCGCACCAGCTCTCCGGCGGCCAGCGGCAGCGCGCGATGATCGCCATGGCGATCTCCGGCAACCCCGAGGTGATCATCGCCGACGAGCCGACCACCGCGCTCGACGTCACCGTGCAGGCCGAGATCCTGGAACTGCTGCGCGGCCTGCGCCGGGACCTCGGCTCCGCGGTCCTCATCATCACCCACGACATGGGCGTGGTCGCCGACATCGCCGACCGCGTGGTGGTGATGAAGGAGGGCGAGGTCGTCGAGGAGGCGCCCGCCGGGCGGCTGTTCGCGGCGCCGGAGCACGAGTACACCCGCCGGCTGCTGGCCGCCGTGCCCAAGCCGCCTCCCCCGCCGGCTACGCCCTCACTGGCGGGGGTGCCCCCACTCCCGGGCGACGCGGAGCCCGCCGCGGTGACCGCGCCTGCGGAGGCGAAGGACACGACGCTGCGGATAAGGGACCTGGAGGTCGAGTACCCGGGGCGGCTGGGCCGCAAGGGGTTCAAGGCCGTGCACGGCGTGAGCCTGACGATCGGCAAGGGCGAAGTCCTCGGCCTCGTCGGCGAGTCCGGCTCCGGGAAGTCCACCATCGGCCGGGCCGTCGTCGGGCTCTCCCGGGCCACCGGCGGGTCCGTCGAGGTCTGCGGCACCGACGTCACCCGCCTGTCGGGGCGGCGGCTGCGGGCCTTCCGGCCCACGTACTCGATGGTCTTCCAGGACCCCGGCGCCTCGCTCAACCCCCGCTGGTCGATCGGCGATTCCATCGCCGCGCCGCTGCTGGTCAACCGCGTCACTGGCCGTGCCGCGGGCCGTGCTGCCGCGCACGCCCGGGTGGCCGAGCTGCTGGAGCAGGTCGAGCTGCCCGCGCACTGGGCGAGCCGGTTCCCGCACGAGCTGTCCGGCGGGCAGCGCCAGCGCGTCGGCATCGCCCGCGCGCTGGCGCTGGAGCCGGAGCTGCTCATCGCCGACGAGCCGACGTCCGCGCTCGACGTCTCCGTCCAGGCCACCGTGCTGCGGCTGTTCCGCGAGCTGCAGGACCGGCTGGGCTTCGCGTGCCTGTTCATCAGCCACGACCTCGGCGTCGTCGAACTCCTCGCGCACGAGGTCGCGGTGCTGCAGAACGGCCGTCTTGTGGAGCACGGACCGGCGCGCGAGGTGCTGACCAACCCGCGTACGGAGTACACCAGACGGCTCGTCGCCGCGGCGCCCGTGCCGGACCCGGCGCAGCAGGCGGAGCGCCGCCGGCTGTGGCGCGAGATGGCGGCGGCGTGAGGGGCGAGCCCGACCGTGGCCGGTCACCGCAGGTGCGCGCACCCGGCCGTGGCCGGTCAGTCCAGGTGCGCGACCACCGTCTGGTCGGGGTTCAGGTGGGCGCGGATCGTCCGGGCCGCGGTCTCGAACTCGTGCCCGCCGAGGGAGTCGAGGAGCGCCTTGTGCTCGCGCATGATGAGCGGCAGCCGCTCGGGGCGGATCGTTATCGCCGAGACGCCGATGCGCTGGTGGCGCGGCCGGAGGCTGCGGAACAGGTCGGTCAGCACGGTGTTGCCGGTGGCCTGGACGAAGCCGAAGTGGAACTGGAAGTCCAGCTTCCCGTGTTCGGCGATGGCCTCCCGGTCGCCGGTGCGGCAGCGCGCCAGCAGCTCCGCGTCCCCCATCAGTTCGAGGAGCTCGGCCTGCCGGGCGGGGATCTCCAGCCGCTTGTCGCACAGCGTGCGGAAGCCGTGGATCTCCAGCACCTGGCGCATCTCGTACGTCTCGATCATCTCGGCCACGGTGACGCGGCGGACCTGCGCGCCGCGCCGCGGCAGCAGGTCGAGATACCCCTCGGCGGCCAGCCGGTGCAGCGCCTCGCGCACCGGCGTCCGCGACACCCCCGCAGCCTCGGAAAGGACCTTCTCCTCCAGGAACGAGCCCTCCGGGTACCGCCCCAGCAGGACGGCCTCCCGGACCCACTCGTACGCCCGCGCCCGCGCCGTCACCGCACGGCCGCTCTCGTCGACTGACACGCTCCCCGCCCTCTGTCGTTCCATGTGTATACGCAGTGTATACCTACTCCCGAGGAGGCTCATGCCCCCGCGCACGACCGACCGCCGCCGCGCATACGCCGCCTGGCTGTCGGACCCGAACGTCGCCGCCGCCGAGATCGTGGCGGCCACCGGATACGGCGCCGTGGTGCTCGACATCGAGCACGGCGCCTTCGGCCTCGCCGACCTGGAGCGCTTCATCCCGTTCCTGCGCCGGCTCGACCTCGACGTCCTGGCCAAGGTCCTCGGCCCGGAACGCGGCCCGATCCAGCAGGCGCTGGACTTCGGCGCCACGGCCGTCGTCGTCCCGCACGTGGAGAGCGCGGCGCACGCCGCCGAGGTCTGCGCGTACGGCAAGTTCCCGCCGCTGGGCGACCGCAGCTTCGCCGGCGGCCGCACGGCCGGGTACGGCGGGTTCGACGACGACTGGATCGCCCGCCAGGACCGCGAGACCCGGGTCTACCCGATGATCGAGGACGCCGGGGCGTTCGAGGAGATCGAGAAGATCCTCGACCTGCCGGTGGTCGACGGCGTGTTCGTCGGCCCCAGCGACCTGTCGATGCGCCGCGCGCGCGGCGCGTACACCAGGAGCGAGGCGGACTTCGCGGACCTCGCCGCCATCGCGGACGCGGCCCGGGCGGCCGGCAAGCCGTGGGTGCTGCCGGCCTGGTCCGCGGCGGAGAAGGCGTTCGCGCTCGCGCACGGCGCCGACCAACTGGTGCTGACCATGCAGCACGGCGCGCTGCTGGCGGGCTTCAGCGCCGCGGTCGCCGAGACCGACGCCCTGGCCGCCGGATAGCCGGGGGCTGCGCCCCCGGACCCCCTGCGCCGGCTCCGCCGGGGCCGGGTAACGAAAGATTCCGAGGGCTACGCCCCCAGACCCCGGGGCCGCGCCCCCGACCCCTCCGATCCGGGGGCTGGGCCTCCAGCCCCCCAGGACACGAAAGGCACGACACCTCCCATGCTCGCCACCGTCGCCCAGTTCGCCGCCACCACCGACAAGGCCGCCAACCTCAAGGCCGCCGCCGACCTCGTCGCCACCGCCGCCGCGCGCGGCTCCGACCTCGTCGTCCTCCCCGAGAACAGCATGTACACCAACCCCGACCCGCTGGCCGACGTCTCCGGCGACGCCGAGGCGGTCGACGGCCCGTTCGCCACGGCGATCGCCGCGCTGGCCAAGGAGTACGGCATCGCGGTCGTCGCCGGGATGACGGAGGCCGCGGCGGACGGCTCCGGCAAGCCCAGCAACACCGTCCTCGCCGTGGACCGCGCCGGCGAGCAGTTCGGCGTCTACCGCAAGGTCCACCTCTACGACGCCTTCGGCTACCGCGAGTCCGACCGCATCCAGGCACAGCCCGCCAAGGCCCTGACCTTCACCCTCGACGGCCTCACCGTCGGCGTCATGACCTGCTACGACCTCCGCTTCCCGGAGATGGCCCGGTTCCTGGTCGACGCCGGCGCCGAGGCCGTCGTCGTGCCCGCCGCGTGGGTCGCCGGGCCGGTCAAGGAGGACCACTGGACCACACTGCTGCGGGCCCGCGCGATCGAGAACACCGTGTACGTCCTCGGCTGCGGCCAGACGGGCCCCGTGTCGTGCGGGCAGAGCGCCATCGTCGACCCCATGGGCCAGATCGCCGCGTCCGCCGGCGAGACGCCGGGGGTGGCGTCGGCGGTCCTGGAGTCCGCGCGGGTCGCGGAGGTACGCGCGAAGAACCCGAGCCTCGCCAACCGCCGCTTCTCGGTGACCTTCGACTGACACCGCCTGGGCGGAGGTCTGAGCCGTGCACCGGGCAGCGGTTGTAGTCGGTGAAGAGGCACCCGGCTACCCGGTGCACGCAGGACGCGGGATCCGCTGACCGCCCGTTCAGCCGAGGGCGCCGACTCGGGCTGCGAAGTTCCGGATCCCGGGCAGGTGGCGGTCGTGGCGCATCAGGCTGGCGGCGATGGTGCGTACGGAGCCGAGGCGCACTTCCTGGGGCGCTGCCTTCTCGGCGGCCAGCAGCGCGTTGTAGCAGCGGTCGTGCTTGCCCCATTGGTCGAATGCGCGGGCGACATCGACGTAGTAGCGGGCTTGGCGTTCGGGGGTCGGCAGCGCGGCCGGGCGGATTCTTCGGGCGTGCTCGATGGCGGTGCCGGCGTCGCCCAGTAGGTAGCTGATGGAGATCTGGTGGAGGATCACCTGGCTGGGGCCGAACACCGCGCCGCCGGTGACCGCGTCGTGCCCGAGCTGGTCGGCGGTGGTGGCAGCTTCGGCGATCAGGTCGCGGGCCAGGCACCGGTCGCCTTGTTTGCCCGCGGTGTAGGCGGCGGTGGCGTACAAGTTGCCCTTCGCCGACAGCACGGCGGCGTCGCTGCTGCCGCCGGCGAGCTGCTGGGCGGCGGTGACAGCGACGTCCGTGGCGCGGGTGTAGTGCTGGGCGCGGCGCCAGACGGAGGAGACCATGCGGTGGGCCTCGGCGGTGGTCAGCGCGTCCGCGCCGCCGCGGCACGCAGTGAGCGCGCGGTCGGCGGTGGCTGCGGCCATCTCGTCCTCGCCGAGCTTGATGCACAGCCGGGTAGCGATGTTGTACAGCTCGGCGACCGCGGTCGCGCCGCCCTCCGGGGGCCCGGCGTCGGTGAGGGCCTGGGCGAGGGCAAAGTGGCCGGGCAGCGCGCGGGCGAGGCGGTCGTAGCGGCAGGCGGCGAAGTCGCGCCGGGCGGCGTCGACGGCTGCGGCAACCGCGGCCGGAGTCGGCTCCGGGGCGGCCAGGGGCGGGGTGTTTCGGTAGAGGAGGACGTCCTCCAGGCCGGACAGGCTCGGCCGTGGTGCTGCGGTGGCAGCGGTGGGGGTGAGGATCACGCTGGTGGTGGCCCCGGCTACGCGGGCCAGGAGTTTGCGGCGTCGCACCGGGTCCTCATCCTCCTCGCCGATCGGCTCACGGCCCAGGCTATCGACGCCGGGTGGGGCGGCGGGGCCGTACGGAGCTGCCGTCGCCGCATCGTGTCGCGGTGCCAGCCCGAGCAGAGGTGGCGGAATGCCGAGGAGGCCGGCGATGCGCGTGAGGAGTTCGATGTCGCGCATCGGCTGCTGTCCGCGTTCCATCCGCGACAGCGAAGCTGCGGTGTAGCCGACGGCCTGGCCCAGGTCGGCGAGGGTGACGTCGGCGGCGCGGCGGGCCAGGCGCACGATCGCGCCAGCGTCGCGGCGGGTGAGAGCGTCGCGCATGGCGGGCGTGTGCCACAGCGAATGTGAGCTGTCCAGGGCGTTCATGGACCACCTCCTGCCGAACTGCATTGTCGCCCGCAACCGACGGGCGAAAGCAGTCTGTTGCAAGCCGTTTACACCCGGTGCAAACCGCGTGCGCGGATCGCAGACGGCTCTGTCGGAGCCCTCCGGGTTGCGCTGCTCTGGGCTGTGCGGGCGGCTCGCCCGCTGACCCGGAACGGCGAGGGAGGCCGTGCATGCTGAGCGAATCGACCCTGCGCAGAGCCGCGGTGGTGGGGCTGGGCTCCCAGGCCCGAGAGGACCACCTCCCGGGCCTGGGAGCCTGCCAGTTCGCCGAGCTCGCGTCGGTCTGCGACACCGACGAGGCGACCACCGGAGGCCAGGCCGTCGCCTGGCGCGTTCCCGGCTACACCGACCTCGAGCAGATGCTCGCGGAGGTGCGGCCCGACTTTGTCATCGCCGCGGTGCCGCACCACGCCGGACGGCAGGTGATCGAGACCTGCGCCGCGGCCGGGGTGCACGTGATGAAGGAGAAGCCCTTCGCCACCACGCCCGCCGAGGCTGCTGATCTGGCGGCGGCCTGCACGAAGGCCGGCATCGAGTTGATGGTCACCGTCCAGCGCCGCTTCCACCCCGTCTACACCGCCGCGCTGCAACTGCTGGAACAGATCGGCACCCCGTACCTGGTCGAGGGTCGCTACACCTTCTGCTGCCCCGACCCGTCCGCCGGTTGGCGCGGGCAGCGCACGCTCGCCGGCGGCGGGGCGCTGATGGACATGGGCTACCACCTGATCGACCTGCTGATCTGGTACCTCGGACTGCCGGACCGGATCCTGGCCGATGTCTCCGCGACCGCGGCCCCGCACGCGGACTACGACGCCGAGGACACCGCGCTCGTGCACCTGTCCTACGACGCGGGCCTGTTCGGGTCGCTGCTGATCTCCCGCTCCAGCGGCCCGAAGAGCGAGGAACTGGCCATCACCGGCACCCGCGGCAAGGTGATCGTCGAGCGGGGCCGCGTGCGCCGGCTGGACCCGGCCGGCCAGCAGATCGAGTCCCTCACCCGCCAGCCCGCCTGGCCGGCCGCTGCAGCCGCACAGATCGACTGCTTCTGCAGGGTCCTGGACGGCACCCGCACCAACCCGTCCGGACCCGAGACCCACCGGGCGCACGCCGCGTTCCTGGCCGCCGCCTACCGCTCCGCCACGACCGCCCGCCCCAGCGACCCCAAGGAGTACATGCCGTGACCGACTCGCCCGCTGCCTCGCTCGCCCTCCTCGGAGGGCAGCCGGAAATCACCACGCCCGCACCGCACTTCTCGTGGCCGCCGATCGACAGTCGGGACATCGAGGCCGTCACCGGGCAGTTGACGGAGGCCGTGTCCATCCCCGACCGCTCCGGAATCGTCGCCGACCTGGAGGTCGCCCTGGCTGCATGGCTCGGCGTCCGGCACGTGGTCACCACGAGCACCGGCACCGCGGCGCTGCACTCGATGTACGCCGCCGCCGGTATCGGCCCCGGCGACGAAGTGCTCGTGCCTGCGCTGACCTTCCACGCCACGGCGACCCCGCTGCTGCACCTCGGTGCCCGCCCCGTCCTCGTCGACGTCAACGCCGACGGGCAGCTCGGCCTCGCCACGGCCGCCAGCCTCGTCTCACCCCGGACGAAGGCCCTGGTCGCCGTGCACCTGTGGGGCCTGCCCGAGAACGCCGACGCTCTGGCCGCGTTCGCCGGCGAGCACGGCGTGATGCTGCTGGAGGACGGCTCCCACGCCCACGGCGCCTCCTGGAACGGCCGGCTCGTCGGCACCTACGGGCGGGCGGCGGCCTTCAGCCTCAACGGCCCGAAACCCTTAGCCGCTGGCGAGGGCGGCTTCGTCGCCACCGACGACACCGAGCTGTACTACCGGCTGCTGCTGCACGGCCAGTACAACAAGCGCTGCCGCACCGAGATCCCCGCCGGCCACCGGCTGGCGAAGTACGCGACCACCGGCCAAGGGCTCAAGCTGCGCATCCACCCGCTGGCCGCCGCCCTTGCGCGCGCTCAACTCCACCGCCTGGAGGGCTACCTCACCGGCCGGGCGGCCTGCGCCGAGCGTCTGTGCGCTGCCCTGGAGGACGTGCCCGGGCTGCGCGTCCCCCGCCTCGGCCCGGCGGCACGGGCCTCCTGGTATGCGCTGCCGCTGCGGTACGAATCGGCTGCACTCGGCGGCCTGCCCCTGGCCCGATTCCTGGCCGCGGTCCACGCAGAGGGAGCCACCGAAGTCGACCACCCCGGCTCCACCCGCCCCCTCGGTGACCACCCCCTCTTCCACGCCCCGAGGGAGCTGATCCCCCACTACCCTGTCGGGCAGGACACCGCCCTCGGGGGCTGCCGCGGCGCCGCGTCCGTCCATGCCAGCACGCTCAAGCTGCCGGTCTGGCACCGCCCCGAGGACTCCGCGCTCGCCGACGCCTACACCGCGGCCCTGGCCAAAGTCGCCCGCCACCACAAGGAACTGCTGTGATCGCACCTGTACCCGTCGACGCTGCCCTGCTCCAGGCACTCACCGCCGGCGCCGACGCCGACGGCATCACCAAGCACGTCGTCGGCGCCGTCCTGGCGGACCCCACCGGCCGGGTCCTGCTCCTGCACCGGCCGGAGGACGAGTACCTCGGAGGGCTGTGGGAACTGCCCTCCGGCGGCGTCGAACCCGGTGAGACCCTCACCGCCGCCCTGGACCGGGAAGTGGCTGAGGAGACGGGTCTGACCATCACCGGCATCAGCAGCTACCTGGGCCATTTCGACTACCTGTCGGGCAGCGGGCGAAGGACCAGGCAGTTCAACTTCGCCGCCACGGTGGCCGGCTCCGAGGTACGGCTCACCGAACACGACTTCCACGAATGGGCCGGCACCACCGGGCAGCACAAGACTTCCGAAGCCGTCCAGACAGTCCTGGCCGCCTGGCACCAGCTCGCGGCCTGACCCGGGGCCCGGGAAGCAGTTGCCTCCACGCCCGGCGCACAGCCTGCTCAGAAGGCGGGTCCCTTGGTGGTCATCGGGTGGCAGGCGGACCAACGAAACCGGCCGGTCGCTGCCGGCCGGCCGGGGGCCGTTCCGGGGGCGTTCGGGTGCGGTGGGGCGGCGAACAAAGGGGCCGTAGCGTGCATTCGGGGCGGGTGCGGAGCGCGACCAGGTGTGCACGGGGAGCTGAACGACCCGGAAGCGAGCGTTTCGGGGTGCTGCGGCGAAGGCGATAAATCATCACCGTGGGTGGAGGCCCCACCCGGCCTCTGTCACCACAGGCCCACGCCGACCTGCTCACCCCACCTGCACGCGAGAAGGCGAGACTCAGATGGACGGTTACTTCCTCACGGAGCGTCATATACGGCTCAGGGAGGAGGTCCGCGCCTACGCGGAGCGCGAGGTCCGCCCCCGTGTGGCGGGAATGGAGGAGTCGCGCAGCGTGCAGTTCGAGCTGTCCCGCGACATCGCCAGGCAGGGCTGGCTCGGCGTCACCGTCGAGGCCGAGTACGGCGGGATGGACCGGGGGCACCTCGCCAAAACGATCGTGATCGAGGAGCTTTCGCGCGTGAGCGCCGCCATGGGCGCGATGGTGCAGGCGTCGCAGCTCGGCGTCGCGAAGATCGTGCACTTCGGCAGCTCCGTGCAGAAGAAGACGTGGCTGCCGCTGATCTCCGCCGGCGTCTGCATGCCGACCATAGCCGTCACGGAACCCACCTCCGGCAGCCACGTGCTGGGGATGTCGGCGACCGCGGAGCGCGTCGGCGACGAGTACGTCGTCAACGGCCGCAAGGTGTTCGTCGGCAACAGCCACGTCGGCGACCTGCACGGCATCGTGGTACGCACCGGGCCCGGCTCCAAGGGCCTGTCGGCGCTGCTCGTGGAGGCCGACCGGCCGGGGTGCATGCTCGGTCCGCACCGGCCCTCCATGGGGCTGCACGGCTTCAGCTTCGGCGAGGTGATCTTCGACAACTGCCGGGTGCCGGTGTCGAACCTGCTGGGGCAGGAGGGCGACGGGCTCTCTGTCGCGTACTCCTCCAGCGTCCTGTACGGCAGGCCCAATCTCACCGCCGTCGCCCTCGGCATCCACCGCGCGCTGGTGGAGGAGACCACCGCCTTCGCCGCGCGGCAGATCCGCTACGGCCGCCCGCTGGCGGAGCTGGCCACGGTCAAGCAGAAGCTGGGCGAGATGCAGTCGCGGCTGATGACCGCCCGGCTTGCGGCGTACCACGCGACGCACCTGCTGGACCGCGGGCTGCCGTGCGACGCCGAGCTGCAGAACGCCAAGCTGGTCAACGTCGAGTCCTCGCTCGACTCGGCCCGTACGGCGATGGAGGTGCACGGCGCCTGCGGGCTCTACCCCGAGATGGCCGTGGAGCGGTATCTGCGCGACGCGTACCACGTGTTACCGCCGGCGGGCACGTCCGACGTGCAGCGGCTGCGGCTGGCGGAGGTGGCGCTCGGCGCGGACCACGAGCCGTGGTCCGCGCGCCTCGCGCCGCACGCGCTGGCGTCCCGCCAGGTGGTGTGAGGCGCGCCCTCGTCTCCGGTGCGGTGCCGGCCGGCGGTGGCGGCACCGCCGACCAGCCGGCCAGCCGGACTGCCGGCCGGCGGCCCGGCGCCCGATGCACCGGGAGGCGGGGCACGGAGCGGCGCGGGAGCGTTGGCCCGGGGCGCGTGGCTCCCGGACCGCCCCCGCGCGGGGCCTTCAGCTCGCCGTCCGGCTGCGCTCCTCCAGGATCTCCATCAGCGAACGGGCCTGGGTCTTGATGAACTCCAGCCCCTGCTGCGCCTGCCGCCCCCACGGGCGCGGCTCGGTGTCCACCACGCACACCGTGCCCAGCGTCACGTCCGTCACCGGGTCGATGAGCGGCGCGCCCATGTAGGTGCGGATGCCGATCTGGTCCACCACCGGGTTGCCCGCGAAGCGGGGGTACGCGCACACGTCGGGCAGCACCAGCGCGGTGCGCCGGCCGACGACGTGCGGGCAGTACCCGTGGTCGCGGTCCATGATCCGGCTGACCCCCGGCTTGCCGGGCTGCTCGGCGAGGCTGGGGTCGGCCCAGTCGGCGGGCGGCGCGTACAGGCCGGTGAAGTACTGGTGGTCGGTGATGAGGTTGACCATCGCGTACGGGGTTCCGCCCAGTTGGGCCAGTGCGGCGGCACCCTCGGCGAGGCGGGCGGCGAAGGCGTCGAACTCCGGGTCCGGGTTGTCGCCCAGGCCGAGTTCGTGCAGCCGCTGCTTGCGCCGCTCCAGCTCCTGGTCCTGCTCCCCGTCGGTCATCAGATGGCGGGCGGTGTGGTAGTCGAAGGTCGTCATGCGGGGCTCCTCGGTGGGGAGGTGGGCACGGGCTGTGCGGACTCGGACGCGGACACCGCCCCGGCCTCGGGCTCCGGTGCCGCCGGGGCCCCGGCCCTGGCCGCCACGGACCGGGCGTGCGCGTGCTCGACCAGCTTGATCAGGAGCTGGCGCGCCGAGTTGGTGGCGCGGGCGTCGCAGCACATCACCGGGGTGTCGCTGCGCAGATGGAGCGCGGCCTTCACCTCTTCCGGGGTGTAGTGGTAGGCGTCGTCGAACTCGTTGACGCCGACCACGAAGGGCAGGCCGCGCCGCTCGAAGTACTCGACGGCCGCGAAGCAGTCCGCGAGCCGCCGGGTGTCGGCGAGGACGACGGCGCCGATGGCGCCGCTCGCGAGGTGGTCCCACATGAACCAGAACCGCTTCTGGCCCGGCGTGCCGAACAGCAGCAGCATCATGCGGTGCGCGCTGAGCGTGATGCGGCCGAAGTCCATCGCGACCGTGGTCGCGTCCTTCTCCGGCACGCCGTCCAGGCTGTCGTGGTCGACGCTCGCGGCGGTCAGGGTCTCCTCGGTCGTCAGCGGCGGGATCTCGCTCACCGCACCGACCAGCGTGGTCTTGCCGACCCCGAACCCGCCGGCTATCACGATCTTCAGCGGGACGAAGGAGTCGTCAGAGGTTGCGTAGTCCGACAAGGACCTTCTCCAGTAGGTAAGGGTCGGTGGGGTCGGGCGGGGCCGCCGGCGCCGTCAGGATGAGCGCGCAGGTGTCGAGCAGGTCGCAGAGGAGGATCTTGGTGACCGCCACCGGCAGCCCGAGCCGGCCGGCCACCTCCGCCACCGAGCGCGGGCCCGCGCGGCACTCCCGCAGCGTCTCGTCGTGCTCCGGCGTCAGCGGCACCCTGGGCAGCGTCCGCGCGGCCATGACCAGGGTCTCCAGGGCCAGCCGGCGGGTCGGCGCGGTCCGCCCGCCGGTCACCGCGTACGGGCGTAACCGCGGAGCGCCGTCCTCCACCCAGGGAGCGTCGTCGTACGACGTCATGTCACCGTACGGGGCCCGGGGCCGCGGCCGCGGCCGTCCGCGCGGGCGAGGTGAGGTGCGTCGGCACGCGCTTGACCAACTGGCCCATCTCGTAGCCGATCACGCCCAGGTCCGCGTCCGGCTCGGCGAGCACCGCCAGCACGGCGCCGGGGCCCGCGGCCATCACGCACAGCACGACGTCCTCGTGCTCGACGAGCACCTGGCGCACCCCGCGGGCGGTGCCGGTGCCGATGCCGGCGCCGAGCGAGAAGAGCCCGGTCGCCACCGCGGCGAGCCGGTCGGCGGCGGCGGTGTCGAGGTCGTGGGCGTGCATCCGCACGCCGTCCGTCGAGGCGACGACGGCGCTGCGGGCGCTGGCGACCTGCTGGACGAAGTTGGCCAGAAGCCAGTCGAGGCTTTCGCTCACGAAGACGGGCCTTCCGTGGATCGGTGCTGCTGAGGCGTGGGGGCGGGGCCGGGATACTCGTCGACGGCGCGCTGGTCGCCGTCCTCGGCGGCGCGGGAGCCGGCGGTGAAGCTGGCCATGAGGCCGGTGTTCAGGGGGGCGGCGGGGCGTGCGGGAGTGGGGGTACCCCCGCCAGTGAGGGCGTAGCCGGCGGGGGAGCCGGGTGCGGCGCCGGGGACACCTGGTTCGCGGCGCAGCTCGGGCACCAGGTGGCTGCCGGAGCGCTCGGGCAGCGGGGGGCGCTGACCGGGGGCGGGGGCGGCGTGGCGGGGGGTGTAGCCGGCCGCCGGGCCCGAGGGGTGCGGGGCGGTGTCGGGGTGGCCGGCGCCGGGCGCCGGGTGGGCGGGGGTGCGCTCGTGGGCGGCGGCGCTCTCGTACGGGGCGGTGCTCTCGTACTCGGTGCCGTCGTGGGCGGGGGTGCCGTCGTACGCACCGGCGGTCTGGTGCGACGCGGCGATCCGGTGCGCGCCCGTCGCCTCGTGCGCACCCGTGGCCTCGGCCGCACCCGTCGTCTCGTACGTACCGGTCATGCGGTGTGCACCCGTGGCCTCGTGCGCACCCGCGGCCCGCGCACCCGCGGCACCCGTGACCTCCGGCGCGCCGGTGCTCCGGTGGGCGCCCGTGAGCTCGTGGGCACCCTGCTGCGGCTGCCGTGCCACCCCGTTGGCGGTCCGGGCGGGCAGCGGCGCCGCGGCGGTGCCCGCGACGGCGGGCGCGGGGCGCTCGGCGGCCTCGGCGGCGCCGGGGCGTTCGCGCTTCTCCTCGGGGTCCATCAGCAGCGCGTTGGGCAGCAGCACGGTGGCGCGGCAGCCGCCGTAGACGTTGCGCTGGAGCTGGACGGGGATCCGGTGCCGGCGCGCGAGGTGGGCGACCACGAGGAGGCCGATGCGGCCGTCCTTGATCTGCTCGTCCACGGCCTGCGGCGTGGCCCGGCTCAGCAGAGTGTTCATCCGGTCCTGCGTCTCGGCCTGGAGCCCGAGCCCGCGGTCGTCGATCTCCACGACGAGGCCGGCCGCGGCCGGCTCGACCCGCAGCTCGACCTTGGTCTCCGGCGGGGAGAACCCGGCCGCGTTCTCGACCAGTTCGGCGATCAGGTGGATGACGTCGGGGGCGACGGCACCCTCCAGCACGCCGGTCATCGGCGGCACCAGCTTGACGCGCCCGTAGTCCTCGACCTCCGAGACCGCCGAGCGCAGCACGGCGTTCACGGGCATCGGCCGGCTGATGCGGCGCGGCACGGCGCCGCCGAGGATCGCCAGGCTCTCCACCTGGCGGCGCAGCCGGGTGACGAGGTGGTCGAGCTGGAAGAGGCCGTGCAGCAGGTCCGGGTCCTCGACCTGCTTCTCCAGCCCGTCCAGCTCGTCCAGGGAGCGGATGACGAGGTTCTGCAGCCGGCGGGCGAGGTTGACGAAGACCTCGATGCGGCCGCGGGAGGAGACGTCGACGACGGCCTTGAGCGCGGCGTGCACGGTGGCGTGCACCAGCCGCTCCAGCGACTCGGGGGTGACCTCGGCGGCGGCGCGGGGAGCGGGGGCGGCCGTGGAGAGCGACAGCGCGTCGGGCTCCGGGCGTTCGCCGCGCTGCGCCTGGTCGACCAGGCGCAGCAGCTCGCCCTGCGCGGCCTCGAGGAGCGCGGTCAGCTCCACGTGGCTTTCCGCGCGGGCGTCCTCCTCGGCGTCGAGGGCGTCGGCGAGCGCGCCGATGCGGAGTATCGCCAGGACCGTGATGCCCACCACGGCCAGCACTCCGGCACCGATGATCATGCGGGTCTCGGCGCTCGTCGACCCGCCTATGAGCGCGGCGTACGTCGTGGCGCCGCCCACCAGCAGCGCGGCGGTCACCGGCAGCAGCGTGACCCGCCAGAGCCGGGCGCGCAGGGCACGGCCCGCGCGGCGCCGCCGGGAGGGGAACCGGCCCTGGCGGGGGCCGTCGTTCCCGGCGGGAGCGGGGTGGTCGGACATGGGCTTCCTCGCTTGATGGGCCGTACGAGGACAGCATCGGGCTGCGCTGTCGTACGGCGTCGTGCGGCGTTTCTTCCGGCCGTCTGCCGGGCAGTGCGCGCGCGGCGCACACACATCGGATGGTCACCGTGCTCTCAACGGCACCGTGAGCCACACCTACATTGCTCACCTACGGGTGTCGTTGCCACCGGTCCCCGGGGTCGTTTGGGGGTCGCTTCCCGGGGGGTTCGCACGCGTGTTCATCTTCGCCCGCCGCGGGTCCGGTCGGGCCGGAACTGCGTTCGGTTTCCGCCGGTCACAGCGCCGGCGAGGGCACCGGAACCGTCGGCCGCGGGCTCGCTCCGGAAGCCCGGGGAAAGGCCGTCGAGTTCGCCGAGGTCGCCGACGAAGCGCAGCACCCCGTCGAGTTCCTCCAGTCCGATCAGCCGGCTGCGCGGCCGGAGCATACCGGCGCTGCCGTAGCGCCCCAGCTCCGCGCACCGGCCCGTCAGCCAGGCCCAGTCGAGATCCAGGTGGTCCGCCAGCCGGCGCAGCCGCTCCGCCGCCGTGGCGCCGTCGATGACGCTGTGCGTCTGCGCGTGCCGTACGGCGTCGGCGTACGCGCGCAGCCGCGCCCAGTGGCTGGTGGTGTCGACCTGCCAGATTCCGTCCGTACGCAGCCAGTTGGCGATGACCGCGCGCTCGCCCGGCAGCAGCGCGAACCCGTCGACCTGCGCGTACTCCGGCTCCGTGCACACCCACGTGGTCAGCCCGTGCTGCTCCAGCAGCGCCAGGGTCAGGAACAGCAGCGTGCGCTCGTAGCGCTCGCTGGTCTTGACCGCGTTGTGCGGCAGGCAGAAGGCGTGCCCGTACGGGCGGTCGGCGTCCGCGAGCGCGTCGCGCAGCGATCGCAGATACGCGTGCTTGTGCCGGAAGAACAGCCAGGCGGCGGCCTCTTCGCCGTACTGCTCACGGGCCCAGAACACCGGCGGCTCGCCGGCGTCCGCGCTCAGCTCGCGCAGGATGTGCTGGTCGCAGACGTGCGAGCCGAGCCACGCGGTGCCGACGTCGGACAGCTCCGGCATCGCCGAGCGGGCCACCGCGGACCGCTCGCGGGTCAGGAAGTCGTCCAGCCCGCTGCGCTCCGCCTCCAGCACGGCGTCGTCGGCGAGGAGGCCGTCGTCGAGGTTGAGGACGGCCCAGAGGATCCCGTACGTCAGGTCGTCGAGCCGGTACGCGCGCGGGATCGGCAGCACGTCCACCGGGTCGGCGGCGACGGGCTGCCGGGCGCGTACCGCGTCGAGCACGAACAGCCCCTCGCCGCGCCGCGCACCGAGCGCGGCGAGCAGGAGCGCCCGGCGCGCGGGGCGGATGAAGTCGCGCAGGTGGGGGTGGTCGTCGGGCCCGATGACGACGCTGTCGGTGCCCGCCTCCGCCTCGTACAACTGCACGGCCACGGACGTGCCGTCGAAGACGCGGTGGCCGTCGAGCTGCCAGACCCCGCCGCCGCCGGGGGCCGGCGCGGTGGGCGAGAGGAAGGACGTGGACCAGGTGACGTCGAGCGCGCGGGCGGTGGCCAGGGAGGCGTCGTCGGGGAGGCGGGGGGTGGTGAACGTGCGCGTGGGCGCCGGGCCGAGGAGCGCGTCGACGTCGATGCCGAGCATGTGCTCCAGGACGGTGCCGGCGTTGCCGCGCGGTATCTGCTCCCCGGCGAGCCACCGCTTGAAGGTGGTGCTGGAGATGGTGAGTCTGGCGAGCCGCGGGTCGCCGTACTCGGCGGCGGCCTTGCGCGCGGCGTGCGTGTAGTGGACCTCGAACGTCGAGAATCTGGCCCAGCCGCGCTTGGCCAGCTCGACGCGGAGCAGCGTCGGCGGCGGGGGCGCGTGCCCGGGCTCCGGCTCCGGCTCCCGTGGGGCGTCCGGGGTGTCCGGGGCGTTCGGGGCCTCGCCCGGGGGGACGCCCGGAGGGGCGCCCCGGGCGTCGTCGTCCGCGGGCTGCGGGGTGTGGCCGTCGGCGGGTGGTCCCGTCGTGGTCATGTATGCGCTACCTCGATCTGCCGGCTCAGACCGGAACTTTGCGCTCCGTAGCCTGCCTTCTGGCATGTGCCATGTGTAAGTTCCGAGGGTGTGCAGAGCGTTCACCGCGACGGTGCGCATTAAATCGGGTGATCTTGCAGGTCGTTCGAGGGTCGTCCGGCGCAGAGCGGCCTGCGGGGGGCGCGCGGCGGGCAATAATGCGCGTCCATGACGCGAGGCAGGCCCACGACTCGGTTGACATTGACGGACCGAGAACTCCACTTCCTCGAACACCTGGTCGCACACAGCGGCACCCCGGCGGCGAGACGGCTCCACTGCCGGATCGTGCTCGCGTGCGCGGCGGGGGAGTCGAACGGGGAAGTGGCGGCCCGGTTCGGGATCACCGCGGCGACGGTGTGCCGGTGGCGCAACCGGTTCGCCCGGGAGCGGCTGGCGGCGGTGCGGGCTGCCGGCGGCGGGCAGGGCGCGGCCGGGCAGGGCGCGGGCGCGGGGCGGGAGCCGGGGGAGTCGGCGGCGACCGGAGCAGGGGGCAGGTCACAGACCGGGGCGAGGGCGAAGCCGGGGTCGAAGGCGACGTCGAAGTCCAGACCCGCGTCCCCGATCGCGTCCACGCCCGCGCCCGGGGCCGGGTCCGGGTCCGGGGCCACGTCCCGGGGCAGGTCCGGGGCCGGGCGCAGACCCGTTCCCGGCGAGTACGTGCGTGTCAACGTCCGGTTGGCCGCGCTCATGCGGGAGTCGGGGCTCACCCCGACCTCCCTCGCCGGCCAGGTACGGGAGCTGGGCCGGCGCCGCGGTCTCGAACTGCGCTGCACGCACACGTACGTCAAGCGCTGGCTGCGCGGCAGCTTCGGCCCCTCCGTCCCGCCCGAGCTGATCGCCGCCGTGTTCTCCCGCAGGCTCGGCCGGGACATCACCCCGGGCGACATCGCCGCCCCTGCCGGCCGCCGCCGGCTCCTCCCGGACGACCTCGGCCTCAGCGGCCCGTCGACGCCCCACGGCGCCGTCCGCACCGCCGCCCGGCTCTGGGACTCCGACCCGCGCTACGCCCTCCCGCCGGTGTCCGCCGCCGCCCTGCGCGACTCCGTCCGCCGGTGGCGCGGCGCCACACCCCCCGCGCCGCCGCAGCGCGCCGTGGGCTCGTACCGCGTCGGACCGCACGACATCGCGAAGATCCACGCGCTGACCGAGCACCTCGCGATGCTCGACAACCGCTACGGCGGCGGCGCCGCCCGGTCGATCGCGATGACCCACCTGCGCACCGACGTGCTGCCGATGCTCGAAGGCAGCTACACGGGCGCGGTCGGCCGCAACCTGTTCCGCGCCGCGTCCCTCGTCACCCACCACACCGCCCACCTGCTGTACGACACCGGCCGGCACGGCGCGGCCAGGCGCTATCTGCGGCTCGCCCTCGACATGGCGTACCACGGCCACGACCGCGCGTTCGCCGCCAAGATCCTCGGCACCCTCGCCCACCAGGCGGTCCACCTCGGCGACTACCGCGAGGCCGTCGACCTCTCCGAGGCCGGCCTCGCCGAGCCCGGGCTGAGCCCCGCCGGCCGGGCCGTGCTGCACGCGATGGCCGCCCGCGCATACGCGCGGCTGCGCGACTCGCGGGCGAGCGCGATCTCCCTCTCGCACGCCGAGAGTTCCCTGTCCGCCGGCAGCCCCGCCCAGGAACCGGTCTGGCTGCGCTACTTCAGCGGCGCGGAGCTGCACGACGAGATCGCGCACTGCCTCGTCGACCTGCGGCAGGCGCGCGCCGCCCGGCCGCACGCGGAGCACGGGATCGCGGCGCGCGGTGACCGGTACGCGCGCAGCATCGCGTTCACGCGCATCGTGCTGGCCACCGCGTGGCTCCAGCAGCGGGAGGTCGAGCACGCCTGCCAGGTCGCGACGGGCGCGCTGCGGGCGACGGAGGACATCCAGTCCGAGCGGGTGCGCGGCTATCTCGCCGGGTTCCGGGACCGGCTGCGGCCGTTCCGGAACGTGCCGGCGGCGCGGGAGTTCTCGTACAAGGCGGCGCGGCGGCTGCGGTGACGGTGCGGCGCGGGGGGCCGGCTCAGCGGCGGACGAACCGGGCGGGCCGGTACGGCGCCAGCTCCGGCGCCTCCCGGCCGGTCAGCAACTCCCGCGCCACCAGCTCCCCCAGCCGCAGGGACAGCGTCATGCCGCTGTGCGTCACGACCGTGTACAGCCCCTCGGCCTCGGCGTGCGGCCCCACGATGGAGTTGTCGTCCGGCGGCAGCGGGCGCGTGCACACCCGGGCGGCGACGAGCCCCGCCGTCCGGGCGACGGCGGGCAGCATGTCGCGGGCGCGGGCGTGGAGTTCGCGGGCGAGCGCGGTGACGCGGTCGGCGGGCGTGTGCCGGTCCACCTCGTCGTTGAGGTCCAGCGCCTCCAGGTAGACGCGCCCGCCGGCGAGCGGCCGGGCGTGCAGGCGCGGGCTGAGCACCATGCGGGTCAGCGGCGGTCCGGCGTCCGCGCCCGGCCGGAGGTGGGCCAGCAGCGTCGGCGCCTCGGACCCCGGCGCGTCGCCGGGCACCAGCGGCACGTACGCGCCGGCCAGCGCGGCGACCGCGGGCGTACGCCACCCGGCGCAGCACACCGCGACGTCCGCCGGCACCGTCTCGCCCCCGGCGCACCGCACGCCGCGCACCCGGCCGCCGGCGGTGTCGACGGCCACGACGCGGGCGTCCTCGCCGGTACGGACGTGGACGCCGCGGGCGCGGGCGGTCGCGAGGAGGTGGGCGACGAGCGGCTGCGGGTCGACGGCGGCCTCGTCGGGGAAGTACGCCACCCGGGCGGCGTCCTCGATGCGCAGCGCGGGCTCCAGCTCCCGGGCGCGCGTCACGGGGATCCACTCCGCCGCGTACCCCCAGTCCTTGAGCCGCGCGACGGTCCGGCGGAGCTGGTCGAGCCCCTCCCCGCCGGAGGCCCACCGCAGGGCACCGCCGGGCCGGTACCAGCCGGGTCCCGCGCCCTCGCCCCGGCCGTACGCCGCCGGGCCGGTCCGCCGCGCGAGGGCGGCGTGGGCGCGCATGCCCGAGACCGCCAGCTCGTGGTAGTGCCGCGGGGACTTGGAGTGGGCGTTGATCCAGGCCATGGAGCTGGCCGTGGTCCCCGCCCCCGGCTCGCCGCCGTCGAGCAGCCACACCTGCGCGGGTCTGCCGCCGCCCGTCTCCCCGTCCCCGAGTTGCGCCGCCAGCGCCGTACCGATCACGCCTGCACCGATCACCACAATGCGCACGATGGATTCGCCCCCGTTTCGCTCGTGCACGTCGTCTTTTCCAGGTTGCCACCGAGAGGCCCGTGGCGCGGGAATGGAAGATGACGTGTCCGGATATCACCCGTGGCGGGAAGGAAGGTGAGGTTCGCGCGGAAGGTAGTTTCGAGATCGCGACGAATGGACGAACGGATGACTGGACGAACGACCGAGGAACGGAGCAGGCCCATGAAGCAGCACATCGTCCGACCGGAGGGATCCCCGCCGGTCAACGGCTACAGCCACGCGGTGACGTTCACCGGCACGATGGTCGCCGTCTCCGGTCAGGTCCCGCTGGACGCCGCCGGCAGCCCGGTGGGCGAGGACGACGCGGAGGCGCAGGTGCGCCAGGTCTTCGCGAACCTCACGCGGGCGCTGGAGGCGGCCGGTTCGGGCCTGGAGCACGTGGTGAAGCTGACGGTCTACCTGACGGACCTCGCCGACCTGCCGGCGTTCCGCCGCGTACGGGACGAACTGCAGAACCCGGCGCTGCCGCCGGCGAGCTCGCTGGTGCAGGTGGCGGGGCTGGTGCGGCCGGAGTTCCGGGTGGAGGTGGACGCGCTGGCGGTGGTGCCGGGGGAGACGGGGGGCGTGGGGTGAGGCTCGGGCGGTACGGGCTGTTTGGGCCGTGCGGGTCGTGCGGGTCGTGCGGGTCGTGCGGGTCGTGCGGGCTGTCCGTGCCGTACGGGCTCTCCGTGCCGTCCGGCCCGTGCGGTCGAACGTTCCGGGTCCTTGCTCCGTCATAGCCGTGACATGCCGTGGGCACGTAGGGAGGGGATGCGATGGCAGTCCGCCGCAGACCGGCGCACGACGCGGGCCCCGCGCTGTCCGCCGCCGACGCGAGCCGGGTCCGGGCGGTGCTCGCGCTCGGCGGCGTGCCGTTCGGCGAACTCGACGACGGCGTGCAGCAGGTGCAGCTCAAGCTGCTGGAACAGCAGACGAGCCCGGACCGCCCCCCGGTCCGCAACCCGGCCGCCTGGGCGGCGGCCGTCGCCTCGCGCGTAGCCGCGGACTGGCACCGCGGCCGCACCCGCGACGCGGGCCTGCGCGACCGCCTGGCCGCCCGCTGGACCCGCCCGGCGGAACACCCCGAGGACGCGCGGCTGCTCGCCCTGGCGGTGGCGGAGGGCCTGGAGGAACTGCCGCCCGGCCAGCGCCAGGTGGTGGTGCTGCGCTACTACGCGGACCTGCCGGTGAAGGACATCGCGGCGGCGCTGGACATCCCGGAGGGCACGGTCAAGAGCCGCCTGCACGGGGCGGCGGCGGTGCTGCGCACGCGGCTGCGGGAGAGGGAGGTGGAGTGAGGTGCCGGGTCTGACGGAGGCGGAGGAGGAGCGGCTGCGGAGGGCGCTGGGGGTGATCGCGGCGGAGGCGGTGCGGAAGGACGTGCCGGAGGCCGTGGCGGGGGCCGTACCGGCCGTATCGGGCGCCGTACCGCGCGAGGAGAGGGCCCGGACCGAGCCGTCGCCGGCGGTGCGCCGCGTGCGCAGGGCCCTGGCGGCGGCGGTGAGCGCGGCGGCGGTGGTGGCGTTCGCGTTGCTCTCGTACACGACGCTCAGCGGCGCGGGGACCGACCGGATGGACAAGGCCGGGGAAGGGGACGACGGCGCGGACGGTCAGGGGCTGACGCTCCTGGAGAACGCCGCGTGTACGAAGCGCCTGCTGGAGGGCACGGTGGCGGACGTCGAGCAGGTCCCCCACCCGCCGGAGGGGTTCCCGTGGGTGGAGGTCACGCTGGCCGACGTGCGCTGGCACCTGCCCCCGTCGGCGGAGAGGCGCGTGACGGTCCGTATCCCGGACCCGGTGGAGTGGAACGACGAGAAGCCCTTCGCCCGCGGCGAGCCGCTGCTGGTGGAGGACCTGGGCCGGGACGACATCATGTACTACCGGGGTGCGCGCGGTGGGGCTTCGCAGGACCTGGAGAAGGTCCGCGGGGAGCGGCTGCGGGCGCTGAACAGGGCGCAGGAGGAGGACGTGAGGTGCCCGTCGTTCTGGGTGAACCGGGACGGCTGAGGGGCCTCACCTTTCCGGCAGCGGCGCGTGTGTCCGCGCCGACGCGGGTGGCGGCACCTGCGCGGTGCAGGCGTCGGCGATGGCCCGGGTGTCCCAGTAGAACGGATGGACCTCGGTGATCTGTCCGTCCCTGACCGTGATGGTTTGCAGGATGGGGAAGGCGAGTTCACGGCCGGTCGCACGCGCGCGGGCACGGATCCGGGTCAGGACGACCGCGGTCTCACCGGTGGCGAGGAACTCCTGCTCCACCATGTCGAACCTCTCCCAGACCTGCCCCATCGCGAGAAAGAAGCGCGTCATGCCGTCGTGCCCGCGCCATGTGCCGCCGTACGGCAGGGCATCCGCCTGATGCAACGCGACGTCCGGCGAGAAGAAGGGGGCGAGCGTGTCGAACGAAGCCTCGCCGGGGCCGCCGGCGGCGAGGTACTCCGCCTCGGCGGCGTACATGCCGGTGAGGACGGTCAGGGAGTCCGTGGTGGGTGGGGTCGTCATGACGCCAGCATGCTCGGCGAGGGCGGTGGCCTGCTGGCGGAATTCGGACGTGACGTTGGGGGGAACTGGTGCGCGGCGGGGATAGCCTCTGGCCATGCCGAGCTTCGAGATCACCCCGATCGGTACGGTCAGGAACGACCGGACGGACGTCCAGCACACGGACAACTGGGGTGCCGTCCGCAGCACGATCACCGTCGACGAACGCTTCGGCGACGCGTGCCTTCAGGGGCTGGAGGGCTTCTCCCACGTGGAGGTCCTCTTCGTCTTCGACCGCTTCCCGGAAGCCGACGACGACAGCGCCTACCGCGAACCCCGCCCGTACCGGGGCCGCTCGGACCTCCCGCCCATGGGCATCTTCGCGAGCCGCGGCCCCCGCAGGCCGAACCGGATCGGGGTGACGTCGTGCGCGATCGAGTCGGTGGAGGGGCGGGAGCTGACGGTGGTGGGTCTCGACGCGGTGTCGGGGACGCCGGTGATCGACCTGAAGCCGGCGATGGCGGAGTTCGGGGTGGTGGATGTCAGGCAGCCGGAGTGGGTGAGCCGGATGATGTCGGAGTACTTCCGGCCGTAGGGGGCGACGCGGCGCGATGGGGGCTCGGGATATCGGCGCCGGGGCGCGCTGTTCACCGCCCCTGCTGCCCGCTGACGGCTGACCGCGGCTGCCCGCTGTTCACCTGCCCCTGCTGCCCGATGCCCCCGCTTCCCGATTCCCACTCCCCCTCACACCCACCCAAGGGTATGCGCCCGCTCTGACAACACACCGGCGACCGTCGGCCACAAGCCCGCATCGAACGGGTCGGCCTGCACCGTCGCGAGCCCGAACCGATCTCGGCGAGCCGGACAGCATCTACGGATCGGCCTGCACCGTCGGATGAGCCGGTGGACGGGGGGTCGGCGAAGGGAAAAGGGCCTACGCCAGGGCACCCCCCGGGCCACCCCGCACTTGAATTGTGCGGGCCTCCGTCCGCCGTCAAGGGCGTCCCCTCCGCTTCGCTCCGGGAACGTCGCTACGCGATGGGCTGCGCCCACCCTTGACGGCGGACTCCGGCCCGTAAAAGACCGGCAGCTAAGGGTGGCCCGGGGGGAGCGGGCACCCTACTGCCGAAACTACGAAGGGGAACCCCGACCACGGGGGCCGGAACGCCCGAGCCGGGCCCACCCCCATCGCCGCCCCCCCCGGCGGACGGAGGACGAAACCCGAGACGGCCGCTGCCCGACCGCGGACGCTGCGGGTAGGGGGTGGGGCCGGGCACTGATGTCGCGGAGGGCTCGTACCGCGGGGTGGCAGGCCGGCATGGGGTGCATCCGGCGGAGAAATCCGGCCGTTACTCGCGGTAACACCACCCGATCCAGGCCGAATCAGGCCCCGAAGCCCGACTTTTGCCGCCCCAGGCGCCCCACCCCGCCCCGGCCGCCCGGAATGCGCGCCACCGGCCCGAACTCGCCGTAACCGGCCCTTCAAACCCGGCCACATCGCCCTCGGGGGCCGAGTTTTGCCCCTCCAGGAGCGCCCGCCCACCCCCCGGATGAACGTAACCGGTACAAACTCGCGGTAATCCCCTGCACAAACGTAGGCAAAACGCCCACACGAGCAGACTTTTGCCCAACGACACGCACCCGCCCCGGCCTTACCCCGGAGGTAATCGCCTCGGGCCGGCTACGCGGGCAAGCTGGCTGGCCTCTCCGCGTAGACGACACGCGGACAACGCGAAGGGCAACCGTGTCCATGCACACGCGCACCGTGGTCGAGGAACTGCTGCGCAGGATCGGCGAGGGCGATCCCGAGCGCATCGCCGAGATGTACGCCGAGCAGGGCGATTGGAAGCTGGACTGGCCGGAAGCCGAACACGGTCGCCCGGCCACGCCATGGATCCGTCACCGTTCCACGCGGGCCGACGCGGCGGCGCACTATCGGGAGCTTGCCGAGCATCACGTACCCGAAGAGGTGGCGACCCATGTCGAGCGCATCCTCGTCGACGGCGACGACGCGGTCGTACTCGGGGAGATCCGCCAGACCGCCCGGCCGACGGGACGCGCGTATCGCGCCCGGTTCGCGCTGCATCTCACCGTCGAGGGCGGTCTTGTCACGCGGCACCATGTCTACGAGGACAGTCTCGCCGTCGCCCAGGCATTCGAGGGGGAACGCCAGCGGTGAAGGCCGCCCGGCGGTCCCCCGCAGGCGTTGCCTACGCGACCGGGCGGGGGGGACGTACGCGGTCCGCGTGTGTCCGGCGTCGTCCGGTGTCGGTGGGGCCGGCCTCGACGGGCGGGGCATGCTGCGGTGGCCCCTTGCTCGGCCCGGGGGCCGGCGCTGCTCCGTTTCCGGGGGGCCAGGTGATCGGGGCGGTCCGGGCTCGGGGCTCCGGTGGCCCGGTTCGGTGTCTGTCGGGGGCGGGGGTCCCGTTTGCGGTGGTCCGGCCCCCGTGGTCGGGGTTCCCCTTCGTAGTTTCGGCAGTAGGGTGCCCGCTCCCCCCGGGCCACCCTTAGCTGCCGGTCTTTTACGGGCCGGAGTCCGCCGTCAAGGGTGGGCGCAGCCCATCGCGTAGCGACGTTCCCGGAGCGAAGCGGAGGGGACGCCCTTGACGGCGGACGCAGGCCCGCACACTTCAAGCGCGGGGTGGCCCGGGGGGTGCCCTGACGTACACCCTTTTCCCCTCGCCGCCCCCCGTCCACCGGCCCACCCCACACACGACAGTGCGCCCGGCACCGTACCCCCGCACCCGGGCCACGCATGCACCGCGCTTACCCACGGTGCCGGTGACCCGGGTGCGTTGTCACAGCGGGCGCATACCCTTGGGTGGGTGTGAGGGGGAGTGCGGGGCGGGTTACGTGGCTGTCGGGGTCGGCGGCTCCGCCTCGGGGACCTTGAACGTTGCCCAGACTGCCTTGCCCGGGCCGTTGCGGGCCGACGTGCCCCAGTCGTCGGCCAGGGCCGCGACCAGGAGCAACCCCCGGCCGCGGTCGTCCGTGTCCGCGGGTGCGCACACGTGGGGCTCCCCGCCCCCGGCGTCGTGTACCTCCACCTGAACGAGGTGCGGCTGCACCGCGACCCGCACCAGGAAGCGGCGACCGACCGGCGTGTGCCGCAGCGCGTTGGTCGCCAACTCCGACACGCACACCCGGATGTCGTCCGCCCGGTCCCCCGCGTCCACCACCGCCGCGACGAAGTCGCGTGCCCTGCCGACCGATCGGGCACTCCGGGCGAACAGACGCGCCTGCGTGGTCATCGTGTTGCTTCCTTCGTTCCGGGTTGAGCCGAGCCGTGGTGCGTGTCCGTCACGCCGGAACCACACGGCCCCGCGGACGAAGCGGCCCAGGGCCGCTCCCCTGACCCGCTGAGGTAAGAGCCCGGCCGGCTCCGCGGAAGGGCAGGGGTGCAGTCCGCCGCTCGGTTCGTTCGCCGCCTGGCTGTCCGCCATCGCCATGCCTCCCAATTCGTCATTTCGACCGATGCTCCGACCAGGGATCTACTACGTTGCGTAGATGCAGCATTGCTGTCCGTACCCGGCGGCAACAGGTCTTCATGTTTTCCGCCACCGCTGGAGAGATCGGAGTCGCACCATGCCCGCACGTCCCCGCGAACTGACCCCCGAGCGCAGCGCCCGGCACCTCTTCGGCGCGAAGATGCGCGCGCACCGCATGCGCGCGGGCATGAGCCTTGAAGCACTCAACGACGTGGTGAACATCAGCCGCAGCCACCTGTCCCGCATCGAGACGGCGGATGCCATGCCGCCCCCGGATCTGCCGCCGCGGCTGGATGCCGCCTTCGGTACGGACGGGATCTTCCGGGAGCTGTACCTGATCGCGGCGCGGGAAATCCACCCCGACCAGTTCAAGCGCCTTATGGAACTTGAGGCGCGTGCCCGCGTGATCGCGGAGTACAGCAGTCAGATTGTGCCTGGGCGCCTCCAAACGGAGGGCTATGCGCGTGCGCAGTTCCGGGCGGCCAATCCGTGGGCGTCGGAAGACAGGATCGAGGAACTCGTCGCCGCTCGGCTGAGTCGGCAATCGGTTCTTGGCTCCGACACGTTGATGGACTATTCGGCGGTGCTGGACGAGGCCATGCTCCGCCGGGGCTTCGGAGGGCCGGAGGTGATGCGGGCCCAACTCGCGCGCCTCGCGGAGCTGACGCTCACGCACACGACCATGATCCAGGTTGTCCCCTTCGACGTCGGAGGACATGGGCTGGCCGGAGGCACGCTCGTCCTGATGACCATGGAGGACGGTGCGCGGTTTGCCTACGAAGAGGGCATCACCACCGGCACGTTGATGGAGGATCTGGAAAGCGTCGTCGAACGCCAGCGGGTATACGATCTGGTAAGAGTGTCCGCTCTGCCGCCTGATGAATCGGCGGCCTTTATCCGGTCCGTGATGGAGGTACTTCCGACATGAGCACCATGCCTGGCTTCTCGGGTGCGGAGTGGGTCAAGTCGAGCTACAGCGGAAACGGCGGCGCCAACTGCGTCGAGTGGGCTCCCGCCCACGCCATCTCAGGCATCATCCCCGTCCGCGACAGCAAGGACCCCCACGGCCCCGCGCTCACCTTCGAGCCCGCCGCCTGGTCGTCCTTCGTCGCCGCCGTCCAGCGCGACGAGTTCGGCACCGTCTGACCCCGAGCCGCGCATGCGAGCGGACGAGGTCGTGCCCCTGGGGCGTACCGGCGTGTCCGTCACCCGCCTCGGCCTCGGACTCGCCTCCATCGGGGGGCTGTTCGCGCCCGTCTCCGACGCGGACGCCGCCCGCACCGTCGACGCCGCCTGGGACGCCGGGGTCCGGCTCTTCGACACCGCGCCCGTCTACGGGTACGGGCGCTCCGAACGCCGCGCCGGTGCCGCGCTCGCGGGGCGGCCGCGGGGGGCGTACGCGCTGTGCACGAAGGTCGGCCGGCTCATCGTGCCGGGCGGCACCGACACGCAGCCGATCTGGGCCGACCCGCCGGCCGGGGTCGGGCCGCGGCGGGACTACTCGTACGACGGTGTGATGCGGTCGGTGGCGGACAGCCTGGAGCGGCTGGGGCTGGACCGGATCGACGTGCTGCACGTCCACGACCCGGACGAGGACTTCCCCGTCGCCGTCACGGACGCCTACCGGGCGCTGGCCGAACTCCGCGCCCGCGGCACCGTCGGCGCGGTGTCGATCGGCGTCAACCACGCGCCGGTGGCCGCCCGTTACCTCCGCGAGGCGGCGGCGCCCGGGCCCGACTGCGTGATGCTCGCGGGCCGGTACAACCTGCTCGACCACACGGGCCTCGACGAATTGCTGCCGCTGTGCGCGGACCGCGGCGTCGCGGTGCTGGCGGCGGGCGTCTACCAGTCCGGGCTGCTCACCGACCCCCGTCCCGGTGCCCCGCACGGCTACGCCACGGTCCCCGCCCCGCTCGCCCGCCGCGTCGCCGCCTGGCACGCGCTGTGCCGCCGCTACGCCGTACCCCCGGCCGCGGCGGCCGTCCGCTTCCCGTTCGGCCACCCGGCGGTGACCGGCGTGGTGGTCGGCGCCCGCACGGCGGCGGAAGTCGCCGATACGGCACGGGCGTTCGCGCACCCGGTGCCGGCGGAGTTCTGGACCGCGGCCAGGTCCACGGGCCTGCTTCCCCCCGGCGTCCCCACGCCGCAGGGCTGAATCCCCGGTCAGGTCTCGTCGTGGAGGTTGATGATGCGGCAGCGCGGGCCGGGTGCGCGGGCGAGTCTGGCGTCGGAGGTCAGCAGCGGGGCGTCGAGGCCCTCGGCGAGGGCGACGTAGAAGGCGTCGTAGGAGCGCACGCTGCCGAGCTGGCGTACGCGTTCCAGCAGCGGCAGGTGCTCGTGCCGGCGGATGGGCAGGGTGCGGTAGTCGGTCACGGCCCGCGTGGTCTCCTCCCCGGCGAGCATTCCGGCGCGCTCCAGTCGCAGCAGCACGGAGGCGACCTCGGTGTCGATGAGGTACGGGGCCCAGAGCAGGCTCTCGCCGGCCAGGTGGCGAGCCGCGGCCTTGCCCCTGGTGCCGGTGTCCACCAGCAGGTCGACGACGGCGGACGAGTCGACGACGATCAACGGTGCTCCTCGTCCGCGAGCGCGGCGGTGTCCACCTCGGTGAGATCGACCGCGGCGTGCCCGCGGATGTGCGCGACGATCTCCTCCATCGTGGGGATCGTCGCTTCACGTTGTATCAACTCGTGCAGGAAACTCTGCAGGGACTTCCCTTCCTGGGCGGCACGAACCTTGATCGCTCTCAAGGTGTCCTCGGGGACGTCACGAATCGTCACGGCAGGCATGCATGCATAATACCTGCATTCACGGCAGAATGCCTGCACCGCACTCCACCCCTCAGCCCGCTCCGCCCGCCGCCGCCTCCTCCGCCCGCCGCCGTTCCGCGGCGCCCCCGCTGCCCGCCCCCGCCACCGCCGAAGGCCGCAGGTGGTGGACCACCGCCACCAGCGCCAGGGTCAGCGCCAGCAGCCCCGCCCAGATCACCCACTGCTCCGGCCACAGCCCCGGCGACGCACCGTCCGGCGTGCGGCCGCCGTCCACGCCCGTCGCGACGACCGCCGCCAGGCCGGCGACCGTCGCCACCACCGCGAGGCGGCCCCCGACGCGGGCGGTGAGCGGCAGGGGGCGGGAGCGGCCGGGGCCGCGGAGGCGGAGGCGTTCGCTGGGGCGGGCCGGGGCCAGGAGGCGGAGGAGGAGCATGGCGGCGATGGGCATCTGCAGGGCCCAGACCAGGGTGCGGAACGTGCCGTCGTACCAGACGTTCGTGCCGTACAGCAGCGTGTGCCAGACGCTGAGGACGTAGACGACGATGATGAAGCGGTGCAGCGCGCGCCACATGCGCGAACCGGTCCGCTGGCGCAGGTAGTAGGCCAGGCCCAGCGGGATCGCGAGGTAGAACGCCAGCAGGCCGACGAGGATGGCGATGCGGCCGGTGCCGGTGGTGTAGCCGCCGGGTACGAAGACCTTGAGGAAGGCGTCCCACAGCCGCCCTGGCCAGGTCGCCCCGCCCTCGTTGCCGCGGACCTCCTCCAGGAAGAACATCACCGCGTGCATGAACATCAGCGCGATCGTCGTCAGGCTCGTCGTGCGGTGCAGCTTCTCCAGCCCGGCGGGCGGCAGCCAGCGCACCCGCGGGCGCGGGCCGGTGCGCAGGAGGCTGAAGACGATGGTGATCCACGCCCACAGCAGGCCGGACCAGCCGAACGCCTGGCAGAGCCAGTACATCCAGTACTTGTCGGCGTCGGCGAGCATCGGCATGACCTGGAGGGTCGCCGACGAGCCGTTGTCGATGCGGACGTAGAGCCAGACGAATATCGCGCCGGTGACGACGAGCGCGATGCCCGCGTCCGGCCCGGCGGCACGGACGTCGGCCCCCAGCCCCGCCCAGTCGAACCGCCCGCCGCCGCGCTTCCCGGCGGACTCCCCGCCGCCCCCTTCCCCGCCCTCGCGGGTCTTTCCGGGCAGCCCGGATCGACGTGTCACTGCCATCTTCAGCCTCCTGAGTCCCGTCGACCCCGTGTGAGGTGTACCCATCACCCCCGGGAGATCAACACGGATCCACGGGCTCCAGCCGCGTCCACCCGGTCCAACCCCGTTCCCGCAGCAGCTCGATGAGCCGCCGCGCCGGCGGCGCCGCCTCGAACGCCAGCTTGTCCATCAGCTCCGCGAGCGGCGCCGCGAGGTCGACGTCCGCGACGTAGTCCCGGCCCCGTTCCGCCGTGAGGCGGGCGAGGTACGCGGCCAGGTCGTCGGCCAGGGCGGTCAGGCGCGGGTCGTCGGGCGGCCAGTCGAGGGCCCGGCCGAGGGTGCGGTAGAAGTCGAGGATCTGGGGGTCGGCGAGTTGGGCGCGCTTACGGGCCAGCCACTCCGGTACGCGGTCGGGGGCGTGCGCGGCCAGCGGGATCCAGCCCTCGCGCTCGACCGCGACGATCCGCTCGTCGACGCCGAGTTCCCGCAGCCGGTCGAGGAACGCCACGACCTCCGCCGGCAGCGCCAGGCTGTCGCCCGCCGTGAGCCGGGCGATGCGGCGGCGGTGCTCCCGGCGTTCGCGGATCTCGGCCCGCAGCCGCCGGTCGATGTCCGCGACCGCCGCCGCGAACTCCGCCTCGTCGGCTCGCAGCAGCTCCGCGACCCGCGCCAGCGGGACGCCGGCCTCGGCGAGGGTGCGGATGCGGATCAGCCCGACCACGGCGGCGGCGTCGTAGCGGCGGTAGCCGGAGTGGTCCCGGTCCGGCTCGGGGAGCAGGCCCTTGGCGTGGTAGTGCCGCACCGCGCGCACCGTCACCCCGGCGTACGCGGCCAGTTCGCCGATGGTCAGCATCGGGGCATCCTAGGTGGCCCCGCGGGTCCGGTAGAGGCGGCGCGACCAGAGGAAGCCGGCGGTGCCGATGACCGCGCACCAGCCGACCGCCCAGGCGGCGTCCGCGCCGTCCGGCGCGCCGCCGAGCAGGCCCCGGATCAGGTCCATGACCGGGGTGAACGGCTGGTGCGCCGCGAACCACCGCAGCCCCGCGGGCATCGACTCGACGGGGACGAACCCGCTGCCCACGAACGGCAGCAGCACGAAGACCATCGGCAGGTTGCTCGCCGTCTCCGGGTCGGGGCTCGCCAGGCCGAGTGCCACCGTGAACCAGGTCAGCGCGTACGACAGCAGCACCAGCAGCCCGGTCAGCGCGGCCCAGTCCGCCGCCGACGCGCCGCCCGGCCGCAGCCCGAGCGCGAACGCCGCCGCGCCCACCGCGAGCAGCGCCAGCGCGGTCTGGATCATCGCGGCGAGCACGTGGCCGGCGAGGACGGAGGACGGGGCGATGGGCATGGTGCGGAACCGGTCGACGATGCCGTCGGTCATGTCGTTGGCGACGAGCACGGCGGTGCCGATGGACACGCTCGCGACGGTCATCGTAAGGATCCCGGGGGTGATGTACGTGAGGTAGCCGCCGTGGAGGTCGCCGGGGAGGTTCGCGCCCATCGTGCCGCCGAAGACGTACGTGAACAGCAGCAGGAACAGCAGCGGCTGGCCGACGAGCATGATCGTCATCGAGGGGTAGCGGGCCATGTGCCGCAGGTTGCGGCGCAACATGGTCGCGGAGTCGCGCACGGCGTACGACGCGGCGGTCATGCCCGTACCCCCGCGGGGAGATCGGCCGGGACATCGGCGGGGACATCGGCGGCGTGGCCGGTCAGGGCCAGGAACACGTCGTCCAGGCCGGGTGAACGCACCGCGAGCCCGGTGACCGACCCGTCGTCGTCGAGCCCGGCCAGCAGTTGCCGCAGCGCGCCGAGGCTGCCGTCGTACGGCACGGTGACGGCCGGCGCCGCCGGGTCCGCCACCGCGCCCGGCAGCCGCCGCGCCAGCTCCGCCGCCCGCGCCGCGTCGGCGGCGTGCAGTTCGACGTGGCCGCCGGTGACGCGGCGCTTCAGCTCGGCGGCGGTGCCCTCGGCGACGAGACGGCCGCCGTCGAGCACGCCGATGCGGTCGGCGAGCCGGTCCGCCTCCTCCAGGTACTGGGTGGTGAGGAAGACGGTGGTCCCGTCGGCGACCAGGTCGCGTACGACGTCCCACAGCTCGCGGCGGCTGCGCGGGTCGAGCCCGGTGGTCGGCTCGTCGAGGAAGATCAGCCGGGGCGAGGACACCAGCGTCATCGCCAGGTCGAGGCGCCGCCTCATGCCGCCGGAGTACGTGGCGGCGCGCCGGTCGGCGGCGTCGGCGAGGCCGAAGCGGGTGAGCAGCCGCGCGGTGACGGCGGCGGCGCGGGCGCCTTCGAGGTGGCCGAGGTCGGCCATGAGGCGCAGGTTCTCGCGGCCGGTGAGCAGCCCGTCCACGGCGGAGAACTGGCCGGTGACGCCGATCGCCGCGCGCACCCGGGCGGGCTCGCGGCGTACGTCGTGGCCGGCGATCCGCGCCGTGCCGGCGTCGGCGGCGAGGAGGGTGGTCAGGATGCGGACGGTGGTCGTCTTGCCGGCGCCGTTGGGGCCGAGCAGGGCGTAGACGGTGCCGGCGGGCACGGCGAGGTCGACGCCGGCGACGACCTCGCGGTCGCCGTACGCCCTGCGCAGCCCGGCGGCCTCGATGGCGAGGCTGACAGCCGGGGTCACAGCGGGGGTTCTCGTGGTCATGCCGCCATGCTCGAAGGTTGACCCTGCGTCGGGGTCAAGCCCGCCGCGGACTCCGGCACCGGCGACGGTGTCGGCCCCGCCCTCTACACTGGCCGTGCAGCCGGTTCGCCCCGTCCGCCAGGCGGTGGCGTCGCAAGAGGGAACCCGGTGGGAATCCGGGACTGCCCCGCAGCGGTGAGCGGGAACGACCGCCGTCATACGCACTGGACCCGGCGGGTCCGGGAAGCGACGGCCAGTAGGTGCCCGTACGTGCGATGTGTCGCGTACGGACGCGCCCGCAAGTCCGAAGACCTGCCCGCTGCCCGCGCGCGGGCGTTCCGTGCGCGGACATCCCGGTGACCTCGAGGGCGGGTCGGCGCACGTGACGTACAGGGCAGGCATACGGACAGGCACCGCGACCCGGCGGGGATCCGCCGCGGCACCGCGGGTGCGCGCCGCGCCGCCCCCTTCGCGCCTCTTCCCCCTCCTCCCGTCGCCGGGATCTCAGGGATTCATCTCGCGAAGGAGATCTCCGTGACAGCGAAGTCCGCAGCCGCGGCGGCACGGGCCACCGTGTACGGCTACCCCCGGCAGGGCCACCACCGGGAGCTGAAGAAGGCGATCGAGGGCTACTGGAAGGGCCGGGTCACCGCCGGCGAACTCCGGGCCACGGCCGCAGAACTGCGCCGCGCCAACTGGCGGGAGCTGGCAGACGCCGGCGTCCAGGAGGTGCCGACCGGCGACTTCTCGTACTACGACCACGTGCTCGACACCAGCGTCATGGTGGGCGCGATTCCCGCCCGCCACCGCGACGCGGTCACGGCCGACCCCCTCGACGGCTACTTCGCGATGGCCCGCGGCACGCAGGACGCGCCGCCGCTGGAGATGACGAAGTGGTTCGACACCAACTACCACTACCTCGTCCCCGAGCTGGGCCCGGACACCGTCTTCACCGCCGACTCCGGCAAGCAGACGGCCGAGCTGACCGAGGCCCTGGCGCTCGGGCTGGGCGACGCCCGGCCCGTGCTGGTCGGCCCCGTGACGTACCTGCTGCTCGCCAAGCCGGCGCCCGGCGCGCCCGCCGGCTTCGAGCCGCTGACGCTGCTGGACCGGCTGCTGCCGGTGTACGCGGAGGTGCTGGCCGACCTGCGCGCGGCCGGCGCCGCCTGGGTGCAGCTCGACGAGCCGGCGCTCGTGCAGGACCGTACCCCCGCGGAACTCGCCGCCGCCGAGCGCGCCTACCGCGAACTCGGCGCCCGCGCCGACCGCCCCAAGCTGCTCGTCGCCTCGTACTTCGACCGCCTCGGCGACGCGCTGCCGGTGCTCGCCAAGGCGCCCGTCGAGGGCCTGGCGCTGGACTTCACCGGCGCCGCCGCCGCGAACCTCGACGCGCTGGCCGCCGTCGGCGGGCTGCCCGGCAAGCGGCTCGTCGCCGGCGTCGTGGACGGCCGCAACGTGTGGGCCGGCGACCTGGAACGGGCCCTGGCCGCCCTCGGCACCCTCCTCGGGCTCGCCGACCGGGTCGACGTCGCCGCGTCCTGCTCCCTGCTGCACGTGCCGCTCGACGCCACCGCGGAGCGGGACATCGATCCGCAACTGCTGCGCTGGCTGGCGTTCGCCCGGCAGAAGAGCGCCGAGGTCGTCACGCTCGCGAAGGGCCTGGCCCACGGCACCGACGCCATCGCCGCCGAACTCACCGCCAACCGCGCCGTCCTGGCCGCCCGCGCCGGCTCCCCGATCACCCGCGACCCCGCCGTACGGGCCCGCACCGCCGCCGCCACCGCGGCCGACGCCCGCCGCCCCGCGCCGTACGCCGAGCGCGCCGCCGCCCAGCGGGCCCGGCTGAAGCTGCCGGCGCTGCCGACGACGACCATCGGCTCCTTCCCGCAGACCGCGGAACTGCGCGCCGCCCGCGCCGACCTGCGCGCCGGGCGCATCGGCGCGGACGGCTACGAGCAGCGGATCGCCGCGGAGATCCGCGAGGTGGTGACGTACCAGGAGCAGGCAGGACTCGACGTGCTCGTGCACGGCGAGCCCGAACGCAACGACATGGTGCAGTACTTCGCCGAGCAGTTGACCGGCTACCTCGCCACGCGGCACGGCTGGGTCCAGTCGTACGGCACCCGCTACGTCCGCCCGCCGATCCTGGCCGGCGACATCTCGCGTCCCGAGGCGATGACGGTGCGCTGGACGACGTACGCGCAGTCGCTGACGGACCGCCCGGTCAAGGGCATGCTCACGGGCCCGGTCACGATGCTGGCGTGGTCGTTCGTCCGCGACGACCAGCCGCGCGCCGAGACGGCGCGGCAGGTGGCGCTCGCCCTGCGCGACGAGGTGGCCGACCTGGAGGCGGCGGGCACGGCGGTCATCCAGGTCGACGAACCGGCGCTGCGCGAGACGCTGCCGCTGCGCGCCGCGGACCGGCCGGCGTACCTGGCGTGGGCGACGGAGGCGTTCCGGCTGACGACGGGCGTCGCGCGCGCGGACACGCAGATCCACACGCACATGTGCTACGCGGAGTTCGGCGACATCGTGGCGGCCATCGACGACCTCGACGCGGACGTCATCAGCCTGGAGGCGGCGCGCTCGCACATGCAGGTGGCGTACGAACTGGCCGGGCACGGCTATCCGCGGGAGGCGGGTCCGGGCGTGTACGACATCCACTCGCCGCGGGTGCCGAGCGCGGCGGAGACGGTGGCGCTGCTGCGCACCGGGCTGCGGGCGATCCCGCCGGAGCGGCTGTGGGTGAACCCGGACTGCGGGCTGAAGACGCGCGGCTGGCCGGAGACGCGGGCGTCGCTGGAGAGCCTGGTGGCGGCGGCGCGGGAGGTGCGTGCGGAGCTGCCCGGGTGACGTGACGTCACACGTCCGGCTCCTCGCCGGCGGGTGCGGACCCCTCCTCACCCGCCGGCGGGACCCGGGTCCCCTGGGCCGGCCGGCGGGTGGGGGCAGGAGTGGGTGTGTTGGTCTTCGATCACGTAACGGGCTGCCGATAGCGTCTTGGGGCGGCGTCTCTGCGGGCATCGCGGTGCCGGCGGCCGTGATGCGGCCTGGACACACCCGGGTGCGTGGCGAGGCGTGACATGGGGTTGTGGAGGCAGCCGTGACGGAGCCACGAGACGACGGGCGGCTGGCCGGGCGCCTGGTGGCCGTGGGGGTGTTGGGGTTCGTACTGATCGTGCCACCGTTGCTGGCGCAGTTCGACACAATGGAACGCGTCCTCGGTGTCCCGGTTCTCTGGGCGTACCTGCACCTCGTCTGGGTGATCGTGATCGGCCTGGTCGCCGTCGTCGGCGCCAGATCGAAGTAGTGCCGTGCTCCGGGCCGAGGTCATCGTCGCCGTTGCGGTGGTGTACCTCGGTCTGCTCTTCGCCGTGGCCTTCTACGCCGACCGGAGGGCGGACGCCGGCCGGAGCCTGATCAACAACGGCACGGTCTACGCCCTGTCCCTCGCGGTGTACGAGACCGCATGGGCGCTCTACGGCAACGTGGGCGGGGCCGCCACGACCGGTGTCGGCTTCCTGGGGCTCTATCTGGGGCCGGTGATCATGCTCGCGCTCGGCTGGCCCGTACTGCACAGGATCATCCGCATCAGCCGCCGGCACCGGGTCACGTCGCTGGCCGACTTCGTCTCCGCCCGCTACGGCAAGAGCGCGATGCTGGGCGGTCTGGTCACGATCATCGCCGTGGTCGGGGTTGTTCCCTACATCTCGCTCCAGCTCAAAGCGGTCTCCAACACCTTCGAGATGATCCGCCGGTACCCCGAGATCACCGCTCCCTCGGAGCTGGGCCAGGTTCCGCTTCTTCAGGACACCGGGCTGTACGCGGCGCTGCTGCTCGCCGCGTTCACCATCCTCTTCGGCACCCGCCACCTGGACACCGCGGAACGCCACGAGGGTCTCGTCGCCGCCGTCGCGTTCGAGTCCGTGGTCAAGCTCGCGGCGCTCCTCACGGTCGGGATCGTCGTGACCTTCTGGATGTTCGGGGGGTTCGGCGACCTGTTCTCCCAGGCGGAGTATGCGGACTTCACCCAACTGTTCACGCTGCAAGGGCACACCAGCTACGGCGCGTGGGTCTGGATCACGGTGCTGTCCATGCTGTCGATCGTGCTGCTCCCGCGGCAGTGGCAGGTCACCTTCGTCGAGAACACGGACGAGAAGCACCTCAAACGCGCGATGTGGCTGTTCCCGCTGTACCTGCTCGCGAACACCTTCTTCGTGCTTCCGCTCGCGGCTGCCGGCCTGCTGCGGTTCGGAGACACCACCGACGCCGACACCTATGTGCTGGCCCTCCCGATGGCCGAAGGCCAGCAGGCACTCGCGCTGTTCGTCTTCATCGGCGGCCTCAGCGCCGGCACCGCCATGATCGCCGTCGAGACCATCGCACTCAGCACCATGGTGTCCAACTCACTCGTGATGCCGCTGCTGCTGGGCGGCAGGTCCCGGCTGGCCCGTCGAGACGACCTCACCCGCCTGGTACTGAGCATCCGCCGAACGGCCATCGTGCTGATTCTGCTGCTCGGCTACGCGTACTTCCGGCTCGCGGGCGAGGGTCGGGCGTTGACGTCGTTCGGACTGGTGTCGTTCGCGGCCGTGGCACAGCTCGCACCCGCGATCCTCGGCGGCCTGTTCTGGAGGGACGGCACCCGCTGGGGTGTGCTGGTGGGTCTCGTCGCGGGGTTCGTCATGTGGGCGTACACCCTGCTGCTGCCGAGCTTCGCCGAGGCCGGGCTGCTGCCCGAATCGTTCCTGCGTGAGGGCCCGCTCGGCATCGAGCTGCTCCGGCCGCAGCAGTTGTTCGGCCTGACGGGCATGGACCCGATCAGCCATGCGATGTTCTGGACCGCGCTGGTGAACGTCGGCGGGTACGTCGCCGTCTCCCTCGCCGGCCGGCCGAATGTCACCGAGCGGGCGCAGGCGGTCCAGTTCGTCGACATCCTCGCGGAGCCCGCCAGAGAACGGCGCTGGCTGGCCCGTGCCACGGTCGGCGCCCTGCAGACGATGCTGGAGCGCTTCCTCGGGCGGGAGGGCGCCGAGCGGGCGGTGCGCGCCTACCCGGGGACAAGACCCGGCTCACCGGAGGCCGAAGCGCCCCCGGAGCTGATCCATCACGCGGAAGCCCAGCTCTCCGGCTCTGTCGGCGCGGCGTCCGCGCGGCTCGCGGTCGACGCGGTGGTCGGACAGGAACCGGTCCGCACCGACGAGGTGATGGAGATGATCGGCGAGGCGTCGCAGAGGGTCGAGCTGGTCCGGCGACGGCTGGAGTTCCTCTACGACGCGACCAACAGGATCGGCACCACCCTCGATGTGACCCATACGGCCGAGGAGCTGGCCCAGGCCGCGATTCCGGGCTTCGCCGACTACGCCACCGTCGACCTCCCCGAGGCCGTGGTGCGCGGTGACGAACCGGGGATGAACGGCGGTGGCGGCGCCGGCGACAGCGGCCGGCGGATACACCGCACGGCGGTCAGCGGCATCCGTGACGACGCCCCCTTCTTCCCCATCGGCACCCTGATCACCTACGCGCCGTCCTCGACCGCCGCCCGCAGCATCGAGACGGGGCAGGCGATCCTGGTGCCCCGGCTGCGTGACTCCCTGGGGTGGCGGGAGGTGGATCACGCACGGGCCGCACGCATCCTGGACTACGGGGTCCACTCGCTCGTCACGGCGCCGCTGCGCGCCCGCGGTGTGCTGCTGGGCGTCGTCAACTTCTGGCGCTCGGAGAAACCCGAGCCCTTCGAGCAGGACGATCTCTTCCTCGCGGCCGAACTGGCCGCCCACGCCGCCGTGTCGCTCGACAACGCACGCCGCTACACCCGCGAGCACGGCATGGCCGTGGCCCTTCAGCGCAGCCTGCTGCCCCGCACCCTGCCGGAACAGAACGCCGTCGACGTCGCCTACCGCTACCTCCCCGCGCAGGAAGGCGTCGGCGGCGACTGGTTCGACGTGATCCCCCTGTCCGGCGCCCGCGTCGCCCTGGTGATCGGCGACGTCGTCGGACACGGACTGCACGCCGCCGCCACCATGGGACGGCTGCGCACCGCCGTCACCAGCTTCTCCTCCCTCGATCCACCACCCCACGAACTCCTCGGCCACCTCGACGAACTGGCCACCCTCACCGACCGGGAAGCCGTCGCCGCCGGCGACGCGACCACCATCACCGGCGCCACCTGCCTGTACGCCGTCTACGACTCCGTGACCCGCCGCTGCGCCATCGCCAGAGCCGGCCACCCGGCACCCGCCCTCGCGCACCCCGACGGCACCGTCGAGTTCCTGGACGTACCCACGGGCCTCCCCCTCGGCATCGGCGGACTGCCCTTCGAATCCGTCGAACTGCTCCTGCCCGAGGACAGCAGACTCGTCCTGTTCACCGACGGCCTCATCGAACGCCGCGACCAGGACATCGACACCGGACTCGAACTGCTCCGTCAGACCCTCGCAGGCTCCGGCCAGACCCCCGAGGAGACCTGCGACGCCGTGGTCGACGCCCTCCTCCCGCCCGTCCAGAGAGACGACATCGCCCTGCTCGTCGCCCGGACACGCCCGCTGGGGAGCAGACATGTCGCCCAGTGGGACATCGAGTCCCACCCCGCGGCCGTCCACCGCGTACGCGCCGCCGTCTCCGCACTCCTCGCGGAATGGGAACTGGAGAACCTCCAGGAGACCACCGAGCTGATCCTCAGCGAACTGATCACCAACGCCATGCGTCACGGCGTCGGACCCATCAGAGTAAGGCTGCTGCGCGACCGCACGCTCACCTGCGAGGTCTACGACCACAGCCTCACCTCACCGCATCTGCGCTACGCCTCCACCACGGACGAGGGCGGACGGGGACTCTTCCTGGTCGCCCAGCTCACCGCACGCTGGGGAACCCGCTACACACAGGACGGCAAGGTCATCTGGGCCGAACAGACCACCCCGGAGACACCCGGCGACTGACCGGCCCGGCCGTCGGCCACCGCCTGCCCGTCCCGGCGATCTCATCGCCCGCCGGCGCGGGCCCGGGCCGGTGTCGCCGAGGCGGTCGTCGCGGTTGCGCAGCATGCAGCGTTCGAGCGACAGGCAGCCGGGATCCGCCGGGAGTCGGGGTGGAAGGGGCAGGCGGGGCAGGGGGTCAGGGGTGAGCGGGGCCGGCGAAGGGGGCGAGCTTGTCGGGGTTGGCGAGCCGCCGGATTTCGAGGAGGCGGCCGTCGTCGGCGACCTCCACCGTGTCCAGCCAGAGCAGCACCCCGTCGCGGTACGTCGCGAGCGCGGGCCGGCCGTTGGCCTCGACGAGCTCCGCGGGGCCGGGGCGCTTCTTCAGAATCGACCGGACGGTGAGCAGCGCGATCGTCTCCGCGCCCCGCACCTCCCGGCGGGCGGCGAGCGCCTTGCCGCCGCCGTCGCTGACGTACACGGCGTCCGGGTGCAGCAACTCGATCAGCGCGGCCATGTCACCGGCCTCGGCCGCGGCCTTGAACGCCTTGAGCACACGCTCGGTCTCCGCCCGCGAGGCCGTCGGCTCCCGCCCCTCCGCCCGTACCCGGGCGCGGGCCCGGGAGGCGTGCTTGCGGGCGGCGGCCGGGGTGCTGCCGAGCACGCCGGCGATGTCGGCGAAGGGGAACTCGAAGACGTCGTGCAGCACGAACGCGACCCGCTCGGCGGGCGTCAGCCGCTCCATCAGCAGCAGCATCGCGGTGCCGACCGACTCGTCCACGAGCACCGGCGCCTCGGCGTCGGGCCCGGTCGGCAGCGGCTCGGGCAGCCAGGGACCCACGTACGTCTCACGCCGCACGCGGGCGGACTTCAGCACGTTGTACGCGGTCCTGGCGGCCACCGTCAGCAGCCAGGCGCGCAGGTCCCGTACGTCGGACAGGTCGGCGCCCGCGGCCCGCAGCCACACGTCCTGCACGACGTCCTCGGCCTCGGTGACGCTGCCGAGGATGCGGTACGCGGCACCGAAGACGGCGGGCCGGTGCGCGGCCCAGTCCGCCTCGGTGAGCGTACGGGTGGGCTCCACGGGGCACTGCCTCCTCACACCGGTGACGGTGTGCAGTGTAGGCAGACGGCGGTCAGTCCCCCGACTGGCGCTCCGGCAGCGGCTGGTGGCCGGCGGGGCCGGGCTCGCGGCCGTCCGGCGGGTAGTCGCAGTCGAGGCCGGCGACCTCGTAGTCGTCGCCCTCGTTCTGCTCCTGGTCGACGACCACCGCCGCGGTGCACGCGCGGCCGTGCTCGTCGGTGAACGTCACCACCTCGCTGTAGTCGGTCGGCTGGCTGCAGCCCGCGAGCACCAGCACCGCCGCCGCCGCGGCCAGCGCCGCGCCCGTCCCCCACCGTCGCCTCATGGCTCCCCCTTCGTCACCCCCGCCGTCCGCTCCGCGGGTCGACGGTGGAATGCCCGCCCCGTCGCCGTCTCACGCGCGGGGAGCCGCGAAGGCCGGAAGTTGGCCGGCGGGACGCGGCCCCGACGTCTCCCGTTGGCCGGGGGGTCAGCGCCGCGCGGGACCCGCGCCCGGCCCCGACCCCCCGTCGGCGGGCGGTCAGCCCTGTACGGCCCCCGCGCCCGCGGTGGCGCCCGCCGGCGCCAGCCTGCCCGCGACCAGCTCCGCGATACGCGTGAACCCGTCCGTTCCGTACCCCAGTCCGATGACCCGCTGCGCCTGCCCCGCCGCCGCCCGCATCACGCCCGCGTCGATGCCGTGCTCCTCGGAGGTGGCGACGATGTGCCTCATGGAGGACGCGGACGACGTGATCGGGTTGTCCGCCCCGGAGAAGTCCCCCGCGGCCACCCCCGCGGCCATCGACTCGATGGCCCCCGGCAGGATCGCGCCGATGCCCTTGGCGAACGGGGCCAGCTCCTCCGGGGTGACCCCCTCGGCCCGGGCGACGGCCAGGGCGTGGGCGCAGCCCGCCATCGCGGTCCAGAAGATGTCGAGCAGCGCCACGTCGTACGCGGCGGCCCGGCCGTGGTCCTCGCCGAGGTGGGTGTGGGTGCCGCCGAGGGCGGAGAGCACCGGGAGGTGCGCGTCGTAGAGGTCCCGCGGACCGCTGTGGAGGAACACGCCGTCCGGCGTGCCGATGGTGGTGGTGGGGGTCATGATCGCGCCGTCCAGGTAGCGCACCCCGTGGTCCGCCGCCCAGGCCGCGGCGTCGCGGGCCCGCGCGGGGGTGTCGGCGCTCAGGTTCGCGACCGTACGGCCCTTGAGCGCGGCTGCGACGTCCGCGCGCCGCAGCACCGCGTCGGCGGCGTCGTAGTCCACGACGCACACGACGGTCAGGTCGCTCGCGGCCACCGCCTCCGCGGCCGACGCCGCGCGCAGCGCGCCGCGCTCGACGAGCTCGCCGTCCCGTCCCGGGGTCCGGTTCCAGACCGTGGTGCGTACCCCTGCGGCGACGAAGGTCCCGGCAAGGGCCCGGCCCATCGGGCCGAGGCCGAGCACCGTGACGGCGGAGTCTGCGGACATGACTAACCTCCATGAGTAGAGAAGCGAAAAGGGACACGTGGTGATCATGGGGGTGCCGTGACGCGTCAACGCGCTCAGGACACGAACGTCTGCGGGGTGGCCGCCGCCATCGCGGTGATCGACGGCAAGTGGAAGACGGCCCTGCTCTGGCTGCTGGAGACCCGTCCGCACCGCCCCAGCGAACTGCGCCGGGGGCTGCCGGGCCTCACCGAGAAGGTGCTGACCCAGGCGCTGCGCGAGATGGAGGAGGACGGCCTGGTGCACCGCGAGGTGCACGACGAGCTGCCGCTGAGGACGGTCTACTCCCTCACCGACTTCGGCCGCGACCTCTCGGTGGCGCTGGCCCCGCTGTCGGACTGGGGCCACCGGCGTCTGGACAACCTCACCGGAGCCGGTTCGGCTCCCTGACCACCACCTCCGTGTCTTCCGGCTGCCTCCAGACTGGACCGGGCCGGGCGGTGTGCCAAGTACCCACAAAAAGGTGGGTATGGCCCGCGGATCTCGGTGCGGGCAGCGGAACAGCCCGGCGGAGGTACGCGCCGGGCTGTTCCGGACGAGCCGTGGGGACGTGCGGCAGCCCCCGCCGAGGGAACAGGCAGAGGGCTGCCGCGGGGCGTCCGCCGTCCGGACGCCCCGCGGGACCGGCGGGTGCGTCAGTCGATGCGGACCGGGCCCTGCTTGGCGCCCTCGCCGCCGAAGTTGCATATCGACGGTGCCATCACGTGTGCCGGGCTGGACCAGCCGGCGCACTGGTAGCTGGAGTGGCCGTACCAGTCGTGGCCGAACTCGTGCGCCGCGAGCAGCGCGTCGTCGTTCACGCCGCCCAGGAACAGCGCGATGCGCTGGCCCTGGCCCCAGTTGCAGCCGACGATGTTGCCGCCGCCACCGCAGTCGCTGATGTAGCTGTTGCGGCACTCGACGGGGGTGTCACTGCCGCTGGTCTGGTTCAGGTTGGCCCAGGCCGCGGCGCCCTGGCCGATGACGCCGGCGGCGCCGCTGCACGACGAGGTGAGGTGGTAGGCGCGGTCGGTCGGGACCGGCCATGCCTGGGCCCCGAGGTCGCCGCCCTGCGGGCCCTTGGCCACCAGTGCTTCGAACTCCTCCGCGGTGATGCCGTGGCCCTCGCCGAGCTTGTGGTCGGCATGGCCGGCGTGGTCGGCGTGGTCGTGCGCGGACGCCGCGACGGCCGCGCTGGAGGTCTCGGGGGCCGGCGCCGCCTGCGCGCCGGGGCCGACGACCGAGGCGGCCAGGGCGACGACGCCGACGAGTACGGATCTCAGGAGTACCTTGCTCCGCATGGAGTGCTCCTCGGTTGGTGGGGGATTGCGGGCGGCGCGCCGCCCGTTCACACAGATCGCATGTCTGCGGACCGAGAACAATCCGGGAAACGGTACGTAGGGACCACGTATTAAATGCCCGCCCCCTGCCTCCCCGCGGCGCCCGCTGCCCCGGCCGCCTCCGCGACCACCTCCGCCACCTCCGTCCGCGAGCCCACGTGCAGCTTCCGCAGCAGCTTCGCCACGTGCTGCTCGACGGTGCGCGGGGAGAGGTAGAGCACGTCGGCGATCTGCCTGTTGGTGTGGCCGAGGGCCACGAGCCGGGCGACCTCGCGCTCGCGCGGGGAGAGCTGGTCGCCGTAGCCGCGGCGACCGCGGCGGGAGGGGAGGGGGACGTTGTTGCCGCGGAGCACGCGACGGCAGCGGGCGGCGTCGCGGATGGCGCCGAGGTCGGCGAACTGCTGGGCGAGCGCGGCGAGTTCGAGGGCGGGGCCGGTGTCGGTGACGGGGCCGGTGCCGGGGGTGGAGCCGGTGTCGGTGTCGGTGTCGGGGGTGGCAGCGCGGTCGGGGACGGGTGCGCCGCCGCCGGGCGTGGGTGCGCCCTCGGGGGCGTCGGTGCCGTTCGCCGGCAGGCGGCAGCGGGCCGCCGCCTCGCCCGCGCGGGCCGCCGAGTACGGCTGCGGCAGGGCCCCGTACGCCCGTTGCGCCGCCGTGAACAGCCCCGCCGCCTCCTCCGGCCGCCCCCGGCCCGCCGCCACGATCCCCCGGCACGCCAGCAGCGCCGCCCCCGCCAGCGGCGCGTCCCGGCCGGCGATGCCCGCGGCCAGCTCCGCGGTGACCTCCTCCGCCGCCCGCAGCTCCCCGCCCCGTACGAGCGCCGCGACCGCCGGCGGCGCCAGGTCGCCCGCCCACGGCCAGATGTCCTTGCGCCGGATCCGCGCGAGGCCCCGCTCCGCCTCCGCGCGCGCCCGCTCCGGCTCGCCGCGGGCCGTGAGCAGGCGGGTCATGGCGCCGGAAGCGGTGGCGAGCACCGGCGCGGGCGCGTTGCGCGGGTCGGCGAGCCCGGCCGCGCCCAGCTCCGCCGCCGCCTCGTCCCACTCGCCCAGCGCCGACGCCAGCAGCCCCAGCACCAGGTGCGCGTCGGCGGCGATGCTGGAGACGCCCCGCACCGCGTCGAGGGTGTGCCGGCACCGTTCCGCGAGCCCGTGCCAGCGGCCCGCGTACCAGTCCAGCCGCAGCGCCGTGCCCTCCACGATCCCTTCGAGGAACGCGGCCCCGCACTCCGCCGCCAGCCGCCGCCCCCCGGCGCGGTAGCGCTGCGCCGCCTGGTAGTGGCCGAGGCAGGCGGCGGCGTCGGCGAAGTTGCCGCAGGCGCGGGCGACCTGGCGGCGGTGGGTGCCGGGCCCCGGCCGGGCGACGAGGCGCTCGGCCTCCGCCCAGACGGCCGGGTCGCCCAGGCTCATGCGCAGGGCCAGGTGGTTGCCGCGTACGGCGGTACGGACCGCGGGGTCGGACTCGTGCGCCACCAGCTCCTCGGCGCGGGCGATCCACCGCTCGTAGACCTCCCGGGGGTGGTCGCCCCAACTGGGCATCGCGAGCGCCGCCATGCCGCGCGCGGCGAGCGCGGGGCGGCCGTGCAGCTCACCCACGGCGACCTCGGTGTTGACGCGGCCCTCCTCGTAGCGGCCGGCCTGGTTGTAGAGGAGCAGGCCGAGGTTGAGCCGGATCTCGCCGCGTACGCCCTCGGGGATGTGGCCGTCGCGGACGATGTCGTGCAGCAGCGCGATGGCCCGGTGGTGGGTGAGCCCGACGACCGCGTCGCGGCTGAGGTCGACGGCGATACGGGCTGCTCCGCTGCGATCAGACCGCCCCAGCCGCCCGTCGGACAGCAGTTCCTCCAGCACCCCCACGGCGAGCGCCAGATCGCCCACCTCGCGGGCGGAGCCGGCGGCGGCCTCGGCGTAGCGCTGCCACTGGGCCAGCTCGCCGCCGTGGTGCGCGTGGTAGGCGAGCTGGATGAGGGGCTGCGGGTCCTCGGCGGCCAGGGCCCGCATCGCCTGCCGGTGCAGCCGGTGCCGGTCGGGGCCGAGGAGCCCGGCGTAGACGGCCTGCTGGGCGAGCGCGTGGCGGAAGCCGTAGCGGTCCTCGCCCCACTCGTGCAGCACGCCGGCGAGCAGCGCCTCGCGTACGGCCGCGGAGTCCGCCGGCGCGGCGGGCTGCCCCGGGGTGCCGCGCACGACGGCGGCGATCAGCGCCTCGCCGGCGGGCACGCGGAGGACGGAGGCGGCGCGTACGGCGTCGGCGGCGTCGGGGGAGAGCACGCTCATGCGGTCGGCGACGGCTTCCTGGAGGCGGGTGGGGACGGGCAGCTCGACGAGGGCGCGGTGTTCCGCGTGCGGGGGGAGGGCCCGTACGACCTCCTCGACCACGAAGGGGATGCCGGCGGTGCGGCGGTGCAGCTCGGCGGCGAAGGCGGCCGGCGCCTCGGCGGCGCCGCCGGTCAGCGCCGTGTACATGCCGCGTACGCCGTGGACGTCCAGGGGACGCAGCGGGATGACGACGGCGGTGGTCCCGGGCGGCTGTCTGTACGCCCGGCCCAGCGGCAGGCCGCTGCCGGGGAGGTCCTCGCGGCGGTAACTGAGCACCGCGGACAGCCCGTCGGGCGGATCGTCGACGAGGAAGCGCAGCAGGTCGCGGGTGCCGTCGTCGGTCCAGTGCAGATCCTCGACCACCATCACGGTCTCGCCCGCGGCCTCCAGCAGCGCCCGTACGGCACGGAACAGCCGGTGCCGCCCGGCCCGCAGGTCGCCGAGCAGCTCGGGCGCCGGCGGCAGCCGGTCGGCCAACTCGGGCAGATACGCGCGCAGGGCACCGCACACCGGGCTGAGCGCGGGGGGCAGCCCGCCGGCGAGGTGCCGCAGCAGATCGAACACGGGCCCGTACGGAAACGGCTCACGCAGCGGCCGGCACCCCCCGAGCAGCACCCGTCGCCCGCGCACGGCGGGATCCCGCAGCGCTTCCCGGATCAGCCGCGTCTTGCCGATCCCGGCCTCGCCCTCGACCATCGCCACCGACGGCGACCGCCGGACGGCGTCCACGAGCGCACCCAACTCCCGTGCCCGTCCGACCAGCACGGGCGCTTCCGCGGGGCGCAGAACGGTCACGGTCATGAGCGCCTCCGGCCGGTGGGGTCCAGCGATGCGCCGGGCGGGGGTGTGCGGCGGCGCGTCGCGGCGGCGACAGCGAGAAGGTAAGCCTCAGCCCGCACCGCAAGCAAGACCGACCCCGGGTGCGGGAGGGGGCGCGTCACATCTTCGAGCCCGTGGCTGTCATACAGGGAGGCGGCAGTTTTTCAGGCGACGAAGGGGGACGTTGTGCAGCATCGGGGACGTTCCCGTACGCGATCCGGCGCCGCGGTCGGCGCCGTTGGCGCCTCCCGCGCCCGCGAGACCGTGGGTGGCGTGGGCCCTCCGCCGGGGCCCCACGCCGCCCACCCCCTTGCACCCGCCAATGCACCCCCCGCCCCGTCACCCTGACGGGGCCCCACGAACCGAGTGGCGCGGTACCTTCCCCCGGGGTGCCGTGCCACTCATCTTTCCTCCGGGGGAAACGGCGGGCGGTCCCCCGCAGCCCGCCCCCGGGGGGAAAACTGCCTGGCCCTGCCGGGTGCCGCCGACCGCGGAGGTGTCCACAAGCCGCGCCGGGAAGACCTGCCTCCAGACGGCGCCCAGCAGCCCCGCCCGAAAACCCCATCCGGCAGCCCCGCCTAGAAGCCGCGCCACACGTTGTCGAACGCGGCGTCCTCGATCTCCCGGCGCTGCCGTACTGCCCGCAACTCCTGGACGGCGTCCCCGACGGCGGCCAGCACGGTCGCGACGCTGTCACCGGCCAGGTCCTCGGAGCCCTCGGGCGATTCGTCGCGGATTCCGGCGGCGGCGGCGAGCACGCCGAGGACGGCCTCGCCCGCCTCCAGGCGTTCCGCGGCACGGCGCCGTTCCGGCGAGTCGACCAGCACATTGCGTGCGGAGCGCAGTGAGATCAGGTGCCCGCGCTGCCGCGTCGTCAGCCCCTGGCGCTCCAGGTCGGCGACATAGACCGAGGCCAGGTCCTTCCCCCGGCGCCACAGAAAGTCCTCGACCGACTCGTAGGGCTCCTCCCGCACGAGCACCGCGGCCGCCTGGTCGAGCAGATGGTCGCCCGTCGTCGGCTGCGCCGCGGGCACCAGGCGGTCGCCGTCGACAGAGAGGGCCCGGGCGTCGACGAGGTCCAGCACTTCGGCCCCGGCGAGCGCGAGCGACAGGTCGCCCTGCTCCACCGGGCTGCCGGGCGCCACGTCGAGGGCGGCGATGGCGAGGTCCCGTGCGGTGTTCATGAGCGGCTCCTGGTCAGTCGGTCGGGTTCGGGGCGAGGGCGTCGTCCCCGGTCCCGGGGCCGGGTGTCCTTCGTCGATTCTCGCTGCCGTTCGGCCTCCATGCGACGTACGACGAGATGTGGCGCGAGAAGCTGATCCGCGGCACGGCAGCCGCGACCGCCGCGGCGAGCACCGCAAGGGCGGCCAGGGGCACCGGGCCGGCCGGCTGTCGGGCCCGGAATCGGTACGGCTGGGTCGTGTCACGTGGCTTCCGCATGACCTGACAGGGACGCTCGGTGCCGGTCTCGGCCCGGGTGGGACGCCGTGTGGCGGGAGGGGTCCCCGGCGAGGCTGACCATCATGGGCCGGAGAGCCGCCGCGGTGGGACAAGGAGATTCCCGATGACTCCCGTGCAAGTCGACTGGCTGTCCTTGGTGTTCGGCCCCGTCGGGATCATCCTGATCCTGGCCGCCTTCTTCACGGCCCGTTCCGCGGGCCGGCGGGGCGACCGGGTGCCCGGCTGGGCCAAGGCCGCCCAGGCCATGGGGATGGTCCTCGTGTTGTGTATGGCCCTGGCCAACATGGCGTGGGGCAGCTAGCGAATATACGGAGGGCAGGGACGTGGGCGAGGGCGGGAGGTCGCTGGAGGGGACCGAGCACTACATCTACAAGAGCGGCAGGGGGATCGTGCTGGAGCGCGGGTTCCGGGGGGATCCCGCGCCCCGGCGGGATCCGGTCGAGTGGGAGCGTACGACCGCCCACTGCGCGGTCCGGGCGATGACCGCGCTGTGCGAGGGGCTGATCAGGCCCCTGTCGTTCGACGTGACGAGTCAGTGGCTGGACGACGAGTACGGCGTCTTCTCCAGTGGGAAGCCGCCGCGGTGGAACTGGTTCGTGAAGACCCGCCAGGCACCGTCCAGGGTCAGCTCGACGTACGTGGACCCGCAGGTCACGGAGGCGGAGACGCTGGACGAACCGGCGATGCTCGCCGCCGTCGACCGCGCCCTCGACGAACCCGGCCCCGTTCCCGACGGCGATCACCTGGCGTGGGACGAACTGCTCGTGAACCACACCTGGGCCCGGCTGCCCGAACCCGACCGGCACCTGGAGGGCGGGGAGCTGCGCATCGACGACTACGACAACGGGGGGGTGCCCGCGGATCCCCGTGGAGCGGGCGGACGGCCACCTGTGGGTGTCCGCCCCGGGGCTCGGCGTGTGGGATCCGTTCATGCTGAGGGTGACCAGGTCCTCGGGCACGGAGTACCCCGACGGGGCGGAGTACGACGAGATCATCCACATGGACGTCCACGTCCACTGGTCCTTCTGGTGGGAGCCCGGGGAGGGCAGGGCCATGCTCGACCGGGCGGTGGGCCGCCTCCTCCGGCAGGGGTGGCGCGAGGCGTACCCGCGCCCTGACCCCGCCTGAACCTGCCTGATCGCCTCCGCGCCGACCGGTCAGGCACCTTTGCTGCGTCCGTGGGGTTGCGGCTCGATGTTCTGGTTCATGTGGAAGAAGTTCGCCGGGTCGTACGTGGATTTGATCTCGGCCAGGCGATCGTGGTTCGGACCGTAGGCGTCGTGGATGCTCCGGTCGCCGTCGCTCCCCAACGAGTTGACGTACACGCCGGTGGAGCGCGTGCTCAACGGCGTCCACACGTCGTCGGTCCACCCGATGTTTCTGCCGTCGGCAGCCGGGTCTTCCCAGCCGGAGGACACGATCACGTGAAAGGAGGGATCACGATGGGGGAATGCGGTCGCCGTCGGCGCGACTCGGGTGGCCGCCCCGTGCAAGTAGTCGATCAGGATCATCGTGTGCGGCGAGGGCACCTGACCGAACCCTGCTGCCAGCACCTCGATGACGTCGTCATCGAGGTCGGGGAGGAAGCCTGACCTCCAGTGGTAGCGGCGTCCCGGAGGGCCCGATCGATCCATCATCGAGCTGAACTCCGAGTAGCGCATCGGGCCGACGGTGTCGGCGACGGGTCTGCCGAAACCGCGTAGCGGGCGCAGAAGGCGTTCCCCCTCCGCCAGGTCGTCGCCCGAGTAGACCGGCACCATGACGACCACAGGTTGTCCGTCCGGGGTGTGCAGCAGTCCGGCGCTGACGGTGAGCTCATCGGGAACGGTGAGGGAGAAGCGGCGAAAGAAACCGAGCACGTCCGCGGCGTCCGCCGCCGGATACACCACCCGGCCCGCCAGCATCGTTCCCTGCTCGTGGAGGTGAAACTCGAACTCGGTCACCACACCGAAGTTGCCGCCACCGCCGCGCAGCGCCCAGTAGAGGTCCTCGTTCTCATCGGCGGCGGCACGCAGGAGCCGGCCGTCGGCGGTGACCACCTCGAACGAGACGACGTTGTCGATCGTCAGTCCGTGCGTCCCCATCAGAGAGCCGATGCCGCCGCCGAGGGTGAGGCCGGCCACACCCACCTGCGAGACCCTTCCGACCGGGGTGACGAGGCCGTGCGCCTCAAGGGCTCGGAGCAGTTCGCCGCTGCGCACACCGGGCTGGACCCTGGCCCGGCGTGCCGCGGCGTCGACGCGGATCCTCGTCATCCCGGACAGGTCGATGACGAGCCCACCGTCGACCACGGACGTGCCGGCGACGTTGTAGGAGCCACCGCGTACGGAGACGGGCAATCCCGCCTTGTGGGCGAATTCGATGGCGCGGACCACGTCGGCGGTTCCCGCGACGCGGGCGATGGCTGCCGGGAACCGGTCGAACACGCCGTTCCAGACGGCCCGGGCATCGTCGTAGTCCTGATCGCCCGGCTCGATGAGCCGGCCTTCGAGCCAATTCGTCGGGGAAGGTTGCGGCGCTGCCATGGGGTGTCTCCAACCGATGAGGTGGTTCTCCCCATATACCGAACCCAGAGGCGGAATCGTGGCTCCGACATGCAACCGCGGCCGCCGGGGCGGCAGACGAGAAGACCGCCACCCCCTACGAAGCAGCGGTCACACTCGCATCGCTCCTGCTCTGGGCAAGATCCGTTGAAGACGGACCCTAGTAGACGATGGTCAGGTCCGAGAGGTCGGTTTCCAGTTCCGCCGCGGTGATCTCGCCGTCCTGGACGGTGAAGCGGAAGGCGACCTGGGGGTCGCCGTTGCGGACCCAGACCAGGCCCGCAGTGCCGTCGATGAGGGCGGGGACCGGGGCCCAGGTGCGTACCGTGCAGACGCGGGTGACCGAGTCGGTGCCGCGGATCTCCGTGTGGCCGATGACCGCGTCGCCGCCGCGGCGTTCGGCGTGGGCGCCGGCCTGGGCCGCGGTGGTGGCGGGGGTGTGCCGGGGGGTGGGGGGCGGGGGTGTGGCGTCGTCCGGGGGCGGTTCCGTTGCCGCGTTCGAGGGCTGGTTCGAGGGCTGGTTCGGCGGCTGGTTCGGGGGCTGGAGGGTGCGGCGGTCCGGGTCGTGCGGGTGGTTCGGGTCCAGGGCCGTCAGCATCGCCTCGAAGTCGCCCCCGCGGGACGCCGCCAGGAACGCGCCCGCGATGTCCGCGCCGCTCTGTGCCGCGGAGTCCCCGCCCGTCTGCGCCGCGGAGTCCGCGCCCGCGTGGGCCGCGGGGTCCGTGCCCATGCGCGCCGCGGGGTCGGCGGACATACGCGCCGCGGGGTCCGTGCCCGTGTGCGCCGCGGAGCCCGTGTGCGCCGCCGGGGCCGCGTCCGGCTGTGCCGCCGGGGCCGCGCCGTTGCCGTACGGGCCGTGCTCGTAGCCGCTCTCGGCGGACGGGCCCGCGCCGCCGCCCGCCGTCGCCGCCGGGCGGCGGGCGCTGCCCGCCAACTGGCGCGTCGGCCGGGCCGCCAGCGCCGCGATCTCCTCGAACGGCACCGCCAACATCTCCTGCAGCGCGTACGCCAGCCGCTCCGGCGGCGTCAGCGTGTCGAACACGACCAGCAGCGCCACCCGGGCGGACCCGGGGAGGGCCGCCGCCCGCTCCCCTGTGCCGGGCGGTTCCGCAACGGTCCGGGACCGGAGCAGGTGCAGCGTGACCTGCGCGACGGTCGTGCGCAGGCAGCCGTCGAGTTCGTCCGCGCCGACGCGGTCGGCGCGGCTCAGCCTGGTCCAGTCCTCGCGGCCCGCCCCTCCCGCCGGGCCGAGCAGCCGGTAGGCCAGGGGACGCAGGCCCGCGCGGTCGGCCTCGAAACGTCCGGCCAGCCAGTCGTGTTCGTCCATCTGGTCGAGTCCTCTCGGCGACACCCCTTCTTCGAGATGACCGTCGCGAGGCGGCCGATGTGACCGGGACGGCGAAAAATTCTCCGCACGCCGAAATCCCGCGCGGCGGCCGTACGGGCCGGAGGCGCGGCTCCCGCCCGTACGGCCGCCGGGAGCGAGGTCAGGCGCCCGTCCCCCACCAGTCCCGCGCCACGTACGCCGGCCGCCACTCGTCGCGGTACGCCGCGCGCACCGGCTCCGGGAGGATCGCCAGCGTCGACGCCAGCGTCTTGTCGTCCGCGCCCTCCAGCATCCACGCCGTCAGTACCGGGCCGTCGGCGCCGCCCTTGGCGGCGTGTACGCCGCCGAAGTGCTGCAACTGCGCCGGGGTCAGCGTCCGTTCGATCAGCGGAAGGGTGACGTCCTCCTCGTGGGTGAGGTGCGCGGTGAGCTTCACGGTCAGTTCGTCGGCGAGTCCGGCGAGCCGCTCCGGTCCCCGCTCGCGGTCGGCCAGGGCGGCGTCGAGGGCGTCGAGGAGGGGGTCTATCTGGGCGTGTTCCTCCTCCATCGCGTCCACCACCGCGAGGTCGTCCGGCCGGCTCGCCAGCGCGTCGCGCAGCGGGGGCCACAGGGCCTCGTCCTCGGAGGTGTGGTGGATGTGCAGGACCTTCTTGAACAGTTCCCAGCCCGCGGCGGCGGCGAGGACGCGGCGCGGGTCGTCGTCGGTGCGTGCGGCCGTCTTCGCGATGTGCTCCAGGTCGCGGCGGAGCGCGTCGTGCATCGCGTACATCAGTGTGAAGTCGATCGTGTCGCTCATGTCGGTTCTCCCTTGCTCACCCTTTAGGACGAAGCAGCCCCGCGGAATGTGAGCTGGGGCGGGAGCAGGGGGGCTGGGTGCACCGCGGGGCCGGGTGCTAGGCCCATGTCCCCGCGTGCGGCGGGTCCTTAGCGTCGGAAGTCCCCCCGGACCGTCGCGAGGAGACCCGCCGCCATGTCCGCATCCACCCGTCGCCACGTGCTGCGCGCCGGTGCCGCGGCCGCCGTGGCCGCACCGGCCGCCGCGTACGCCGCGGGCCCGGCGCAGGCCGGGCCCCGGGCCGCCGCGGCCCGGGCCGCCGCGGCCCGGACCCCCGAGGCCCCGCACGCCGGCGCCGCCTTCGGCCCCGTGACCGTACGCCCCGACGACCCCCGCTACGCCTCCCTCCGGCTCCGCGGCTACAACCACCGCCACGCCTCCCGCCCCGACCGGATCCGCCTCGTCGGCACCACCGCCGACGTCGTACGCGCCGTGGACGACGCCGTACGCGACGGGCGGCGCGTCGCCGTGCGCAGCGGCGGGCACTGCTTCGAGGACTTCGTCGACCACCCGGGGACCGAGGTGATCATCGACATGAGCGGGATGCGCGCCGCCGGCTTCGACCGCCGCCGCCGCGCCTTCTTCGTCGAGGCCGGCGCCACCCTCGGCGAGGCGTACCGGCGGCTGTTCCTCGGCTGGGGCGTCACCGTTCCCGGCGGGACCTGCACCGGCGTGGGCGCCGGCGGGCACGTCGCGGGCGGCGGATACGGCGCGCTGTGCCGGCTGTACGGGCTGACCGTGGACCACCTGTACGCCGTCGAGGTCGTCGTGGTCGACGGGTCGAGCCGGGCGCGCAGTGTCGTCGCCACCCGGGAGGCGTCGGACCCGCACCGCGACCTGTGGTGGGCGCACACCGGGGGCGGGGGCGGCAGCTTCGGCGTCGTCACCCGGTACTGGTTCCGCTCCCCGGCCGCCGCCTTGGGGGCGGACCCCGGTGCGCTGCTGCCGCGCCCGCCGGCCACCGTCCTGCGCTACTCCCTCGGCTGGCGCTGGGCCGACCTCGACGAGGACGGCTTCGTCACCCTCATGCGCAACTACGGCCGCTGGGCCGAGCGCAACTCGGCGCCCGGCTCTCCCGCCGCCGCGCTCTACGGCGAGTTCGCCATGTCCGCCTCGCCGGCCGGCACCCTCGGCATCGCCGGGCAGGTCGCCGCCGACGACGCCACCGCGCGCCGGCTGCTGGACGATCTGGAGCGCGCGCTGACCCGGGGCCGGGGCGTACCGCGGCCCGAGCGGGAGGCGACGACGATGCCGTGGCTGGCCGCGACGCTGCACACCGGCGGCGCCGACGCCGGGCCGTTCACCAGCCGCATGAAGATCAAGTCGGGCTATCGCCGCCGCGGCTACTCCGCCGCCCAGCTCACCACCCTCTACCGGGCCCTCACCGACCCCGCGTACGACAACCCCTTCGGCACCGTCTTCATCAACACCTACGGCGGACAGGTCAACGCCGTGGCGCCCGGCGCGACGGCGATGCCGCACCGCGACTCCGTCTTCCTCGTCGGCTTCCTGACGGGCTGGATGGACGAGGGGGAGGACGAGCGGCAACTGAAGTGGACGCGCGAGCTGTACGACAAGGTATACGCGGATTCCGGGGGCGTACCGGCGGGCAGGGACGACAGCGGCACGTTCATCAACTACCCGGACAACGACCTCGCCGACCCCGGCCACAACTCGTCCGGTACGCCGTGGCACAGGCTGTACTTCGGCGACGCCGGCTACGCGCGGCTGCGGCGCGCCAAGGAGCGCTGGGACCCGCTGAACGTGTTCCACCACGGGCTGTCCGTCCGGCCACCGGCCTGAGGGCGCGGCGAACCGGCCACCCGCGCGCCCGGGACGGGGGTACGGGCGCGCGGGCGGCGGCGTCGCCGAGTGCCGGCTCGCACGGCGGAAGCCGCCGAGCCGGAGCACGCCGCGGCGCGCGGGTGGCGCCGTAGGATCGCACCGGGCCGGCCCCGGCGCCCGGGGAGCCCAGGCGATCGGAGAGCGCCGTGACGACGACCGTGGTGATGACCGGAGGCACGTCGGGCTTCGGCGCCCTCGCCGCCGAGCGGATCGCCGCGGCCGGCGACGTACGGCTGCTCCTGGGGGCGCGGCGCGCGGCGGCTGCCCCGCGCACGGGCACCTCTCCCGACGCCGGCTCCGCTCCCGGCACCGCCGCCGACCCCGGCTCCGCTGCCGACACCGAGCCCGTGCCGCTCGACCTCGCCGAGCTGGCCTCCGTACGGGCCTTCGCCACCGCCGTACGCGAACGCCTCGGCGGCGCGCGCATCGACGCTCTCGTCCTCAACGCCGGCCTGATCCGCCCCGACGCCGACGGGCGCACGGCCGACGGCTTCGAGACGACGTTCGCCGTCAACCACCTGGCGCACTACCTGCTGCTGCGGCTCCTGCTGCCCGACCTCGCCGACGGCGCGTTCGTCTCGCTCACCACGAGCGGCACGCACGACCCCGCCACCGGCGCGTCGCTGGCGCTCCCGCGGCACGCGGACGCGGCGCTGCTGGCGCATCCCGACCGCGACCCCGGCCGCGACCCGCGGGCCCGCCGGGCGGGCGAGCACGCGTACACCGCGGCCAAGCTGTGCGCGGTCCTCACCGCCCGCGCCCTGGCCGCCCGCCCCGAGGCCGGCGACCGCGGACTCACCGTCCTGGCGTACGACCCCGGCCAGGTCTTCGGCACCGGTCTGATGCGGGACAAGTCGGCGCCGCTGCGGCTGGCCTGGGCGGTGCTGGGCACCCCGGTCGGCGCCCCGCTGCGGCGGTTCGGCCGCAACCTCAACTCCCGTACGGGCGCGGGCCGCTGCCTGGCGGACCTGGCCCTCAAGCGCACGACGCCACCGCGCGGGCGCACGTACGCCGCGCTGCGCCGCGACCGGCTGGGCTGGCCGGATCCCTCGGCGGCGGCGCGCAGCGACACGCTGGCGGAGTCGCTGTGGGCCGACAGCGCGGGGCTCGTCGGACTGCCGGAATGAGCGGCGGCGGGCCCGCGCGAGAAGGCGCGGGCCCGTCGCGATCAGGGGGACGGGGCGGCGGTCAGCAGCTCAGGTTCGGGCCCGGGGTGACGCCGAGGATCTGCGTGAACTGCGTGTACTTGTTGATGCGGCTCTGCACCTGGGCGGGGTTGCCGCCGTTGCACTCCAGGGCGCCGTTGATCGAGCGGATCGACTCACCGAAGCCGGCGCCGCTGGTCATCGCCCGGTGCCCGGACATCGTGCCGGGGCCGGACTGGGTCATCCAGTACCACAGGCCGGTCTTCCACGCGACGGCCGCGTTCCGCTCCACCTGCCAGGGGTCGTTCAGCAGGTTGATGCCCAGCGCGTCGCCGGCGGCCTTGTAGTTGAAGTTCCAACTGAGCTGGATGGGCCCGCGGCCGTAGTACGCGGCCTGACCCGCGGGGCAGCCGTAGGGCTGGCTCCAGTCGCAGTAGTGGGGGTAGTTGGCCTGGTTCTGCTCGACGATGTGGACGAGGCCACCGGTCTCGTGACTGACGTTCGCGAGGAAGGCGGCGGCCTCGCGAGCCTTGGTGGTGGCGTCGCCGGTGTTGGCGAAGGCGGGGTAGGCGCTCATGGCGGTGGTGAGGCCGCTGTACGTGTAGAACGAGTTCCGGCCCGGGAACATCTGGTTGAACTGGGCCTCCGTCACGAAGCCGCCGGGCCCGGGACCGGGGTCGCCGCCCCCGTCACAGGCGCCCTGGTCGGCCCAGACGCCCCACTGCCCGGTGGTGCCGGGCTCCTCGCCCTGGGTCCACCACTTGGCCTGCCAGTTGTGGCCGTTGTGGGAGACGACGTTGCCCTGGGTGTAGACGGAGCCGCTGCTCCAGCCCGCCGCGCAGGCGGCGGCACTGGCGGGGGTGGCGGTGGCGAGCGGGACGAGCACGGCGAGGACGGCCGCCGCGGCGAGGGCCGCGACGATGCCCCTGATCCGTCTGCCGAGTCTGCGGTGCAGGTGTACGTGCACGTGTTTGGCTGACACGTCATCACATCCTGTCAATGGGGGTGTTGCTGGCATGGTGGAGCAAAGCCCATTGGTCTGGACCTGTCAAGGTCTAGACCAACAAATACCCCCAGGTTCAGCACGCGGCGGGCGCGCCGGTGCCGGACGGCGCCGACAGGGGCGTACGGCGGGGATCGTCGCCGACCGGTCGGCTCGCCGGGCCCCTTGTCAGAGGGTCAGGTCCCAGACGCGTACGACGCCGTCCCGGTCGGCGCTCACGGCGACCGTGCGCTCCTGCATCGTGGTGACCACCACGGCTTCCACGCTCCACTTGTGGCCGGTCAGCGGCGGCCCCACCTGCCCGCCGCCGGCGAGGTCCCAGATCCGTACGGTCCCGTCCTCGCCGGCGGTCACCGCGACCGCGCGGTCGCCGGCCACGGCGACGTCCAGGGCGTTGATGCCGCCCTCGTGACCGGTGAACGGTTCGTGGAGCGGGTCCTCGTCTCCGTCCCAGCCCCCGTCCCCGTCTCCGTCTCCGTCTCCGGACAGGTCGAACACGTACACCTTGCCCTGGTCCGTGCCCGCCACGACGACCGGACGACCGTCGAGCCGGGAGAACGCGACGGCGTAGGCCCGCTCCTCCTCGTCGACGTAGAAGGACGCGACCTGCTCGCCGTTCTCCGCGTCCCACACCTCCACCCCTTCCTCCCCGCCCCCGGCGACCAGCGCGCACCCGTCGAGGTGTGCGGTGGCGAGACCCCAGACGGGACCGGCGTCCAGCTCCACCTCGGACTCCTCGCCGGACGGCCCCCACACCCGGACTCCGTCCCAGTGGACCCCGCTGCTCGCCGCGAACAGCGGCGGCCCCTCGCCCTTCACCGTGGCGAGGGACGAGACGTAGGGCTCGTTGTAGGTCGTCCCGCGGAGCAACTCGCCGCTGTCCAGGTCCCAGATGGCCGCTCCCTGTTCGTCGCCGCCGGCGGCGACCACCAGGCGCCCCTCGGAAACGGCCACGGCGACCGAGTCGACGTCGTTCTGGGCGTCCGGGTACTCGGCGGCGAGCGGGTCCCCGGCGAAGGCGTACGCCAACGGCCGCTCCCGCCACTCGTCGGGCACGGGGGCCCAGGTCCACAGCGAGGAGTAGCCGGCGCACACCACCAGAGGCGCACCGTCCACGTCGACCACGGCAAGGTCGTCGATCCGGGATTCGCCGGGCACCGAGCTGCTCAGAATCAGACGTTCGTCAGACATCCGGGCAGAGTAGTGGACGGGTCCGACAACCCGGATGAGCAGGCGGGGAGGCCCCGTTGACGGCCGGCGGGAGCGGTCGTACCGTCCTTCCGTTTGGTTTCTCAGCCGGTCGGACGTCCGGATCGACCCCCCGTTCGACGGCGGGCTCGTCGACCGTGCCCCGACCGCCGAGCCGGGAGGTCCGCACGTGTCCGAAGGAGCCACCCCCTCAGCCGACCCCTCAGTCGACCCCGCCGGCGCCCGCGGCTCCGGCAGACGCGGCCCCAGCAGACGCACCCTCGGCCGCGCCGCCGTCGCGGCCGCCGCCACCCCCGCCCTCGCCGGTACGTGGCAGACGCTCACCGCGTCCGCCGCCTCCGCCGCGGAGGCGGTCAGCGCCCGGAGCCGGGGCTGGACCGGCACCTGGGCCGCCGCCGAGACGACCGTGCCCGCGGTCGACACCACCGCCTTCGCCGACCAGACCCTGCGCCAGGTCGTCCACACCAGCGCCGGCGGACGCGCGCTGCGTATCCGCCTCACCAACCAGTACGGCACCGAGCCCCTCGTCGTCGGCGAGGTCCGCGTCGCCCTCTCCGTCCCCGGCGACAGCACCGCCGTCCTACCCGGCACCGACCGCGCGGTGCGCTTCGGCGGCCGTACGCCGGTGACGCTGGCGCCCGGCACCCGGCGGTGGAGCGACCCGGTGTCGCTGGAGGTGCCGACCGCCGCGGACCTCGCCGTCAGCGTCTACCTGCCGCGGCCGACGCCGGGCGGCACGGTGCACAGGTCGGCGTTCCAGCGCAACCACGTCGCCGCCGGGAACGTCGCCGCGAAGCCGGCCGTCGACCCCGAACGCACCGTCACGAGCTGGTACTTCCTCGCCGGCGTCGCCGTCACCGGCGCGGCGCCCGGCGCGGACGCCGGCGCCGGCACCGGATCCCGCCAGGCGATCGTCACCTTCGGCGACTCCATCACGGACGGCTCCGCCACCACCGTCGGCGCCAACCGCCGCTGGCCCGACGTCCTCGCCCGCCGCCTCCGCGACGAGGCGGGCCGCACCGGCACCGGCGTCCTCAACGCCGGCATCGGCGGCAACCGCCTCCTGCGCGACCCCAACCCGCCGCCCGGCTCCAACGCCGAGAACTACGCCCCGTACTTCGGCGAGGCCGGCATCCGCCGCTTCGCCCGCGACGTCCTGGACCAGCCGGCCGCCCGGCACGTCGTCGTCCTCCTCGGCATCAACGACCTCGGCCACCCCGGCCGCGACGCGCCCCGCGACGAGGAGGTCACCGCCGCCGAGCTCATCACCGGCCACCGCAGCCTCATCCGCCAGGCCCACGCCCGCGGCCTGCGCATCCACGGCGCGACGATCCTGCCGGTGGAGGGCGACGACCTCGGCTTCTACACCCCGGAGCGGGAGGAGGTACGCCAGGCGTTGAACGAGTGGATCCGCACCGGCGGCGAGTACGACGGCACCGTCGACTTCGACGCGGCCACCCGCGACCCGGCGCACCCGGGCCGCCTGCTGGCGGCGTACGACAGCGGCGACGGCCTGCACCCGAACGACGCGGGCATGGCGGCGATGGCGGAAGCGATACCCCTGCGCCTGTTCACCTGATCCGCGCGCGTCCCACGCGAGCCGCACGAGGGCCGGCCCGCGGCGTCGTCTCGACGCCGCGGGCCGGCCCCTTTCGCTCCGTTGTCATCCCGTACGGGCCGACGGGTCAGTCGCGCTGGGCGTTCTCCGGGAGCTGGCGGAGCTTCATCGTGCTGGCGGTGCGGCTGCCGAAGCCGTAGTCCAGGAGCTTCGCCGCGTCCTTGTAGCGGTCGCTGGCGTTGAGGACCACGCCGATGTACGTCTTGCTGCCGCGCTTGGCGGTGAAGACCAGGCACGGGCCGGACGGGGTGGTGGTGCCGGTCTTCATGCCGTTGGCGCCGCTGTAGGAGCCGAGGAGCTGGTTGGTGTTGTACCAGGTGTACGTGCGGCGGTTGCCGTTGCTGGCGGTGGCGTAGCGCACGGCCTTCGTCTTGGAGATGATCTCGCGGAACTTGCCGGAGTAGTTGTACGCGCTCTTCGCCAGTTTCGCCATGTCGCGCGGTGTCGAGTAGTTGTTGCCGGTGGCGGAGATGCCGTCGAAGGAGTCGAACTTGGTGTTCGTCATCCCCAGGAAGTCGGCCTTGGCGTTCATCTTCTTGATGAACGACTTCACCCGCGCCGAGGTCGTGCTGCCCGAGCCGTACGTGTCGGCCAGCGCGTACGCGGCGTCGCAGCCGGAGGGGAGCATCATCGCGTACAGCAGCGTGCCGACGGCGACCTTGTCGCCGGTCTTCAGATCGGCGGTGCTGGCGCCCTTGTTGACGACGTAGTCGCGGTACGCCTGCTTGATGGTGACCTTCTTGTCGAGGTTCAGGTTCGGCTGGCTGAGCACCACGCGCGCGGTCATGATCTTCGTGGTGCTGGCGATCTGCCGCTTGGTGTCGGACCCCTTGCCGAAGACCTTGGCGCCCGACCCGTCCACCAGGAACGCGCCCTTGGCCGAGACGCTGGGCGCCGCGGCGGCCTCGGCCGCGTTCGCCGGCGCGGCCATCGGGGCCACGGCCAGCACGGCACCCGCGGCCACGACCCCGGCCGTCGTCTTACGGAACCGGGTGCCCGTGCGGCGCGGGCGGACGCTGTGTTCTGTTGTTGTCAAGGCAGTTGCTCCGATGCTCCGAATGTCGGTGCGCGGCGCGCTTGCGCGTCGCGCGCGGCGCCGGCGTGAGCCTCACGGCGGGCGCGGCGGCTGCGCCGCTCCTTCTCCCGACTCACGAGAGGGCTCGATGGATGTACGACGACGGGTGTGATTCCTGCGGTTCCCGATGTGCCGTACGTGCGCGGAGGGTTGACATGTCCGCGAAGAGCGCGCTTCCTTACTGACAGGTCAGTAACTTCTGTTGGCAGAGTCGCCCTCCGAGGAGTTGCCCACATGCATAGCCGAACCCTCCGGCGTGCCTTCGGCACGCTCGCCGGCACCACCGCCGCGGCAGTCGCCGCCACCGTCGCCCTGCCGCTCACCGCCACCGCGGCCGGGGAACGGCCGCCGTTCTACGAGCCGCCCGCCGCGCTCCCCGCGGACAACGGCGACGTCATCCGCTCCGAGCCGTCCGTCTACTACCTCGACCCGCTCAAGACCCTCAAGGTCGACGCGAACGTCCAGCGCGTCATGTACCGCTCCACCGACGGCCGCGGCGCACCCGTCGCCGTCACCGGCACCGTCATCACCCCGAAGTCCGCCTGGCGGGGCTCCGGCGAGCGTCCCGTCATCGGGTACGCCGCCGGCACCCAGGGCCTCGGCGACCAGTGCGCGCCGTCGCGCCAGCTCGCCAACGGCACCGAGTACGAGGGCCTGTTCGTCAAGGGCCTGCTCGCCCGCGGCTACGGCATCGCCATGACCGACTACGAGGGGCTCGGCACCCCCGGCCTGCACACGTACATGAACCGCGCCGTCCAGGGCCACGCCGTCCTCGACTCCGTCCGCGCCGCGCAGCGCCTGGCCGCCGCGGGCCTCCCCGACGACGGCCCCGTCGCCGTCTACGGCTACTCCCAGGGCGGCGGCGCGGCCGCCGCCGCCGCCGAACTCGCCCGCTCCTACGCGCCGGACCTCGACGTCAAGGGCGTCGCGGCGGGCGCGGTCCCCGCGGACCTGGCCGCGGTCGGCCGCAACCTCGACGGCTCGCTGTACGCCGCCTTCCTCGGCTTCGCCGTCGCCGGCCTCGCCGAGGGCTCGGACGTCGACCTCGACCCGTACCTCAACGACCGCGGCCGGCAGGTGATGGCCGAGGCGGCGGAGACGTGCACGGCGGAGGCCGTGCTGCGCTACCCCTTCCTGCAGTCGAAGACGCTGACCGCCGACGGCCGGCCGATCACCGACTACATGGAGGACTCGCCCTGGCGCGAGGTCGTCGGGGAGCAGCGGATCGGCGTGCGGAAGCCGGAGGTTCCGGTGTTCGTCTCGCACAGCATGCTGGACGACGTCATTCCGTACGGGGTCGGGAAGAAGCTGGTCGCGGACTGGTGCGCGAAGGGCGCGACGGTGGACTTCTCGACGAACGTCGCGCCGACGCACGTGGGCGGCGCGGTGGCGTCGTATCCGGCGGCGTACGGGTGGCTGGAGGGCCGGCTCGCGGGCGGGCCGGCACCGTCGGACTGCTGAGCAGCCCCACGGCCGGGCCGGCCGACCGCTGTCCGCCCGACCGCTGATCCGGCCGACCGCTGATCCGGCCGTACGCGCTCACGCCCCCCGTTCCGCCGTCCGTACGGAACGGGGGGTTCCGCGCAGCAGCGCGGCGCCCGCGAGCTGGAGCGCGGCGAGGACGGCGAGGAGTTGCGCCGGCGAGAGCGCGGACGCCGCGGCGGCGGTGAGCGCCGCACCGGCGGCACCCGCGGTGGTCTTGAGCCCGGCGCCGAGGGTGAAGACCTGGGTGCGGACCGCGGGCGGCGCGTGGTCGGCGCGGATCCGCAGCGTGGCGGCGAGCAGCGGCCCGTCGCAGAGCCCGGCGAGGCCGAAGAGCGCCACGCACAGCGGGTACGGGGCCGCCGCGGCGGCACCGAGCAGCGCCACCCCCGTACCGACGAGGCAGACCGCCGCCAGCCGCACGTCGGAGGAGCCCGGTGCCCGCCGCGCCGCGGCCAGCGCACCGGCGAGGGCTCCGGCGGCCAGCACGGTGAGCAGCACACCGCCACCGCCGGGATAGCCCCGCCGGTCGGCGAGGAGCACGGCGGCGGGGGCGAGGCCGCCGACGCCGACGAAGGCGAGCGAGGTGGCGGCGGTGATCCCCCGCAGCGCGGGCACGCGCCACAACACCCGCAGCCCCGCGAGAAGTTCCCCCCAGAGCCCGTGCCCCGGCGGGCGGCGGGCGGGAGGGTCGGGGTGGTCGGAGGGGTCGGGACGGTCGGAGAGGTCGGGTCGATCGGAGCCGTCGGGACGGTCGGAGTGGTCCGGGCGGTCCGGGCGGCGTACGCGTGCGAGGGTACGCAGCCGCCACCGGCCCTCCTCCCGGCCGGGCCGAGGTCCGGCGGACCCCGCGCCCTCGCTCAGCGACGGCCGGGCGTCCCCGGCCTTGCCGTCCGGCCGCGCGTTCGCGCCCTCCCGGCCGGGCGGCGACGGGCAGCGGTCCTTCGGGTCGTCCGCGGCGGCGCGGGTACGCAGCCGCCACCGGCGGGGGCCCGGGACGGGTCCGGTGCACGCCGGCGCCGCGCGGTCGGCCGCGGCCCCGGAACGCTCTCCGCCCGGCCCGGCATCCGCCGCGAGCACACGCGCATCCGGCTCGCCCCCGCCGGACGACTGCCCGCCGTCCGAAGTCCCCTCCTCCGGCCGGGCGTTCGGGCCTGCCCCGCCCCCGCGCGGCAGGCGCAGCGTCGTCGCCAGGCCCGCCGCGCCCGCCGCCGAGGCGACCAGCGTCGCCATCGCCGGGCCCGGGCCCCACAGACCCGCCGCCGTCGTCACCGCCGCAGGGGCGGCGATGCCCGCCGCGTTGTACGTGGCCGCGTCCAGGGCGTACGCGCGGGCGCGCGCGCCGGTGTCCGGGACCAGGCCCGCGAGCACGCTCGACAGGCCGCCGGTGACCATCGGGCCGCAGCAGCCGCCCAGCGCCGCCACCGCCAGCACCACCGGCACCGGCGCGCGGCCGAGCGTGAGCGCGACGCCCGCGATGGCCGCCGCGAAGACGCCGAGCGCCGCGACGTGGAACGCCGCGCCCGCACCCCGGGCCCGCGCGGCCAGCGCCCCCGTCAGCGGGGCGGCGACGGCGTGCGGCGCCATCCACGCCGCGAGCACCGCCGCGCCCTGCGCGGCGCTGCCGGTCCGGTGGAGGGCGAGCAGCGTGACGGCGACGGCCATGCCGTCGTCGGCGAGGCGGGCGCAGGTGGCCGTGGCCAGGTACCGCCGCACTCCCCGCCCCATGCGCCCGCCCCTCCCGCGCGTCCCGTCCCGCTTCCCCTGCCCGCGATTCCCGTCGCGGACAGGCGTCCACCCCGGCTCCGTAACGGCTTATAATCCTAAGACGTTACCATCGCCTTCGCCCGCCCAGGAGCCCTCGATGACCCCGCCGCCCCCGCCCGCGGCCCACGGCTTCCGCCCCGCCCAGCGCCTCCTCGACGTCGCCAACGCCGTCCGCCGCGACCCGCGCACCTCCCGCGCCGACCTCGCCCGCCTCCTCGCCGCCCACGGCGAGACGCCCGCCGACCTCGCGCCCGGCGCCTTCACGGACGCCGACGCCGACGCGCTGCGCGGCGCCGCCCGGCGCATGACCGCCGTGCTCACCGAGCCCGACGCGGACCGCGCCGCCGCCGCGCTCAACGCCGTGTTCGCGGAGTGCGGCGCCCGGCCCCGGCTCTCCCGGCACGGCGACCACCCCTGGCACCTGCACGTGGACCGCGGCGAGGACGCCGGCTGGGCCGACTGGTTCCTCGCCTCCGGCGCGCTCGCGCTGGCGCAGCTCCTCACCGAGTACGGGCAGCCGCCCTGGGGCGAGTGCGCCGCACCCGACTGCACCGTCCTCTACCTCGGCACCGGGCCGGGCAGCGCCCGCCGCTACTGCTCCCCGGCGTGCGCGTCCCGTACGCGCGTCGCCGCCCACCGCCGCCGCAGGCGGGGGGAGCGGGGAGAGCAGACCGAGCAGGGAGAGCAGACAAAGCGGGCCGGACAGACCCGTGCCTGATCCGCGCCCACCCCGAGCAGCCACGCCCCGCCCCACTTCGTACCGTTTGCGCGCTTCCGCCGGTCTTGTTTCAGTGGGGTGAGGCCCGGGCACCACCCCACCCACCGCAGCGGAGACTCCCCCATGTCCCTCTCCCCCCTCGGCTCCCACGGCTCCTCCGACCCGTTCTCCGAGCTGCTCAACCGCTTCTTCGGCATGTCCCCCGCCACCTCACCGCCCGCCGTCCAGCGCGTGCCCATCGGCCGCCTCCTCACCGACTCCGCGCGCGAGCTGATCGGCCGGGCCCAGCGCCGCGCCGAGGAGGACGGCAGCGTCGACCTCGACACCGAGCACCTGCTCTGGGCCTGCACCCAGGTGGACCCCGCCCGCTCCGTCCTCGCCCACGCCGGGGCCGACCCCGACGAGCTGGCCCGGGTCGTCGCGGAAGCGCTGCCGGGGGAGGGGAGCGCGGCGTCGTCGGAGCCGGAGCTGACACCCGCCGCGAAGCGGGTGCTGCGGGGCGCGGTGGCCCGCTCGCAGGCCGCCGGCACGTCGTACATCGGCCCCGAGCACATCCTCGGCGCCCTCCTCGACGACCCGGACGCCGGCGCCGCCCGGCTGCTCGGCGCGTACGGCACGGACACCGACCGGCTCCGCAGCACCGCGGAGGCCGCCACCGGCCCCCAGGCCGGACCCGCCGCGGCCCCCGGCAGAACCGGCGGGACCGGCCAGGGCCGCGCGCAGCCGCAGAGCGACACGCCGACCCTGGACGAGTACGGCCGCGACATCACCGCCGAGGCCCGCGCCGGCCGGCTCGACCCCGTCGTGGGGCGCGCCGAGGAGATCGAGCAGACCGTCGAGATCCTCTCCCGCCGTACGAAGAACAACCCCGTGCTCATCGGCGAACCCGGCGTCGGCAAGACGGCCATCGTGGAGGGCCTGGCGCAGCGCATCGAGTCGGGCGACGTGCCGCAGACGCTCTCCGGCAGGCGCGTGGTGGCGCTGGACCTGGCCGGGCTGGTCGCGGGCTCGAAGTACCGCGGCGAGTTCGAGGAGCGGCTGAAGAAGGTCATCGAGGAGGTGCGGAGCGCCGAGAGCAGCACGATCCTGTTCATCGACGAGCTGCACACGGTCGTCGGCGCAGGCGCCGGCGGCGAGGGCGCCATGGACGCGGGCAACATGCTCAAGCCGGCGCTCGCCCGCGGCGAGCTGCACGTCGTCGGCGCCACGACGATCGGCGAGTACCGCAGGCACGTGGAGAAGGACGCCGCGCTGGAGCGCCGCTTCCAGCCGGTGCTGGTGCCGGAGCCGACCGTGGCGGAGACCGTGCAGATCCTCGAAGGGCTGCGGGACTCGTACGAGGCACACCACCAGGTCCGCTTCTCCGAGGAGGCGCTGACCGCCGCCGCCGAGCTGTCCGACCGCTACGTCTCCGACCGCTTCCTGCCCGACAAGGCCATCGACCTGGTGGACCAGGCGGGCGCGCGGGTCCGGCTGCGCTCGATGGGCCGCAGCACCGAGGTCGTCGACCGCGAGGACCGGCTCGCCAAGCTGCGCCGCGAGAAGGACGAGGCGGTCGCGGCGGAGAAGTACGAGAAGGCGTCGCAGATCAAGGAGCGGATCGCCGAGACGGAGGCGGAGCTGGCGGGCGTCGAGGAGCGGCGCGAGGGCGTGCGGGAGGTGACCGCGGACGACATCGCCGGGGTCCTGTCGCGCTCGACCGGCATCCCCGTCGCGCAGTTGACGGAGAGCGAGAAGGACAAGCTGCTGAAGCTGGAGGACGCGCTGCACGAGCGGGTCGTCGGCCAGGACGAGGCGGTGGTGGCGGTCTCCGAGGCGGTACGCCGCGGGCGGGCCGGCATGAGCGACCCGGACCGGCCGACGGGCTCGTTCCTCTTCCTCGGCCCCACCGGCGTCGGCAAGACGGAGCTGGCGAAGGCGCTGGCGGACCTGCTGTTCGGCGACGAGAACCGGATGATCCGCTTCGACATGAGCGAGTTCCAGGAGCGGCACACGGTCTCCCGGCTGCTGGGCGCCCCGCCCGGCTACGTCGGCTACGAGGAGGCCGGGCAGTTGACGGAGAAGGTGCGCAGGCACCCGTACAGCGTGCTGCTCTTCGACGAGATCGAGAAGGCGCACCCGGACGTCTTCTCGGCGCTGCTCCAGGTGCTGGAGGACGGGCGGCTGACGGACGCCCAGGGGCGGACCGTCGACTTCCGCAACACCGTCGTCATCATGACGTCGAACATCGGCGCGCAGCGGATCCTGGCGCACGAGGGGCGGGCAGAAGAGATCCGGGACGAGCTGATGGAGGACCTGCGCGCCCGCTTCCTGCCGGAGTTCCTCAACCGCATCGACGAGGTCATCATCTTCCACGGGCTGACGGCCGAGGACCTCGCCTCGGTGGTGGACCTGCTGCTGGACCGCAGCCGGCGGCGGCTGCGCGCGCAGGAGGTCGGCCTGGAGGTGACGGAGGCGGCGAAGGAGCGCCTCGTCGCGCTCGGGCACCAGCCGGAGTTCGGCGCCCGGCCGCTGCGCCGCACGCTCCAGCGGGAGCTGGACAACCGGATCGCGAACCTGCTGCTGGACGGGTCGGTACGGCCCGGGGACACGGTGCTGGCGGACGTGGACGCGGACAGCGGCGAGCTGGTGTGCGCGCTCGTACGGCCGGAGGGCATGCGGGTCTCGGAGGGCGGTCCCGCGTCGCTGCCGGAAGCGGCCTGAGGGCTGCGGCCGCGCGCCCCGCCCGCGTCACGCCGGTCGCGCCCCGCCCGCGTCACGCCGGTGTCGTACGCCCCAGGCGCAGCAGGAACTCCGCGTTGCCGCCGCTCTCCTTCATCCGCTCCAGCAGCAGCTCCATGCTCTGCACGGCGTCGCGGTCGCCGAGCACCCGGCGGAGCCGGTGCAGCAGGGCGACCTCGCCGGGGGCGGCGAGCAGTTCCTCGCGGCGGGTGCCGGAGGCGTGGACGTCGACGGCGGGGAAGATGCGCCGCTCGGCGAGCGTGCGGCTCAGGCGCAGCTCCATGTTGCCGGTGCTCTTCAGCTCCTCGAAGTAGTAGTCGTCGGCGCGGGAGCCGGTCTCGACGAGCGCGGAGGCGAGGATCGTCAGGGAGCCGCCGCCCTCGATGTTGCGCGCGGCGCCGAAGAGCTTCTTGGGGATCAGCAGCGCGGAGGCGTCCACGCCGCCGCTGAGGGTGCGGCCGCCGGCGCCGGCGCTGTTGTTGGCGGCGCGGCACAGCCGGGTCAGCGAGTCGAGCAGGATCACGACGTCCTGCCCGGCCTCGACCATCCGCTTGGCGCGCTCCACGGCCATCTCGGCGACGGCGACGTGCTCGCGGGCGGGGCGGTCGAAGGTGGAGGAGATCACCTCGGCGCGTACGGACCGCCGCATGTCCGTGACCTCCTCGGGACGTTCGTCGAGGAGGACGACCATCAGGTGGCACTCGGGGTGGTTGACGGCGATGGCGTCGGCGAGGTGCTGGAGCAGGATCGTCTTGCCGGTCTTGGGCGGGGCGACGATCAGCCCGCGCTGGCCCTTGCCGACGGGGGCGAGGAGGTCGACGACGCGGTTGGTGAGCCGGCCGGCCGGGGTCTCCAGGCGCAGCCGCTCGGTGGGGTGGAGAGGTACGAGGTCGCCGAAGCGGGGGCGGCGGGCGGCGTCCTGGGGGTCGAGGCCGGCGACGCGGTCGACGCGGGCGAGGGCCGGGGCCTTCGACCGCCGGTCCCGGTCGGCGGCGGCGCCGCGGTCTCGGCGCCTGCCGGAGCCGGAGTTGGCGCCGGAATTCGAGCCGGAGTTCGCGCCCGAGCCGGAGCCGGACTGCGCGCCTGCGCCGGTCGCGGGCAGGACGCCGCCTTCCACGAGGTCGCCCTTGCGGAGGCCGAAGCGGCGGACGAGGTTCGCCGGCACCTGGACGTCGTCGTCACTCGGCTGCAGGCCGGTGACGCGCAGGAACCCGTTGTTGCCCGCGGGCTCGAACACCCCGGCGACCGCGGCGAGTTCGGACGCGGCCCGGACGGCGGTGGCCGCCTGGGTTTCTGCGCTGGTGGGTGTCGTAGTAGTCATGCACGGTCCTTTCACGGACGGTGTCGCGGTTCCAAAGGTGTGTGGGATGTGCGGCAGAGGCGCGGCTTGGGCACGCGCGGCCGCGGAGGGTGGAACAACCTCGCTCGGCGTCAGTCAGCGACTCGACGGAGAACCGGAGCGCGGTGGTGAAGAAGCACGGGCGCCGACTGTGGGCGCGACTCGGTGCTGATGTCAGCGTAACACTCCCCGTCCCCCGGCCATTCCCCTGAGCCGCTACGGGCCCGCCGACCAGGCCCGTAGCGGTACATCCGGGGAAAAGGGCTGCCCCGCTGTCACAGGCGCGTGTCACAGTGCTAGGGACATGACTGCTGCACTCATCGGACGCGACCACCCCGCGGGCGTCCTCAGGGCCGAGGCCGACCGGGCCGCGGACAGCCACGGGGGCCTCGTGCTGGTCACGGGTGAGCCGGGCATCGGCAAGACGTCGCTGGTCACCGCGGCGGTGGCGGACGCGCGACGGCGCGGGACGCTGGTGCTCGGCGGCTCGTGCTGGGCGTCGGAGAGCGCGCCGGGGTACTGGCCGTGGGTCCAGGTCGTACGGGCGCTGCGGCGCGGGGTGCCGACGGCGGAGTGGGCGGGGGCCCGCGAGGCGGCGGGCAGCGGGCTGGACGTGCTGCTCGGCGGGGACCCGGCCGCGACCGGCGCGGAGGGCCGCGGGGGGCGGCGCGCGCACGGGCCGCCGCACGAGCACGGCCCGCCCGACGGCGTACGGGACCGCGACGGGGTACGGGACGGCGACGTACGCGGCGAGGTTCGCGGCGACGACCACGGGCCGGACCACGGCCACGACCACGGCCATGACGCCGGTCCGCACCGCGAGGGGGCGCACGACCACGTGACCGACCCCGCGGCCGTCGCCGGCCCCCCGGCCGGCCCCGGGCGGGACGCGGCCGGCCCCGGGCCGTACGCCGACACCTTCCATCTCGCCGACGCCGTCACCACCGCCCTGGTCGCCGTCTCGCAGTTCCGCCCCGTCATCGTCGTCCTCGACGACCTGCACTGGGCGGACCCCGCGTCCCTGCGGCTGCTGGAGTTCGCCGCGCAGCACACGTGGTTCGAGCGGCTGCTGCTCATCGGCACGTACCGGGACGCCGAGGTCGACACCCCGGGGCACCCGCTGCGCGAGCAGATCGCGCCGCTGGTCGCCAAGGCCACCACCCTCACCCTCACCGGCCTCGACCGCGCCGGCACGGCCCGGCTCATGGCCCGTACCGCGGGCCGCGACCCGGACGAGGCGCTCGCCGCAGAGGTGCACCGGCGGACGGGCGGCAACCCGTTCTTCATCGAGCAGACCGCCCGCCTCTGGGCCGGCGGCGGCTCCGCGGACGCCGTGGCGCCCGGCGTGCGCGATGCGCTGCAGCGCCGGCTGCGACTGCTGCCGGCGCCGGTCGCCGAGCTGCTGGTCGCCGCCGCGGTGCTCGGCCGCGAGTTCCACCGCCAGGTCCTCGCCGCCGCCGTCGGCAAGCCGCCCGGGCACGTCGACCGGCTGCTGGAGACCGCCGTCGCCGCCCGGCTCGTCGTGGGGCGGGGCGCGGGCACGTTCGCCTTCGGGCACGACCTGGTGCGCGAGACGCTGTACGAGGAGCTGGACCCCGCCGAGGCCCGCCGCCGGCACGCGACGGTCGTACGGGCCCTCGACGCCGCGCCCGCGCTGAGCGAGAAGGTCTTCCCCGCCGACCTCGCCCGGCACGCCTGGGCCGCGGGTGACGAGCTGCCCGCCGAGCAGGCCGTCGGGCTGCTGCGGGCCGCCGGGCAGGACGCCGGCACCAGGCTGGCGTTCGAGGAGGTCCTCACGCACCTGCGCCGGGCGTACGAGCGGTCCGCCGGCACGTCGGCGCGCTGCCGGCTGCTGACGGCGCTGGACCTGGGCGGCGCGCTGCTGCACGCGGGGAAGACGGCCGACGCCTGGCCGCTGTTCGACGGCGCGGTGCGCGTCGCCCGCGCCGACGGCGACCCCGAGATGCTGGCCCGCGTCGCCCTCGGCGTCTACAGCGCCGAGGGCTACTGCGCGACGGTCCCCCAGGACCAGCTCGACGCCAACCGCCTGCTGCTCCACGAGGCGCACCGCGCGCTGGCCCGCAGCTCCCAGCCGGAGCCGGCCGGCGGAACGGCAGGCTCGGCGGGGGAGCTGTCGGCCGACCAGATGGCGGCGGAGCTGAGCATCACCCTGTCCGTCAGCGCCCGCCGCGGCCAGGACGACGAGCAGTTGGGCTTCGGCCTGTGGACCCGGCACAACGCGATCTGGGGCCTGGGCACGGCCGCCGAGCGGCTGGCGCTGACGGAGGAGCTGATCACGCTCGCCGAGCGGGCCGGCAACCCCTCGGGGCGGCACATCGCGGTGGCGATGCGCTGGGTGGCCCTGCTGGAGCTGGGCGACCCGCGCTTCTCCGGCACGTACCGCGACTACGTCACCGCCGCCGAGCAGAGCGACCTCGCCAGCATCCGGCACAGCCTGGTGATGGACCAGAGCCTGGTCGCGGCGCTGCGCGGCGACTTCGACGCCGCCGAGCGGTACCTCGCGGAGGTCGTGGAGCTGGGCCGGGACAAGGAGCACGAGCAGTGGATCGAGCTGCTCGACCACCACTGGTGGACGATCCGGATGCTCCAGGGCCGGTACGCGGAGGCGGCCGAGGCGGCGGCGCGGCTCAGCACGGCGGGGCACGGCTTCCCGGCCGGACTGCGGGCGCTGGCGGAGCTGCGCCGCGGCGACACGGAGCCCGCCCTGCGGCTGATCGCCGAGGGCCCGCCGACCCACGAGCAGCAGAATCGCGGCTTCTTCCCGCTGTGGCTGCGGCTGGAGGCGGAGACGGCGGCGGCGACGCGGGACCCGGAGCTGTCCGCGGCGGTACGGGACGCGCTGACGCCGCACCGCGGGCAATGGCTCGTGGCGGTCTACGGCTGGGACATGAGCGGGCCCGTCGACTACTGGCTGGCGCTGGTCGACGCGGCGGAGGGCCGCTGGACCCGGGCGGCCGAGGGCTTCCGCGAGGCGCGCCGCTCCGCGGACCTGCTCCAGGCCCGCCCGTGGTCGGTGCTGGCCCGGCACGGGCTGGCGCGGGTGCTACGGGAACAGGGCGACCCGGCGGCGGAGAAGCTGGCGCGCGAGACGGCGGAGGAAGCGGCCCGCCTGGGCATGAGGCTGGACACGGAAGAAAACCCCCGCCCCGCGCCCACACCACCCGCACCCCCGCCCACCGGCGCGGAGTTCCGCTACGACGGCCGGGTGTGGACCCTGACGTACGCGGGCCGGACCGTGCACCTCCCCGACGCCAAGGGCCTGCGCGACCTGCACACCCTGCTCGGCGCCCCCGGCACCGACGTCCCCGCCGTCCGCCTCCTCAACCCGGAGGGCGGCGAGGAGGTGGTGGCCGCCCACCGCATGGGCGGCGACCCCCTGCTGGACGCCGAGGCCAAGTCCCGCTACCGCAGCCGCCTGGAACTCCTCGACGAGGAGATCGACCACGCGACCGCCACGGGCGACGACACGCGCGCCGCCGCGTACGACCGCGAACGGGCGGCGCTCCTGGAGGAACTGCGCGCCGCCGCCGGCCTCGCGGGCCGCACCCGCCGCCTCGGCGACGAGGCGGAACGCGCCCGCAAGGCGGTGGGCGCCCGCATCCGCGACGCCCTCCGCAAGATCGCGAACGGCCACCCGGACCTGGCCGCCCACCTCAGACAGTCCCTCTCCACCGGCACCACCTGCACCTACCACCCGCCGGACCCCCCGCCCGCCTGGCGGCTGTGACGCCGCGGACACGGGCGGCGTGCTCAGGCTCGGCGGCCGGCCGCGGCCTCGACGACCTCGTCGAGTCGGGCGAGCGCGGTACGGGTCGGTGACGCCGGGCCGGGCCGCCCCTCAGCCGCGTGTGCGGCGCCGGTAGTAGTGCAGAGTGACGGCACCCAGCAGCGGCCCCCACACTGCCATCGGCAGGTAGCAGGCGTTCATCAGCCACTCTCCCCACGGTGCGATGTCCATCTCGGCGTGCAGTGTCGTCCAGACGAAGAGCACGCCGTAGACCGTGCACGCGAGTGCCCCGATGCCCGCCGGGACGACGGCGGCGAGCACGGGGATGCGGCGGCCCCTCAGCCACGGGACCCAACCCGGCCACACCTCCCCCCACGGCCGCACCAGGCCCAGCGTCAGGTAGGCCAGGGCCTCCTGCAGCACGGACAGCAACGGTACGACGAGATACCCCCAACCCGGGATGAGCATCGAGTCGTACTCGGACTCGGCGAGCCCCAGCGGTACGCCGAGCACCACGGCGAGGCGCCACAGGGCGGACGGCAGGGTAGCCCACAGGGTCACGGCCGCTGCCCGCCGGGCCCACAAGGGAACGGGCGAGACGGCCACGGGATACGGGACGGCGGGGCAACGCGCGCTGGTCGGCATAGGAGTGGCTCCCGGGTTGTGCTGGCACGGCAGCCCGACGTTGTCATGTGCCGAGTTCAGGCCACATCCGACCACGGAGTGGTGCCGGGTCCGCCTCCGGTCTGACACAGCCGTAGTTCGTTCCACTGATCCCATGCCTGTGGGGATTTGCCGTGTCAGCGGGACGCGGTGGTGAGCTTCGCGATCTCCGGGTTGCGATCCCACATGCCGTTGCCGCCCCGGTAGACGGGCGGCCCTGACGGGGGCGGAGCCTCGTGACACGAGGTTTTCTCCCACGTCACCGCGACCAGCGGCAAGAAGTGGACAGCTCCTCCGCGGTCCTCACCCGCTGAGTCGACAGGGCCTCAGCCGGCCGGGTTCATCCGGGTGAACCACTCCGCCGCCGCGGCGCCGACCTCCTCCAGAGCGCCCGGCTCCGGGAACAGGTGCGTCGCACCCGGGATCACGCGCAGTTCGTACGGTGCGGTGAGCTCGTGCGCGGCCTCCTCGTTGAGCTTGATCACGAGGTCGTCCCGGCCGCCCACGAGCAGCAGCACCGGCGCGCGTACGCCGGCGAGCGCGCCGCCCGCGAGGTCGGGGCGACCGCCCCGGGAGACCACGGCCCGTACCAGCTCGGGACGCTCGGCCGCGGTGATCAGGGCCGCCGCGGCGCCCGTGCTGGCGCCGAAGAGGCCGAGGGGCAGATCGCTGATGCGAGCCGCGAGCCAGTCGGCGGCGCCGCTGAGCCGGCGGGCCAGCAGGGCGATGTCGAAACGGTGCTCGCGGGTGACCTCATCGGTCTGGTCCTCGGCCGGAGTGAGCAGATCCAGCAGCAGGGTGCCGAACCCGCGGTCGTTCAGTTGGGCGGCGACGGCCTGGTTGCGCGGGCTGTGCCGCGAACTGCCGCTGCCGTGGGCGAACAGCACCAGGCCCGCGGCCTCGTCGGGCACCGCGAGGTCGCCGCTCAGCTCCGTGCCGGCGATCCGGAGGGTCACGCTCTCGACAGCCATGGTCACCTCCCACCCCCCTGGGACAGCGTTGCTGGTAGCCGGGTACCAACGAGACGAACCGGCAAACCGCACCCGCACCGCTCCAGGAGCAACACATTCGTGTGGCGAGATCATCACCCAGAGTGGCAGCCCGCCCCAAGGCGGTGCTCGATGACGTGGAGGCGGGTGGGACCTACCGCATCACGCGGACCCTGCGGGTCTTTGCTGATGCCGGTGAGGGCCGCCCACTCAGCCCAGATCGAGCACCATGACGTCGTGCAGATCAGCCTCGGGCCAAGGCCGTGCCTCGCCGACCTTCCGGTACCCCCACGTTCGGTACACGGCTGATGCCGCCCTGCTGTCGGAGTGGACATTGAGCAGCACGCGCTCGGCCGCGATGCCGTCGAGCAGCGTCTCGTGGAGACGGCGGGCAATGCCGTGTCCGCGCCAGGGTGTGCGCACGGCGAGTTCCATGCGGCCGAAGGTGCGGTGGCCGTCCTCGCGCCGCATGTCGTCGGATACGGGCTCGATGAGTCGGTCCCACCACCCCGTGTCCGCGCTCAGCGGGTACCCGTACGCCATGCCGACCGGCTCGCCGTCCTCGGTCCGGGCCAGGCCGCACGAAAGGTGGTCTTGCGGGTCTGGGAGCGGAAGCGCCGGAAGGTCGCGTTCACGTCGCTCTCGGTCTCGCTGTACGGCGGCTCCGCGAACGCCTCGGCGTAGACCAGGCGGAACGAGTCCTCGGCCGGTGCGGCGGCCTGCCCGTCCATCTGCTCCAGGACCACAGCCTGTCCTGTCACGTGACTCCCCGGGACGGTTTCGCGGTCGCGGCCGCTGACCGGACAGCGCGGGTACGCGCGCGGACGCCCCCGTAACGCCGGCCCCCGCCTGCGGTGGCGGGGGCCGGACGTTCGGGGCTGTCGGGCCTCAGGCGGAGAACTCCCCGCCCTTGACCGCGGACACGAAGTCGGCCCAGCCCTCCGGCGTGAAGGTGAGCGCCGGGCCGTGCGGGTCCTTGCTGTCGCGGACCGGGACGACGTACGTGATCCCTTCCCCGATCTCGACGCAGTCGCCCCCGTTAGTGCTGTAGCTGGACTTGCGCCAGCGGACGGAAAACTCACTTGCGCTGGTCATCGCTTCTCCAACCCTTCCAGGTGCGTACCGATGCGTTCGGCAGACGCTTCGGGCGACAAGGCGTAGCCACGCAGCAGATCATAGGCCCGGACGCCTTCAGCGACCTCGGCTGTGTCGAGGGCCGTCCGCCCCTGCGAGAAGCCGTCCACGAACAGGACGTCGTGCGGCGGCTTGCGGTCGCCTGCCGTCGGATTCCGACGCTGATCGAAGTTCAGGAGGGTGAACGGGCCGGCCAGGCCGGGATGCGCCGCCACTTCGTCCGGCACCACCTGGATCACCGTCCGGGGCTGTCGGCCCGCGGTCAGCAGACGCTCAAGCTGGGCGCGCATGACGGCGGGCCCGCCGATCTTCCTGCGGAGCGCCTGCTCGTCGACGATGAACCAGGTGTGCGGCGGATCCTGGCGCTCCAGGATGGCCTGCCGGGTCATGCGCGCGGCGACGAGGTCAGCCAGGTCGTCCGGCCGCACCGGAGCGAGCATCGCCCGCGCGTACTCCTCCGTCTGCAACAGGGCCGGGATGATCTGGCTCTGGAACGTGGAGATCCTGGAAGCGTCGCGCTCCATCTCCACGTACGGCAGGAACCAGCTCGGGTACGCGAACTGGAGCACCAGCGGATGGAAGTCCTCGAAGAAGTCGACGCCGAACGCCAGGTCGAGGTCGCGTGCCAGGTCCGCGCTCGGCACCCGCTTCGCGTTCTCCACATAACTGACCATGGCCCCGGTGGTGTGCGCCTTCGTCGCCAGCTCCGTCTGGGACCAGCCCCGTTCGGTGCGCAGGTTGAGCACGCGCGAGCCGAAGAAGGCCAGCAGGCTTGCGGGAGTCTCCGGTTCGCCGTTGCGGCTCTGCGTCGTCACTGTGCCCAGTCCTCCTCTTTAACTTCCGGACTGTTAAGCCGTCACCCCTGGTGAGAGGGGGTCTGGCGGGTGAACCGTTGAGTACACCGCGTAGTTACCCGCTCACGCGGAGTTCGAACGGCCGCAGCGCAGCTCCCATCGGAACGAGGTAGGCACGATGACCATCCAGGCCCGTACATTCACCAGGAACGCCCGCTCGGTCGGCCGGGCGCGCGACTTCGTCGCCTCGCTGGTGGGCACGGCGGACCGGGCCGAGGACATCCGCGTGTGCGTCTCCGAGCTGGCGACCAACGCGCTGCGCCACACACCCGCCGGGCGGGTCTTCCTCGTCCACGTCGACGTACGGCCGGAGGAGCACCTCGTCCAGATCGAGGTCCACGACGCGGGGGACGGCAAGCCTCACGTATGCACCCCCGCGGACACCGACGACCGCGGCCGAGGGCTGCTCCTGGTCGCCGCCCTCGCCGACGACTGGGGCACCTCCGAACGCAACGGACCGGGCAAGGCCATCTGGGCAACGTTCAAACTCCCCGGCGGCCCGTCGGCACATCAGCCGTGCGCCCTCTCGGCAGGCGACCGCCGCACCGACCGCAACTGACCCGGCACGCAGCGCGGCACCCACGGCACCCGCCGCCCGCCCGGCACCTGTGACCCTTCGTTCCACAGTTGCGCGACAAATGTTCTACACTCCGGGTATCCTGAGGTTATGGCAGCGACCATCGGATTCCGCCCCACGGACGAAGACGAGCGGATCATAAGAGCCGCGATGCGTGAAGGTGAGCGCACGAGCGACGTGATCCGGCGTGCGCTCCGGCTGCTCGAACGCGAGGTCTGGCTCGCACAGGCCCGCGAGGACGCGGAACGGCTCAAGGACGAGGACCTGTCCGCCGAGGAGGACGCCTGGTGATCCGCGGTGCGGTGTATCGCGTGGACCTGGGCGACGCCAAGCGGGGTTACGAGCAGCGGGGCCGCCGCTACGGGCTCGTGCTGAGCCCGAGTTCCATGCCGTGGAACGTGGCCACGATCGTCCCCACGTCGACGAGCGCGCAGCCGGCCGCCTTCCGGCCCGAACTCGATGTGGCGGGGAGCCGTACACGACTCCTGGTGGACCAGATCCGCACGATCGACGTGTCGTACGTCCACGGCGACCCGGTCCACTACCTCGACCACGCCGAACTGGCAGAGGTCGAGCACGCAGTAGCCCGCTACCTCGGCCTCGCGTCCTGACACACCTGGGCCTGCGGCCCACCACACCCCCGGGGCCGCGCTGAACCAGCTCTGGGACTCCTTGGCCTTCCCTATGCTGTAAGCACGAAGCCGGAAGAGGTGTCGGGCCGTGGAAAAGGCCGGCGCACTGGCGCAACTGTGGCACGACCTCGACGTTCCCGACGGCCTGCGGGTGGAGCTCCTCGACGGCGAGCTGGTGATGCAGGCCAACCCCGGGCACGTCCACGACCTCCCTGGCCGGAGTCTCGTCCGGCACACGCCCGACCCCTTCGAGGCGTGGTCCGCGCGCGGCTTGCTGGTGGCCGACGACTACCGCCCCGCGCCGACGCCGTGATCATTCGGGGTGAGGACCGCCCGGCAGACGAGGCGGACGCGGACTGGCCGGCGCAGGTCGTGCTGGCCGTGGTCGAGACCGTCTCCAGCACCCGCACGGCAATCAAGCGCGACTGGGAGGACAAACGCGAGCGCTACGCCTCCGTGGGCATCCCGGTCTACCTGATCGTCGACCCCAGCAACGCGACCTGGCACGTCCTCCAACTGGAGGGCCGCGTGTACGTCGAGACGGACAAGGGCATCTTCGGCCAGCCGCTGACGTTCCCGGAGCCGATGGCCTTCACCGTACAGACGCACGGCTGGCACCCGTACAACCGCACACCGGTGGAACGCCCCCCACGCTGATCCGTCGGACCAGAGGGCCGGGGCCGATCCCGGTGCCCGAAGTCGTCGGCGTCACTCCCGGGCATCGGCCGCAACCTCGTCGACCACCTGCTCCCCGAAGCGCCAGAAGCCGCGGTTACCGAACCCCTCGGTCTTCAGGCCCTCCTCGGCGGCGACAGCCGCGGCCCGCTGCTGGGTGAGTCCGGGGAAGGCCCCCGGGCTGACGCGGATGTAGCCGCGCCGGTCGAACACCCGGGCCCGCAGGATGCTCCGGAGAGTGGCTTCCTGCTCCGCCACCGTCTGCTGCTTCTTCTTCCACATTCCTGGGCTCCCTTCCGTGCGCCCGGCCCTGCGCGCCGTCCACACCACGGCGCCCGCGCACACCGCGGCGGCGGCGGCGACTCCGAGCAGCTCCGGCACCGCGCCCGTGAGCCCGGGCGTCGTCGGCCGCACCTCGCCTTCCGGGTCCGCGACCACGGTCACGGAGTCGCCGGGGTCGAGGTCATCGTCCTCCCGCCGCAGCTCCGGGCCCGGTACGGCCCGGCCGTCGGGGTCCTTCAGCGTGTAGTACCACGTACGGCTTCCGCGGTCGCCCTTCTCCAGCCGCTCGCCGGTGACGGTCGCCTGCACTTCCTCGCCCCGCGTCTGGAGCGTCAGGTCGTCGCGGACCGTCTGGCCGGCGAAGGAGCCCAGCAGCAGGGCGACGAACGTGGCCACCAGGGCGTAGCAGCCGGCCTCCACCCCGCCCAGCCGTGCCAGCAGGACGGCGAGCAGCCCGAGTTGAGCTGTCCACAGCAGCACCGTGACCGCCGTACCGAGCAGGGGCGCCCCCAGCATCAGGCCGGCGGCACTGGCCGCCGCGTAGACGGCGGTGAGCAGAACCCGGGTCACGGCAGGCTCACGCGCCTTCCAGTTCAGCGACTGTTTGTTCCGTCTCGTCGGGGTCCTCGGAGGACAGCGCTCCGACGATCCCCATGACGATGCTGAGGTAGTCGTTCCAGTTCTGGTCGTCCTCCGTCATGAAGACGAAGAGCGCCGTCCTGTCCCCCGGCAGCAGCGGTACGGCGCATTCCAGGCGGCGTACGGTGGTGGGCGGCTGATCTTCTGGCAGGCCGTACATGAACCCTGGCACCGCGATCTGCTCCTCGAATGCGCGAATCGCGACCGGCCCGTACGGGGCTTCCGCCACGGCGATCTCGGCATCGGGCGTCACTGCAGCCCATTGCATGGCGGTACGCCGCGCAACCGCCCCCCGGTCCGGCCATCCCTGGCCGTCGATGAACACCGCCAGCACCCCCTGGGTGAAGCCGTCGCCGGCGCCGTCGCCTGCCCGGTAGAGGCAGGTGGACAGGTGCACCGCGCCGGCGTCGGTCAGCAGCCGAAGCAGGTACGCACCGGTGATGACCACGCTCAGCTGCTGCTCGGGCCTCGCGTCGGGAAACAGCTCGGTCACCGCGTCGGCGAGCTGCGTCATGCGCGCTTCGGTGCTCTGGTGCAGCTCCACCTCCCGGAAACCGGGCGGAAGAAGGAACCACAGATCCGGAACGGCTGTCGGCTCCCCGGACGGGGACGAGGTGGTGGCGTGCTGCGGACGAGCGGTCACCGGGTCCCCCATCCCACGAGGCCGACGCCGCTCGCGATGGCGGTCGCGACGCCGAACTTCCCACCGCCCGAGCCCGTGACCATGTTGGCGGTTCCCGTGGCGTAGTTGGCGTTGCTGGCGTTCTGGTCCGTAGGGTTGGCGGCGTTGATCGCGGTCGGTGCGGTCAGGAGGCCGGTGACCCCCGCCTGAACACCGTCGGCGACGTTCATCGCGGCCGCCCTGGACATACCGAGCCGGGTGGCCAGGCCTTCGACGGGCCTGACGATGCCGGGGATGGCCGGGTTCACTCCTCTGGCCGCACTCTGCGTCACTCTTGCTCCGGTGCTGATGCCGACCCGGACGGACGAGGCGACCCCGGCCGTTCCGCGTGCCGCCCGCAGACCGGTGACGGCACCCCGCGCCACTGGTCCGATTCCCGGGACCATGCCGAGCGCATCCCCGCCGAGGGTAAGCCAGTTGCCGATATTGTCCCGGCTCGGCGGGAACAGCCCGGATATACCGTACTTCGATGCGTGGGCGAGGAAGGCGACAGCACTGAGCGCGAAGGCGAGCAAAGCCAGGCCCGGGAAGAAGATGGCGGCTATGCCGACCACCGCGGCCAGGACGGTAATCCAGTCCGCATGCTCCTTGATCCAGTCCGCGACGGCATCGAGCATGTCACCGACAGCCTCGACCAGACCGCCCAGTACGTTCCCGAGATCCCCGATCGCGTCCCCGAGCTTGTCCAGGAGGCCCGGCTCGTTCGGAGCGATCTTCATGGCGGAGTGCAGTCTCTCCGCGACGCTCTTGCCCTCCTCGCGGTAGGAATCACGAAGGCCACGGGCGCGGGAGCGGATCGTCTCCAGCTCAGCCTCCGCGCTCGACACCGCGCCTCGCGCCGTACGCAGTTCCCGCTCGGCCCGCTCCTGTTCCTGCTCCGACCGTTCCTGCTCGGCGGCGTCTAGCCGGGAGCGCTCGTCGCCGCCCCTGTTCGCGTCGTCCAGCGCGCCGAGCCGGCGATTGGCCTGCTCCACAGCGCTTTGCGCCTCCGCCGCGCGGCCCTCCAGAACCCGGGCGTCGTACTGACCGCGCAGCATGAAATCCGCCCAGTGCGACAGCGCGTCAGCGGCTTGCCGGAAGGACTCGCAAGCCTCGTCGATCTTGGGTCGGAAATCACCGTCGAAGGTGTCACGGAAGGCCTCCGCGGCCTTTCCCTTCCAATCACCCACACCGGTGCCGTGCAGGACCTGCTGCACCTCGCCCAACGCACGGGCCGTACCGCGCACCGTACCTGCGACGTCGGAGGCGACGGACTGGTCACCCGGGCAGGGAACGAACCCGAGAGCAGGATAATCCGCGGCGGCTTCGGCGGTCACTTCCCTCCCCCTGCGGCAGCGTTCGCCAGCTCGTCCGCCAACTTACCGTCGAGCTCTTTGAACCCCTTCTTCACCTGCGCCAGCGCGTCAGCGGCAGCGTCGGAGAATTTCGCCAACTGCTTCACCCCGTAGGACCACTCATCGCCGAAATCGTCCATGCGCCGGGCCAACTCGGGGACCCCCATCGACTTTCCGTCGACTGCCTCCATCTCGCGGGCGGGCTTGGTCATCAGTGCTGAGATGTTCTGGATGTTACGGCGCACACGGTCGAGCACTTCCATGTCGATGTACACATCAGCCACATCGCACCTTTCACCCAACTCCCCTGCGGGGGTCGACAGAAGCATATGTGGAACAAGTTAGCGACGATGTGATCGATACTGCCACCGATCAGGCCACCATGGCCTGGATCTGATGTACCGGCAGTCGAGTTGGCGCTCTGTCTCCCACGCGTCGGCACACCGACCGCCCCGCTCTGGGAGGGTTCCGAGGGCCGGACGACCGCGTAAGCTCTCGCCCGGCTCCACGAGATGCAGGGAGCGACGAGGTGTCCGCCGCTCGCCGCCTAGGCCTGCTTCGGCTCCTCCAGCCGCGGGAACAGGATCGCGCCCTTCGTCACCCGCGCGCCCGCCGGGAGGCGGCCCCACTCGGCGGCCTCCGCGAGGCGCTGGTCGGCCAGGGGGCCCAGGGTCGGTTCCGCGCCCAGGGAGGACCAGAGCTGCTGGGACGTGCGCGGCATCACCGGGTGCAGCAGGACCGCCACCGCGCGCAGGGCCTCCGCCGCGGTGTAGAGGATCGTCGCCAGGCGGGCCTGGGCCTCGTCGGAAGGGTCTTTCGCGACCTTCCAGGGCTCCTGTTCCGTCAGGTACAGGTTGACCTTCTTGATGAAGTCGAAGACCGCCGCGATGCCGCCCGCGAAGTCCAGCTCGTCGCCGATGCGCCGGTCCGCCTCCGCCGTCGCGTGGGCCAGGGCGTCGACGATCACCTGCTCCGCCGCGCCCGCGGCGGTCGCCGCCGGGAGATCGCCGTCGAAGTACTTGACGGTCATCGCGCCCACGCGCGACGCCAGGTTGCCGTAGTCGTTGGCCAGTTCGCTGGTGTAGCGGTGGGTGAAGTCCTCCCAGGAGAACGAGCCGTCCTGGCCGTACTGGATGGCCCGCAGGAAGTACCAGCGGTAGGCGTCGACGCCGAAGTGGTCGGTGAGGTCCTGCGGCTTGATGCCGGTCAGGTTGGACTTCGACATCTTCTCGCCGCCGACCATCAGCCAGCCGTTGGCGAAGACCTTGCCCGGCAGCGGCAGCCCGTTGGCCATCAGCATCGCGGGCCAGATCACCGCGTGGAAGCGGAGGATGTCCTTGCCGACGAGGTGGACGTCCGCCGGCCAGGTGCCGGCGAACTTCGCCTCGTCCGCGCCGTAGCCCACGGCGGTGGCGTAGTTGAGCAGGGCGTCGATCCACACGTAGATCACGTGCTTGTCGTCCCACGGCACCCGCACGCCCCAGTCGAAGGTGGAGCGGGAGATCGACAGGTCGTTGAGGCCCTGCCGGACGAAGTTGACGACCTCGTTGCGGGCCGACTCGGGCTGGACGAAGTCGGGGTGGGCCTCGTAGAACTCCAGCAGCTTCGGGCCGTACGCGGAGAGCTTGAAGAAGTAGTTCTCCTCCTTCAGCATCTCCACCGGCGTCTTGTGGATCGGGCAGCACTTCAGGCCCGCGTACTCGCCCTCGCCGTCGATCAGCTCGCCGGGGGTCTTGTACTCCTCGCAGCCGACACAGTACGGACCCTCGTAGCCGCCCTGGTAGATCTCGCCCTTGTCGTAGAGGTCCTGGACGAACTCCTGCACCCGGTCCGTGTGCCGCTTCTCCGTGGTGCGGATGAAGTCGTCGTTCGCGACCTCCAGGTGCTCCCAGAGGGGCTTCCACGCCTCCTCGACGAGCTTGTCGCACCACTCCTGCGGGGTGACGCCGTGCGCCTCCGCGGTGCGCATGATCTTCTGACCGTGCTCGTCCGTGCCGGTGAGGTACCACACCCTCTCACCGCGCTGGCGGTGCCAGCGGGTGAGCACGTCGCCTGCGACGGTCGTATAGGCGTGGCCCAGGTGCGGAGCGTCGTTCACGTAGTAGATGGGGGTCGAGACGTAGTACGCCTTCGTCCCCTGCTGCTCTTCTCCAGTGGCCGCCATGGTCGAAATCCTAACGGCCACGGGCCCCTGCACTCATCCGATTACGTACGGTGACAGCCTGCCCCTCACCGGCGCGGGTTCACCTGGAGTTCAGGTCCGCGACTCTCCCCCGCGGGACTCCGCGCCTAGCGTCCGGCGCGAACTCACAGAATCCGGAGGGGATCGTGCGCAGACTTCTGCCGCTCATCGGCTCGCCGCATCCGGGCGGCCGCTCGGCCATGACCTGTCGCTACCGCTGTGGCGACGCTTGCTTCCACGAGGTTCCGAACACCAGCGACAACGAGTACGCGGGCGACATCGTCGCGCGCGCCGTCTCCCGCCGCGGGGCGCTGCGCGCCGGTGCCGCGGTGACCGTGGTGGCGGCCGGCGCGGGGGTCGTCGGGGCCGCCCCGGCGACGGCCGCGCCCGCCTCCCCGGCCGGTACCTTCGGCCGCGGGCCGGGCCACGGGCACGGCCACGGCGGTGACGCCGCCCGCGGGCTGCGCTTCGACGCCGTCGCGCCCAACACCGACGACGCCGTCACCGTCGCCGACGGCTACGACCAGAACGTCGTCATCGCCTGGGGCGACCCCATCCTGCGCGGCGCGCCCGCCTTCGACCCGGCCAACCAGTCGGCCGCCGCCCAGGCCGGCCAGTTCGGGTACAACAACGACTTCCTCACCCTGCTGCCGCTGCGCTGGGAGCGGGACAAGCAGCTCCTGGTGGCCAACCACGAGTACACCGACGAGCAGCTCATGTTCCCGGGCTACGACCCGGAGAACGTCACCCGCGAGCAGGCCGAGATCGGCTGGGCCGCGCACGGCCTGTCCGTCGTGGTGGTCGAGGAGGAGGGCCGCTGGGGCAAGAGCGGCGGCAGTCTCCGGGCCGTACCGCGGCACCCGCTGAACCGCCGCATCACCGCCACCACCGAGTTCGAGCTGACCGGCCCGGCGGCCGGCAGCGACCTGCTCAAGACGTCCGCGGACGCGACCGGCCGGCGCGTGCTCGGCACCCTCAACAACTGCGCCGGCGGCACCACCCCGTGGGGCACGGTCCTCTCCGGCGAGGAGAACTTCAACCAGTACTTCGCCCACACCGAGGCCGTCACCGACCCCGTCGCCAAGCAGCGCCTCGCCCGCTACGGCTTCTCCGGCGCCGCCTCGCAGCGCAAGTGGGAGGACTTCGACGAACGCTTCGACGTCGTCAAGGAGCCCAACGAGCCGCACCGCTTCGGCTGGGTCGTCGAGATCGACCCGTACGACCCGGACTCGACCCCGGTCAAGCACACCGCGCTCGGCCGCTTCAAGCACGAGGGCGCCAGCATCCGGCTGACGCGCGACGGCCGCGCGGTCGCGTACTCCGGTGACGACGAGCGCTTCGACTACCTCTACAAGTTCGTCTCCGACAAGCGCATGATGCGCGGCAGCAGCCGCTGGGCGCGCGCCCACAACATGACGCTGCTGGACGAGGGCACGCTGTACGTCGCCAAGCTCACCGGCGACAGCCCGGCCGCCGAGATCGACGGCAGCGGCGCGCTCCCGGCCGACGGCGAGTTCGACGGCGGCGGCGAGTGGATCAAGCTGGCCAGCGGCGACCGCAGCTTCGTCCCCGGCATGAGCGCCGAGGAGGTCTACGTCTTCACCCGTCTCGCCGCCGACAAGATGGGCGCGACGAAGATGGACCGCCCGGAGGACGTGGAGCCCAGCCCGAACAGCGGCAAGGTGTACGTCGCGCTGACGAACAACACCAACCGCGGCACCGGCACCAACGCCAAGGCGGACGAGGCCAACCCGCGCAACGCCAACAAGCACGGCCACGTCCTGGAGCTCACCGAGAAGCACGACGACCCGGCGTCGACCCGCTTCGGCTGGCGGCTGTTCCTGGTCTGCGGCGACCCGGCCGACCCCTCGACGTACTTCGCGGGCTTCCCGAAGGACAAGGTCAGCCCCATCTCCTGCCCGGACAACGTGACGTTCGACCCGTACGGCAACCTGTGGATCTCCACGGACGGCAACGCGCTCGGCACCCACGACGGGCTGTTCGGCGTGGCGACGACGGGCCGGTACGAGGGCCAGGTCAAGCAGTTCCTCACGGTGCCCACGGGCGCGGAGACCTGCGGCCCGGTGGTGCAGGAGGACCGCGTGCTCGTGGCGGTGCAGCACCCGGGCGAGGTCGACGGCGCGTCGTACGAGAACCCGGGCTCGGTGTGGCCGGACGGCCCGGGCAAGCCGAACCGCCCGGCGGTCGTCAACGTCTGGCGCAGCGGGGGCGGGCGCATCGGGGCCTAGGGCCCGGCCGTTGCGATACGGCCCCGACGCACCCTTCGGTCCTGCCGCGGGAAGTCCCGTGGCAGGGCATCCGGTTCCGCGGGCCGGGCGGCTCCGCGCGCACGTGTCGGCGTGCCGCGGGGCCCCTGGCCCGGGTTCCCCGGTCGAGCATATTAGGTTAGCCTCACCTAAGTCACGTCGACCGAGGGGAATCCGGCCTTGGCCACCACCGCACCGACCACCCCGCTCTCCCGCCGCGGCCTGCTGACCGCCGGCGGCGCACTCGGCCTCACCGCCCTCCTCGCCGCCTGCGGGAGCGACGCCGCGAACGGCGGTTCGGACGGCACCGGAGGCGATTGGTCGTTCACCGACGACCGCGGCAGGAAGGCCGAGACCGACGGGCGCCCCGAGAAGATCGTCGCCTTCGTCAGCTCCGCCGCCGCGCTGTACGACTACGGCGTGACGTGCACCGCGATCTTCGGCCCGAGCGAGCCGATCGACGGCAAGCCCAACCCGCAGGCGGGCGACCTGGACCTGGCCGAGCTGGAGAGCCTCGGCGAGGCGTGGGGCGAGTTCAACGTCGAGAAGTACGCCTCACTCGCCCCCGAGCTGCTGATCAGCAACATGTTCCCGCCGCCCGACCTCTGGTTCGTACCGGAGGAGAGCCGGAAGAAGATCTTCGCCCTCGCCCCCTCGATCGGCATCAAAGGCGCGCACACGAGCCTGCTGGAGCCGCTCGGGCGGTACGAGGAGCTGGCGAAGGCGCTCGGCGGCGACACGGGCAGCGCGCGGGTGAAGGCCGACAAGAAGCGCTTCCAGGAGGCCGAGGACCGGCTGCGCGCGGTGGCGAAGGCCAAGCGCGGCATCAAGGTGCTGGCGATGACCGGCGACCAGGACAACATGTACGTCGCCGTCCCCGGCTCGTACACCGACCTGCACTACTTCCGGGACCTCGGCGTGGACGTCGTGGTGGGCGAGAAGTCCGACGAGTGGGGCTTCTGGGAGTTCCTGAGCTGGGAGAACACCGACAAGTACCACGCCGACCTGATCATGATCGACAACCGCACCCAGGCCATGACGCCCGCGGCGCTCGCAGAGAAGCCCACCTGGACCCGGCTCCCGGCCGTCGAGGCCGGCCAGACGACGCCCTGGGCGATGGAGGAGCGCTACAGCTACCGCGGCTTCGCGCCGGTCCTGGAACGGCTGGCGGACGCCATCGAGAACGCCGACAAGCTCGGCTGAGGGAGCGGCATGGCTTTCACCGACGACGTACGCGCGGACACGGCCGCCGCCCCGACGCCCGCGGAGCGGGTGCGCACGATCCTGGCGACCGCGGGCTCGCTGACGCTGGAGGCCGACGGCTTCCGCTGCGACCTGGTCGGCCTGCACACGACGGACCCGGGCCCCGACGGCATGCTGCTGCGGCTGAACCCGCCGGCGGACAGCGCGCTCGCGGCGCGGGTGGTCTGCGCCCCGACCGGCGACCTGCCGGTGCGGCTGCACCTGACGGACATCGCGCCGGTGGGCGTACGCGACCGGGTACGGGCCCGGGTGACGCTGATCGGCTGGCTGGCGCCGGAGGAGGCGCAGCCGGCCCCGGACAGGCTGGTGCTGGGCTTCGACCCGGCGGAGGCGCTGGTGGTGACGGCGGCCGACGGCACGGGGGCCGGTGCGGGCGCGGGCGCGGACCCAGGTGCCGGTGCCGGTACCGGTACCGCGGACGTGGCGGTCGTGGACCTGGAGGAACTGGCAGCCGCGGGCCCCGACCCGCTGGCCGCCCAGGAGGCGGCGATGCTGCTGCACCTGGCGGACTCCCACCGCGACGCGGTCGACGCCCTGACCCGCCTGGTCGACCCGGCGGCGCTGCACGGGGTGGTCCGCGTCCACCCCCTGGCCCTGGACCGCCACGGCCTCACCCTCCGCCTCGAACACCCCCGCGCCCACCGCGACATCCGCCTGCCCTTCGCCGCCCCGCTCGCCGACGCCGCCGAAGCGGGCATGGCCGTCCAGACCCTCCTCTACGCCGCCCAGCACTGCCCGCGCCGCCGCACCCACCGCGGGGGGTAGCGGCGGTCGTCGTAGAGCCGGCTCAGAGAGAACTGCGGTAGGTGAGGAGCCCTTCGACCCCGCGCAGGAAGGTCTCCCCGACGGTTTCCGGATCGGCCAGGCAGCCGGCGGCCATGGCGCCGTCCCGCATCATGACGAAGTGCCGGCCGGCGGGTTCCGCGTCGGGCTTTCCGGTGCCGGTGAAGAGTTCGGTGACGGTGTCGAGGAACCACCGCCGGTGCCGGAGAACCGCCCGGTGCACCGGATGGTCCGGATCGGGGTACTCGGCGGCGGCGTTGAGGAACGCGCACCCGCGGAAGCCGTCGCGCCGGATGTCGTCGGCGATCCCCCTGCCGATGATCCGAAGGGCCTCGTCGGCGGAGTCCCCCTGCTCACGTGCGGCGGTCACGCGTGCCCGGATCGCCTCGTCGACCTGCGTCAGGTAGGCGACGAGGAGGTCGTCCTTGCTCCGGAAGTGCCGGTAGAGCGTGGCGCGGGTGACCCGGGCCTCCGCGATGACGCGGTCGACCCCGACGGCGTGCAGACCTTCGGCGTAGAACAGCCCGCTGGCCGTGTCGAGCAGCCGGGTCCGTGCTTCCGACATCCACTTCCCTCCTGAGGCGCCACGTCGAGCCTAGCAGATAGAACGGTCGGTCTTGACAGCCGTGTAGAGAGTGCTGCACGCTCTGGTGGACCGACCGTTCTATCTCTCACGGAGGGCAGGGGTCGGGAACGTTTCACCGCTTCCACCGTCAGGAGAGATCAGATGTCGAGCTCCACCGCGCACGGCCACACCGGCACCCTGGCCGACCCCACGGACACGACCGACCGGCTGCGGAACCTGTACCACGGCCGCTTCGGGTTCGCCGTGGTCTGGGCCGCGCTGGTCGCCCTCAGCGCTTCGAGCCTCAGCCCGGTGAGCATCACCCTGCTGCTGGTCTATCCGGTCGTCGACGCCGTGGCAGCCGTGATCGACTTCCGCACCCCGGGGGCCGTACGACCGCGCGCACTGCTCCGCGTCAACGTGGCCCTGAGTCTGCTGACCGCGGCCGGCCTTGCCGCCGCCGTCGCCTCGGACGTCCCCGACGTTCTGCGGGTGTGGGGTGCCTGGGCGATCGCCGCGGGCCTGGTCCAGGTGGCCGTCGCGCTCTCGCGCCACCGGCTGGGCGGCCAGTGGGCGATGATCCTCAGCGGCGGAATCTCCGCCGTCGCGGGTTCCGGTTTCCTCGCGACGGCCGCCGAGGCGGACTCACTCGCCCCCCTCGCCGGCTACGCGACGCTGGGCGGCGTCTTCTTCCTGATCTCCGCGGTCCGCCTCCACCGCCGCGCGGCCGGGGCGAGGTGACGTGAGGGACGGGCGCCGGGTGCGGCGGACGGTCAGCGCGAGGACGGCGGCGGCGAGGACGGTGGGGAGGGCGGCCAGGACGAAGCAGAGGGGGAGCGGGACGCGGCCGATCAGCAGGCCGGTGGCGGCGGTGGCCGCGGAGGTGCCGGCGTTGAGGGCGGTGTTGACCCACGCGCCCGCCTTCGTACGGGCGTCGGGGGCGGCCGACTCGTCGGCGATGAGATAGGCGGTCGTGATGCCCGGGGCCACGAAGAGCCCGAAGACGGCGGCACAGGCCACCAGGGCGTACGGGTGCGGGGAGAGCCCGGTGGCGGCGAGCATCAGGGCCAGGGCCGCCGCGAGCACCGGCAGGCGCCGGGTGCGGGGCGAGCGCCAGGCGACGGCGCCGTGGACGAGGCCGCCGACGGCGCTGCCGGCGGACATCGCGGCGAGGATCCAGGGCACGAGGCCGTCGGCGCCGTGCTCGTCGGCGGAGGCGACGGCGAGGAGCGGGAGCGCCCCGAGGCACATCCCGACCCCGGCGGCCCCGACGGCGGCCCGCCGCACGGCGGGGTTCCGGCGCAGGATCCCGGGCGCGGACGCGGGCGCGGGTACGGACGCGGGCGCGGACTCGGGCGCGGGCACGGGCGCGGGGTCCGGTTCCGGCGCCTTGCCCGGCGGCCGGCCGGAGCCCGTCCGGGCGCGGGCCACCGGTGACGTGACCAGGGCCAGGGTCCCGGCGAGGACCAGCCCCGCGCCCGCCCCCAGGCCCACCGGCGCCGGGGCCGCGGTCACCACCGCGCCGACCAGCAACGGGCCCGTCACGAGCAGCAGTTCCTCCGCGACCGAGTCCAGGCTGTACGCCCGGGAGAGGAGCCCCGGCGGCACGAGGTCGCTCCACAGCACCCGCATCACCGGCCCCAGCGGCGGCGTGAACGCCCCGGCCGCCGCCGCGAGCACGACCGCTCCCGCGGCGCCCGCGGCGCCGCTCGCGGTGACGACGCCCAGCGCCGCCAGCAGGACCGCGTACGCCGCGGCCATCGGCGGCAGGGCGCGCCGGGGGCCGTGCCGGTCGATGAGGCCGGCCCGGGCTGGCGAGAGGGTCACGCTGGTCGCCCCGAAGCACGCCATGGCGGCCCCCGCCGCGGCGTACGACCCGGTGGCGTCCCTGACGGAGAGCAGCAGTGCCAGCGGGACCATCCCGTACGACAACCGCCCCAGCAGGGCGGCACCGAAGGTGCGGGAGGCATGGGGGATGCGCAGCACAGCCGCGTAGGACGGCGCAGACATGGTGAGGTTCCTCGGGGAAGGGAGCGCCGGGCGGGGGCGCTCGGATGCGTGCACGGGCGGCGTGGTGCCGCGCCCGGGGGGCGCGGCGGCGCCGGCTCCTATGCACGGAGGAGGAACATGCGGCCGAACGTAGCAGACCGGTACGCGGACATGAACGGGCCCGCACCCCTCCGGTCGGAGGGGTGCGGGCCCGGTGGCTCTCCGGTTGCGTTACTTCCTGGCGTACAGGCGCATCGTGATCGGGCCGAAGACCGCCACGATCACGCCCGCCCAGCCCAGGGTCCAGGCGATGTCCGACGCCGGCCAGTCGCCGTGCATCAGGTCGCGGACCGCGGCGGCGAGGTGGGTGACCGGGTTGTTGTTGACGAACGCCTGCAGCCAGCCCGGCATCGTCTTCGGCTCGACGAAGATGTCGCTGAGGAACGTCGTCGGGAACAGGACCATCATGCTGACGCCCATGACCGACTTCTCGGTGCGGAGCAGCAGGCCGAACATCGTCCAGATCCACGAGAACGCGAACGAGAAGACGATCAGCAGCGCCACTCCGGCGAGCACGCCCAGCACGCCGCCGTCCGGGCGGAAGCCCATGATGAGGCCGACGGCGATCATCACCACCGACGCTATGAGGTAGCGCAGCATGTCGCCCAGCAGGTAGCCGACCATCACCGCGGGGCGCCAGATCGGCAGCGAGCGGAAGCGGTCGAAGACGCCCTTCTCGATGTCGGTGTTGACGGAGACGCCGGTGTACATCGTGATCATGACGATGCTCATCACCAGGATGCCCGGCAGCAGGTACTGCAGGTAGTCCGAGGTGGAGCCGGCGAGCGCACCCCCGAAGAGGTACGTGTACATCAGCACCATCATGATCGGGAAGGCGGTGACGTCGAAGAGCTGCTCGGGCACGTGCTTGATCTTCAGCACGGCCCGCCAGCCGAACGTCACGGAGGCGGACCACGCACTGGGCCGTGGCGGCCGTTCCTTGGAGACCAGCAGCTCGGCCAGGCTCTCGGTGGTGACCGGCGCGAGGTCTTCGGTACGGGTCTCGGTCGCGGTGCTCATGCTGCTGCCTCCTGGGTCTCGGCACCGGCCGGGCGGTCGGTGAGGGCGAGGAAGACCTCGTCCAGGCTGGGCTGACCCAGCGAGAAGTTGTCGACGGTGATGTCCGCGCGGGCCAGCTCCGCCAGCGCGGCGGCGGCCTGGGCGGCGGCGCCGCGTCCGTTGTCGCCGTCGCCGACGCGGGCCGTGAGCGCGACGGGGTCGGGTTCGAGCTGCACCTGGGCGCCGGTGAGGGCCGACTCCAGCAGGGCGACCGCCTCCGCGCGCTGCGCGGCGTCGCGCAGCCGGAGGTGGACGGAGCCGGCGCCGACGGACGCCTTCAGCTCGCCCTTGGTGCCCTCGGCGATGACCTTGCCGTGGTCGATGACCGCGATCCGGGAGGCGAGCTGGTCGGCCTCGTCCAGGTACTGGGTGGTGAGCAGGACGGTCGTGCCCTGGGCGACGACCGCGCGGACGATGTCCCAGACCTGGTTGCGGCTGCGCGGGTCGAGGCCCGTGGTCGGCTCGTCGAGGAAGAGCAGGTCGGGGGTGTTGAGGATGGACGCGGCGATGTCGATGCGGCGCCGCATGCCGCCCGAGTAGTTCTTCACCTGCTTGTCCGACGCCTCGGCCAGGCCGAACGCCTCCAGCAACTGCGCGGAGCGCACCCGCGCCGCGGCCGGCTTGTGCCCGAGGAGGCGGCCGAGCAGCACCAGGTTCTCGGTGCCGGTCAGGTCCTCGTCCACGGAGGCGTACTGGCCGGTGAGGCTGACCCGGGAACGCACGTCGTTCGCCTCGCGGACGACGTCCTTGCCGAAGACCCGGGCCTCGCCGCCGTCGGGGCGCAGCAGGGTGGCGAGCATCTTCACGGTGGTGGTCTTGCCGGCGCCGTTGGGACCGAGGACGCCGTAGACGGTGCCGCGGGGGACGGCGAGGTCGACGCCGTCCACCGCGCGGGTCTCGCCGAACACCTTCACAAGTCCCGACGTCTCGATCGCCAGGCCGGACGAGTCGTTAGTCATGTCCTTCTTCTCCAGATTCTCCAACATCAGAAATATGAGCGGCTTCTGTTACGCCACGTACGGCCGCGCCGCGCGGGCCTCCCTCAGCGCGAGACCCCACCAGGTGAGCTGGTCCAGCAGGGCACCGGCGGCGCGTACCAGACCGTCCGAGTAGAGGGACCCGCCGGCCGGGAATTTCTCATCGGTGAAACGCAGGTCGATTCCGACCGAGTCCCGCACGGTGACCGTGTGCAACTCGGTGAAGACCGAGCGCAGGTGCTCCACCGCGCGCACCCCGTCGCAGCCGAAGCCGTACGACACGAAGCCGACCGGCTTCGCGTGCCACTCGTCATAGCCCATGTCGATGGCGTGCTTGAGTTGCGCGGGGAAACTGCGGTTGCACTCGGGGGTGACGACGACGAACCCCTCCGCCCACGCCAGCTCCGCGGTGAACGAGGACATCTGCGCGGTCGGGTGCTCGGGGTAGCGCACCGGGAGGTCGTAGTCGGCGAGGTCCAGGACGCGCAGCGCGATGTCGCCGCGCTCGCCGGCCAGTTCGTCGAACCAGTGCGCCACCGCCGGGGGGCCGCAGTCGGTCTCCGCCTGGCCGCCCAGGATGCACGCGATCCGCAGCCCCGCGGGGGCGGCGGGCGCACCCGCAAGGCCGGGCGCCTCGCGTATGCCGGAGTCGCCGTTCCGCATCGGACACCTCCCGGGTCTCGGCCCTCCCGGGCGGTGCGCCCGGGCCGTCACCCTTCAGGCGCCAGAATCCGGCAGGCGCCCGCTAGATCCGATCTAGCGGGCCGCGCGCGGAGCACGCACGGAACTTGCACCGATCACGCGCACGCCTTCCACCTGCGCGTTCGCCGAGTGATCCGCGCTTTCATCACAGTCACATAACGCCATCATGTCTGGTCGTCCACTGTTCATCCCCCGCTAACCGAAGCCGCCCCGCATGGCCGACTGCCGCCACTTCGATACAGGACCCGAGTTTTGTCCGGATCGATCAGCGGAGAGCAGTGAGAGCACGTGAGGCCGATACAGACGAAGCGCACCGCCACCCGCCTGGGCGCCCTCCTCCTGGCCCCGGCCGCCGTCGTCTCCCTCGTGTCCTGCGGCAGCGAGAGCGAGGCGAGCGGCGGTGAGGACCAGCCGGATCGGCTCACCGGGACGGTGCAGATCGACGGCTCCAGCACGGTGGAGCCGCTGACGAAGCTGGCCGGCGAACGCTTCGGCCGGCAGGAGCCCGGGGTACGGGTCAAGGTCGAGGCGTCCGGCACCGGCGGCGGCTTCGACCGGTTCTGCGCCGGCGAGACCGACATCTCCGACGCCTCCCGGCCGATCAACGACTTCGAGAAGGAGACCTGCGCCAACTGGGACGTGCCGTACCGCGAGCTGACCATCGCCAACGACGCGCTCACCGTCGTCGTCCCGCGCGGCAACGACTGGATCGACTGCATCAGCACCGACCAGCTCAAGCGCATCTGGGAGCCCGGCTCCACGCTGACGAGCTGGCAGGAGGTCGACCCCACGTTCCCGGACGAGCCGCTGCAGCTCTACGGCCCGGACACCGACTCGGGCACGTTCGACTACTTCACCGACGCCATCAACGGCGAGGAGAAGGCCTCCCGCTCCGACTTCACCCCGAGCAGCGACGACAACACCCTCGTCAAGGGCGTCTCGGAGCACTCCGGCGGGCTCGGCTACTTCGGCTTCACCTACTTCGACGAGAACCGCGACAAGCTGCGCGCTCTGGAGGTCGACGCCGGCGACGGCTGCGTCGCGCCCAGCACCGCGTCGGTCCAGGACGGCTCGTACAAGCCGCTGGCCAGGCCGCTGTTCCTCTATCCCTCGGCGAAGGCGCTGGAGCGCCCCGAGGTGGAGACGTTCGTCGAGTTCTACGTGGACAGCCACACGGACTTCGCCTCGGAGGCCGGCTACATCCCGCTCAGCGAGGTGCAGGAGCAGAAGCTGGAGCGGGACCTGGAGCGGCTGAAGAAGCACAGCGCGCAGCCCGGCGGAGCGGGTGACACCGGCGGCGACTCGGGCGGCTCGGGCGGCCTGTGATCAGGCTGTTCATAACGGGCCGATAACGACATCACGCACTCCTGTTCCGATGTTCACCTTCAGTTAACCGTCCCCACCCGGCCGAGTCTGCCCACGCGGAATTCCATGAGAAGCGACGAAGGGGGTGGTGACCGACCGATGGACACACCGGCGATACCCGGCCAGCGACACGGGCATGTCCTGCTGCTCGCCGATCCGGACGAACAGGTGGCGCACGATCTGGCCGAGCACCTGGCGGGTCATCAGGTGAAGGTCGTCTTCTGCTCCGACGGGGCGGAGGCGCTGCTCCAGGTCGGCCTGCAGTCCCCCGACGCCCTGCTGGTCAGCGCCAAGCTGCCGCTCGTGCCGGGCGCACGGGTGGTGGAGGTGCTGCGGCGGCGGAGCGCCACGCCGGTCATCATCGGCGTCGGCCCGGACGACGCGGAAGACGCCGTCGAGGCGCTGACCGCGGGGGCCAGCGCCTGCGTCGCCCGCCCCTACCGGCCGTACGAGGTCCTCAAGATGCTCGGCGTCGCCAGCCCGGCGGCGTACGACGTGGACCAGACGGTCGCCTCCGGGCCGTACAGCGTCAACCCCGCCACCTTCGAGGCCCGCGTCGACGGCCGGCTGGTGCAGCTTCCGCTTCGCGAGTTCAAGCTGCTGCACCTGCTGGTGGCCAACGCCGAGAAGGTCGTCACCCGAGACCAGATCAGCGCCGAGCTGTGGGGTGGCAGCGCGCCGAAGTCCAACACGATCGCCGTGCACATCCGTCGGCTGCGCGACCGCATCGGGGACAACCCTCACGATCCACGGATCATCCTCACCGTCCGGAACGTCGGCTACCGCTTCGTGCCGCCGGTCGCGGACACCCCCTAGACCCCACAACCCTCGATTTGTTGTCAGCCGCCTCTGGAGTGCGGCCTCAGGAAGGAAAGTCCCCAGTGAAGTCTCAGAGCAAGATCCGGATCCGCTCCGCGGCAGGCATACTCGCCCTCTCCAGCGCCCTCGTCCTCTCGGCGTGCGGCTCGGACGACAATTCGGACTCGGGCGACGACAAGGCCAGCGGCGGCGACAAGAGCAGCTCCGCCGGCGGCGACATCACGTGCGGCGGCAGCGGTGAGCTGCTCGCCTCGGGTGCCAGCTCGCAGGACAACGCCGTGCAGCAGTGGGTGGCCGACTACCAGGCCGCCTGCCCGGACGTGACGGTCAACTACAAGCCGGTCGGCTCGGGTGCCGGCATCGAGGAGTTCCTCGCCGGCCAGACCGCCTTCGCCGGCTCCGACTCCGCGCTGGAGCCGGAGGAGGTCGAGAAGTCCAAGGACGTCTGCTCCGGCGGTCAGGGCATCAACCTGCCGATGGTCGGCGGCCCGGTCGCGATCGCCTACCACCTGGAGGGCGTGGACGAGCTGGTGCTCGACGCCGAGACCCTGGCGAACGTCTTCAACGGCGAGATCAAGAAGTGGAACGACCCGGCGATCGCCAAGCTGAACCCCGACGCCGAGCTGCCGGACACCACGGTCCAGCCGGTGCACCGCTCCGACGAGTCGGGCACCACCGAGAACTTCACCGCCTACCTCGGCACGGTCGTCAAGGACGCCTGGCCGCACGAGGCGGACAAGAAGTGGCCGATCGAGGGTGGCCAGGCCGCCAGCGGTTCGGCCGGCGTGTCCTCGCAGGTGAAGCAGACCGACGGCGCCATCTCGTACATGGAGATCTCGCACGCCGAGTCCAACGACCTGACCACCGTCAAGCTGGACACCGGTGCGGCCGAGCCGGTCGAGGCCACCGTGGAGAACGCCTCCGCGGCGATCGCCGCCGGCAAGCGGGTCGGCCAGGCCCCCGACATGGCGCTGGAGCTGGACTACGCCACGAAGGTGGACGGCGCCTACCCGATCACCCTCGTGACCTACGAGATCGCCTGCGACAAGGGCAACAAGCCGGAGTCCCTGGACGCGGTCAAGTCCTTCCTCGGCTACACCGCGAGTGAGGCCGGCCAGCAGTCGGTCGTCGAGGTCGGCTACGCCCCGCTGCCCGCGGAGATGGCCGCCGAGGTCGTCAAGACCATCGACACCCTGTCCTGACCTGTCCTGAACGCCCACCGCCGGCCGGCGCACCACCGTCCGGCCGGCGGGGGGCCATCCGGTGCACCGCCGCCGGGACGCGGGCGCAGACCGCGCCGTCGCCCCACATCAGACCGGAGATTCACGTATGGCTGCTCCACCCACCGACATAGAAACCCCCGCCCCACCGCCGTCACAGGTCCTGCTGTCGAACGGCAAGGGCGGCACCCGCCGCGGCGACAAGGTCTTCTCCGGCCTGTCCAAGGGGTCGGGGATCGTGCTGCTGCTGATCATGGCCGCGATCGCCGCGTTCCTGGCGTACCGCGCGTCCATCGCCCTCGCGGACAACGAGGGCAACTTCCTCACCACCTTCGAGTGGGACGCAAACTCCATCCCGCCGAAGTTCGGCATCGCCGTGCTGGCCTTCGGCACGGTCGTCTCCTCGATCGTCGCGATGGTCATCGCGGTGCCGATCGCGGTCGGCATCGCGCTGTTCATCACGCACTACGCGCCGCGGAGGCTGGCGGCGCCCATCGCGTACGTCATCGACCTGCTGGCCGCCGTGCCGTCCATCGTCTACGGCCTGTGGGGCGCCCTGTTCCTCGTGCCGCACCTGATCGGCACGTACGAGTGGCTGGACCGCTACCTCGGCTGGACCGTCGTGCTGTCCTTCGACGGGACCGCGCCGCGCTCGCTGATGACCGCGGGCATCCTGCTGGCCGTGATGATCCTGCCGATCATCACCAACGTCAGCCGCGAGGTCTTCGCCCAGACCCCCCGCCTCCAGGAGGAGGCCGCGCTCGCGCTCGGCGCGACGCGCTGGGAGGTCATCCGCATGACGGTGCTGCCCTTCGGCCGCTCCGGCGTCATCTCCGCCTCGATGCTGGGCCTCGGGCGGGCGCTGGGCGAGACGATGGCGGTCGCCACCGTGCTGTCGCCGTCGGCGATCCTGTCCGCGGAGATCCTCCAGGCGGGCGGCGGGACGTTCGCGCAGAACATCGCCGCGTCGTTCGGCGAGTCCGGGCAGTTCGGGCGGGACGCGCTGATCGCCTCCGGCCTGGTCCTGTTCGTCATCACGCTGCTGGTCAACGGCGCGGCCCGGCTGATCATCGCCAGGCGCAAGGAGTACTCGGGGGCCAACGCATGAGCGCGCAGACCATCGCCGACAAGCCCGGTGCCGACCGGCTCGGCATCCAGCAGCCGCGGCTGCCCCGCTGGGCGCCGCTGGCCATCGCGGCCGGCTCCGCCGCCGCGGGCGTGCTGGTCGGCGTGCTCGCCGACCTCGGCAGCCGCGTCCAGTGGGGCCTGATCGCGGCGATCCTCTTCGTCGTCGGGCAGTACGTCATCTCGTCGGTGACCGAGGGCGGCCGGCAGGCGAAGGACCGGCTGGCGACCTCCCTGGTGTGGGTGGCGTTCCTGCTCGCCGTCATCCCGCTGGCGTCGCTGATCTGGGAGACCGCCAGCAAGGGCATCAAGGTCACCGACGGCTACTTCCTCACCCACTCGATGAGCGGCGTGGTCAACATCGCGCCCGGCGGCGGCGTCTACCACGCGCTGATGGGCACCATCGAGCAGGTGCTGATCGCCACCGTCATCGCCACCCCGATCGGGCTGCTGACCGCCGTGTACCTGGTGGAGTACGGCCGCGGGGCGCTCGCGCGTGCGGTGACGTTCTTCGTCGACGTCATGACGGGCATCCCGTCGATCGTCGCCGGCCTGTTCGTCCTCAGCCTGTGGATCATGATCCTGGACTTCGGGTACTCCGGCTTCGCCGGTGCCATGGCGCTGGCGATCCTGATGATGCCCGTGGTGGTCCGCTCCACCGAGGAGATGCTGAAGCTCGTGCCGAACGAGCTGCGGGAGGCGTCGTACGCCCTGGGCGTACCGAAGTGGAAGACGATCCTGAAGGTCGTCCTGCCCACCTCCATCGGCGGCATCACCACCGGCGTCATGCTCGCCGTCGCCCGCATCACCGGCGAGACCGCCCCGGTGCTGCTGCTCGTCTTCGGCAGCCCCGCGATCAACAACAACCCCTTCGACGGCGGTCAGGCGTCCCTGCCGCTGTACATCTACCAGCAGTGGGGGGCCGGCACCGAGGCGTCGTTCGACCGCGCCTGGGCCGCGGCCCTGGTGCTCATCGTCTTCGTGATGCTCCTCAACCTGCTGGCCCGCGGCATCGCCCGCTGGAAGGCCCCGAAAACCGGCCACTGACGGCCACAGGAGAAGTGATCTGACATGGCCAAGCGCATCGACATCAGCGGCCTCACCGCCTACTACAGCGACTTCAAGGCGATCGAGGACATCTCGATGGCCGTCGAGCCCCGCTCCGTGACCGCCTTCATCGGCCCGTCCGGCTGCGGCAAGTCCACCTTCCTGCGCACCATCAACCGCATGCACGAGGTCATCCCCGGCGCGCGCGTGGAGGGGAAGGTGATGCTGGACGACGAGAACCTCTACGCCAGCGGCGTCGACCCCGTCTCCGTACGCCGCGTGGTCGGCATGGTCTTCCAGCGGCCCAACCCGTTCCCCACCATGAGCGTCTACGAGAACGTCGCCGCCGGCCTGAAACTCAACAGCCGCTACAAGAAGTCCGAGCTGGACGACGTGGTGGAGAAGTCCCTGCGCGGCGCGAACCTGTGGAACGAGGTCAAGGACCGCCTCAACCGCCCCGGCTCCGGCCTGTCCGGCGGCCAGCAGCAGCGCCTGTGCATCGCCCGCGCCATCGCGGTCGAACCCCAGGTCCTCCTCATGGACGAGCCCTGCTCGGCCCTCGACCCGATCTCCACCCTCGCCATCGAGGACCTGATCGGGGACCTGAAGACCCGCTTCACGATCGTCATCGTGACGCACAACATGCAGCAGGCGGCGCGGGTCTCCGACCGCACCGCGTTCTTCAACCTCGCCGCCGTCGGCGAGCCGGGCAAGCTCATCGAGATCGACGAGACCGACAAGATCTTCTCCAACCCGTCGGTGCAGGCGACCGAGGACTACGTCTCCGGCCGCTTCGGCTGAGCCGACTCCGGCCGGTGCCCCGGGGGACACCGGCCGGCCGAGCCGTCTTGCGGTGCTGCCTGGCGGTGCCGCCGCAAGACACCAGGGCCCGCCCCGCACCCGGGGCGGGCCCACCCGTCACTCCTCCGCCTGCGCCGCCTCCGCGGGGCGCGTACGGAGGGCCGCCCACCCCGGCACCAGGGTGGCGGTGAGGGCGAGGGCCACGGCACCGGCGACTATCGCGGCGTAGATGGACGGCGGGCCGGAGGAAAGCACGCTGTCCGCCGCCGCGTGGCTGAACGGCACCAGCGCGGTGGCCGCGGCGGCGGTGCCGAGGCCCACCCCGATCCCGGCGACGATCAGCGCCTCGATCGTCAGCATCCGCAGCACCTGCCGGCGGGTGGCGCCGGCGAGGCGCTGCAGCCCGAACTCGCGGCGGCGGCCGGAGACGGAGAGCACCAGGTTGTTGACCACCGCGATCGCCGTGTACGCCACGATCATGCCCAGGATCAGGTAGTTGACCCACGCCTGCGTCTCGGTGTCCTCCACGTGGGCCTCGATCAGCTCGCCGCGGTCCGTGACGCCGGTGCCGGGGTGGCCGGCGAGGGTCTTCTCCAGGCTCGCCGTCAACTCCGCGGCGCCGACGCCTTCTTCGGCCGTCACGAGGATCTGCTGCGGCAGCCCGCCGTCGGTGTGCCCGGCGAGGAGGTCCGCGGGCACGAACACCGTGTCGTAGCCGTCTCGGCCCTCGAAGAGCACCGCGATCCGCAGGTCGGCGACGGCACCGTCGCCGAAGCGCACCTCCACGGTGTCCCCGACGCCGCGGCCGTCCGCCGCGCCGGCGGGCAGGGCGATCGTCCGGCCGGTGAGGTCGGCCACGTCGCCCGCGACCGGCTCCAGCGCGGTGGTCCGCGCGGCGCCGCGGGCGTCGACGCCCTGCAGCGGCACGCCGTCCTCGTCGCCGAGGCCGTCGATCCAGCCGGTGCCGGTGACGTACGCGCCGGCCGCCGCGACGCCGTCCGCGGCGCGGACGTCGGCGGTGAGCGCCGGGTCGAGGGTGCCGGCGGGGGAGTCGACGACGGCGTCGGCGCGCAGGGTCTCGGCGTACGCCTCGCGGGTGGCGTCGTCCTGCGTCGTCTGCAGGTACAGGTTGCCGGTGGCCATGGCGACGGCCAGCATCACGGGCGTGACGACGCCAGCCATCCGGACGGCCCGGGCCCGGGCGGTGGTGACCGCCAGCTCGCCGCTCACGCCGGTGAACGCCCGGACGGGGCCGGAGATCAGGGCGGTGCACAGCTTGGTGAGACCGGGGCCGAGGAGCGCGAGGCCGATGGCCGCGCACAGCACGGTGGGTCCGGCGGTGCTGGCCGCGATGGGGCCGTCGAAGAGCACCCAGGTGAGGATCGCCAGCGCGGCGGTGCCGCCGAGGAAGAGGACGGCCAGGACGATGCGCAGCGGGTGCGCCCAGCGGGTCCGCAGCGTCGCCTCCGCCATCGCCTCGACGGGCTTGACCTTCACCCCGCGCCGGCCGCCGAGGTAGCCGCCGAAGAGCGCGGTCAGCAGCAGCGCGCCGCCCGCGGCGACGGCGGGGATCCAGCCCTGCGCGTACGTCACGGCCTCGGAGACCATGCCGCTGGCGGTGAACTCCTCGAAGAGCCGCTCCCCCGCCGCCGGCCCGGCGAACCAGCCCGCCGCGGCGGCGGCCAGCCCCACCAGCAGCGTCTCGGCGAGCAGCAGCCGGCGCAACTGGCGCGGGGTGCCGCCGATGGTGCGCAGCAGGGCGAACTCGCGGCGGCGGCGCTCGACGGACAGCGCGACGGCGCCGGAGACGACGAAGACGGCGACGACCGTGGCCATGCCGCCGAAGGCGCCGGCGACCGCGATCAGGTCCTCCTTGCGGGTGAGCACCTCCGGGTACTCGACGGCGCCGCGGTCGTCGCCGGAGTAGACCTTCGCCGGCATCCGCCCCTCGTCCGTACGGTCCGCGGCGTGGGCCGCGACGACCTCGGCGAGGCGGTCCTTCAGCTCGCCGTGGTCGGTGCCCGGCGCCGCCGTGACGGCGATGTCCGCGACGGCGGGGGCGAGCGCGCGGGCGCGGTCGTCGGTGAAGAACACGGCGCCGTAGCCGATCGCGTGCGGGGCGCGCACCACGCCGGTCAGGCGGTACGCCGCGGCGCCGCCCCGCGCCGCGACGCGCACCTCGTCGCCGGGGCGGAGGCCGTACGCCCCGGCGGTGGCCTCGTCCAGCACCACGTCGCGGGGGCCCTCGGGCCCGCGGCCGGCGGACAGCTCGTACGGGGTGACGGGGGCGGAGGACCAGCCGTGGGCCCGCGTGTCGGGGGCAGACCCCGAGGCCGCGGGCCCGCCGAGGACGGCGGCGTCGAAGACCCGCTCGGGGACGGCCCGCTCGACGCCGGGCACGTCCCGTACCGCCGCGGTGAGGGAGCCGTCCAGCGGGGGGCGCTCGTCGAGGACGGCGGTCTCGTCGCCGCGGGGCACCTCGCGGTCGCCGGCGACCACGAGGTCGGCGCCCGCGAGTCGCTGCGCCGGCGCGTTGTTGCGTATGCCGGTCTCCAGGAGGCCGCCGCACGTCATCACGATGACGGTGCCCAGGAAGAGCGCCAGGAAGGTCGCCGAGAGCGCGGCGGTTCTGTGGCGGAGCGTACGGAAGGCCATGGCCCACATGGGACGGTTCCCCTCTGCGATGTCGGTGACATCAACCTAGGAATCCGCGTCCGCGCGGCCCATGGGATGCCCACCCGGACCGGGGGTGTAGCTGGCAACACCATGGGCCGGGGGCCCGCCGGGCGCCCCGGCCCGTACGCCGGTGGGGAGGGCCGCCGCCGCTACTTCGGCTGCGGCTTGCGCAGCGCGATGTGCAGCTCGCGCAGCCGTGCCTCGTCGACCTCGCTGGGCGCGCCCATGAGGAGGTCCTGCGCGTTGCCGTTGAGAGGGAAGGCGATCGTCTCGCGGATGCTCGGCTCGTCGGCCAGCAGCATCACGATGCGGTCGACGCCGGGCGCGATCCCGCCGTGCGGCGGGGCGCCGAAGCGGAACGCCCGCAGCATGCCGCCGAACTCGCGCTCCACCTCGTCCTTGGTGTACCCGGCGATGCCGAACGCCTTGAACATGACCTCGGGCTCGTGGTTCCGGATCGCGCCGGAGGACAGCTCGACGCCGTTGCAGACGATGTCGTACTGGAACGCGAGCACGTCCAGCGGGTCCTGGGTCTCCAGCGCCTCGATGCCGCCCTGCGGCATCGAGAACGGATTGTGCGAGAACTCGATCTCGCCCGTCTCCTCGTTCCTCTCGAACATCGGGAAGTCCACGATCCAGCAGAACCGGTAGACGTCCCCGGCGAACCGCCCGGCGCGCTTCGCGGCCTCCACGCGCACCGCGCCCATGATCCTGGAGACCTCGCCGGTCTCCCCGGCGCCGAAGAACACCGCGTGCCCGGCGGCCAGGCCCAGCCGCTCGGTGAGCACGGCGACGTTCTCCTCGGTGAGGAACTTCGCGATCGGCCCGGACAGGGCACCGTCGTCGCCGACGCGCACCCACGCCAGGCCCTTGGCGCCCTGCTCGACGGCGAAGTCGCCGAGCGCGTCGAAGAACTTGCGCGGCTGGTCCTGGACGGCGGGCACCGGCAGCGCCCGCACGTGCATGCCGGCGAACGCCTTGAACTCGCTGCCGGCGAAGACGTCCGTGACGTCCGCCAGCTCCAGCTCGGCCCGCAGGTCCGGCTTGTCCGAGCCGTACCTGACCATCGCCTCGCGGTACGGGATCCGCGGGAACGGCGACGTGACGTGCCGGCCGTTGCCGAACTCCTCGAACAGCTCCGTCATCACCTTCTCGATGACGGCGAAGACGTCCTCCTGCTCGACGAAGCTCATCTCCATGTCGAGCTGGTAGAACTCGCCGGGCGAGCGGTCGGCGCGGGCGTCCTCGTCGCGGAAGCAGGGCGCGATCTGGAAGTAGCGGTCGAACCCGGCCATCATCAGCAGTTGCTTGAACTGCTGCGGGGCCTGCGGCAGCGCGTAGAACGTGCCGGGGTGCAGCCGGGAGGGGACCAGGAAGTCGCGGGCGCCCTCGGGGGAGGTGGCCGAGAGGATCGGCGTGGTCAGCTCGTTGAAGCCGAGGGCCGTCATCTTCTGCCGGATGGCCGTGACGACCGCGGTGCGCAGCATGATGTTGCGGTGCATGCGCTCGCGGCGCAGGTCGAGGAAGCGGTACTCCAGCCGGCGCTCCTCGCCGACGCCGTCGTCGGCGTTGATCGTGAACGGGATCTGCTCGGCGGCGCCGAGCACCTCGACGCCGGAGACCTCGATCTCGATCTCGCCGGTGGGCAGCTCGGGGTTGACGTTGTCGGCGCCGCGGGAGACGACCTTGCCGTCGACGCGTACGACGGTCTCCTTGGTGAGGTGCGCCAGCGCCTCGTTCGCGGGGGTGCCGGGGCGGGCGACGAGCTGGACGATGCCGTAGTGGTCGCGCAGGTCGATGAAGAGGATGCCGCCCAGGTCGCGCCTATTGTGCAGCCAGCCGGAGAGGCGGACGTCGCCGCCGACGTCGCTCGCGCGCAGCTCGCCACAGGTGTGGGACCGGTACCGGTGCATCATCCATCCAGTTCGTCTGACTCGTCGCCCGCGGCTGCTTGCCGGTGGGCGCCGATTCGGCCACGAGAGTGTTCAGCCCGCCAAGACTATCGCCCCCGGCCTCCCCGGCCGCACGCGGGCAATCACCTTAAAATAGGGCAATGCGCACCGAGGAGGTCCTGGCTGCCGTCGGCACCGGGGTGTGGAGCTGGGACACCGCCTCCGGCACCGTGACCATGGACGCCGAGGCCGCCCGGCTCGTCGGGCTGCCCGAGCGGCCGACGGAGACGACGGTCGCCGCCGTGCGGGGCCGCTGCCACGGGGTGGACTACGTCGAGATGACGGGGGCGATGGACCTGGCCCGCGCGGAGGGCACCGTGGCGGAGGCGCAACTGCGGATCGTCGACGAGCGGGGGACGGTGCTGCGGGTCGTACGGACGAGGTTGCGGCCGTTCCGCGACGAGCAGCCGGTGGCCGGGGAGCAGGGCGGGCCGGAGGAGGAGGACGCAGGGCGGGAGGGGCGGGAGGAAGCAGGGCGGGAAGGGCGGGAGGAAGCAGCGCGGGAGGAAACAGGGCGGGAGGAGGGGGACGGGCCCGCCGGCGAGGTGGTGATGTCCGGCACCGTCCAGGAGGTCGTCGAGCCCCTGCCCGGCGCCAGCGCCGGCACCTCCCCGCCGTCGCCGCTGACCAGCGACTGGCGGCTGTCCCGCGAGGCGTTCCTGCTCGACGCCGGCCGTGCGCTCGCCGAGTCCCGGGGCACCGACCAGGTGCTGCGCGTCGCCGCGTCCCTGTCGATGCCCGGCTTCTCGCCCGACGGCATGGCCGTCTTCGGCGTCGAGGGCAACCGCCTCACCGTCATCGGCCAGCACGGCTACCGCCCCGAGGACGAGGAGCCGTTCACCGACATCAGCCTCGACTCCGAGTACCCCGGCGCCGTCGCCGTCCGCACCGGCCGCGCCATCTACATCGCGGGCCGCGAGGAGTACCGCCGACGCTTCCCCGAGGCGTGGCAGCTCGCCCGCCGGCTGGGCCGGCGCTCGTGGGCGTACGTACCGCTGATCGTGGCCGGCCGGGTCATCGGCGTGTGGCTCGCGGCCTTCTCCTACCCCGCGCCCTTCACACCGGACGAGCGCTCCGTGCTCACCACCGTGGCGCGCATGCTGGCGCAGGCGCTGTCCCGCGCGCACGTCCACGAGTCCGAGCGCGAGCTGTCCGCCGGACTGCAGCGCAGCCTGATGCCGGAGGAGGTGCCGCCGACGCCGGGCATGACCGTCGCCGCGCGCTACGTGCCGACCGGCGGCGGGCTGGAGATCGGCGGCGACTGGTACGACGTGATCACGCTGCCGTCCGGCAAGACGGCGGTCGTCATCGGCGACGTCCAGGGCCACGACGTACGCGCCGCGGGGCTGATGAGCCAGTTGCGCATCGCCATCCGCGCGTACGCCTCGGAGGGCCACCACCCCGACGCCGTACTCACCCGCGCCTCGCGCTTCCTCACCCAGCTCAACAAGCGCGAGGGCTTCGAGAGCGACTCCCCGCCCGAGGACGCCGACCCCCGCTTCGCCACCTGCCTCTACATCAAGGCGGACCCGGCGACCGGCAGCCTCACCATCGCCCGCGCCGGCCACCTCGACCCGGCGATGGGCGTCGGCGACGGCACGCTCCTCGTCCGCCCCACCGAGGGCGGCCTGCCCCTCGGCGTGGTCGAGGAACCCGACTATCCCGTCACCCGGCTGGTCCTGGAGCCGGGCGAGCTGATGATGCTGTGCAGCGACGGGCTCATCGAGACCGGCGGCCACGACCTGGAGACGGGCCGCGACCGGCTGCGCCGGGTCTTCGCCGGGCACGTGGGCGACGACCTGGAGACGCTGGCCGACGCGCTCATCGACGCGGTCAGCGGCCCGCACTCGCACGCCACCCCCGGCCCGCACGCGGAGCGGCGCGAGGACGACATCGCGCTCGTCCTCCTCCGCCGCGACCAGCCGCCGCGCGAGGGCGAGCCCGCCGCCGCCCCCGCCCTCGGCCGCCACATGCACCTCACCGTCCCCCAGGCGGAGCAGCAGCGCACCGCGGACGCCCGCCACGAACTGCGCTCCATGCTCTTCGACTGGACCACCCCCACGCAGGTCGACTCCGCCGAACTGGTCCTCTCCGAGCTCATCGCCAACGTCCTGCTGCACACCGACAGCGACGCCGCCATCAGCGCCGACGTCACCGGCCCCCGCGGCAACCGCACCCTGCGCGTCACCGTCGGCGACGCCGACACGGGCCTGCCCCACCTGCGCCACCCCGGCGAGCTGTCCTCCTCGGGCCGCGGCCTGTTCCTCCTCCAGGAGCTGTCGGGCGAGTGGGGCACGGAGCCGACGGGCGAGGGCAAGGAGGTCTGGTGCGAGTTCCACGAGGAGGAGTGGCCGAGCCTGTAGCCCCGGGTCGTCGCCGGTCAGAGCCAGCCCGGCACCACCAGGACGAGCCAGGTGGTCACCGGGGTGATCAGGACCATGCTGAAGCCCCAGCGCATGAGCCCCTTGTAGACCTCGTCCCGGGTCTCGTCCGTCGCGTTGGCGACGGTCAGCGCGCCGCTGGTGGAGAAGGGACTGGAGTCGACGACCGAGGAGGAGATGGCCAGGGCGGTGATGAGGCCCACCGCTCCGACCGCGTCGACGCCGGTGAGGAACGGGACGGCGAGGGGGATGAGTGCGCCGAGGATGCCGGTGGTGGAGGCGAAGGCGGACACGGCGCCGCCGATGAGGCAGATGACGAGGGCGGCCAGCAGCGGGGCGCCGATGGACGTGACCTCCTCGCCGAGCCACTCGATCGTGCCGATGGTCTCCATCAGGCTCACGTACAGCACGATGCCGCAGACCAGCAGCACCGTCGGCCAGGCGACGTCCGCCACCCCGCTCTTGGCCGCGGCCGGCGAGACCAGGGTCAGGACCGCGGCCACGGTGATGGCGACCATGCCGACGTTGAGGTCGAAGAAGAGGGCGCCGACGGCCAGGCACAGCAGGCCGGTCAGGGTCAGGATCCGGTCGCGGTCGAGGGCCGGGGCCGGGGTGACGCCCGGCGCGGCGGGTGCGGTCGGCGCCACGGTGGCCGTGCCGCCGCCCGCCCTGCCGGTGGCGGGTGGGGACGCGGGGGCGGGAAGGCCCGCGGAGCCCCCGCCCGCGGAGTCGGCACCGGGCTCCGCGTCGGGCTCGGCGTCGGACTCCGCGCGGCGGCCGAGGAGTTCACGGCCGCCCCACAGGAAGTAGACGACGAGGCTGAGGGCGAGGTTGAACACGAACGAGGCCAGGAAGAGCAGCGTGGGGTTGCCGGGCAGATCGGCCTTCTCGACGACGCCGTTGGTGATGCCGCCGAAGATGCTCATCGGCGAGAAGCCGCCGGCGCTGGCCCCGTTGATGATCAGCAGACCCATCAGCAGCGGGTTGATGCGATAGCGAACGGCGAAGCCCATCCCGATCGGGGCGATGATCGCGACCGCCGCCGGAACCACGGCACCGATGGCCGTGAGGCAGGCCGTGACCAGGAACATCACCCACGGAATCAGGCCGATGCGACCGCCCACCGCACGGATGGCGCCGTGCACGAGCCAGTCGACTGTTCCATTGCTCTTCGCAATCGCGAAGAGCAAGGTGACGCCCACCAGGATGACGAAGAGATCGCCCGGGAAGCCCGCGAAGATCGCGTCGGTCTTCTCTTCCGCGTCGGCGCCGTCGAGGACCGACAGGCCGAGAACGAACGCGGCGACGATGGCGAGGACACCGAGGTTCACCGGCCGCACGGTGGCGACCAGGAAGATGCCCACGAGGACGAGGATGGAGACGAGTTCAACAGACAAGGTGACTCCCGCGGTGGGAATGGCATGGGTCTGTTCCACCGGATGGGCGTGCGCCGGGCCCAGCGCACCGTCCTCGGTCTCATCCTCGGTCTCCGCACAGCGGGGACGGAGATTCCGTAATACGGAATTTCACTTTCGAAACCGCTACCGGCTGGCGGTGAGTATGAGCTGCGCCACAGCCGGGGGTCAAGGCCCTCGACACACGTCCTGCCGGATGCCCCGCCGTACGCCGCCGCCCCGCGCCCGGGCTCTCACCCGGGCCGGCGGCCCCTCGTCAGACCGCCGCCGCCAGGCCCGTACGGGAGGGCGTCACGCCCGGACCGCGCCCCCGGCGGGCCCGGAAGAGCCCAGCTCAGCGGCCACCTGCCGCGCGGCGTCGCGGACCAGCGCGCCGTACGTGGCGCGCAGTTCCCCGGTCATCCTGCTGGTCGGCACGTTGACGCTGATGCTCGCGACGGGCAGCGCGGAATCCCCCATCACGGCCGCCGCGACGGCGGAGACGTCGGCACGCCACTCGCCGCTGTTCACCGCGTAGCCGCGGTCGCGGACGGCGGCCAGCTCCGCCGCGAGCCGCGCGGGATCGACGATCGTCGCTTCCGTGTAGCGGGCCAGCCCTTCTCCGACGTAGCGCTCGATCGCCTCGGCGGGGCTGTTGGCCAGCACGGCCTTGCCGTTCGCCGAGGCGTGCAGGGAGAGGTTCATGCCCAGCGGCATGACGATGCGCACCGGCTTGGACGTCTGGAGCCGCTCGATCAGCACCACCCTGTCGCCGCCCTCCGGGATCGTGAGGTGGACCGTCTCGTCGGTGCGGCCGCGCAGTTCCTCCATGATCGGCACGGCAGCGTCCCGCAGGCTCAGCTCGCTGGTGGCCTGGCGCCCGACGTGCAGCGCCTTGGTGGTGACCGCCCAGCGCGTGGACGCCTCTCCCGCCTGCCGGATCCAGCCCGCGCCGTGCAGCGTCACGAGCGCGCGCTGCACCGAGCTCTTGGGCATCTCCAGCGCCCTGGCCAGGTCGGCGACCCCGACCGGCTGGCGGGCGGCGACCTCCTCCAGCACGCGCAGCGCGTTGAGGACGCTCTGCATCCGTTGACTCCCCCTCCGGCCGACCCTATTCTCCTCGTGTCGCATTACGGTACAGCGTGCCACGATACGGCACAAGAGAGGGGACCCGAGCGATGAGCACCGGCCGCCACTTCCTCCAGATCCCGGGACCCACCAACGTCCCCGACCGGGTGCTCCGCGCGATGGCGGCGCCCACGATCGATCACCGGGGCCCCGAGTTCTCGGCGCTGACGCACCGTCTGCTCGGCGCGCTGGGCCCGGTGTTCGGCACCTCGCAGCCCGTGGTGATCTATCCCGCGTCGGGTACGGGCGCGTGGGAGGCCGCCCTCGTGAACACGCTCAGCCCCGGGGACCGCGTGCTCTGCTTCGAGACGGGCCACTTCGCCACCCTCTGGCGGGAGATGGCCCGCGAACTGGGCCTGGAGGTCGACTTCGTCCCCGGGGACTGGCGGCACGGAGTGGATCCGGCGACGGTCGAGGGCCGGCTGTCCGCCGACCTCTCCCACTCGATCAAGGCGGTCTGCGTCGTCCACAACGAGACGTCGACCGGCGTCACCAGCCGCGTCGCCGACGTACGGCGCGCCATGGACGCCGCGGGCCACCCGGCGCTGCTGCTCGTCGACACCATCTCCTCCCTCGGCTCGATCGACTACCGCCACGACGAGTGGGGGGTGGACGTCACGGTCGCCGGCTCGCAGAAGGGCCTGATGCTGCCGCCCGGGCTGAGCTTCAACGCCGTCAGCGCCAAGGCGCTGCGGGCCGCGCGTAAGTCGGCCCTGCGCACGTCCTTCTGGGACTGGCAGCCGGTCATCGCCGCGAACGAGCAGGGCTACTTCCCGTACACGCCCGCCACCAACCTCCTGTACGGACTGGAGGAAGCGCTCCGGATGCTCCAGGAGGAGGGGCTGCCGCAGGTCTTCGCCCGGCACGCCCGGCACGCCGCGGCGACCCGGGCCGCCGTGCGGGCCTGGGGCCTGGAGGTGCTGTGCGCCGACGAGCGCGAGCACTCCGGCTCGCTCACCGCCGTACTCCTGCCCGAGGGCCACGACGCCGACAGGGTGCGCAAGATCATTCTGGAGCGCTTCGACATGTCCCTCGGCACCGGCCTCGGCAAGCTCAGCGGCCGGGTCTTCCGCATCGGCCACCTGGGCCACTTCAACGACCTCACCCTGGCCGGCACCCTCGCCGGCGTCCAGATGGGGCTCGAACTCGCCGGTGTTCCCGTCGATCCCGCCGGGCTCACCGCCGCGCTGGCCGTGCTGCGCTCGCGGTAGCCCCGCCGGCCCGTACCCGCGCCTCCCGTACGCCCGCCCCCGTACCCGTCACGCCGCAAGCACGCCGCACGAAGGAGCACCGCGACCGATGACCGCGCAGAACAGCAGCTCTCCGGCCGCCGCGGTGCCGGCGACGCCCGCCGCACACGGGGCCGCGCACCCGAAGCTTGAGCGGGCCCTGCGGGCCGACGTCGAGGGGGACGTCAGGTTCGACGACTACACGCGCCACCTCTATGCGCGGGACGCCAGCATGTACGCCATCACGCCGGTCGGCGTGGTCTTCCCGCGGCACGCCGGCGACGTCGCGGCGGCGGTGCGGGTGGCGGCCGACCACGGCGTGCCGCTGGTCCCCCGCGGCGCCGGGACGAGCCTGGCCGGGCAGACGGTGGGCCCCGGCCTGGTGCTGGACCTGTCCCGGCACATGAACCGCATCGTCGAGATCGACCCCGAGCGGCGCACCGCCCTCGTCGAACCCGGCGTCGTACAGGACCTGCTGAACCGGGCGGCGGCCCCGCACGGCCTGATGTTCGGCCCCGACACCTCGACCAGCAACCGCGCCACGATCGGCGGCATGATCGGCAACAACTCGGCCGGCAGCGGCTCGCTCCGCCACGGCATGACCATCGACCACGTCCGGGAGCTGGAGGTCGTGCTCTCCGACGGCACCCAGACCCGCCTGGGCCCGCTGGACGCGGCGGAGTGGGCCCGCCGCACCGCCCTGCCCACGCTCGAAGGCGACATCCACCGGCGGCTGCCGCAGATCGCCGCCGCCCACGCCGCGGCCATCGCGGACGGCTTCCCGCCGTTCTGGCGCCGGGCCTGCGGCTACCGGCTGGACCGCGTCGCCGGGCAGGAGCGGCCCGACCTGGCGAAGTTCGTCGTCGGCTCGGAGGGCACCCTCGTGGTGACCACCCGCGCCCTGGTCGACCTGGTGCCCAGGCCGCGCCGCACGGTCATCGCCGTGGGGCACTTCGCCTCGACGGCCGACGCGATCGCCGCCACCGAGGACGCCCTGGCCTGCGACCCGGCGGCCGTCGAGATGATGGACCGCACCATCCTGGACCTCTCCCGCCGGAAGATCGAGTACGCCGCCCTGGGCAGCATCCTGGTCGGCGACCCGGGCGCGCTGCTGTTCGTGAACTTCTCCGGGGACGACGAGCCGGAGCTGCTCGCCGGGTTGGAGAAGCTGTGCACGCTGTGGGCGGAGCACGGTCACGGCTACCACACCCTGCGGGCCGTCACGCCGCAGCAGCAACAGGCGCTGCTGAAGGTGCGCAAGTCCAGCCTGGGACTGCTCATGGCCGCCGGCGAGGGCACGCGGCGGCCCCTTGCGTTCGTCGAGGACACCGCCGTCCCTCCCGCGCACCTCGCCGACTACACCCGCCGCTTCCAGGCGGTGCTGGACCGCCACGGGCTCCACGCGGGGTTCTACGGCCACTGCTCGGTCGGCTGCCTGCACATCCGGCCGTTCGTGGACGTCGCCGACCCGGCGCAGGTGACGACGATGCGGGCGGTCGCGGAGGAGATCAAGGACCTGGTCACGGAGTACGGCGGCGTGAACTCCAGCGAGCACGGGGACGGCCTGGCCCGCAGCGAGTTCAACCGCGAGCTGTTCGGCGACGAGCTCTACGAGGCCATGCGCGAGGTCAAGCGCCTCTTCGACCCCGGGGACCGGATGAACCCCGGCAAGATCGTGGACGCCCCGCCGATGACCGAGAACCTGCGGGACGCCGCACTACCGCCCGCGCCGCCGCTGCGGACGCACCTGGACTTCGAGGTCGTCGGCGGCATGCGCGGCGCCGCCGACCGCTGCATGAACATCGGGCTCTGCCGCAAGGACGGCACCGGGGTCATGTGCCCCTCTTATATGGCGACGGGGGAGGAGGAGCACTCCACGCGGGGCCGGGCCAACGCGCTCGTCAAGGCCCTCTCGGAGCCGGACCCCGGCCGGGCGCTCGGCGACGAACGGCTCCACGAGGTCCTCGACCTGTGTTTGATGTGCAAGGCGTGCAAGAGCGAATGCCCCCTCGGCGTGGACATCGCCACCCTCAAGAGCGAGGCGCTCGCCCACCACCACGCCGCCCACGGGGTGCCGCTGCGCTCCCGCGTCTTCGGCTCCATCCGGATGCTGAACAAGCTGGGCTCGGCGACCGCGCCGCTGTCCAACCTGCCCGGGCGGCTGCGTCCCCTGCGCCTGCTCGCGGGCCGGCTGCTGGGCATCGCACCCGAGCGGCCGCTGCCCACGTTCCACCGGCGCAACCTCGTCCGGTGGTTCCGCCGCCGCGCCACGGTGGCCCGGCCGGGGACGAGGGGAAGCGTCACCTTCCTCGCCGACTCCTTCACCACGTACAGCGAGCCGGAGATCGGGCGTACGGCCATCGAGCTGCTGGAGCGCGCCGGCTGGGAGGTCCGGCTCGCCCGCGGCGGCTGCTGCGGCAGGTCCAGCCTGTCCAAGGGACTGCTGGACCGGGCCAGGAGCCAGGCGCGCGACCTGGTCCGCACGCTCGGCGAGCAGAGCGAGCCCGGTTCGCCGATCGTCGGCGTCGAACCCTCGTGCCTGATGACGCTGCGCGACGAACACCTCTCCCTGTTCCCCGGCGATCCCGCTGTGCGGGACATCGCCGGACGCGTACGCCAGGTGGAGGAGCTGGTGCTGGAGGCGATCGACGAGGGCCTGCTGACCCTCGCGGCCGACTCCCCGCTCGCGGGCCGCAGACTGCTCTACCACGGGCACTGCCACCAGAAGGCCGAGGTGGGCACCGCCGCGACGGTGGAGCTGCTGAAGCGCATACCGGGCGCCGAGGTCGAGGAGCTCGACGCCGGCTGCTGCGGAATGGCGGGGTCGTTCGGCTTCGAGGCCGAGCACTACGAGGTCTCCATGAAGGTCGGCGGCGACCGGCTCTTCCCCGCCGTCGCCGCCGAGCCGGACACCACGGTCCTCGTCGCCACCGGAGTCTCCTGCCGGCAGCAGATCGACCACGGCACCGGCCGCGCCGCCCGGCACCCGCTCCAGCTCATCCGGGACGCCCTGTCCCCGGAGGCGCCCGCGGAGGCGTGAGGGCTGTGCGGCACGGGCCGCGGTCGGGTCCGGGCCGGGGCGCTCCGGGCGGTCAGCCGTGTTCTGCGGGTACGGTGCCGAGGCGGCCGGCCTTGAAGTCCTCGAACGCCTGGACGAGCTCGGCGCGGTTGTTCATCACGAACGGTCCGTAGTGCGCCACCGGCTCGCGGATCGGCCGGCCGCCGAGGAGGACGACCTCCAGGTCGGGGGCGTTGCCGTCCTGCGCCTCGTCGGCCCGTACGGTCAGCGCCCCGCCGGCGCCGAAGACCGCCGTCTGGCCCGTGTGCAGGGGGCGCCGCTCGCGGCCGGCGGTGCCGTGGCCGGCGAGGACGTAGGCGAGGCCGTTGAAGTCCGCGCGCCACGGCAGGGTGACCTCGGCGCCGGGGCTGACCGTGGCGTGGATCATCGAGATCGGGGTGTGCGTGCTGCCGGGTCCCGCGTGGCCGTCGAGGTCGCCGGCGATCAGCCGCAGCACGGCCCCGCCGTCGGGGGTGGTGAGGAGGGTGACGCTGCCGCCGCCGATGTCCTGGTAGCGCGGGGCCATCAGCTTGTCCTTCGCGGGCAGGTTGACCCAGAGCTGCAGCCCGTGGAAGACGCCGCCGCTGACGACCAGCTCCTCCGGCGGGGCCTCGATGTGCAGGATGCCGCCGCCCGCCGTCATCCACTGGGTGTCGCCGCCGCCGATGACCCCGCCGCCGCCGTTGGAGTCCTGGTGCACGAGGGTGCCGTCGATGAGGTACGTCACGGTCTCGAACCCGCGGTGCGGGTGCCACGCAGTGCCCTTCGGCTCTCCGGGCGCGTACTCCACCTCGCCCATCTGGTCCATCATGATGAACGGGTCGAGCCGGGCCATGTCGATGCCCGCGAACGCGCGCCGGACCGGGAAGCCCTCGCCCTCGAAGCCGGACGGGGCGGTGCTGACCGCGCGCACCAGGCGGTCGGGTGCGGCGGCCGGGTCCGGCGGGGAGACGCGGGGCAGAAGCAGGGGGTTGTCGACGCTGACGGCGGGCATGGCGGCCTCCTCGGTTGGGCACCCTCAGGCTAGTTGAAGCCTAAACCACTGTCGAGGCGCGGCTCATTCCCGGACGTGGAGGCGGGGACGGGCGGGGTACGCGGGGCGGGGTGCGAGGGACGGGGAGGCTCAGCCGTACATGCGGCGCATCGCGAAGTCGACCATCTCCTCGACCGCCTTCGCGTCCACGACCATGCGGTGGTCGCCCTCGATGTCGAGCACGAAGCCGTAGCCCGTCGGCAGCAGGTCGATGACCTCCGCGCCGGTGACCGTGAAGTACTTCGACTCCCGGCCCGCGTAGCGGCGCAGCTCCTTCAGCGAGCTGAAGAGGGGGATCACCGGCTGCTGGGTGTTGTGCAGGGCGAGGAAGCCGGGGTTGTCGCCGCGGGGGCAGTAGATCTTGGAGGTGGCGAAGATCTGCTGGAAGTCCTCGGAGCCGATCGCCCCGCCGGTGAACGCCTTGACCGCATCGGCCAGGGACGGCGGCGCGGGCTGGGACGGCTCGGGGTAGAGGGGCTGCTCGGCGTAGCCGGGGGCGGGCTGGTCGTACGGCCCGGGGGGCGGGGCGGCGTAGTGGTGCCCCTGAGGGTGTCCCGGCCCGGGCGCCTGGGGGTGACCCTGCGGGGCGCCGTAACCGGCGGACTGGTCGTAGCCGTACATGCATTCAAGCCTAGCCGCGCCGCGGGCGTACCGGTGCGGACTCCGCCAGTCGGCGGGATGTGACAAAACGAGGGTTGCGTTTTATTACTGACGGGTAGCATCATAGGTGGTCGCTGACCCCTTATGCCTGATACGGAGCCTGCGCATGGGCCACTACAAGTCGAACCTCCGGGACATCGAGTTCAACCTCTTCGAGGTGCTGGGCCGCGGCGACGTCTACGGCACGGGCCCCTTCGAGGAGATGGACACCGAGACCGCCCGGAGCGTGCTCACGGAGATCGCCCGGCTGGCCGAGAACGACCTGGCCGAGTCCTTCACCGACGGCGACCGCAACCCCCCGGTCTTCGACCCCGAGACCGGCACCGCGCCCGTCCCGGCGTCCTTCAAGAAGTCGTACGAGACCTACCTCGACGCCGAGTGGTGGCGCCTCGGCCTGCCCGAGGAGATCGGCGGCACGCCGACGCCGTCGTCGCTGATCTGGGCGTACGCCGAGATGGTGCTGGGCGCGAACCCGGCCGTGTGGATGTACGCCTCGGGGCCCGCCTTCGCCGGCGTCCTGTACGACGAGGGCACCGAGGAGCAGCGCAAGGTCGCGCGGCTGATGGTGGAGCGGCGCTGGGGCTCGACGATGGTGCTCACCGAGCCGGACGCCGGCTCCGACGTGGGCGCCGGGCGCGCGAAGGCGCTGGAGCAGCCGGACGGCACGTGGCACATCGAGGGCGTGAAGCGCTTCATCACCTCCGGCGAGCACGACCTGTCGGAGAACATCGTGCACTTCGTGCTCGCCCGCCCGGAGGGCGCCGGACCCGGCACGAAGGGGCTGAGCCTGTTCGTCGTGCCCAAGTACGACTTCGACTGGGAGACCGGCGAGCTGGGCGAGCGCAACGGCGTCCAGGCCACCAACGTCGAGCACAAGATGGGCCTGAAGGTCTCCAACACCTGCGAGCTGACCTTCGGCGACCGGCAGCCGGCGAAGGGCTGGCTGCTGGGCGGGAAGCACGACGGCATCCGCCAGATGTTCAAGATCATCGAGTTCGCGCGGATGATGGTCGGCACGAAGGCCATCGCCACCCTCTCGACCGGCTACCTCAACGCGCTGGAGTACGCGAAGGAGCGCGTCCAGGGCCCGGACCTGGCGCAGTTCACCGACAAGACCGCGCCGCGCGTGAGCATCACGCACCACCCGGACGTGCGCCGCTCCCTGATGACGCAGAAGGCGTACGCCGAGGGCATGCGCGCCCTCGTCCTCTACACCGCCTCCGTGCAGGACACCATCCAGGTCCGCCAGGCCGCGGGCGAGGACACCTCGGCGCAGCAGGCGCTGAACGACCTGCTGCTGCCGATCGTGAAGGGGTACGGGTCGGAGAAGTCGTACGAGCAGCTCGCCCAGTCGCTGCAGACCTTCGGCGGCTCCGGCTATCTGCAGGAGTACCCGATCGAGCAGTACATCCGGGACGCGAAGATCGACACGCTCTACGAGGGCACCACCGCCATCCAGGGGCAGGACTACTTCTTCCGGAAGATCGTCCGCAACCAGGGGCAGGCGCTGACCTCGCTGGCCGAGGAGATCAAGAAGTTCCTGGCCGAGGCGGTCGGCGGGGAGCAACTGGGCGCGGCGCGCGACGAGCTGGCCACGGCGGCGGTGGACCTGGAGGCCATCGTCGGGGTGATGCTGGCCGACCTCGCGGCCACCGAGAAGGACGTGAAGTCCATCTACAAGGTGGGGCTCAACACCACCCGGCTGCTGCTCGCCTCCGGCGACGTCGTGATCGCCTACCTGCTGCTCAGGGGCGCCGCGGTGGCCGCGGAGAAGCTGCCGACGGCCGCCCCGAAGGACGTGGCGTTCTACCAGGGGAAGATCGCGGCGGCGACGTTCTTCGCGCGGAACGTGCTGCCGGGGGTCGGCGTGCAGCGGGCGCTGGCGGAGAGCACGGACCAGTCGCTGATGGAGCTGGACGAGGCCGCGTTCTGACGCGCGGGACGTGACGGGGTGCGGCGTGCGGGCTGCACCGCGGGCGTACGCGCTGACGCGGGCGCCGCGCCCGGGCCCCGGGGTCCGGACGCGGCGCCCGCTGACGACGACGGCGGCGCCGGATCCGGACCCCCGAGGGGCTCGTGGGCTCGGGGACTCGTGCTGCTTGTGCGGGCTCGTACGACTCGTGCGGCCGGGTCAGCTCCGGTAGCCCCAGGCGGCGGCGTACTCCGCCATCTTCGGCGACAGCTCGGCGGCCCCCTCCTCGAACGTGCGGGCCGCCTGGATCCGGCCGGACTTGATGTTGTCGCTGCGGTCGCCGAGGTTGGGCCGGAGCCGGCCGTGGTCCTGCTCGCCGTACTCCAGCATCGACGCCTCGAACTCCACCCCCAGGTACGCGCACACCCCGCGCATGACCCGCTCCGGGTCGGAGGTCAGGTCCTCGTACGTGAGGGTGTGGCCGTCGAGCGCGGCGCGGGCCCGCTCCAGCGGCTCGAAGTACTTCAGCGCGTTCGCCTCGTTCTGCGCGCGGGTGGCGGTGTTGGACTTGCGGTTCTCCAGCGAGCTGACGACGCCCTCGGGGTGACGCAGCAGGAACAGGAACTTCGCCTTCGGCCAGGCGTGCGTCAGCCGTTCCCACGCCCACACGTTGCCCGGGGTCTTGTCGACCACGATGTCCTTGCCGCTGCGCTCCAGCTCCAGGTGCAGCACCCGGTCCCACAGCACGTGCTCCAGCTCCACCTTGTCCAGGCCCAGTTCGAGCATCGACTGGTCGGAGAAGCCGGGGGTCAGCTCCACGCCGAGGGTGCGCAGGTGCAGCTCGTGCGGGGCGCGTATGCGCGAGTGGCTGTTGAGCAGCATGCGCAGCAGGGTGGAGCCGGAGCGTACCGGCGCGAGCACGAAGACCGGCGCCTCGACCTGCCGGGGCATGGCATCCACCCCGTAGTCCTGCTCGACCGTCTTCTTGGGCGGGCGCGGACCCTTCGGCCCGGCGCCGGCCGGCGTCTTCTGCGGCGTCGCGGCTCCGGGCGCCACCTGACCCGCCGGGACCGCCTCCGCGCCCGGCCCGGTCAACTGCCGCGGCGGCCGGAGCGCCTCGCCCAGCAGCCGAGCCCTGCGTTTGATGCCCGTGTTCACGACTCCCATGTGGCCCTTGCCACCCTTCCTTCGCACCGTGCCCGTCCGTGTGACTCCCCCCGTGCGGACGGCAGGTACCTCACTGGTAACAGGCGCCGCACACCCGAAAGAACGTAAGACAACGATTCGGCGAAGGCAATGGCTCGATTCCGCTTCTCACGCACGTCTTAGGCTGTGGACATGACCACAGCTCCGCCGCCCCGGTTCGACCGCAGCCACACCGACGACCTCGCCGGCTACCTCGCCGCCTCCCCCACGCCGTACCACGCCGTGGCCGAGGCCGCCCGGCGGCTGGAGAAGGCCGGCTTCACGCGGCTCCGGGAGACCGACGCCTGGGACGCGACGGCCGGCGGCCGCTACGTGCTGCGCGGCGGCGCGCTGATCGCCTGGTACGTGCCCGAGGGCAGCCCGCCCGAGACGCCGTTCCACATCGTCGGCGCCCATACGGACTCGCCCAATCTGCGGGTCAAGCCGGTCCCCGACACCGGCGCCCACGGGTGGCGGCAGATCGCGGTGGAGGTCTACGGCGGACCGCTGCTGAACAGTTGGCTGGACCGGGACCTGGGGCTGGCGGGGCGGCTGACGCTGCGGCCGGGCGCGACGCGCGGGAGCGCGGGCGGCGGTGAGACGCGGCTGGTCGACGTCGACCGGCCGCTGCTGCGCGTGCCGCAGCTCGCCATCCACCTCGACCGTGGCGTGGTCACCGAGGGCCTCAAGCTCGACAAGCAGCGCCACATGACGCCGATCTGGGGCCTCGGCACCGTACGCGAGGGCGACCTCGTCGAGTTCCTGGCCGCGGAGGCCGGGGTCGCGGCAGGCGACATCCTCGGCTGGGACCTGATGGCCCACAGCGTCGAACCGCCTGCCTACCTCGGCCGCGACCGCGAACTGCTCGCGGGCCCGCGCATGGACAACCTCCTGTCCGTCCACGCCGGCGTCGCCGCCCTCGCCGCCGCGGCCACGGCGGGCACCCCGCCGACCAGGGTCCCGGTGCTGGCGGCCTTCGACCACGAGGAGACCGGCAGCCAGTCCGACACCGGCGCGGAGGGGCCCCTCCTCGGCACCGTCCTGCGCCGCACCGTCGCCGCCCGCGGCGGCTCGTACGACGACGCGGCCCGCGCCCTGGCCGGCTCCGTCTGCCTCTCCTCCGACACCGGCCACGCCGTGCACCCGAACTACGCCGAACGCCACGAGCCGGGCCACCACCCCATGCCGAACGGCGGCCCGCTCCTCAAGGTCAACGTCAACCAGCGCTACGCCACGGACGGCGCCGGCCGCGGAATCCTGGCGACCGCCTGCGAGCGGGCCGGGGTGCCGTGGCAGTCGTTCGTCTCGAACAACGCGATGCCCTGCGGCACGACCATCGGGCCCATCACGGCGGCCCGCCACGGGATCACGACCGTGGACATCGGGGTGGCCATCCTCTCGATGCACTCGGCGCGGGAGCTGTGCGGCGCGGAGGACCCGCACCTGCTGGCCGGCGCGCTGGCGGCGTTCCTGACGGGGTGACGCGTCACGCGTACGGCCTGAGGGCCACCGTGGCGTCGAGTTCGAGCCGGTTCTCCCCCGCCGGAGCCGGCAGGTCCAGCACCCGGTCCAGGATCCGGCCGCCCGGGCGTCCGCAGCCGTCGGTGCGCGGAGCGGCGAACTCCGTGTCCGCGGCGCCGAAGGAGACCACCGGCGGGTCCTCGGATATCACCTCCGTGGGGCGGGTGTCCTTGAGCACGAGGTGGATCGGCTCCGTGGCCGCCGCGCCTATGGAGCAGCCCTTCGGGAGCAGCGGGCCGCCGACCGCGAGGGTCAGGTCCAGCTCCCCGCGGCGCAGGTCGTCGGACTCGAAGTCGCTGTAGCCCCCGTACCGCGGCGTGAGCGTCAGCGGTGTCCCCCCGACCCGTATCGGCTCGGCGGTCAGCTCGCCGAACACCTGGGCATACGCGCCGTCCACCCGGCCCTCCGCGAACGTCAGCGTCATCGGCCGGCCGACGGGCTCGTCCACACCCCCGATCCGCAGCCGCCCCGTCGCCCGCATGACCTCACACCTCCAGGTCCCGGGATCGGCGCCGGCGGGCAACTCGTCCGCGGCCGGGCAGGCGCCGAAGTCGAACCCGGCCCCGGGCGGACCGGTCTCCGCGGCCGGGGAGGCCGGGGCGGCGCCGGTGGTGAGGACGGCGAGCAGGGCGGTGAGCGCGGGGGCCGCGAGCCGGGCGGCGCGCGTCCCGTACGACCGTTGGTTCCAGTCCTTCGTCATGTTCTTCGTCAAGTTCTTCGTCATGGCTTCAGCATTGCAGAGCTTTCTCTGCAAAGAAAGCTCTGCAGAGAACCCTGTGGATAAACTGCGGGCATGACGGACGAGCGGCGCAAGGTCAGCAGCCCGGAAGCGCTCAAGGCGCTCGCGCACCCCCTGCGGCTGCGCATCCTGCGCCACCTCTCGGTGCACGGCCCGGCGACGTCGACGACGCTCGCGGCGGCCCTCGGCGAGAACACCGGGACGCTCAGCTACCACCTGCGCATGCTGGAGCGCGGGGGTCTCGTCGAGGACATCCCGGAGCGGTCGGCGGGCCGCAAGCGCTGGTGGCGCGGCGTACCGGGGCTGGACATCCGCCGCCCGCCGATGGACGACGTCACAGCGGGGGAGCGGGCCGTCATCGCAGAACTGGACCGGCTCCGCGGGGCCGAGGACCTGGAGCTGGCGCGGCGGTTCGCGGCGGGACAGGCCCGGGAGGCCGGGGAGGGCGAGGCAGAGGGGGAAGGTGCGGAAGAGGGGTGGCTGCGGGGGTCACGCGGGCTGAGCCATCTGACGAAGGAGCAGTTGGACGCCTTCCACGACGACTACCTGAAGCTCCTGGCGAAGTACCGCCACACACCCGAGGACGCCGCCCCGGGCGCGCGGCCGGTTCATCTGCGGTGGTTCGGTATCCCGGCGGACTAGGAGGCGGGCTCCTCGGGCAGGCGGTCGGCGATTGCCTGGACGGCGGCCAAGACGGTGGCGAAGCCGGTGCTCACCTTGGTGTCAAGCGCGTCGATCCGCTTACCCTGCTCCAACTGCGTCTCGCGCAGCGCCTGCAGCACCTGCTTGTGCGCGCGCAGCTCCGACTTGAACTCCGCCACGTCCCGGTCGTTTATCGCGACAACCGCCCGCGTGGTGGTCAGGTGCTCGCGCAGAGCATCCATCTCGGCCTCCAGGGCGTCGATACGGCGACGAAGCTCGTCGGTCTCACTCATACGGCCCAGCGTATCTGGCCTGCACCGATGCAGGGTCGTTTCTCCACTAAGCGTCTTCCTCTTCCCTTTCCTCCCCCTCGTTCATCCCCGCCAGGATCAGCGGCAGCCGCCCCGCCCCCGACTCCGTGATCCGGATCGGCACCCCCCAGTCCTGCTGGTGCACGTGGCACGCCGGGTACTCCACCGACGGATCGTCGTCGCAGCTCGCCGCCATCGCCGAGACGTGCAGCACGCCCTCCTCCGGGCCGTCCGCCGACAGGACCACCGCCCGCGTCAGCTCCGTGCCCGCGCCCTCGCCCGACGTCAGCAGCGACGGCGGCGTCGCGCTGACCAGCAGGCGGGTGGCCGGGCCGTAGCGGGTGTCGAGTTTCTGGCCCGGCGGGGCGCGGAAGACGACGTCCAGCGACAGGCTGCCCGGCGCCACGTCCGTCGCAGCGCGCCGCGTACGGTGCGCGACCGGCGGCACCCGGACCGCCTCCTCCGGCAGCCGGAGCCGGGTCAGGCGGTGCCGGGCGGACTCGACGACCACGATCTCGTCGCCGTCCACCACCGCGTCCGACGGCTCCCGCAGGTCCGTCGCCAGGGTGGTCACGGTGCCGGTGGCCGGGTCGTAGCGGCGCAGGGCGTGGTTGTACGTGTCCGAGACCGCCACCGAGCCGTCCGGCAGTGCCGTGACGCCCAACGGGTGCTGCAGCAGCGCCTCGTCCGCCGGGCCGTCGCGGTGGCCGAAGTCGAAGAGCCCGGTGCCGACCGCCGTGTGCACCCGCGCCCGCCGCCCCGGCCCGTCGCCCGGCTCCAGCCAGCGCAGCGCCGACGTCTCCGCGTCCGCGATCCACAGCCGGCCGTCCGCCGCCGCGAGACCCGACGGCTGCGCGAACCACGCCCCGTCCGCCGGCCCGTCGAGCAGCCCCTCGTTCGTCGTGCCGGCCGCCGCCGCCACCGTGCCGGTCGCCGGGTCGTACGTCCACAGTTGGTGGACCCCCGCCATCGCGATCCACAGCCGTCCGTCGAACCACGCGACGTCCCACGGCGACGACAGGTCGACCTCTCTTCCCGGCCCCGAGTCCGGCGAGCCCTGCCACCACTGCCGGCCGGTCCCCGCCAGCGTCGTCACCGAGCCGGTACCGAGGTCGACGGCCCTGATCGCGTGGTTCACGGTGTCCGCCACCGCCACGGCCCCCGACGGCAGCAACGCCAGCCCCTGCGGCTCGTTGAAGCGCGCCCCGGAGCCGCCCGCCGAGCCCTCCGCGGAGTCCCCCGCCGCGCCGCCGCCCGGCGCCTCGGCCGGGCCGTCCGCGAAGCCCCGCTCCCCGCTCCCGAACCGCCGCACCACCGTCTCGCCGTCCGGCTCCAGCTCCACCAGCCGGTGCCGCGTCGTGTCCGAGACGAGCAGGTTGCCCGACGGCAGCCGCAGCGCCTTCCCCGGGAAGCGCAGATGCGTCGCCACCGGCTCCGGCGGCACGTACGGCCCGTCGCCCCGGCGCAGCGTGCCCTTCGCCGCGTGCTCCTCCTCCAGCTCCGCGACCAGCCGCTCGATGGCGTGTACGTGCCCCTCCCCGGCGTGCTGCGCGACGACGTACCCCTCCGGGTCGACCACCACCAGCGTCGGCCACGCCCGCACCGCGTACTGCTTCCACGTGGTCAGCTCCGGGTCGTCCAGCACGGGGTGGTGGACGCCGTAGCGCTCGACGGCGTCCACCACGGCGGCGTGCTCGGCCTCGTGCACGAACTTCGGCGAGTGCACGCCGACGACGACCACCGTGTCCCGGTGCTTCTCCTCCAGCTCGCGCAGCTCGTCCAGGACGTGCAGGCAGTTGATGCAGCAGAAGGCCCAAAAATCGACGACGACACACTTACCACGTAGGCCCGCGAGCGTCAGGTTCTTCCCACCCGTGTTCAACCAGCCGCCCTTGCCGATCAGCTCCGGGGCACGGACTCGGGCACGTCGCGGGGCAGGAGAGGCAGCGTTCATGCGTCCAGGGTGCCATCCCCGTAGGTGGCGGTTCCCACGGGCAGGAATCCTGGACGCCCCTGCTCAGGGCTGATCCCTGCCGGAATTCCGCTGGGGGGCGATGTCCCGGACCGAGAACGCCGAGACGCCCCCTCAAGTGGCGGTGTCGGGGCCTGGCAGCTTGGCCCAATGGATCTGGATGCGTTGCTCAGGGATGATCCGCTGCCCGCGCACTCCCTTGCTCACCTCGACCCGATCCATGGCGAGCGACAACCGACCGCGCCGGTCTTCGTTCGTCGCATCCGCCCACGCCTCTCGCAGGGTGAGGTTGTCGAGTATCCGCGACACGTCCAGGGAAGGCATGGGGAGATTGCGGAGATCGGTGCGAAGCCCCTCGATGCGCCCCCTCAGGCGTTCCGAAAGCCGGTTGTAGCGTTCCAGGGCTCTGGCGCCATTGAACTCGCCCCGAACGTAGCGCGCCTCCTCCAGGTCGGCCAAGCGGGCTTCCTCATCCTGGATCTCGGCAGCAAGTGCATCACGTTTGGCGAAGGTCTCCGGGTCCACGCGGTGCACCCAGCGGTCAGTGATCGCCACGAGCAGCAGATCGTCCGGTTCGAGTGCCGGGAGCTTGGTGAGGAACTCTTCGGTCACGTAGTTGTCCACGGCCTCAGCCAACGCTGACGCTCCGATGCACCGGTTGCCCGCGCGACGAGCCATGCACTGATAGCTGCCGCCCACACGGTGCATCCGGCGACCGCAGCCAGGAACCGCGCAGTAGACGAGCCCTGTAAGCAGTGCCGTCCCTTCGCGCTTCGGTCGCCGTTTTCCTGCGTGCACAAACGTTCTCGACTCCAGCGTGCGGATGATCTGTTCACGCTCTCCAACGGTGATGATCCCCTCGCCGATCTCGACGGTGTCCGACGTCTCGGGATCGCGGTGCGGGAAGACCCTGCCGGTGTACTTCCGCTCGCCGCCATCCGTCTCGACGCTCTCGGTCTCCGGCATCAGACCGGCGAACGCAGGGGAACGCAGGAGCTGCATAATGCTGGCCGCGTTCCACTGCCCGCCCCTGGGCGAGAGGATTTCGTACTCGTTGAGGAGTCGGGCGATCTTGACCAACGATGTCCCGGCGAGCGCTTCATCCGCGATCATGCGGGCGTAGACGGCATGATCCGTGTCGTGCACGAGCTTCTTGGTCTTCGGGTCGATGAGCAGCCCGTACGGGGGCTGTCCACCGATCCACTGGCCCTTGCTGCGGAGGTAGCGCTTCGCGTGCCCGACACGCGAGCCGAGATTTTCCGACTCGGACCGGGCGAGCTCAGCGAGCATCACGACGGCCGTGCGCGACGAGTCGTTCGAGGTGTCAAGACCGTCCACGACCGAGACGAGACGGCCGCCGGCCTCCCCGATGTCGTCCACCACCTTGCCCACCTGGCCGATCCCCTTGCGGGACAGACGGTCAAGTTTCCAGACGATCAGCGTGCCGACGACGCCCGCCGTTACAGCCGCCAACGCGGCGTCGAAGCCCTTGCGTGCGGCGGTCTTGTAACCGGAGCGTCCTCTGTCTATGTGGACCTTGCGGACGGTCAGCCCGTTGCGTTCGGCCCACGCACGGCAGTCGGCTTCCTGCCGTTCGATAGCAGTCTTGCCGTCCCGGTCGAGGGACAGGCGGAGGTAGAGATCACAGAACGTGTCCTGGTGCACACACTCAGTGTGATCGCAGGTTCGGTGCTCTGTTGTTGATTTTCCAAAGTCGGTGATCACGACGCGCCCACGCAATGCGGCGTCGGCGCTACGGCCGCCCCAGCGCCCGGTCGCGCAGCGCCGGGAACTCCTCCCGCGTCTTCGTCACCCGCGCCGGGTCCAGCTCCGCCCGCAGGACTTCCTCGCCCTCGCCCGCCTCGGCGAGGATCTCGCCCCACGGGTCCACGATCATGCTGTGCCCGGCCTGCGCCACCCCGCCGGTCGTCCCCGCCGTGCTGCAGGCCAGCACGTACGCCAGGTTCTCCACCGCCCGCGCCCGCAGCAGCAGCCGCCAGTGCGCGCGGCGCTCCGCGGGCCAGCCGGCGGGGATCACGAAGGTCTGCGCGCCCTTGTCGGTCAGGGCCCGGAACAGCTCGGGGAAGCGCAGGTCGTAGCAGGTGGCGAGGCCGGCGACGGTGTCGGGGAGGGGCGCGGTGACGAGCTCGTCGCCCGCGCCCATGAGGACGGCCTCGCCGCGGTCGAAGCCGTAGCGGTGGATCTTGCGGTACGTACGCGCCAAGGAGCCGTCCGGCGCGTAGAGCAGGCTGGTGTTGAACAGCGTGCCCGAGGCGTCCCGTTCCACGACCGACCCCGCGTGCAGCCACACGCCCGCGTCCCGGGCCGCCGCCGCCATCGCCGCGGCCGTGGGCCCGTCGAGGGTCTCCGCCCCGGTCGCGAAGTCGTCGTAGGCGAACGCGCCCAGGTGCCACAGCTCCGGCAGTACCACCAGCCCGGAGCCCTCCTCGGCGCGTACGAGCGCGGCCGCCCGGGCCCGTCGGCTTTCCACCGTTTCGTCCGGATCCACCCGGAACTGGATCAGAGAAGCGCGCACCTTACCACCACCTCGAAGTCCAAGTCGTCCGCCTCACCGCACAATCGTCGCCCGAAAGCACTGCCGGGGCACCCGCGCGCAGCGTAACTTAGGGCCTGCCGTGCATCTCGCGAACGATCCCGTGAGGGGTAGTGTGACCGTCCACTCCAGCCTCCAGCCGTCCATCGATGCCTGGGCCCACTCGGCCGAGGCCATATCCGAACTCGTGGCACCGCTCTCCGAGGGGGAGTGGAGCCGTCGAAGCGGACTGCCGGGGTGGTCCGTGCGGGATGTCGTCTCCCACATTATCGGCGCCGAGTGCGAGGCACTCGGCGACCCGCGCCCGATCCACAACCTGCCCGCCGACCTCGTGCACATCACGAGCGAGAAGGCGCGCTACGTCGAGGTGCAGGTCGACACGCGCCGCCACCACACCGCGCCGGAGATGACCGCCGACCTCGAGTACACGGTGATCCGCCGCCGGCGGCAGCTCCGCGACGAGAAGCGCGCGCCGGACACCAAGGTGCGCGGGGCGTTCGGCAGCGAGATGACGGTCGCGGAGCTGACGCGCTACCGCGCCTTCGACATCTGGGTGCACGAGCAGGACATCCGCCGCGCGCTCGGCAAGCCCGGGAACCTCGACTCGCCCGGCGCGCTCCTCGTGCGCGACGAGCTGCTGGCGCGGCTGCCGAAGGTGGTGGCCGAGGACGCGGGGGCGCGGGCGGGGTCGGTCGTGGTCGTGGACGTGACGGGCCCGGTGGAGTTCATGCGTACGGTACGGGTCGGGGAGGACGGCAGCGGTTCCATCGACGGCAGCGTCTCGCTCGGGCCGACGGTGACGCTGACGACGGACTGGGAGACGTACCTGTGGCTGGCGACGGGCCGGCAGCGGGCTGCGGCGCTGGCGGACCGGGTGAAGGTCGAGGGCGACCAGAAGCTGGCGGAGGCGGTCCTGCGGCACTTCGCGGTGACGGACTGAGCCGCTCCCCGCGCTCGCGCGGGCGCCGCCCTCACCCGTAAGGGGGGAGCCCTCATCCGACCGGCACAGCCCGGCGGGCGCCTCCGGCCCGGGCACCCCAGGCTGATCATGTGAGTATCAGCCAGGATCAGCTTCTCCGTTGCAGCGTCGCCGTCGACATCGGGGCCTCCCGCACCCGCGTCTACCTCAAGGGCATCGGCCTCGTCGTGGACGAGCCGAGCGCCGTCGCCATCAACTCCCGCACGGGCGCCCTGGTGGCCGTCGGCGGGCAGGCCGAGGCGATGACGGGTCGGACCCCCGCGCACATCCAGGTCGCCCGGCCCGTGGGGCCGAACGGCATCACCGACATCGAGATGGCCCAGCGCATGCTGCGCCACCTCATCCACGCCAAGGTGCGCAGATCCTGGCGCTTCCATCCCGCGCTGCGGGCCGCGGCCTGCACCCCGCACGACGTCGAGCCGCTGACGCAGCGGGCGATGATCGACACGCTGGCGGGGCTGGGCGCGAAGCGGGTGATCCTCGTCGACACCCTCATCGCCACGGCGGTGGGCTGCGGGCTGCCGGTGCTGGCCGCGGAGGGCACGCTGATCGTGGTGTGCGGTGCGGCGATGACGCAGATCGCGGTGCTGTCGCTGGGCAACGTCGTCGCCGCCGAGAAGGTGCCGGTGGGCGGGCAGGCCGTCGACCGGGCGCTGGTGGAGCATCTGCGCATCAACCACGAGGTGATGCTGCGCAGCCACACCGTCAGCCAGGTGCACCGCGAGCTGTCGCTCGCCGGCGCGCAGGGCGCGGCCACGCTGGAGGTGCTGGGCCGCGACGTGGTCTCGGGCCGCCCGCGTACGGTCCAGGTCGACCCGGCGGCGGTGGGGCAGGCGGCGGGGGTGCCGATGCTGGCGGTGCTGGACGGGATCCGCTCGGTGCTGCGGCGCTGCCCGCCGGATCTGGTGGCGGACATCGGGGACCGCGGGATCGTGCTGGCGGGCGAGAGCGCGACGATGCCGGGCCTGGAGAGCATGCTGCGTACGTCGGTGGGGCTGCCGGTCCACATCGCGGAACGCCCGGACGTGGCGGCGGTGGTGGGCCTCGGCTCGATGATCGAGAAGGGGGCTCCGCCGGAGTCCGTCCCCGACGCGACCTCGGGCCCGGCGAGCTTCCACGAGCCGACGACGGCGCCCGCCCCGCAGGCCAACCCGGCGGCCGACGTGCCCACGGAGGTCGCGACGGACTAGATGAGGGATTCTCAGGGGTCGTTGCGGTCAGTGGTCGTAGGCGATCAGTGACCGCTTGTCCGGGCGGCCGGTTCTGTCGTTGTGCCAACCGGACTTCCGGCGGAGACCTGCTGTGGAAGCCGACCTTTCCCCCACGTCTACTTGCGGCCCTGACCTTGAGAAGGCTTGGCCTGCGCGGCCTGATTCGGGGGCGGATAGGCGGTCCCGGCGCGGCCCCCCGGGGCGGAGGACTGAGGGGAAGTCCCAGGAGGCAAAGTCTGCGCGGCCCATTGTGAGGGCAAAGCGACGTTCGGATCAGATAGCGGGTTGGGCGCCCCCGCGTTGGCGCGGCTTGTCAACGCCCCCCGCTCATAAAACGCACCACCGCGATAGCCCTGTGCGATGGCACCACGGGCATTTTCACGGAGCCCCTCATGCTTGGTAAGCCGCTGGATCGCTTCCTGCCTCCGCCGCTCCATCTCAAGACCGTGCGGGAGACCAGGGCCTTCGCTGACAAGTTCCCCTCGGGCTACCGCACTTCTGGGATCCCAAATCTCCAGACCAGCTCCCAGAGCCATGGTGTATTCGATTTCCAGTTCGGTGAACTGCTGAGACTCAGCAGGCACAGCGCCTCCTTCTGGTGACCTTACAGGGGGTCACCTTCGTCACGTGGCCAAGACGCAACCGGTTCACCAGGCAGGCACGTGCGCAGGGCGAGGAGCACCATTGGCTGCCGTCGCGCTGAACGGCGGACCGCCGGTGGGCGTCGGCTGCGCCGACGGATCCGGCAGCGTGGTCAGTCCGCTCGTCGGGTTGCGCGCAGGACGACGTCGTCGACGTGGTGGGTGCTGGCCGCGCCGGGGGGCCGTGGCCGGGTTTCGTGGATCTCGACATGCCAGGTGCCGGGGTCGGCGCTGAGCGCGGCGGCGACCTCGTCGACCCCGACGAACGCCTCCGGGTCGTACATCCGGGTCTGGGTCGCCACGTCCACGGGGTCGCGCAGGGGGGTGAGGTCGTGATGCACGACCAGCAACGTGCCGCCGGGGGCGACGGCGGCGAGCAGGCTGCGCAGACCGCGCTGGTCGGGCGTGCGCTTGAACGAGCCGTACTGCAGCGAGACCAGGTCGAACGTCTCGGTGCCGAAGGGTGCGGGATCGTTGGCGTCGCCGCGTACGAGGCTGACGGCGAGCCCGCGGCGTTCGGCCTCGGCGCGCACCCGGGCGAGCGCGTTGCCGGAGATGTCGGTGGCGGTCACCTTCCAGCCGTGCCCGGCCAGCCACAGGGCGTCGGCGCCCTCGCCGGTTCCGACGTCGAGAGCCCGGCCCGGTGTCAGGGGGGTGGCCTCGTGGACGAGCGTGCCGTTGGGGTTGCCGCTCCACGCCCGGTCGGGCCCCCCGTAGCGGTGGTCCCAGTCGGCCTCCTCGCCCGAGCGCCGCGCGACGGCACGGAGGTCCTCCTCGGCGAGGCTGAAGGCGATCATGGCGCCGACCTGGCTGCCCTGGGCGGCCGACGGCAGTACCTGCAGGCTCGGGTCGGTGACGTTGCCGGCGGCGTAGACACCCGGTACGGCGGTCTCGCCGCGCGGGTCGACCGCGAGGACGTCACCGGCGCCGGTCGGGTGCGGGGTGGTGGTGAGCCCCACCCCGGCCAGCACGTCGGCGCGTGCCCGGAACCGCGAGCCGACCACGACGGCGTCGGCCTCAAGGACGCGGCCGTCGCCGAGCTCGACCCCGGACACCTCGCCGTCCGGCCCGGTGCGGACCCGGCTGACCTCGCCGCGCTCGACGATGACGCCGGAGGCGGTGAGGGTTTCGACGACTCCCTCGTCGAGCCCGGTCGGGTCGTGCAGCACGACGGCCATCCGGTCGGTCAGGTGCCGGAACAGCGGGGTCGGGTGGAGGCCCAGGGGGTGAGTGACGATCTGCACCAGGCGCTGGTCGCGCACCTCGAAGCCGTGGCAGAACGGGCAGTGGATCACGCCGCGCCCCCACCCCTCGGCGACGCCCTCGATCGCGGGGAGTTCGTCGGACAGGCCGGTCGCGGCGAGGACGCGCCGGGCCACCAGCGCATGCCCGCCGGTGAGGTCCAGCCGGAACCGGCCGTCGTCGCGGCGGTGCACCCCCACGACACGGCCGGAGAGCACCTCCCCACCGTACGTGCGTACCTCCGCACGCCCGGCCTCCGTCAGCTCGCCGGGCGCGCCCCCCTCGCGCCCCAGGTAGCCGTGCATGTGCGCGGCCGGGGCGTTGCGCGGGGTGCCGTCGTCGACCACGACGACGCTGCGCCGCTGGCGGGAGAGCTGCAGGGCGGCGGCGAGACCGGCGGCCGAGCCGCCGATCACGGCGACGTCGCAGTGACGCTCCAGGGTGAGGTGCTCGGCGTGGCTGTCGTGCTCGGCGTGGTCGCTCATGGGTCCGAAGGTACCTCGCACGACGATATCGGCAAGAGGTCTTGCGCAATCAGCAAGACGTGCCAGGATGGGAGCGTGAACGGAGTCGCCGACATCGAGGCCCTGGCGCGGACGCGCCTGCGCAGCATGCGCACCACCCTGGGTTACTCCCTCGACGAGCTGGCAGAGCGCACCAACCTCAGCCCGTCGACCATCAGCCGCGTCGAGACCGGCAAGCGCACGCTGAGCCTGGACGTGCTCGTACCGCTGGCCAACGCCCTCCAGGTGAGTCTCGACGTGCTCTTCGAGGTGCCCACCGACGACGACGTCGTGATCCGTCCGGTCGCGCACAGCAGCGGCACCCGGACGACGTGGCCGCTGAGCCGTCCCGACGGGCGCACGGTCGCGGTGAAGATGCGCCTGGAGCCGTCCGACGCGCCGCCCGGCCAACGGGTACACCCGGGCCACGACTGGTTCCTCGTGCTCGAAGGGCGCGTGCGGCTGTGGCTGGGCGAGCGGCGGATCGACGTCGAGGCGGGGGAGGCGGCGGAGTTCACGACCATGGTCCCGCACGCGATCACGGCCCTGGGCGGCCCGGCCGAATTGATCATGATCTTCGACCGCGACGGACAGCGCGCGCACGTGCACCACTGAGCGGGCCGCACCGGAACAGGGGACGGCCGCCGGCCCGCCTCACGCGGGGACGTGCACGGCCGAGACGCGGCTCGCCACCAGGCGTTCGCGTTCCCGGCGGTGGGCCCGCACGCGCAGCCGCAGGATCTGGGTGATTCCCAGGATCTGCAGGACGAAGATGCTCGCGAAGGCGATGCCGTAGCGGTCGCCCGTCGCGTCCAGCAGCAGCCCGACCGCCAGCAGCGTCGTCATCGAGGCCGTGAAGCCGCCCATGTTGACGATGCCGGACGCCGTGCCCAGCCGCTCCGGCGGGTTCGCCGGGCGGGCGAAGTCGAAGCCGATCATCGACGCCGGGCCGCACGCGCCCAGCACGCAGCACAGCACCACCAGCAGCCAGCCCGGCGCGTGCGCCCCGGGCCAGCTCAGCACCGTGCCCCACACCGCCGCCGTCGCGGCCACCGTGCCCAGCGCCAGCGGCAGCCGCGCCGCGTGGTGCCGGGCGACGAGCTGGCCGTAGACGAGGCCGACCGCCATGTTGGACAGCACCAGCAGGGTCAGCAGTTGGCCGGCCTCCGCGCGGCTCGCGCCCTGGGCCTCGACGAGGAACGGCAGCCCCCACAGCAGCAGGAAGACCATCGCCGGGAACTGGGTGGTGAAGTGCACCCAGAAGCCCAGCCGGGTGCCCGGCTCGCGCCAGGCGCCGGCTATCTGCCGGCGGATGCCGCGGCCGTGGTGGTCCTCGGGGGGCGGCGGGACGTAGTCGCGGGGCTGGTCGCGGAGGAAGAGCAGGACGAGGACGAGCATGACCGCGCCGGCCACCGCGCTGCCCGCGAAGGTCGGGGTCCAGCCGAACTCCTGGAGCATGCGGGAGAGCAGGAGCGTCGAGACCAGGTTGCCCGCCATCCCGACGAGCCCGGCGAGCTGCGCTATCAGCGGTCCGCGGCGGGCGGGGAACCAGCGCGCGCCGAGCCGCAGGATGCTGATGAACGTCATCGCGTCGCCGCAGCCGAGCAGCGCGCGGGAGGCGAGCGCGGCGCCGTACGTGCCGGAGAGCGCGAAGCCGAACTGCCCCGCCGTGTACAGCACGATGCCCATCGCCAGCACCCGGCGCGTGCCGAACCGGTCGACGAGCAGGCCGACGGGGATCTGCATGCCGGCGTAGACGAGGAGCTGGAGGATGGAGAAGCCGGAGAGGGCGGAGGCGCCGACGTCGAAGCGCTCGGCGGCGTCGATGCCGGCGACGCCCAGGCTCGTCCGGTACGTGACGGCGACGAAGTAGACGGCGACGCCGACGCCCCAGACGGCGGCGGCGGTCAGGCCGCCGGGTGGGTCGCCGGGCAGGCCGCGGGCGCCGGGGGCGCCCCCCGCGCGCACGGCGGTCACCGCAGGTCCCCGCGGAGCAGGTCCCGGACGGAGGCGACGTGCCCGTGGACCGCGGCGGCGACCGTGTCGGCGCTGCCGCCGCGCAGCGCCGACAGGATCTCGGCGTGCTCGGCGAGGGAGCGGTGCATACGGCCGGGCTGGGCGTTCATCAGGGCGACGCCCATGCGGAGCTGGCGGTCGCGGAGTTGGTCGTAGAGGCGGACGAGGATGTCGTTGCCGGCGTTGCGGACGATCGTGGCGTGGAAGCAGCGGTCGGTGGCGGCGGCCGCGGCGCGGTCGTCGGCCTCGACGTGCCGGCGCTGCTCCTCCAGCAGCTCTTCGAGCCGGGTGAGCAGCGCGGCGGGCGCGGGGACGGACCGGCGGGCGGCGTGCTCCTCGACGAGCATCCGGGTCTCGACGACGTCGGCGATCTCCTGCGCGGAGACGGGCAGGACGAACGCGCCCTTCTTCGGGTACAGCTCCAGCAGCCCCTCGGCCTGCAGCCGCAGCAGCGCCTCGCGCACGGGCGTACGGGAGACGCCGACGGCGTCGGCCAGCTCGCCCTCGGTGAGCATCGTGCCGCCCTCGTAACGCCGTTCGAGCACGCCCTGCTTGACGTGCGCGTAGACGCGGTCGGCGGCGGGGGCGGGCTTGACCGGGACGGCGGGGCTCGGGGGCATGCGCACAGCATAGATACAACAGGTATGCGTACGTCGCCGCCGTCCGCGATGCGGACAGAGGGTTCACGGGTACGCACGCGGACGCCCCCGGCGCCCGTCTGCGGGGCCGGGGGCGTGCGCGTTGCCTTCGTCGTACCGCCGTACGGGCGTCAGCCCCAGGTGAGCAGCCGCTTCGGCCGCTCCAGGACCGCCGCCACGTCCGCGAGCACCTTCGAGCCCAACTCCCCGTCGACGAGCCGGTGGTCGAAGGAGAGCGCGAGCGTCGTCACCTGCCGCGGCTTGACCTTGCCCTTGTGCACCCAGGGCTGCGGCCTGATCGCGCCGAAGGCGAGGATCGCCGGCTCGCCGGGGTTGAGGATCGGCGTACCGGTGTCGATCCCGAAGACCCCGACGTTGGTGATCGTCACCGTGCCACCCTGCATCGCCTCCGGCGTGGTCTTCCCCTCGCGGGCGGTGGCCACGAGACCGGCCAGCTCCGTGGCCAGCTCGGGGAGCGACCTGGCGTGCGCGTCCTTGATGTTCGGCACGATCAGGCCGCGGGGCGTGGCGGCGGCGATGCCCAGGTTCACGTAGTGCCTGCGGACGATCTCCTGACGCTCCTCGTCCCAGGCGGAGTTGACCTCGGGGTTGCGCCGGATCGCCAGCAGAAGGGCCTTGGCGACGAGCAGCAGCGGGTTGATCCGCAGCCCGGCGAGGTCGGGGTCCTCCTTCAGCTCCTGGACGAGCTTCACCGTGCGGGTGACGTCGACGGTGACGAACTCCGTGACGTGCGGCGCGGTGAAGGCGCTAGTGACCATCGCCTGGGCGGTGGCCTTGCGGACGCCCTTGATGGGGATACGGGTCTCGCGGGCGCCCGGGGCCGGTTCCGCGGCGGGGGCGGCCTGCGGTTCCGGCTGCGCGGGCTGCGCCGCGGGTGCGGCTTCCGCGGGCGCGGCCGGGGCCGGCGCGGGGGCCGCGGCGGCGTGGACGTCGTCGCGGGTGACGACGCCGCCGTCGCCGGTGGGCACGACGGCGGTCAGGTCGACGCCGAGGTCCTTGGCGAGCTTGCGCACGGGCGGCTTGGCGAGGACGCGACCGCCTGCGGTGCCGCCTGCGGCGGGCGCGGCGGGTGCCGCGGCGGCGGAGCCGCCCGGCGCGGAGGCGCCGTGGCCGGTGCCCGGGGCCGCCGTGCCGGCGGGGCCGCCGGGTGCCTGCGGCGCCTCGGGTGCCGCGGTCCCGCCGTTCAGTTCCGCCTGGATCGCCGCCGCAGCCGCCGGCTCGGCGCCGGGCTGCGGCTTGCGGGGCCGGCGCTTCGTCGAGCCCTGCGATACGCCGTAGCCGACGAGCACCGGCTGCCGCTTGGCACCGCCGGACTCCGCGACCGGCTCGGCGGGCTGCGCCTCGGGCGCCGGCCCGGCGGGCTCGCCGCCGCCCGGTGCGGGTGCGGGTGCGGCGTCGGACGACGGGGTCGCGGTCCCACCGGGTCCGGGGGCGGCCCCGGGAGCCGCGGCCCCGGGTTCCGTGTCGACCGCGATGATCGGCGTTCCCACGTCGACCGTGTCGCCCTCGGCGAAGCGGATCTCCTGCACCACCCCGTCGTACGGGATCGGCAGTTCGACCGCCGCCTTCGCCGTCTCCACCTCGCACACGACCATGCCGTCGTGCACTTCGTCGCCGGGCCGGACGTACCACTTGAGGATCTCCGCCTCCGTCAGGCCCTCGCCCACGTCGGGCAGCCTGAACTCGCGGAGGCGCGCGGTGTTGCTCATGGTCTCGGACACGCTCCCTCTTCAGTACGCAAGCGCGCGGTCGACGGCATCGAGCACGCGGTCCAGGTTGGGGAGGTACTCCTCCTCCAGCCTCGCCGGCGGGTACGGCGCGTGGAAGCCGCCGACGCGCAGCACCGGGGCCTCCAGATGGTAGAAGCACCGCTCCGTGATGCGCGCGGCGATCTCGCCGCCGGAGCCGTAGAACACCGGGGCCTCGTGCACGACGACCAGCCTGCCGGTCTTCTCCACCGAGCGCTGCACGGCGTCGAAGTCGATCGGCGACATCGAGCGCAGGTCCAGGACCTCCAGCGACGTGCCCTCCTCGGCCGCCGCCGCGGCGACCTCCAGGCACGTCTTCACCATCGGCCCGTACGCCGCGAGGGTGAGGTCCGTGCCCTCCCGGGCGACCCGCGCCTCGTGCAGCGCCATCGGAATGGCGGAGCCCGCGGCGAAGCCGCTGTCAGGCAGAGAGACCTCGCCCTTGTCCCAGTAGCGCCGCTTGGGCTCGAAGAAGATCACCGGGTCGTCGCTGGCGATGGCCTGCTGCAGCATCCAGTACGCGTCCGCGGGCGTCGAGGGCGAGACGCACTTCAACCCCGCCACGTGCGCGAACAGCGCCTCGGGCGACTCGCTGTGGTGCTCCACCGCGCCGATGCCGCCGCCGTAGGGGATCCGGATGACGACCGGCAGCTTGACCCTGCCCAGCGCCCGCGCGTGCATCTTCGCGAGCTGCGTGACGATCTGGTCGTACGCGGGGAAGACGAACCCGTCGAACTGGATCTCCACCACCGGCCGGTACCCGCGCAGCGCCAGCCCGATCGCGGTGCCGACGATGCCGGACTCGGCCAGCGGCGAGTCGATGACCCGGTCCTCGCCGAAGTCCTTCTGCAGCCCGTCGGTGACGCGGAAGACGCCGCCGAGCTTGCCGACGTCCTCGCCGAGGACGAGCACCTTGGCGTCGTCCTCCATGGCCGTGCGCAGCGAGGCGTTGATCGCCTTGGCCAGTGCCATCTTCTCGACCGCCATGGTCAGTGCCCCTTCCCGGCGGCGGCGCCCGCCTCGTCCGCGAAGGACGCCAGGTACGCCGCGTACTGCGTGCGTTCCTCGTCCACGACGGCGTGCCCGTCGGCGTAGATGTTCTCGAAGATGGCCATCGGGTCCGGGTCCGCCATGGTCCTGATGGCCTCGCGCACCCGCTTGGCCAGCGCGTCGCTCTCCTCGTCGAGTTCCGCGAAGAACGCCTCGTCGGCGAGGTGCTCCCGCTCCAGCAGGGTGCGCAGCCGCAGGATCGGGTCCTTGGCCTCCCAGGCGGCGCGCTCGTCGTCGCGGCGGTAGCGGGTGGGGTCGTCGGAGGTGGTGTGGGCGCCCATGCGGTAGGTGTACGCCTCGATCAGCATCGGGCCCTGGCCGGAGCGCGCGTGCTCCAGCGCCTTGCGGGTGACGGCGAGCACGGCGAGCACGTCGTTGCCGTCGACCCGCACGCCGGGGAAGCCGTAGCCGGCGGCGCGGCGGTAGAGCGGGACGCGGGACTGGCGCTCGGTCGGCTCGGAGATGGCCCACTGGTTGTTCTGGCAGAAGAAGACGACCGGGGCGTTGTAGACGGCGGCGAAGGTGAACGACTCGGCGACGTCGCCCTGGCTGGACGCGCCGTCGCCGAAGTACGCCACGACGGCGGAGTCGGCGCCGTCCTTGGCGACGCCCATGGCGTAGCCGGTGGCGTGCAGCGTCTGGGAGCCGATGACGATCGTGTAGAGGTGGAAGTTGTTGCCGTTCGGGTCCCAGCCGCCGTTGTTCACGCCGCGGAACATGCCGAGCAGCAGGGTCGGATCCACGCCGCGGCACCAGGCGACGCCGTGCTCGCGGTACGTGGGGAAGACGTAGTCGTCCTCGCGGGTCGCCCGGCCGGAGCCGACCTGGGCGGCCTCCTGGCCGAGCAGCGAGGGCCACAGGCCCAGCTCGCCCTGGCGCTGGAGGGTGACGGCCTCGGCGTCGAAGCGGCGGGTGAGGACCATGTCGCGGTAGAGGCCGCGCAGCTCCTCGGGGCTCGGGTCGACGGCGTACTCGGGGTGCTCGACGCGCTCGCCCTCGGGGGTGAGGAGCTGGACCAGCTCGGGGACGTCGGCAGAGCCGTGGGGCGAGGGCCTGGTGGGTGCCGTCGCCTTCTTGGCCGCCTTGGCCGTCTTGGCCGCCTTCGCGGTCTCCTTCGTGGCCTTCTTGGCAGGCGCCGTCTTCTGGGCAGGCGCAGTCTTCTTCGCGGGTGCCGCCTTCTTCGCGGCCTTCGCCGCGGTCTTCTTGGCGGCGGCCTTCTTCGCGGGCGCCGCGGACGCCGCGGGCGTCCCGGGCGCCGCCGTCGCGGCCGCGCTCCCGCCGTCGCTCCCGCTGGTGCGCTTGCTGCTGCGGCGCGGGTCGCGCGCGGCAGTGCTCTCGGTCACGGTCTCTCCTGACGTCTCTCCGGCCCCCGGGATCGCCGGTGGCCTTCGGTCCCCCGCGGCAGCGGAGGGCGGCTCACCCGATTCCCCTCCGTGCACGGGGTGGGTGCACCGAGGAGGGTCGGGGGTGACAGGCGCCCGGCATCCTTCCCACTGGCAGGCACGTTACACAGTGGTCCGCTGCTTCGCGAAGCGGTCCTGACCTGCGGTTTTGCTTTGATTTCCTAGTAATGCAGGAGCCGGCTCGCCTCGTCGGCATCAGGTCCACTGGTCACAGCCTCGCAGGCTGCCGGGACACTGGCACGTTATCCCGGCGGCCGTGAGCGCGGGAAGACCCGGTGTGTGAGACTGACAGAGTGGGCATAGATGGACGAATCACCGTATTCCTGCTCGATGACCACGAAGTGGTCCGTCGGGGGGTACACGAGATGCTTCAGGCCGAGCCGGACATCGAGGTCGTCGGCGAGGCCGGCACCGCCGCCGACGCGCTCGTCCGCATCCCGGCGGTACGGCCGGACGTGGCCGTGCTCGACGTCCGGCTGCCGGACGGCAGCGGCGTCGAGGTGTGCCGGGAGATCCGCTCCCGGGACGAGAGCATCAAGTGCCTCATGCTCACCTCGTTCGCCGACGACGAGGCCCTTTTCGACGCGATCATGGCGGGCGCGTCCGGGTACGTGCTGAAGGCCATCCGCGGCAACGAGCTGCTGACCGCCGTACGCGACGTCGCCGCCGGCAAGTCGCTGCTCGACCCGGTGGCCACCGCCCGGGTGCTGGAGCGGCTGCGCGCCGGCGGGCGCGGCCGGGAGGACGAGCGGCTGGCCGGGCTGACGGACCAGGAGCGCAGGATCCTCGACCTGATCGGCGAGGGGCTGACGAACCGGGCCATCGGCGAACGGCTGCACCTGGCCGAGAAGACGATCAAGAACTACGTGTCCAGCCTGCTGTCGAAGCTGGGCATGGAGCGCCGGTCCCAGGCGGCGGCGTACGTCGCCCGCCGCCAGGCGGAACAGGGCGGCGGCGGCGACCGCGGCGGCGACCGCGAGGGGTAGGACCGCGCCCCGGGGGCGGACGGCCCGGGTCAGCCCTCCGTGCCGGCGCTGCCGCCGGTGGTCTCCCCGGTCGTCTCGCCGGTGGTCTCCCCGGTCGTCTCGCCCGTCGTCTCGCCCGTGGTCTCCCCGGTCGTCTCGCCGGTCGTCTCCCCCGTGGTCTCGCCCGTCGTGCCGCCCTGCGTGCCGCCCTCGGTCGTGCTGCCGCTGCCCTCGCTCGTCGTGCCGCCGACGTCCTCCGTCGGCTCGCTGGGCGATCCCGTCGGGCTGCCGGTGTCCGTCGGGGAGTCCGTGGGCGACGTCTCCGGCGGCGGCTCGGTGGTGTCCTCCCACGTGGGGTCGTCGTCCTCGTACGTCGGCTCTTCCTCCGTGGGCGACGGCGTGTCCTTCTCCGTCTCCTTGTCCTTCGTCGGCGACGGCTCCTGCGTCGAGGGCGACGGCGGCGCCTGCTTCGGGCGGTCCTCGTCCCCGCCGCTCAGCGCGAAGGCCACGCCCATCACTATGGCGACCACCGCCAGCGCCGCGATCGCCCACACCTTCCCGCGCCCGCGGCCCGCCCGGCGCGGGCCGGGCTCGAAGCCGCCGTCGTCAGGACCGCGCTGCCGCAGCAGCGGCTGCTGCGGGGTGTCGGCGCCCGCGGAGGCCAGCGCCGCGGTGGCGGCGGTGGCGCCGACGGCCGGGGTGCCCATCGGCGGCGTACCGCCGACGGCGACGTCGCCGGTGTCCCACGTGCCGGTGTGCGGGCCGACGTCGCGCAGCATGCGCAGCGCGTACTGCAGGAGGCCGAGCATCTCGTCGGCGGTCTGGAAGCGGTCGTCCGGCTCCTTGGCCAGCGCGCGCATCACCAGGCCGTCCAGCTCCGGCGGCGCGTCCGCGCTGATCTGGGACGGCGGCACGGCGTTGTCCTGCGCGTGCTGGTAGACCACGGACAGCGGGGTCTCGCCGACGAACGGCGGCCGGCCGGTCAGCAGCTCGTACAGCAGACAGCCGACGGCGTAGAGGTCGGAGCGGGTGTCGACGGCCCGGCCGAGCGCCTGCTCGGGGGAGAGGTACTGCGGCGTGCCCATGACCATGCCGGTCTGCGTCATGGTGGAGGCCGCGCCGTGCAGCGCGCGGGCGATGCCGAAGTCCATCACCTTCACCGCGCCGGTGGTGGTGATGATGACGTTCGCGGGCTTGATGTCGCGGTGGACGATGCTGTGCTGATGGCTGTACGCCAGCGCCTCCAGCACCCCCGAGATGATCAGCAGCGCCTGGTCGGGCGGCGGGATCTCGGCGCCGGTCAGCAGCTCCTTGATCGTCCGGCCCTCGACGAGCTCCATGACGATGTACGGCACGGTGCTGCCGGCGACCTGGTCCTCGCCCGAGTCGTACACCGCGACGACCGCGTGGTGGTTCAGGCCCGCGACCGACTGCGCCTCGCGCGTGAACCGGGCCTTGGAGACCGGGTCCTCGGCGAGGTCGCTGCGCAGCAGCTTGACCGCCACCTCGCGGCCGAGACGCACGTCCTCCGCGGCGAAGACCTCGGCCATGCCGCCGCGGCCGAGGCGGCGGGTCAGCCGGTAGCGCCCGTCCCCGACGAGCCCGCCGACGCCCCAGTTCTCCGGAGAGTCAGCCATACCGCCGCGGCCCGGCCCGTTCGCCGACGGCTCCTCGGGGGGCTCCGTCTGTGACATCAGTTCCTCGCGGTGGTTCGGTCTCGTCGTCGTCTCGTCGGTGTTCCGTCGTCCATCCGGTTACGAGGCACGCTACCTCCTGCCCCCGACACACCGGATCCCGCTGAACGGAACATGCAACCGGGTAGGGGGGTCCGTACGCAAATCCCCGACGGGTCCGGTGGGGATCGGCGGCGGGCACCGGGCAGGCGCCGACGCGCGACGCGTGACGGGTAAAGGGGGTGCAAAGGGGACCGCGCAAGGGGGCAGGTGGTCACGGAACGGGCAACCCGCTTGACCTCTCCTCTGCCTGAGGCAGACTTTCAGCATCAGGCAGGCACCCGGGGGAGATTCCAGCATGACCGAGTACGGCGGCCAGGACGACTACGCCGGTCGATCCGTGGGGGGCGGCCGCTACCAGCTCCTCGACCTGCTGGGCACGGGCGGCATGGCCTCCGTCCACCTCGCCCACGACAGCGTTCTCGACCGCCAGGTCGCGGTGAAGACGCTCCACACCGAGCTCGGCCGGGAGGACTCCTTCCGCGAGCGCTTCCGCCGCGAGGCCCAGGCCGTCGCCCGGCTCTCGCACCCGAACGTCGTCTCCGTGTTCGACACCGGCGAGGACCGCTTCGCCGGCGACGGCGGCGGGCCCGTGCCGTACATCGTCATGGAGTACGTCGAGGGCCGCCCGCTGCGCGCGGTGCTCGACGAGGACGTGGCGCGCTTCGGCGCGATGCAGACCGAGAAGGCGCTGCGGATCGTCTCGGACGTGCTGGCCGCGCTCGACGCCAGCCACGAGATGGGCCTCGTCCACCGCGACATCAAGCCGGGGAACGTCATGATGACGCGCCGCGAGCAGGTCAAGGTGATGGACTTCGGCATCGCCCGCGCCGTGCAGTCCGGCGTCACGTCGATGACGCAGACGGGCATGGTCGTCGGCACCCCGCAGTACCTCTCCCCCGAGCAGGCCCTGGGCCGCGGCGTGGACGCCCGCTCCGACCTGTACTCGGTGGGCGTGATGCTCTTCGAGCTGCTGACCGGGCGGCTGCCGTTCGACGCGGACTCGCCGCTGGCCATCGCGTACGCGCACGTGCAGGAGCAGCCGCCGGCGCCGTCGTCCATCAACGTGACGGTGCCGCCGGTGGTCGACGCGCTGGTGGCGCGGGCGCTGGCGAAGAACCCCGACGAGCGGTTCGCGAGCGCCGAGCAGATGCGCGACGAGGTGCGCCGGGCGGGCGGCATGACGCCGCCGGGCGCGATGCCGTCCGTCATCGCGGGCGAGCACGCGCGCGACTCGGGCGCGGGTGTCGGCTCGGCGGTGTTCCCGCCGGTCAACCCGTACCAGTCGCCGCCCCCGGGCGCCGCTGCCGCCACCCCGTACCAGCCGATGCAGCAGCAGGGGTTCGGCCCGGCGCAGCCGCCGCAGCCTCAGCACGGGGGGTACTCCACTCCCCAGCCCTACTCGCTCAGCCCGCACGCGACGCCCGCCGGCGGTGCCGGGAACGGGGGCGGGGGGAACCGCAACGTCGCGGTCATCGCGCTGACCGTCGTCATCGCCGTCACGGTGATCGCGGCGGCCGTCATCGTCATCGCGCTCAACAGCGGCGGCGACGGCAAGCCCGAGGCCAAGCAGACCGGCGGGACCCAGCAGAGCGACCCCAACTCCGACCCGACCGGCGGCACCGCAGAGCCCGCTGACGACGGCGGCGCGGAGGGCACCGACGGCGGCACGGGCGAGGGCGGCATGATCCCGCCGGACCGGTCCCGCACGATCGACAAGACCCGCTGCACCGAGCCGCTGACCGACCCCCAGAACGAGGACCTGGTCAGGGTGCCCGACTTCACCTTCAAGGACTACCAGTCGGTGCGCGAGTGCCTCCGCGCGGCGCAGTGGTCGTACGAGGTGGACGAGGAGCCCGACGAGCTGTGGGGCAAGGACACGGTGCTGGAGCAGAACTTCGACGAGTACGACGAGTACTTCGACCCGTCGAAGGACAAGCTGGAGCTCGTCATCGCCACGGGCTACCCGGAGTAGAAACCGCACGCACGGCTCGGGCCGGGCTTCGTCCCCTGGACGAACCCGGCCCGTCGCCGTGTGGGCGGTGTGCGGTGGAGCGGTGGAGCGCCCGGTCCCGCGTCAGAGGTACGGGCCGCCGCTGCGGCCGTGCTCCGGGCCCACCTCGCCCTGGTCGTCGCCGCCGAGACTGCCGGGCGGCAGGGCCCGGCGCATCTGTTCGAGCTGCGCCCGCGCGGCCATCTGCTGCGCGAACAGCGTGGTCTGGATGCCGTGGAAGAGCCCTTCGAGCCAGCCGACCAACTGCGCCTGCGCGATGCGCAGCTCCGCCTCCGTCGGCACGGTCTCGTCGGTGAACGGCAGCGTCAGCCGCTCCAGCTCGTCGATCAGGTCGGGCGCGAGGCCGTCCTCCAGCTCCTTCACCGAGCTGGAGTGGATCTCCTTCAGCCGGGCGCGGCTCGCCTCGTCCAGAGGCGCGGCCCGTACCTCCTCCAGCAACTGCTTGATCATGCTGCCGATGCGCATGACCTTCGCCGGCTGCTCGACCTTGTCCGTCAGGGGGATCTCGCGGCTCTCCTCGTCCGCGCCGCCGTCGCCCGGCGCGACGGTCCCGCGTGCCATGCCGTCGGGTCCTACCACCACCACCTGGGGGGAATCTGACGGGCGCTCGTTGCTCGGAGTATTCATGCGTCCATTGTCGCGCACGGGCCGGGCGGCGGGGGTGCCGGGATCTTGGGCGGCGGGGGTGGATCTCATGGGCCGGGACGGGGTGCCGGTCGGAGCGCTCGGGGGCCATCCGGAGGTCTCGGGGTCAGCGGCGGCGGAGGCGGAGGGCGAAGTACGCCAGGCCCAGGCCGGTGAGGGCCATGCCGGTGCCGAGGGGCAGCACGCGGTCCGCCGTGCGGGAGCTGCGCCGCGGAGGGCGGTCGGCGGCGTCGGCCTGGGCGTCCGGGACGAAGGTGAGGCTCTGCGCCGGGGCCGGGGTGTGGTCGGTGCCGGGTACGGGGGCGTTGCTGCTGCGGTACGGGGCGGGGTCGCGGGGGCGGACGTGCGGGGGGCCCGGAGGGCCGGGGGCGGGAGCGGAGGCGCGGGGGCGGTCGGGGCGGCCCGGGCGGCCGGGGCGGCCGGGGCGGTGGCCCCGGGGGCGGTCGCGGGCGGCGTCGCGGCGCTTGCCGTGGGGGGTGGGAGTGGTTGCGGGGGAGCGGTCGGCGTGCGGGGACCGGGGGGCGGTGGGGCGGTCCGGGCGCGGGGCCGCGGGCGGTGCCGGAGGGCAGGGGCGGGGGGTGCGGTCCCGGTTCGGCGGGCCGGGGCGGGGCGGGACGGGGGGTGCGGGCCGGTCGGCACCGGGGGCGCGGGGTTCCCCGGGGGCGCCGGGGGGCGGTGGGCCGGGGGGCCCGGGGCGGCGCGGGCGGTCGGGGCGGGGTGGCGCGGTGACGTCGCCGGGGGGTGGGGCGGTGTCCGGGCGACCGGGGTGGCGACGGCCTTCGCCGGCGCCGTTGCCGGCGAGGCGGTCGGGGCGGCGGGGGCGGTCGGCGTCGCGGTCGCGGTCGTGATCACGGTCGGGGTCCGGGTCGGGGTCGCGGTCGTGATCGCGGTCACGGTCGCGGTCGGCGTCGCGCTCACGGTCGTGATCGCCGTCGGCGTCGCGGTCGCGGTCCTCGTCGCGATCGGAGGGGCGTGCCGCGGTGCGGGGGCGGTCGTCTCCGGTGCCGGGACGGTCGTCCGCGGTACGGGGGCGGTCCGGCGCCGCGCGCGGGCGGCTGCCCGGCCTGCCATGCCCGGCCTCCGGCGCACCGCGGCCGCGGCCGGCGGCCTGGTTCGCCGACGTCCCCGCGGCGCGGGCGCGCTCGGTCACCGCGCCCTCCCGGGCCGTCCCGGGGCGGGTGCCGGTCCGCGCCGCGGCGCCCGCCGCGTGCGGCGTCCCGCGCTGCTCCCCGTACGCCGTCGGCCGCCCCGCGCCGCCGCCCGCCGGCGCGCTTCCGTGCGCGAGCTCCTGCCCCGCCACGGTCCCCTGCCACAGCACCACCGCCACCACCCCGGCCGCGAGGCGCGGACGACGTGCGGGAGCAGCCACGGCGGAGACCCTTCCGTGCCGGCAGTGCTGACCCGACCAGAGTCACATAATCCGATAATGCCGACATTCGGGGCTACGCCGTGCGGGTGGCCGGCCCGCACGGCGCCACGCCGGTCGCGTACCCGCCCGTCACGTCGTCAGCAGCAGCTTCCCCACGTGCGCGCTCGACTCCATCACCCGGTGCGCCTCCGCCGCCTGCTGCACCGGCAGCGTCCGGTCCACGATCGGCCGCACCCGGTCCGCCTCCACCAGCGGCCACACGTGCTCCCGTACCGCCGACACGATCGCCGCCTTCTCTCCCGGCGGCCGGCCGCGCAGCGACGTCGCCGTGATCGCCCCGCGCTTGGCCAGCAGCGCGCCGAGGTTCAGCTCCCCCTTCCCGCCGCCCTGCAGCCCGATCACCGCGATCCGGCCATTGACCGCCAGCGCCTTCACGTTCTGCGCCAGGTACGCCGCGCCGACGATGTCCAGGATCACGTCCGCGCCCGCGCCCTCCGTGGCGGCGCGCACCTCCTTGACGAAGTCCTGCTCGCGGTAGTTGACGAGCACGTCCGCGCCCAGCTCGCGGCAGTACTCCAGCTTCTCCGCGCTGCCCGCCGTCACCGCCACCCGGGCGCCGACCGCCTTGGCCAACTGCACCGCCATCGTGCCGATGCCGCTGCCGCCGCCGTGCACGAGCAGCGTCTCGCCGGGGCGCAGGTGCGCGATCATGAACACGTTCGACCAGACCGTGCACGCCACTTCGGGCAGCGCGGCGGCGGTCACCGCGTCGTGCCCGCGCGGTACGGGCAGCAGTTGCCCGGCCGGCACCGCGACCTTCTCCGCGTACCCGCCGCCGGCGAGCAGCGCGCACACCTCGTCGCCGACCTGCCAGTCGCTCACTCCCGCGCCGAGCGCGGCGATCCGTCCCGCGCACTCCAGTCCGGGGTACGGGGACGCGCCGGCGGGCGGTTCGTAGAACCCCTGGCGCTGCAGCACGTCCGCGCGGTTCACACCGGCGGCAGCCACCTCGATCAGCACTTCGCCTTGCGCCGGCACGGGGTCGGGTACCTCGGCCCAGACGAGCGCGTCGGGGCCGCCGGGCTCTGAGATGGTGATCGCATGCATGCGGTGGACGCTACTACTCCGCGTCGTCCGGGCGGTCCCGTTCGTCCCTCCCGCCCCGCTCGCCGTTGCGGTTCCGGCCACGGCCGGGCTCGCGGTCGCGGTCCGCACCGCCCAGCTCGCCGTGCGCGCCGTAGCCCCTGGGGTCCCTGGCGCCCCTGGAGTCACGGATGTCGTCGTAGTCCCGGTGGCCGCGGTCCCGGCGCCCGCCGAGGTCCCAGCCACCCTCGCGGGTGACTATGCGTTCCTTCTCCGGCGTCGTCGCGGGTCCTGCGGCCCGGCTGATGGTGATCAGACGGTCCGTCATCTCCAGCCGGCCGACGTCCGGATCGTCGTACGCCATCAGCCGGTGCCCGCGCTTGACCGCCACCACCAGGTCGTCGGTCTCGCGCGGCAGCAGCCCGGCCTCCGCCTTGGTCGCCGGGCGCTCGATGAGGTCCAGCCCTGACCCCTGCACGATCAGGTCCTCCAGCACCGTGCCCGCGCTCGGGCTCAGCACCGACAGGCCGAGCAGCCGGCCCGCGGCGCTGGAGCTGGTGATGACGGCGTCCGCGCCGGACTGGCGCAGCAGCGGCGCGTTCTCCTCCTCGCGCACCGCGGTCACGATCTTCGCCCGCGGGTTCAACTGCCGGACCGTCAGCGTCACCAGCACCGCCGTGTCGTCGCGCTGGGGCGCGATGACGAACTGGGCCGCCCGCTGCCCCTCGGCGCGCAGCAGCACGGCGGAGCGCGTCGCGTCGCCGACGACGCCGGAGTAGCCGTCGGCGTTGGCCGCCTCGATGACCTTCCCGCTCGGGTCGATGATCACGACCTGGCCCTTGTCCAGCCCCTTGGCGCGCAGCGTCTGCAGCGCCGAGCGGCCCTTCGTGCCGTAGCCGACGATGACGGTGTGATCGCGCAACGCGGACCTCCAGCGATCGAGCCGCCACTGGTGGCGGGTGCGCTCGGTGAGCACCTCAAGGGTGGTGCCGACGAGGATGATCAGGAAGAGCACCCGCAGCGGCGTCACCACGAGGACGGTGGTGAGCCGGGTGCCGTGGGTGGCGGGGACGATGTCGCCGTAGCCGGTGGTGGAGAGGGAGACGGTCGCGTAGTACGCGGCGTCCAGCAGGCCGACTTCGCCGCCGGCGTTGTCGTGGTAGCCCTCGCGGCCCAGGTAGACGACGAACACGGCGAGCGCGAGGACGGCGAGCGCGGCGACGATGCGGCCGCCGACCTGGCGCAGGGGCGCGCGGGGGCGGCGGGGCAGGGCGACCTGTTGGTCCGGGTACTTCACGCGGGGCCTGCCGGGGGGCCTGCCGGGGTGGTCGCGGCCGCCCACGGCAGCCGCAGGACGCGCACGGGCGTGCCGGCGGGGGCGCCGCCGGGCGGGACGACGGCGAGCGCGTCGGCGACGGCGAGGCCGCGGAGCATGGCGGGGCCGGCGAAGTGCAGGGGGCGCGCGGCGGGGTGCGCTGTGGTGGGGTGCGCTGTGGCGGGGTGCTCCAGGGCGACCGGCACCAGCCGGGTGTCCGTCGGGTGCCCCGTCGTGTCCGCGGTGACCACCGCCTCCGGCGGCTCCGGCACGGGCGCGCCGCCCAGCACGCGCACCAGCGGCTCGGCGAGCGTGAGCAGCGCGGAGACCGCCGCCAGCGGATTGCCGGGCAGACCGACGACGTGCGCGCCGGTCGGCAGTACGGCGAGCAGCATCGGGTGGCCGGGGCGTACGGCGACGCCGTCGACGACCAGGTCGGCCTTGAGGCGGCGCAGGGTGCCGTGGACGTGGTCGACGGGGCCCGCGGCGGTGCCGCCGGTGGTCACGACGACGTCCGCGGTGGAGGTGGCGACGGCCTCGTACAGCAGCTCCGCGTCGTCCCCGAGGCGGCGGGTGACGAACGGCTCGGCGCCGCACGCGCGCAGCCACGGCGCCAGCATCGGGCCGAGCGCGTCGCGGACGCGGCCCTCGCGGGGCAGGCCGCGGTGCTGCAACTCCGCGCCGAGGACGAGCACTTCGACGCGGGGGCGGCGGACGACACTCAGCTCGTCGTGGCCGGCGGCGGCGGCGAGGCCGAGGACGGCGGGGGTGACGCGCGCGCCGGCGGGCAGCAGTTCGGCGCCGGCGCGGCACTCCTGGCCGCGGGGGCGGATGTCCTGGCCGGTACGGACGTCCTGGGCTGCGGTGGCTCGGGCGGCTCGGGCGGCTGTTGCGCCTGAGGGGGCTGCGGTGGCGTGGAGGCTGCCGTCGTCGCGGAGTTCGGCGTGCTCGGAGCGGAGGACGCCGGTGGCGCCGGGCGGGACCCGGGCGCCGGTGGCGATGCGTACGGCGTGGCCGTCGGGCAGCGCGGGGTGGGCGGCGTGGCCGGCGAGGACGCCCTGCCCCGCGGAGTCGAGCCGCCAGGGACCGGGACCGGCGACGGCGTAGCCGTCCATGGCGGAGGTGTCGAAGGGGGGCAGGTCGACGAGGGCCCGGAGCGGATCGGCGAGCACCTGCCCGTACGCCCCGGCCGCCGGCACCACGACGGCACCCAGCCGCCGCCCGGACCGCACGGCGACCCGCCGGGCGGCGTCCCAGGACAGCCCGCGCGGGTCGCGGGGTGCACGCCCGGCGCGTCCGTCGAGCCCGAGCGCCACGTCCAGCGGATCCCCGCCGCGCGCCACGGAGGCGCCGGCGCGGCCCTGGGTGCGGCGCCCATTGCCCGCGTCCCCGTCGGCCCCGCCGCCGTGCGCCCCGGGACCATGCCGAGCCCCGGCACGCGCGTCCCGCGCGGCGGGGCCGTCCGGCGCCCCCGCGCCACGTCCGTCGGGACGAGCGGCCGAGTCCATGCGGCTCTCCGGCCCGACGGGGCTCCACCCGTCCGCCGTCTCGATCCCACGCCGGGGCGCGGCACCGCCCGGCCGCCGCGCACTCCCCTCATGCGCTCGGGCGCCCTCCGCGCCACCGGGCTCGGCGCGACGTCCGGGGACCCCCCGCACAGCCGGCCCGGCCGCGGTGTCCCCGCGCGCCGCACGACCGCCCTCCGTGCCGGCGGGCTCAGCGCGACGTCCCGGAACCGCCCGGGCGCCCGGCTCGGCCACCGCGGCGCCGCGCGACTCGGGGCTACGGCCTCGCGCCCAGCGCGCGGGGGCGCCGTCCGTGCCGCCCCGCGGCCCGGTGGCGCGCCGGCCGGCGCCGCGGCCGGCCGTACCCGAGCGCGGCGACGTATCCCGTCCTTCACGCGTGCCCGGCTGCTCAGTCGCCGCCGAGGCGTCGCCGAATCCCTCCGGTCCCGGACGCGGTCCGCCCGGCGCCCCCGCCCCGCGCTCCCGCGCGCCCTCCTCGTCGGGAGCCGTGCGCGGTTCCACGAGGGTGAAGGCGTCGCCGTAGGTGTCGGCCAGGTCGCGGCGGTCGTTCGCCAGCGCCAGCGCGTCCGCGAACTCGTCGCCGCGCGCGCCGGTTTCGCCGTCGCCGCCGTGCCCGCCCGCGGCTCCGGCGCCGGTTTCTGGAGCGCGCCGGTCGCCGCGCCGACCAGACGTCATGTGTCCGCCCGGCCCTCCGCGGCCGCCTCCTCCGCCCACCGCTCGGTCAGCGCCGTGACCTTGCGCGTCGCCTCCGCGACCGCCTCCGGGCCGCCGCCGGCCCGCCCCGCCGCGTAGCCGACGAGGAAAGTCGTCAACGGCGCCGCGGGGCGCGCCACTCCGTGCGCGGCGTCGCGCGCGAGGTCGAGCAGGAGACGGGTGTCCACCTCGGTGTCGAGACCGAGTTCTTCCTTGACCGCTGCGAGCCATTCATCCAGCACGTGCCCATGCTCCCTGATCCGGTCCCTGGCCGTGGCCAGATCCTCCCAGGTGTCGCAGTCGAACGTCGCCCCGGATGCCGACCGGACGAGCCGCAGCTCCCCGGTGAGCAGCCGCAGCGGCAGTCCGGCGAGCCCGCCGTGCTCGGCGGCGAGCAGCGCGACGCCGCGCCGCAGCGACTCGCCCCGGTACGCCGCGACGAGCGGCTGGTCGCGCCCCGTGCCGTCCACGAGCATCGCCCCGTCGACGCCGTCGCCGGCCGCCGCGAGGGCGTCGCGGAGGGTGCGTACCGTGCCGTCGTCCAGGAACGGCAGGTCGGCCGAGAGCAGCACGACGGTGTCGGCGGAGGTCAGCGGCAACGCCGCGGCCAGCGCGGCGACGGGGCCGCCGCCGGGCGGGGCCTCGCGGGTCCACGTCACCGGGCGGACCGTGGGGCGCCGGGGTCCCACGACGACGGTCTGCCCCGCGCCGCGGCAGGCGCGCAGCACCCGGTCCAGGAGGGTGCGTCCGCCGACGGTCAGCGCCATCTTGTCGACCCCGCCGAGGCGCCGCGCGGCACCTCCGGCGAGCACGACTGCGGCGTACGTCCCCGCCGCGCCGGACCGCGCCCCGGGCACGGTCCGGCCGGGCCCCGTACCGCCGGACTCCTCCATGGCACGGGACCCTACCCGCCGCGCGCCGTTCCGCTAGAGGGCCCTGAGCAGCACCGCGGGCTGCTCGACGCAGTCGGCCACGTACCGCAGGAAGCCGCCCGCGGTGCCGCCGTCGCACACCCGGTGGTCGAACGTGAACGACAACTGCACCACGCGCCGCACCGCCAGCTCGCCACCGTGCACCCACGGCTTCTCCGCTATCCGCCCCACGCCGAGCATGCCCGCCTCGGGATGGTTGAGGATCGGCGTCGAGCCGTCGACGCCGAAGACGCCGTAGTTGTTCAGCGTGAACGTGCCGCCGGTCAGCTCCGCGGGCGTCAGCGTGCCCGCCCGCGCCGCGTCCGTCAGCCGCGCCATCTCCGCGGAGAGCCGCTCGGCGGAGAGCGCGTGCGCGTCGCGTACGACCGGGACGACGAGCCCGCGGTCGGTCTGCGCGGCGAAGCCGAGGTGGACGGCGGGCAGCCGGACTATCTCGCGGTCCCGCACCGTGGAGTTCAGCTCGGGGAAGCGCGCGAGGGCGGCGGTGCACACGCGGCCGAGCAGCGCGAGCAGCGACACCGGCGGCCCGTCGCCCGCCGCCGCGTTCATCGCCCGCCGGGCGGCCAGCAACTCCGTCGCGTCGGCGTCCACCCAGCACGTGGCGTCGGGAATCTCCCGCCGGCTGCGCGACAGCTTGTCGGCGACGGCCCCGCGCACCCCGCGCAGCGGCACCCGCTCACCGCCGGCGGGCGGGCCGCCCGCAGGCCACGCGGCACCGACCGCCGGGGAAGCGGCCCCGGCACGCGCGCCGGTGCTCACGGCCGCGTCATCGGCCGCGGTACGTCCCGGAGCCCCGGCTGTGTCCGCGGCCCGTATCGCGGCCTCGACGTCGGCGCGCAGGATCAGCCCGCGCGGCCCGGTGCCGGCGACGCCACGCAGGTCCAGCCCGGACTCCCGGGCGATCCGCCGCACCAGCGGCGAGATGACGGCCACCGGGCCGTCCGCCACGGCCCCCGGCGTGGCCGCGCTCCGTGCCCGCGGACCGTCGCCGGCACCGTCCTCGACCCCGCCCGCCGTGCGGATCCGGGGGCGGCCGGCTCCGGCCGGGCCGCGCCGCCTGCGGCGCGTGGCGCCGGCACTCGTGCCGTAACCGACGAGCACGTTGCCCGAACCGCCGGTCTCCTCCCCGGCGAACTCCGCCGCGGCCCGCGCGCCGACCGCCGCACCGTCGGCCCTCGCACCGTCGGCCGCACCGTCCGCCGGACCGCCGCCCGCCGCACCGCGGATCCGGTCCTCGACCCGGGCCCGGTACCCGCCGCCGTCACCGTCGCGCGCTCCGCCGGCGGCCCCGCCCCCGGTCCCGGTCTCCACCGCGACCGTGACCAGCACGGAACCCACCGGCACCTCCGTGCCCTGCTCGCCGTGGCGGGCGGTGACCACGCCCCCGTACGGGCACGGCACCTCGACCATCGCCTTGGCCGTCTCCACCTCCACCACCGGCTGGTCGACGGCGATGACGTCGCCGACCTCCACCAGCCAGGTGACGATCTCCGCCTCCGTCAGGCCCTCCCCCAGGTCGGGCAGCGCGAACTCGCGGACCTCCGGCATCAGCCGCCCTCCGTCCACTCGGCCTCCCACTGCAGCCGCGACACCGCGTCCAGCACGCGGTCCACGCCCGGCAGGTGGTGCTTCTCCAGCATCGGCGGGGGGTACGGGATGTCGAGACCGGCGACGCGCAGCACGGGCGCCTCCAGGTAGTGGAAGCACCGCTCGCCGACGCGGGCGGCGATCTCGCCGCCGGGGCCGGCGAAGCCGGGCGACTCGTGGACGACGACGGCGCGGCCCGTGCGCCGTACGGACGCCACCACCGTCTCCTCGTCGAACGGGACCAGGGAGCGCAGGTCGACGACCTCCAGGTCCCAGCCCTCCTCCCGCGCGGCCTCGGCGGCCTCCAGGCAGACGGGCACGGACGGGCCGTACGTGACGAGCGTGGCCGTCGTGCCCGGCCGGCGCACCACCGCCCGGCCGATGCCCGGCACCTGCTCGGGACGCTCGGGGTCCCAGTCCGCCTTCGACCAGTAGAGCCGCTTGGGCTCCATGAAGACCACGGGGTCGTCGGAGGCGATGGCCGCGCGCAGCAGCCCGTAGGCGTCGGCGACGGTGCCGGGCGTGAGCACGTGCAGCCCGGGGGTGGCCATGTAGTACGCCTCGGAGGAGTCGCCGTGGTGCTCGACGCCGCCGATGCCGCCGCCGTACGGGACGCGGATGGTCAGCGGCATCGGGGTGGCTCCCCGCGTCCGGTTGCGCATCCGGGAGACGTGGCTGACGAGCTGCTCGAACGCGGGGTAGCCGAAGGCGTCGAACTGCATCTCCACCACCGGCCGCAGCCCGTACATCGCCATCCCCACCGCCGTGCCGAGGATGCCGGCCTCGGCCAGCGGGGTGTCCGTGCAGCGGTCCTCGCCGAACTCCTCGGCCAGGCCCTGGGTGATGCGGAAGACGCCGCCGAGCTGCCCCACGTCCTCGCCCATGACGTGGACGGCGGGGTCGGCGGCCATGGCGTCGCGCATCGCGCGCGTGAGGGCCTGCGCCATGGTGGCGGGCTTGCGCCCGGCCGCGGTGCCGGCGACGGCGGTCGTCGTCATCGCCCCTCCTCCCCGGCCTGCGGGCCGGACTCAGGGTCGGCCTGCAGTTCGGCCTCCAGCTCGGCGCGCAGCATGCTCTCCTGCGCGCGGAGCTGCGGCGTCGGCTCGGCGTAGACGTACGTGAAGAGGTCCGTCGGATCCAGCTCGGCGTCGGCGTGCAGCCGCTCGCGCATGCCCGCCGCCACCTCCTCGGCCGCCGCGCGGGCTGCGGCGGCACCCGCCTCGTCCAGCAGCCCGCGGCCGGTCAGCTCGGCCTCCAGCAGCGCGACGGGGTCGTGCCCGCGCCACGGCTCGACCTCGCTGTCCGTGCGGTACCGCGTGGCGTCGTCGGCGTTGGTGTGCGCGTCCATGCGGTACGTGACGGCCTCGACGAGCGTCGGGCCGCCGCCGGCCCTGGCCCGCTCGACGGCCTCGGTGAGGACCTCGTACGCGGCCACCGCGTCGTTGCCGTCGACCAGGCGGCCCGGCATCCCGTACCCCACGGCCTTGTGGGCGAGGGAGGGGGCGGCGGTCTGCTTGGCGAGGGGGACGGAGATCGCGTACCCGTTGTTCTGCACCAGGAAGACCACGGGGGCGCGCCAGACGGCGGCGAAGTTCAGCGCCTCGTGGAAGTCGCCCTCGCTGGTGCCGCCGTCGCCGACCATGGCGAGGGCGACGACGTCGTCGCCCTTCAGCCGGGCGGCACGGGCGAGGCCGACGGCGTGCGGGAGCTGGGTGGCGAGCGGGGTGCACAGAGGAGCGATGCGGTGCTCCGCCGGGTCGTACCCCGTGTGCCAGTCGCCGCGGAGCAGCGTGAGGGCCTGCACGGGGTCGAGGCCGCGGGCGACGGCGGCGAGCGTGTCCCGGTAACTGGGGAAGAGCCAGTCCTGCGGGCGCAGGGCGCGGGCCGCGGCGACCTGGCAGGCTTCCTGGCCGGTCGTGGACGGGTAGACGGCGAGGCGGCCCTGCTTGGTCAGGGTCGTGGCCTGTTCGTTGTACCGCCGTCCTGTGACCAGCGCGCCGTACAGCTCGCGGAGCAGTCCGGCGTCGGCCTTCTCCGCGGCGGAGGTGCCGAGCACCCGGTACGGCTCGGGGTCGGGCAGCAGGGGGGCCGCGTCGGTACGCGGCTTCCAGGCCGGCGGGGGCGCCGGGTGGTAGGCGCGGCCGGGCTGCTCGAGAACCGTCATGACGTCCACCTCCTTGTGGGCGTGGCTGAGACCTCGTGCACTCCCTACCGATTGTTCGGTTGACGGCACATTTTGGCTACAGGGAACCCCAGCCTGTGGACAAACGGTTCTGCACAGCTTCCAATACCAGCAGGTCGTCCAGACAGGGAAGGCGGTAGGGCATGGCGGAAGAACAGTTGGCCGACGACACTCCCGACCTGCCCGCCGGCGCCCCCGCGGTACCCGGGCCGCGCCCGCCGGCCCGCCGGCCGGACGCCGTCGACCGCGAGATCATCCGCATCCTGCGCGCCGACGGCCGCGCCTCCGTGCGCTCCGTGGCCGAGCAGGTCCACGTCTCCCGCGCCAACGCCTACGCCCGGATCAACCGCCTCATCGACGACGGCGTGATCCGGGGCTTCGCCGCCCGCATCGACCAGGAGCGGGCGGGGCAGGGAACGTCCGCGTACATCACGCTGAAGATCGTGCAGAACACCTGGCGCACCGCGCGCCGGCAGCTCGAACAACTCCCGGGCGCGGCGCACATCGCGCTGGTGGGCGGGGACTTCGACGTGCTGCTGCTGGTGCACACGGAGGACAACCGCGCGCTGCGCGACCTGGTGCTGACCCGGATCCAGGCGATCCCGGAGGTGCTGTCGACGCGCACGCTGCTGGTCTTCGAGGAGACGGACGTCCAGAACGACCTGCTGAGCTGAGCACACGCCCGGGGTCCCGCAGGCCGGGTACGCGGCCGGGTCCCGTCCCGCGCCGGCCGCCCGCCGTCAGGTCCGCAGGCCGGTGAAGGCCAGCGTCGCCACGGCGGCCACCACCTCTGCGTCGTCGTGGGCGTTGCCCGCGCGCGGGCGGTACCACTCCGCGATCGAGTTGATCATGCCGAAGAGCAGCCGCGTGGCGAGCCGGACGTCCACGTCCGCGCGCAGGTCGCCGTCCGCCACCGCCTCCTTCAGCAGCGCCGCCACCCGGGCGTCGAACTCGCGCCGGCGCGCCATGGCCCAGCGCTCGGTCTCGGTGTTGCCGCGCACGCGCAGCAGCAGCGTCACGTACGGCAGCTCCGCCATCAGCACCGCGGTCGTGCCCCGGGCGACGGCCTCCAGCCGGTCCACGGCCCGGCCGGTGCGCGCGGCGGGCTCGTCGAGGACGCCGAAGAGGCCGTCGAGCGCGCGGCTGACCGCGCGGTGCAGCAGCTCTTCCTTGCCGCGCACGTGGTGGTATATCGAGGACTTGGAGATGCCCGCGGCGCGCGAGAGGTGCTCCATCGAGGTGCCGTCGTAGCCCCGCTCCAGGAAGACCTCGACGGCCACGGCGAGCAGCGTCTCGGGGGTGTACGTGTCCCGTTTCGCGCCGCTCTGCGCGCCTGTGCGCCTGCTCTCGGCCACTTATCCACAGCCTCTCTTGCCCCGACCGATCATTCGGTTACTCTAGCCGCGAAGCCCGATTTCCGCCCAGCTCGACGAGGAGTTGGTTCCGCATGCCCGCCACCCTGACGCCCGACGCGCTCGCCGGAAAGCACCGCCCGACCCTGGACCAGGCGCTGGACGCGATCCGCACGCGCGCCTTCTGGTCGCCCCATCCCGAGCACCCGAAGGCGTACGGCGAGAACGCCCCCGCGGACGGGCAGGCGGCCTTCGAGGCGCTGCGCGGCACCCGCGTGGACCTCGGCCAGCCCGGCACGGACGGCTGGGCCGGGGACGAGGTCTCGCCGTTCGGGCTGGAGCTGGGCGTCACGTATCCGCACGCGGACCCGGACGTGCTGCTGCCCGCGATGCGGGCGGCCACGGGCGCCTGGCGGGAGGCCGGGCCCGAGCTGCGGGCGCTGGTGTGCCTGGAGATCCTGGCCCGGATCAGCGCCCGCACCCACGAGTTCGCGCATGCCGTGATGCACACGTCGGGGCAGGCGTTCATGATGGCGTTCCAGGCCGGCGGGCCGCACGCGCAGGACCGCGGCCTGGAGGCCGTGGCGTACGCGTACGCGGAGCAGAGCCGCACGCCGCTGGTCGCCGAGTGGTCCAAGCCGCAGGGCAAGCGGGACCCGCTGCACCTGCGCAAGACGTTCACGGCCGTGCCGCGCGGCGTCGCGCTGCTCGTCGGGTGCAACACGTTCCCGACCTGGAACGGCTATCCGGGCCTCTTCGCCTCCCTGGCGACGGGGAACGCGGTGCTGGTCAAGCCGCACCCGCGGGCCGTGCTGCCGCTGGCGCTGACGGTCCAGGCCGCCCGCGAGGTGCTGGCGGAGGCCGGCTTCGACGCGAACCTGGTGTGTCTGACCGCCGAGCGGGACGGCGAGGGCGTGGCCAAGTCCCTGGCGCTGCGCCCCGAGATCCGGATCGTGGACTACACCGGCTCGTCCGCCTTCGGCGAGTGGCTGGAGGCCAACGCCCGGCAGGCGCAGGTCTACACGGAGAAGGCCGGGGTCAACACGGTCGTGGTCGACTCCACCGACGACTACCGCGGCATGCTCGCCAACCTCGCCTTCTCCCTCTCGCTCTACAGCGGCCAGATGTGCACCACCCCGCAGAACCTGCTGATCCCCCGCGACGGCATCGACACCGACCAGGGCCGCAAGTCGTACGACGAGGTGGTCGCCGGCCTCGCCGCCGCGGTCGACAAGCTCCTCGGTGACGACGAGCGGGCCACGGCGCTGCTCGGCGCGATCGTCAACCCGGGGGTGCGGGAACGGCTGGAGGCGGCCGCCGGGCTCGGCGAAGTCGCCCTGGCCACGCGGGCGGTGGTCCATCCGGAGTTCCCCGGCGCCACGGTGCGTACGCCGGTGATCGTCAAGCTCGACGGTGCGAAGCCGGAGACCGAGGCGGCGTACCTGGCGGAGTGCTTCGGCCCGGTGTCGTTCGCGGTCGCGGTGGACTCCACGGGCGACGCGGTGGAGCTGCTACGGCGCACGATCCGCGAGAAGGGCGCCATGACGGTCGGGGCGTACACGACGTCGACGGAGGTGGAGCGGCAGATCGAGGAGGCGTGCATGGACGAGCCGGCGCAGTTGTCCTTCAACCTCACCGGCGGGGTGTACGTGAACCAGACCGCGGCCTTCTCCGACTTCCACGGCTCGGGCGGCAACCCGGCGGCGAACGCGGCGCTGACGGACGGGGCGTTCGTGGCGAACCGCTTCCGGATGGTGGAGGTCCGGCGCCCGGCGTAGCGCCCGGCGCCTCCGGCGGGGTGCGGCGATGAACAGATTCCGGGGGCTCCGCCCCCCGGGCCCCCGGGCCCCCGGGTGAGCAGCTTGGCTCAGGCGGTCCGCCGCGTGCGGATCAGTACCGGCTTCGTCGGCAGCACCGAGCGGGCTACCGCGCGCCCGGGGCGTCCGGACCTGCGGCCAGGGACCAGTGGTAGAGCGCCATGGCCACACTGGTGGCGAGGTTGTAGCTGGAGACCTGCGGGCGCATCGGCAGCGAGACGAGCCGGTCCGCGCGCCCCCGCATGGCGGGCGAGATCCCGTGCCGCTCCGAGCCGAAGGCGAGGAGGACGCCGGGCGGGAGCCGCAGGGTGCGCAGGTCGTCGCCGGCGGGGTCGAGGGCGTAGAGCGGGCCGGGTGCGGCGTCGGGGAGGTCGCCGAGCGGGAGGCGGGCGACGGCGGTGGCATAGTGCAGCCCGGCGGCCCCGCGGACCGCGTTGGCATGCCAGGGGTCGGCGTCGCCGGTGGTGACGACGCCGGTGGCGCCCATGCCGGCGGCGAGGCGGACGACGGCGCCGACGTTGCCGAGGTTGCGCGGGTTGTCGAGGACGACGACCGGCGCGGTGCGGGGCGCGCGCAGCGCGGCGCGGACGGACGCCGCGTCGGCCCGGTCGGCCAGGGCGGCGACGCCGGTGGGGTGCCGCCGGGGCACCAGGTCGCGCAGTTCCCGGTCGGACACGTCGGTGAGCAGGCCGGCGAGGCGGGCGGCGAGGTCGGGGGCCAGCTCCTCGGCGAGCGCGCGGACGTCGTCGCGGGAGGCGGTGACGGCGATCCGTACCCGGGCGCCGAAGCGCAGGGCGTGCTTGAGCGCGTGGAAGCCGTCGAGCAGCACGGCACGGTCGTCCGCGGCGGCCTCCCGCCACTGCCGTACGACGTCCCCGCTCATGCGCCGAGCCTACGGGCCCCGGCCCGCGCCCCCCGGTCCGGGCCCGTACCGCCCGCGCCCTCAGGCCGGGCGGGCGTCCGCGTGCGCGTCCGGCGAGTCCGCCTGCGCCGGAATCGCGGGATCCGCCGGCCCGGCCTCCGTCCGCTCCGCCGGCCGCCCGCCCGGCGGGGCGGTGCCCGGCAGCCGGCCGAGGAGCAGGTTCTTCAGCCCGGTGACCCTGGCGCCCGCCCACACCAGGACGACCGTCGGCAGGAACACCAGGTCCGCCGAGATCATCGCCGCGGAGAAGAACGGCAGGCCCATGATCACGGCGATCGACGCGTGGTCGATGAGCATGATGGTCAGCAGGACGTTCTTCAGCCGCCGGTTGAAGAGCGTGAACGGGAAGGCGACCTGCACGATGACCGTGCCGTAGGCCAGCAGCATGATCACGGTTCCGTTGCCCGCCATCAGGTCCGCGAGGCCGGGCCAGGGGGTGAAGTAGTCCAGCTTCAGCGGGTAGTAGACGGCGGTGCCGTCCTGCCAGCGGGTGCCCTGGACCTTGTACCAGCCGGAGGTCGCGTAGATGAAGCAGACCTGGGCCATGATCACGAGCAGCCCGGCGTTGTGCGCGAGGTTCGCGAGCACGTCGCAGACGGTCCGCGGCTCGGCGGACCGGGCGCGCCGCGCCGCCCACCACACCGCCTGCGCGACCCACAGGCCCCAGAAGATCAGCGCCCAGCCCCAGGTCAGGTGCCCCATCACGGTGATGACCGCCAGCGCGGCGCCGAGCACCGCCCACAGCACCGCGCCGACCCGGTCCTGCGGCGGCGCCGCGCCGGGGTCCGCGGCGGCGCGCTGCGCCTGCCGCCGCGCGCGGCGCGCGTCCAGCGACCACACCTGGCCGCAGCGCGTGACCACCAGGTACGTGGCCATGAGGTGGATGACGTTGTCGCCGCCGTCGCCCATGAAGATGCTGCGGTTCTGCAGCGACAGCACGCCCACCATGAAGAGCACGGACGCCGTCCGCGTCCGCCATCCCAGCAGCAGCATCACGCTGGCGGCCACGGCGAGCAGATAGACGATCTCGAACCAGAAGTCGCTGCGCGACCACATCAGCAGCGTGAACGCGTCCGTCTCGCCGATCAGCCGCTTGCCGAGGTCGAAGCTCCACGGCCCGTCAGGACCGTACAGCTCGTGCCGGTGCGGCAGTTCGCGCAGCAGGAAGCAGAGCCACGTGAACGCGAAGCCGATGCGCACGACGGCCGTCTGGTACGGGCCGAGCGCCCGCGTCGTGACGTGCCCCAGGCCGCGGGTGAGGGCGTCCTCGAAGCGGCGGCGCAGCTCGGCGGCCGACGGGACCTTCGGGGGCGCGGGCGGCCCGTCGGGCGCCGGGGGCGGGGCGGACGCGGCGGGCCCGGGGGGTGAAGGGGGCCCGGGGGGCGTGGGGGGTGTGTGCGGTGCGGAGGTCACTGGTCGCTCTCCTCCCACACCTCACGGTCGCTCTCCATCAGGTCCCCGGCCGTGACGATCCACCAGGGCAACTGGCGGTAGGCCGGCGCGGTGTCCCATTCCTCGTCGCTCCACGGCGGCGGGGCTATCCGGTGGCTGGCCTGGCGGAGCTGGATCCGCTCGACCCGGCCGTCGTTCAGCACGGGCCCCAGGCGCCGCATCACGATGCGCTTGACGTAGTCCTCGGCGAGGTCGGCGCGGTCGGAGATGGCGCGGTTGTCCTCGTCGTGGGTGTCGGTCCAGTAGTCCCAGCCCCGGCGCAGTTCGTTCTGCACGGTGTGGCTGGGCGCCGGGTTGCCCCTGATGTTCTCGTGGTCCATGGCGGTGAGGTCGACCCAGCCGGTCTCCTCGGTGCCGCCGTCGGGCATCTGCAGCCGGGCGCGTACCTCGACGTGGATGTTGGTCTGCAGCGGGTTGGGCGCGAACAGCCGCCAGTTCTGCTCGAACTCGGGGAAGACGATGCGGTCGATCGTCTCGTCGTGCTTCGTGCTGAGCGTGTTGGCCGGCGCGACATGCAGGAAGCCGGCGCCCAGGTGCACGGTGACGACGCCGACCAGCACCGCGATGGCCAGCGCGACGACGATCCGCGAGAGCGGCGAGAGGCCGGCGATGCCGGGGGCCGGCCGCGGCGCCGCCTCCGGCTCTGCCCCGGCCCCCTCCGCCCCGGCCCCCGCGGCGCCCCCGCCGTCGGGTATGCCGGCGCGGCTTTCCTCCGGCTGGCGCGATTCCATAACCCCCGGGCTCCCGTCTCCTCCGGTCCTTAGGACCGGCACGCTACCCACCCGGACCGCCTGCGCGCAGCGTGCGGGGGCAGAAACCGACCTTGACAGGGTAAGGCCAGGCAAGGAGCATGGAACCGAACGATCGGTCGGTAGGGAGGGCTGGGAGCCGAGATGCCGGAGACGATCACCGAAAGAGGCAGCCGGTCCGGAGCCGCGCCGGGCTCCGCACCGCGTACGGGCGCGGGGGCGCCCGGAGCCGCGCCGCAGGCCGAGGCCGCGTTCGAGGCGAAGATCGCCGCGGACGAGCGCATCGAGCCGCGCGACTGGATGCCCGACGCCTACCGCAGGACGCTCGTGCGCCAGATCGCCCAGCACGCCCACTCCGAGATCATCGGCATGCAGCCGGAGGCGAACTGGCTGACCCGCGCCCCCTCGCTGCGCCGCAAGGCGATCCTGCTGGCCAAGGTGCAGGACGAGGCGGGCCACGGCCTGTATCTCTACAGCGCCGCCGAGACCCTGGGCACCGGCCGGGACGAGCTGCTGGACAAGCTGCACGCGGGCCGCCAGAAGTACTCCTCGATCTTCAACTATCCGACGCTCACCTGGGCCGACGTCGGCGCCATCGGCTGGCTCGTGGACGGCGCCGCGATCATCAACCAGGTGCCGCTGTGCCGCTGCTCCTACGGGCCGTACGCGCGCGCGATGGTCCGCATCTGCAAGGAGGAGTCCTTCCACCAGCGCCAGGGGTACGAGCTGCTGCACACCCTCGCGCACGGCACGCCCGAGCAGCACGCGATGGCGCAGGACGCCGTCGACCGCTGGTGGTGGCCGTCGCTGATGATGTTCGGCCCGCCCGACGACGAGTCGGCGCACTCGGCGCAGTCCATGGCCTGGAAGATCAAGCGGCACTCGAACGACGAGCTGCGCCAGCGCTTCGTCGACATCTGCGTGCCGCAGGCCGAGATCCTGGGCCTGACGCTCCCGGACCCCGACCTCAAGTGGAACGAGGAGCGGGGGCAGCACGACTTCGGCGCCATCGACTGGGCGGAGTTCAAGGAGGTGCTCCGGGGGAACGGGCCGTGCAACGAGGAGCGGATCGGCCGCCGGCGCCGGGCGCACGAGGACGGCGCGTGGGTGCGCGACGCCGCGGCGGCGTACGCCGCGAAGCGGACGCTCGAGGCCGCGGCGCCCGGGGAGGCCGCCGCGTGAGCGCCGCTGCCGCGGGCGCGGAGCGGGGCGCGGGCGCGGAGCGTACGGGCGGCGAGGAGGCCCGGACCGGCGGCCCGGGTGCCGCGGCCGGGGACTGGCCGCTGTGGGAGGTGTTCGTGCGCAGCAGGCGCGGCCTGTCGCACGTGCACGCCGGCTCGCTGCACGCCCCGGACGCCGCCATGGCCCTGCGCAACGCCCGCGATCTCTACACCCGGCGCCAGGAGGGTGTCTCGGTGTGGGTCGTGCCGTCCGCGGCGGTCACGGCCTCCTCGCCCGACGAGAAGGACCCGTTCTTCGCGCCCGCCGCCGACAAGCCGTACCGCCACCCCACGTTCTACGAGCTGCCGGAGGGGGTGCGGAACCTGTGAGCGCCGCCCCGGACCGGACCGCTCCCGCGGGGAGCGCCGCCGACCCGGCCGCGGCGGCGGCGCTGGCACTGGGGGACGACGCGCTCGTGCTCTCCCACCGGCTCGCGGAGTGGACCGGCCACGCGCCGGTCCTGGAGGAGGAGGTCGCCCTCGCGAACATCGCGCTCGACCTGCTCGGCCAGGCGCGCACGCTGCTGTCCCTCGTCGGCGACGAGGACGAGCTGGCGTTCCTCCGCGAGGAACGCGCCTTCCGCAACGTCCAGTTGGTCGAGCAGCCGAACGGCGACTTCGCGCACACGATCGCCCGCCAGTTGTACTTCTCCGTCTACCAGGAGCTGCTGTACGGGCAGGTGGCCGCGGGCGACGGGTCCTCGCCGCTGGCGCCGCTCGCGGCGAAGGCGGTCAAGGAGGTCGCGTACCACCGCGACCACGCCGAGCAGTGGACCCTGCGCCTCGGCGACGGCACCGAGACCTCGCACGCCCGGATACGCGCCGGCCTGGACGCCCTCTGGCGGTACACGGGCGAGCTGTTCCGGCCCGTCGACGGGCTGGCGGTGGACTGGGCCGGGCTGGAGGCGGCGTGGCTGGAGACCGTGGGCGGCGTGCTGGAGCGCGCCACGCTCGCGCTGCCCGAGGGCCCGCGCGGCACGGTCTGGTCGGCCGGCGCCGGCCGCGAGGGCGTGCACACGGAGCCGTTCGGGCGGATGCTCGCGGAGATGCAGCACCTGCACCGCAGCCACCCGGGGGCGTCATGGTGACGGACCCGGACCCGGACTCGGCCCTCGCCGCGGACCCGTCGGCGCGGACGCCGTTGGAGGAGTGGCTGCGGGAGCTGGCCGGCGGCGTGCCGGACCCGGAGCTGCCGATGCTGACGCTCGCCGAGCTGGGCGTCGTCCGCGGAGTGCGCACGACCGGGGCGGCGGCGGTGGAGGTCGAGCTGACCCCGACGTACACGGGATGCCCGGCCGTGGAGTCCATGGCCGAGGACATCGAGCGGGTGCTGCGCGAGCGCGGCGGGATGGCGGAGGTGCGGGTACGGCGCGTGCTGGCGCCGCCGTGGACGACGGACGACATCACCCCCGAAGGCCGCCGCAAGCTCGCGGAGTCGGGCATCGCCCCGCCCCGTACGACCCGCGGCACCGGCCCGGTCCCGGTCACCCTGAGCCCCCGCCGCACCCCGGCGACGACGTCGCCCGGAGCCGAGGACGCCGCCGCCGACCGAGCCGCGGACCCGACCACACCGCCCGCCACCGCACCCGCCAGCCCGACCCGGCCGTCCGTCACCGTCGCCCCCGAACCCGCCGAGCCCCCCGAACCCGCCGCGCCCGCCGCAGGCGGTCCCGTGCGCTGTCCCCGCTGCGGCTCCGCCGAGACCGCGCTGCTGTCGCCGTTCTCCTCCACCGCGTGCAAGGCCCTGCGCCGCTGCACCGCCTGCCTGGAGCCCTTCGACCACTTCAAGGAGCTGACGTGACCTCCGCCGCCGCACCCCGGGGGCACGCCGTCTTCCACGACCTCAAGGTCGCCGACATCCGCCGGCTCACCGACGACGCCGTCGCCGTCACCTTCGCCGTGCCGCCCGAGCTGCGCGCCGCGTACGGCTTCCGCGCCGGGCAGCACGTCGCCCTGCGGATCCCCACCGGCACCGACGGCGGCGCCAGCGACCGTCGGACGTACTCGATCTGCTCCCCCGAGGACCCCGGGCCCGCCGAGCTCACCGTCGGCGTCCGCGAGGTCGCCGACGGCGCCTGCTCGCCGTACGTCAACAGGCGGCTCGCGCCGGGGGAGACCCTGCCGGTGCTCACCCCCGCCGGCCGCTTCGGGCTGCGCGGCGCCGCCGTCCCCGGCGGGCGCTACGGCGCGGTGGTCGGCGGCAGCGGCATCACGCCCGTGCTGTCGATCGCCGCGACCCTCCTCGGCCGCGACCCGCGGGCCCGCTTCTGCCTCGTGCGCAGCGACCGGTCCACCGACTCCGCGATGTTCCTGGAGGAGGTCGCCGACCTCAAGGACCGCTATCCCGACCGGCTGCAGGTGGTGCAGTCGCTCAGTCGCGAGGAGCAGCAGGCCGGGCTGCCCGCCGGGCGGCTGGACGCGGCGCGGCTGGCGGAGCTGCTGCCCGCACTTCTGCCGGTGGCGGACGTCGAGGGCTGGTTCCTGTGCGGGCCCTTCGGCCTCATCCAGCAGGCGGAGCGCGGGCTGCGCGCCCTCGGCGTGCCCCGCCGCCGGATCCACGAGGAGATCTTCCACGTCGACGACGCGCCGGCCCCCGAGCCCGCCGGCCCCTCGCCCGAGCACAGCACGCTGACCGCCACCCTCGCCGGCCGCTCCGGCAGTTGGCCGCTGCGCCCGGGCGAGAAGCTCCTCGACGCGGTGCTGCGGGCCCGCCCGGACGCCCCGTACGCCTGCAAGGGCGGCGTCTGCGGTACGTGCCGGGCGTTCCTGGTCCGCGGCAAGGTCCGGATGGACCGCAGCTACGCGCTGGAGCCGGACGAGCTGGCCGCCGGGTACGTGCTGGCCTGCCAGTCGCACCCGGTGACGGAGCAGGTGGAGCTGGACTTCGACCGCTGACCCGGGGCGGGCCGCCGCGGGGTCAGAGCACGTGCCCCTCCGCGCCCTTGTCGTCCACGACCGGCCGCCCGGCGGCGGCCCACGCCTCCATGCCCCCGGCGACGTTGGCGGCGTCCATCCCCTGCTGCACGAGGTACATCGCCACCTGCGCCGAGCGCCCGCCGGAGCGGCAGATCACGTTGATCCGGGCGTCCTGCGGCGCCGCCTCGGTCACCTCGCCGTAGCGCGCGGCGAACTGGCTCATCGGGACGTGCAGGGCGCCCTCGGCGTGGCCGGCCTGCCACTCGTCGTCCTCGCGGACGTCCAGCAGGAAGTCGGCCTCCGCCAGCTCGTCGACCGCGACCGTGGGTACGTGACCAAAGCTCATGCCCCCGACGCTACCGGACCGCCGCCCGGGCGCCGTGGGCGGCGCCGCCGGTGCCCGCCTCAGCCGCGGGCCAGCTCCGCGAGCGTCGCTTCCTTCTCCGCCACCCGCGCCAGCAGCTCCTCGGCGATCTCCTCCAGCAGCCGGTCGGGGTCGTCGGGCGCCAGCTTCAGCATCTGCCCGATGGCGCCCTCCTCCAACTGCTTCGCGACCGACACCAGCAGCTCCTTGCGCTGCGCCAGCCACTCCAGCCGCGCGTACAGCTCCTCGGCGCGGCTGCGCCGGGGCTCCTCGGGCGCGGGCCCGGCCTCCCACTCCGCCTTGAGCGCGATCAGCGCCTCGACGTCCCCCGAGGCGTACGCGGTGTTGACGCGGGCGATGAACGCGCTGCGCCGGTCCGACTCGTGCGCGTCCTGGGCGAGGTCGGGGTGGGCCATGCGGGCCAGTTCGCGGTAGAGCCGGCGGGCCTCCTCGCTCGGCCGCACCCGCGGCGGCGGCGACACCGGCCGGCCGGTGAGCATGTCGGCGGCCTCCGGCGAGAGCCCGTCGGAGTCGAGCCAGCCGCCGAACAGCTCCTCGACGCCGGGCATCGGCATCACCAGCGCCCGCGCCTCGTCGGCCCGGCGCTTGTCCTCCGGGTCGCCGGTCTGCTCGGCCCGGGCCTCGGCGATGAGGGCGTCCAGCTCGTCGAGGCGGCTGTACATGGGGCCGAGGCGCTGGTGGTGCAGGCGGGAGAAGTTGTCGACCTCGATACGGAACGTCTCGACGGCCACCTCGAACTCGATGAGCGCCTGCTCGGCGGCCCGTACGGCACGCTCCAGCCGCTCGGCGCCGGTGTCGGCGTCCGTCGCGCCCGCGGGGTGCTCACCGCCGTCGGCGGACCCGTCGGCGCGCGCGTGCCGGTCATCGGGAGGCGTCTGCTCGTCGGGTTCCGCGGGTTCCGTCACCCCGCCAGCGTACGGGGTGGCCCGCGGGGCGGGAGGGCCGGTTCCGCGTGGATCCGCAGGGATCCGCACGGGATCCGCAGGGAGGGGCCCGCCACATGCGGAACCCGCGGGCCCGAGGGCCCGCGGGTCCACCGCCTCAGGAAGCCGTTACCGGCTGAGACCTTGCTTCAGTGGTGCTCAGTGGTGCCGCAGTCGGTGACTCAGACATTGACGCCGAAGTCCTGCGCGATGCCGCGCAGCCCCGAGGCGTAGCCCTGGCCCACGGCACGGAACTTCCACTCGGCCCCGTTGCGGTACAGCTCGCCGAAGACCATGGCGGTCTCGGTCGAGGCGTCCTCGCTGAGGTCGTAGCGGGCGATCTCGTTGTTGTCGGCCTGGTTGACGACGCGGATGAACGCGTTGCGCACCTGGCCGAAGCTCTGCTGGCGGCTCTCCGCCTCGTAGATCGACACCGGGAAGCTGATCTTCTCGATCTCGGCGGGCACGCCCGCGAGGTTCACCTTCACCTGCTCGTCGTCACCCTCGCCCTCACCGGTGAGGTTGTCACCGGTGTGCTCGACGGAGCCGTCGGGGCTCTTGAGGTTGTTGAAGAAGATGAAGTGCTGGTCCGAGAGGACCTTCCCGTCGGCGCCGAGCAGCAGAGCGCTGGCGTCGAGGTCGAAGTCCGAGCCGGTGGTGGTGCGCACGTCCCAGCCGAGACCGACGATGACGGCCGTGAGACCCGGCGCCTCCTTCGTCAGCGAGACGTTTCCACCCTTAGCGAGGCTGACACCCATGACTTACCCTGCCCCAATCCGGCGCGGGCCGCGCCGCTTGACGAACATTGCTGGGCCCGGCCGACCGCGGCACCCATCGGTGCAACGAGCACCCCGGGACCCCGGTTCCCGCCAGCGTACGGCGACGAATCGGACCTCGTGCCCTCGGGTCTACCACCTTCGCCGATCGCCCCGGAACCCCCCGGGCGGCGCGTTACGCCGTCCGGGCGTTTCACGTGAAACCAGACCCGGGCCGCCCTCCGGCGGCCCACCGGTCCCCGCCAGCGTACGGCGACGAAACGACGGAAGGTGCCCGGTCCGGTGATCTGCGTCCCCGGGGTCGGGCACCTTCCGTCGGTGCTTCCGTGTGCGCGAGGGGGGAGTTGAACCCCCACGTCCTTTCGGACACTGGAACCTGAATCCAGCGCGTCTGCCTATTCCGCCACCCGCGCAAAGGGTGTGCCGTGCGCGGCCACAGGCCCGCCCCGGCGTCGTGCTGACGTCAGGAAGCCTAGCACGCAGTTCGGACCCGAATCACATCCGATTTGCCCGCACCCCGGCCGCTCGGGGCCGGTGGTGCGGGACACTGGGAGGAGCCGCCCGTACCATCCCAGTGGACGCCTGGGCGGACGGTGGCGGAGCAGAGCCGGACGGCCGGCCGGAGGTCGGCCGTACAGGTGCGAGAGGGGTGTGAGAGAGGACACCGCGTACCGGCGGTGGGGACCGGGAACCACTCCATTCCCCCGCGCGTGGATACGATCAGCGTGCAGTTTCGAGCAGCATGTTCGAGGGCCCGGCGGGAAAGGCCCGTAGGAGAGGAGGTGCCCCGTGGGAGTACTCAAGCGCTTCGAGCAGCGTCTGGAGGGTCTCGTCAACGGCACCTTCGCCAAGGTGTTCAAGTCCGAGGTGCAGCCGGTGGAGATCGCCGGCGCCCTGCAGCGCGAGTGCGACAACAACGCCACCATCTGGAACCGTGAGCGTACGGTCGTGCCCAACGACTTCATCGTGGAGCTGAGCGCGCCCGACTACGACCGGCTCGCTCCCTACTCCGGCCAGCTCGGCGAGGAGCTGGCCGCCATGGTCCGCGACTACGCGCAGCAGCAGCGCTACACCTTCATGGGCCCCATAAAGGTGCATCTGGAGAAGGCGGAGGACCTCGACACCGGCCTCTACCGGATCCGCAGCCGCACCCTGGCCGGCAGCCACTCCCAGGCGCCCGCGCGGGGCCGGCCCGGCGGCGCGCCCGCCGCGCCCCCCGGACCGCCCGCCCCCGCGGGACCCGGGAGCTACGGCTCGCAGCCGAGCGACTACGCCGCCTACGGCCGCCCCCCGCAGCACCAGCCGCCGCCGATGCCCGCGGCCCCGCCGCCCGGGCCGCCCGGCGTCCCCCCCGCGGGCGGCGCGCGCCGGCTGCGCCACTGGCTGGAGATCAACGGCGTACGTCACCAGATGACCAGGCAGTCGCTGGTCCTCGGGCGCAGCACGGAAGCGGACGTACGGATCGACGACCCCGGCGTCTCGCGCCGGCACGCGGAGATCCGTACCTTCGACGGCGGCGCGTTCGTGCAGGATCTCGGGTCCACGAACGGCATCGTGGTGGACGACCAGCACACCCAGCGCGCTACGCTCCGCGACGGCTCACGCATCCGCGTGGGCAGTACCACCGTCCTCTACCGGCAAGCCGAAGGGTGAAGCGGGGCCGATGTCAGAGCTGACCCTGACGGTCATGCGGCTGGGTTTCCTCGCCGTACTGTGGCTGTTCGTCATCGTCGCCGTACAGGTCATCCGCAGCGACCTGTTCGGCACCCGGGTCACCCGGCGGGCCGCGGCCGTCCAGGACCGCCCGTCGTCCCGGCCCCAGCCGCCGCCGCAGGAGGCCCGGGGCGGCCGCCGCGGGGGCCGGGCCCAGCGCGGGGCGCCGACCAAACTCGTGGTCACCGAGGGGTCGCTCACCGGCACGACCGTCACCCTGCAGGGGCAGACCATCACCCTGGGACGGGCCCACGATTCGACAATCGTGCTGGACGACGACTACGCCTCCTCGCGGCATGCCAGGATCTACCCGGACCGTGACGGGCGCTGGATCGTGGAGGACCTCGGTTCCACCAACGGCACCTACCTCGACCGGACCCGGCTCACCACGCCGGTGCCGATCCCGCCCGGCGCACCGATCCGGATCGGCAAGACCGTCATCGAGCTGCGGAAGTAGAAGACCATGACCGGAGGGCGGGCACCATGCGGATGTACCCGGAGCCGACCGGCGAGGTGCGCATGAGCCTCTCTCTGCGCTTCGCCGCCGGGTCGCACGAGGGCATGATCCGTGACCACAACGAGGACTCCGGCTACGCCGGCCCCCGGCTGCTCGCCATCGCCGACGGCATGGGCGGCCAGGCCGCCGGCGAGGTCGCCAGCTCCGAGGTCATCTCCGTCATGGTCGCCCTGGACGAGGACGTCCCCGGCTCCGACCTGCTCACCGCGCTCGGCACCACCGTGGAGCACGCCAACGACCGGCTGCGCCGCATGGTCGAGGACGACCCGCGCCTGGAGGGCATGGGCACCACGCTCACGGCCCTGCTGTGGACGGGCCAGCGCCTGGGCCTGGTACACGTCGGCGACTCCCGCGCGTACCTGCTGCGCGACGGCGCGCTGACGCAGATCACCAAGGACCACACCTGGGTGCAGCGGCTCGTCGACGAGAACCGCATCACCGAGGAGGAGGCCACCACCCACCCGCAGCGCTCGCTGCTGATGCGCGCGCTGGGCAGCGGCGACCAGGTCGAGCCCGACCTGTCCATCCGCGAGGTGCGCGCCGGCGACCGCTACCTGGTCTGCTCCGACGGCCTGTCCTCCGTGGTCAGCCACGAGACGATGGAGAACACCCTCGCCGGCTACGCCGGGCCGCAGGAGACCGTGCAGGAGCTGATCGAGCTCGCGCTGCGCGGCGGCGGCCCGGACAACATCACCGTCATCATTGCCGACGTCCTGGACGCCGCCGACGACGACACCATGGCCGGCCGGCTCAACGACGCGCCCCTGGTCGTCGGCGCCGTCGCCGAGAACCAGCACCAGATCGACACCGCCGGCATGCAGACACCGGCCGCCCGCGCCGCGGGCCTCGGCCGGCCCACGCCGCCGCAGGCCGGCGGCTTCGGCCCGGCGGAGGACGGCGTCGACCCGTACGGGCTCTCGTACAACGACGAGGACTTCATCAAGGCCCCGCCCCGCTTCAAGTGGCTCAAGCGCGGGCTGCTGCTCGCCGTGGTCCTCGGCGGGCTGGGGTTCGGCGGCTACAAGGCGTACGACTGGACGCAGTCGCAGTACTACGTGGGCACCAAGGACGACCACGTCGCCGTGTACCAGGGCATCGACCAGAAGCTGGCCTGGATGAGCCTGTCCTCGGTCCACCAGGACCACCCGGACATCGAGCTGAAGTACCTCCCGACCTACCAGCAGAAGCGCGTCGAGGACAACATCGCCGAGGAGAGCCTCGGCGACGCCCAGGCGAAGGTCGCCGACCTGCAGGAGCAGGCCGACGTCTGCCGTACGGTCGCGGAGACCGAGGCCGCCGACGACCGCGCGCAGGAGGAGGAGCGGCGGCAGCAGGAGCAGGAGAAGCAGAACCCCGACGGGCAGGACCCCGGCAAGCAGGGCGACGACCCCGGCGCGGCGGGGGACGAGAAGCCCGAGACGCCGACGCCCGGAGCCTCGTTGACCGAGGAAGAGCAGAAACTGGCGAGGCAGTGTCCGAAGCAATAACCCGTTGGGGGGCGGACCGTACATGAGCAGCAGCCACACCAGCACCATCAGCTCGGTGGCCGCGCCCAGCCGGCGCAACACCGAGCTGGCGATGCTCGTCTTCGCCGTGCTGATCCCGGTCTTCGCGTACGTCAACGTGGGCCTGGCCAAGGAGGACTCGGTCCCCGCCGGCGTCCTCGGCTACGCGGCGGGGCTCGGCTGTCTGGCCGCCGTCGCGCACCTGGTGGTGCGGAAGTTCGCCCCGTACTCCGACCCGCTGCTGCTGCCGATCGCCACGCTCCTCAACGGCCTGGGCCTGGTGCTGATCTGGCGCCTCGACCAGGAGCCGTCGCTGACCACCGACGCGCTCGGCGGCCCGATGGCGCCCGGCCAGCTCATGTGGTCCGCGGTCGGCGTCGGGCTCTTCGTCGTCGTGCTGCTCTTCCTCAAGGACCACCGGGTCCTGCAGCGGTACACGTACATCTCCATGGCCGCGGCGCTGGCCCTGCTGATCATGCCGATGGTGCCCGGCCTGGGCGCCGAGGTGAACGGCGCCCGCATCTGGGTCAGCATCCCGGGCCTCGGCTCGCTGCAGCCCGGCGAGTTCGCGAAGATCGTCATCGCGGTCTTCTTCGCCGGCTACCTCATGGTCAAGCGGGACGCCCTGGCCCTGGCCAGCCGCCGCTTCATGGGCCTGTACCTGCCGCGCGGCCGCGACCTCGGCCCGATCCTGGTGATCTGGGGTCTCAGCCTGATGATCCTGGTCTTCGAGACCGACCTCGGCACCTCGCTGCTCTTCTTCGGCCTGTTCGTGATCATGCTCTACGTGGCCACGGAGCGCACGAGCTGGATCGTCTTCGGCCTGCTGCTGTCCGCGCTCGGCGCGGTCAGCGTGGCCTCCGTCAACAGCCACATCGGCGACCGCGTCGACAACTGGCTCGACCCGCTGGCGCGCAGCCCGATCAACGACGGCGTGACCGAGACCGCCCAGGCGATGTACTCCTTCGGCTCCGGCGGCCTCTTCGGCGCCGGCCTCGGCCAGGGCTACTCCCGCCTCATCGGCGGCATCGCCACCAAGAGCGACTACATCCTGGCCACGGTCGGCGAGGAGCTGGGCCTGACCGGCCTCATGGCGATCGTGGTCCTCTACGGACTCCTCATCGAACGCGGCATGCGCACGGCCCTCGCGGCCCGCGACCCGTTCGGCAAGCTGCTCGCGGTGGGCCTGTCCGGGGCGTTCGCCCTGCAGTGCTTCGTCGTCGCCGGCGGCGTCACCGCGCTCATCCCGCTGACCGGTATGACGATGCCGTTCCTCGCCCAGGGAGGCTCCTCGGTCATCGCCAACTGGGCCCTGATAGCGATCCTGCTGCGCATCAGCGACACCGCACGCAGGCCCGCGCCGGCGCCCGCGCCGTCACCCGACGCCGAGATGACCCAGGTGGTACGCACATGAACAAGCCGCTCCGCCGCGTCGCCGTCTTCTGCGGCCTGCTGGTGATAGCCCTGCTGGTCCGGGTCAACTGGATCCAGTTCGTCGAGGCCGACGAGCTGCGCACCCACGAGGACAACCGGCGTGTGGCCATCGAGCGCTACGCCCACCCCCGCGGCAACATCATCGTCGGCGACAAGGCCATCACGGGCTCGACCGAGACCTCGGGCAGCGACTTCAAGTACAAGCGCACCTACAAGGACGGCCCCCTCTGGGCCCCCGTCACGGGCTACGCCTCCCAGGCGTTCGGCGCCAACCAGTTGGAGGCGCTCAACGACGGCATCCTCACCGGCAACGACGACCGGCTGTTCTTCAACCGCACGATCGACATGATCACCGGCAAGGACAAGAAGGGCGGCAACGTCGTCACCACGCTCGACGCGAACGTGCAGCAGGCCGCGTTCGAGGGCCTGGGCGACCGCAAGGGCGCCGTCGCCGCCATCGACCCGAAGACCGGCGCCATCCTCGGCCTGGCCACCAGCCCCAGTTACGACCCGTCCTCGTTCGCCGGCAACTCCACCGAGGACGCCAAGAACTGGAAGTCGCTCAACGAGGACAAGGACAAGCCGATGCTCAACCGGGCGCTGCGCGAGACGTACCCGCCCGGCTCCACCTTCAAGGTCGTCACCGCCGCGGCGGCGCTGGAGAGCGGCGAGTACGACATGGACGAGCCGACCGGCGCCCCCGAGACGTACAAGCTGCCGCTGTCGACCAACACCCTGGGCAACGAGGTCACGGGCGTGTGCGAGGACGCCACCCTGCGCGAGGCGCTGCAGTGGTCCTGCAACTCCGTCTACGCGATGATCAGCGACAAGATCGGCAACGAGGGCATGATCGACATGTCGGAGAAGTTCGGCTTCGGCAACCCCGAGCTGGACACCCCGGTCCGCGCCGCCGAGAGCGTCTACCCGGAGATGGACCGCCCGCAGAACGCCATGGGCGGCATCGGCCAGGCGTCCAACCGCGCGACGCCGCTGCAGATGGCGATGGTCGCCTCGGCCGTCGCCAACGACGGCGAGCTGATGAAGCCGTACATGGTCGAGAAGCTGGTCGCGCCGAACCTCAACGACATCGAGGTGACGCAGTCGGAGACGCTCAGCGAGCCGCTGTCCGGGGAGAACGCGCAGAAGATGCAGCAGATGATGGAGACCGTGGTCAACGAGGGCACGGGCTCCAACGCCAGGATCGACGGGGCCACGGTCGGCGGCAAGACGGGTACCGCGCAGCACGGCATCGACAACCGTGACCTGCCGTACGCCTGGTTCATCTCGTACGCCAAGGACCCCGACACCGACAAGCAGATCGCCGTCGCCGTCGTCGTCGAGGACGCGAGCGCGAACCGCGACGACATCTCCGGCGGCGGCGTCGCGGCGCCGATCGCCAAGAGCGTCATGGAAGCCGGGCTGGAGCGGTAGGCAGCTCCAGCCCGGCTTCGGGCCGGAACGAAGGGGCGAGGAGTGGAGCAGCGGGGGTGTCACCCGGGGGGAGTGCCGGGAAAGTGACCGCATGAGGGGAACCGCGGAGCGGGTCCGCGGCGTCACCCGATAGCGGTCGGATACCGGTCGGATATCGGCTGACGGTCCGGCCCGAACGGTGTCATCCGCGCCCGGTACGGTATGCCGAGCAGCACGAGCCGGACACCCCGTGCCGACGCGCCACTTCGGCACGGGAGCAGGAACGGAAGAGGGCTGGGAGAAAGCTATGGAAGAGCCGCGTCGCCTCGGCGGGCGGTACGAGCTGGGCCAGGTGCTCGGCCGCGGCGGCATGGCCGAGGTGTACCTCGCCCACGACACCCGCCTCGGCCGTACGGTCGCGGTCAAGACACTGCGCGCCGACATGGCCCGCGACCCCTCGTTCCAGGCCCGCTTCCGCCGCGAGGCCCAGTCCGCCGCGTCCCTGAACCACCCCGCCATCGTCGCCGTCTACGACACCGGCGAGGACTACATCGACGGCGTCTCCATCCCGTACATCGTGATGGAGTACGTCGACGGCTCCACGCTGCGCGAGCTGCTGCACTCCGGGCGCAAGCTGCTGCCCGAGCGGACGCTGGAGATGTGCACCGGCATCCTCCAGGCCCTGGAGTACTCGCACCGCAGCGGCATCGTCCACCGCGACATCAAGCCGGCGAACGTCATGCTGACGCGCACCGGCCAGGTCAAGGTCATGGACTTCGGCATCGCCCGCGCGATGGGCGACTCCGGCATGACGATGACGCAGACCGCCGCGGTCATCGGCACCGCGCAGTACCTCTCCCCCGAGCAGGCCAAGGGCGAGCAGGTCGACGCGCGCTCGGACCTGTACTCGACGGGCTGCCTGCTGTACGAGCTGTTGACCGGCCGGCCGCCGTTCGTCGGCGACTCCCCGGTGGCGGTGGCGTACCAGCACGTGCGCGAGGAGGCGCAGCCGCCGAGCACGTTCGACCCCGAGGTCACGCCCGAGATGGACGCCATCGTGATGAAGGCGCTCGTCAAGGACCCGGACTACCGGTACCAGAGCGCCGACGAGATGCGCGCCGACATCGACGCCGCGCTGGAGGGCCTGCCCGTCGCCGCGACCGCCGCGATGGGCGCCGCCGGCTTCCCCGGCGACACCCCGACCACCGCGATGGCCCCGCAGAACGGCTACGGCACCACGATGCTGCCGCCCGCGCGGGACGACGACGGCGGCATGGGCTACGACGACCGCGGCCCGGGCCGCCGCCGGCAGCAGAAGCGCAGCGGCGCCACGTCAACGGTGCTGCTGATCCTCGCCGGCATCCTGGTCCTCGTCGGCGCCATCTTCATCGGCAAGTCCATCTTCGGCGACCAGGGAGCCGACCCGGTCGAGGTGCCGGACGTCGTCGGCGAGAGGTTCGCGGACGCCCAGAACGACATGAGCAACCTCAAGCTCACCCTGACCAAGGAGGGCGAGGAGCGCTGCGACCAGCCCAAGGGCACGGTGTGCAGCACCAACCCCGCGGCCGGCGAGGAGGTCGAGCGCGGCGAGACCGTCAGCGCGGTCGTCTCCAAGGGCTCGGGCGCGGAGAAGGTCACCGTCCCGGACGTCGAGGGCCTGAGCGCCGACGAGGCCGAGGACACCCTGCGGGAGGCGGGCTTCGACGTCGACCAGGAGGAGCAGGAGTCGAGCGAGCCGGAGGGCGAGGTCCTGGACCAGGACCCGTCGGGCGACAGCAAGGCCGCGAAGGGCTCCCTCGTCACCCTCACCGTCGCCGTCGCGCCGGAGGAGACCGAGCCGGCGGTGATCAACGTCCCGAAGGTCGACGGCCTGGCGTACGAGGACGCGAAGGCGACCCTGGAGGGCCAGGGCTTCGTGGTCCAGCGCACGGACCAGCAGACGGCGGACGCCGCCCCGGAGACGGTCATCGCGCAGACCCCGGAGGCCGGCACGGCGGCCTCGGAGGGCGACACGGTCACCCTGACGGTGGCCACGGAGCTGGAAGCGCTGACGGTGCCGTCGGACCTGGTCAACAAGACCGTCGCGGACGCGAAGGCGCAGTTGGAGGGCATGGGCCTGGTCGTCGGGTTCCTGCCGGGCGCCCCCTCGGACGACGCCGCGATCGTCGTCGCGCACGACCCGGCGCCGGGGACCGAGGTGCAGCCGGGCGACACCGTGAACCTGGTCACACGGCCGGGCGAGGAGGACTAGGAGCTGTCCCGGGCCGGCTCCCGGCCGCGCGGATCACCGCGATGCGAGCGCCCCCGCCGAGCGGGTAGGCTGGGGGCCGCTTCGGGGCCTTAGCTCAGTTGGTAGAGCGCTGTCTTTGCATGGCAGATGTCAGGAGTTCGACTCTCCTAGGCTCCACACCCTTCGGCAGAGCCCCGCGGGGCCGGTTTCTCCCGGCCCCTCGGGGCTCTCGCCGGTTCTCGTACGGGACGGGCGCTCAGCGGTCGTTCTCGCGTTCGTCGTACGCGCGGCCCGTGTCCGTCGCTTCGCCCGCCTCCGAGCGGGCCGTGCCGCCGCCCTCGGCGTCCATGTCCGAGGCCGCCTGCCGGGCCTGGGCGTCCGGGTCCTGGCCGGCGTCGGCGCGGTCGATGCGGGTCTCGCGGTCCATGTACTCGGTGTCGTCGACGATCCGCGTGGTGGAGGCGTCGGTGCCGGGTTCGGTGGCGTCCGTGGGTTCGACCATCCAGTCCGGGTTGACCTGGCGGTCCCACCAGCGCCAGGCGACGAGCGCCCCGGCGCCGAGGGCGCCGGCGACGACGGTGCCCTTGGCCGTACGGCCGACGACCTCGCGGCGGTGCCGCTTGCGCGCCAGTTCGTCGATCTCCGCCGGGCTCACCTCGCCCTTCAGCGCCGACAGCGCCGCGGTGCCGCGGGCGGCGGCCTGCCGGGTCGCGGGGCCCGCGGCTGCCTTCGTCGCGACCGCCGCGGCCTTCGTCGCCGCGGCGGCGCCCACGATGCGGGGGGCGGCGTACGCCGCCGCGTCGCGCGCCCGGCGGGCCGCGTCGGCGGCGGTCCTGTCCAGTTCGCCGGGCACCGCCCGGCGCACCTTCCGTACCCGGGGCTCCAGGTGGGCGCAGTACGCCACCTGGGCGCTCGTCGCCAGGTCGGAGACCTTCGGGCCGAAGCGCTCGCGCGCCTCATGCGCCATGTGGGCGCACTGGTTCCGGGCGGAGGCGGCGTACGGGGCCATCGCCTCGGCCGCCTGCTGCACGCTGTGCTTCGCCGTGTCAGTGGCCGTGCGCGCGCCGTTCTTGCGAGTCACGGAACTCTCCTTCGTACGGGACGGGTTTCACTGTGCGCCTGTTCACCTGCGTTCAGATCATGCCCGGATTCGCCCAGGCCGGCATGTTCTGTTACATCCACAACCCGGCGGGAGGCTGGGGATCGCCCAGGCGGGCGTGCGAGGATCGGGGGACGCAAATGAATCCGTAAGGAAGGCACATCGTGGCCGAGCAGCTCTACGCCACCCTGAAGACGAACCACGGCGACATCGAGGTGAAGCTCCTGCCGAACCACGCGCCGAAGACGGTGCAGAACTTCGTCGGACTCGCCACCGGCGAGCGCGAGTGGACCCACCCGGCGACCGGCCAGGTGTCCCACGAGCGGCTGTACGACGGCACCGTGTTCCACCGCGTCATCAGCGGTTTCATGATCCAGGGCGGTGACCCGCTGGGCAACGGCACCGGCGGCCCCGGCTACGAGTTCGGTGACGAGTTCCACCCGGACCTGGCCTTCGACCGCCCGTACCTGCTGGCGATGGCGAACGCGGGACCCGGCACCAACGGCTCGCAGTTCTTCATCACCGTGGCGCCGACCGCCTGGCTGACCGGCAAGCACACCATCTTCGGCGAGGTCGCCGACGAGGCCGGCAAGAAGGTCGTCGACGAGATCGCGGCCGTCCGGACGAAGCGGGCCGACCGCCCCGAGAAGGACGTGGTCATCGAGTCCGTGGAGATCACACGGCGCTGACCCCGGGAACCTGAGCGCCCCGCCCGTCGTACCACCTGCAGTGGGGCGACGGGCGGGAACCGCAGGGCGGGGCGGGCGGGAGAAGCAGCGCGGGGCGGGCGGGAGAAGCAGCGCGGGGCGGGCGAGAACCAGAGGGGACGCGGGTAGCTGATGGACCAGGCACCGGGAGGCGGCGCGGAGAAGCCGGCGGGGGAGAGCGGGCTGCCCGGCTGCTACCGGCACCCGGACCGCGAGACCGGCGTGCGCTGCGTGCGCTGCGACCGGCCCATCTGCCCGGAGTGCATGATAAGTGCGTCGGTCGGCTTCCAGTGCCCCGAGTGCGTCCGCGGCGGCTCGGGTACGGGCCACGCGCCGAACGCCGCCGCGCCCCGCACGCTCGCGGGCGGCGTCACGGCGTCCGACCCGCGCCTCATCACCAAGATCATCCTCGGCCTCAACCTCGCGGTCTTCCTCGCCGTGCTCTCCGGCGGCGAGCGGGTCAGCGACCCGATGCTGCTCGTCGGGCAGGCCGTCTTCTCCTTCGGCGGGCCGGTCGAGGGCGTCGCCGAGGGCCAGTGGTACCGGCTGCTGAGCTCCGTCTTCCTGCACGAGGAAGTCGCCCACATCGCGCTGAACATGCTGGCGCTGTGGTTCCTCGGGCCGCCGCTGGAGGCCGCACTCGGCCGGCTGCGGTTCGTCACGCTCTATCTGCTCTCCGGCCTCGGCGGCAGCGCGCTGTTCTATCTGGTCGCCGCGCCCAACGACGCCGCGCTCGGCGCCTCCGGCGCCATCTTCGGCCTCTTCGGCGCCACCGCGGTGCTGATGCGCCGGATGAACTACGACATGCGGCCCGTGCTGGTGCTGCTGGCGATCAACCTGGTCTTCACCTTCACCTGGTCGGGCATCGCCTGGCAGGGCCACCTCGGCGGGCTGGCGATCGGCACGGCCGTCGCGTACGGGTTCGTGCACGCGCCCCGCGAGAAGCGGATCGCGGTGCAGCGGGCGGTGGCCTCGGCGGCGCTGCTGGCGATCGTCGCGGTGGTCGTGATCCGCACCCTGCAACTGACCTAGCGGGCGACGTAACCTGCGGGCCCGGGCCGCGTTGAGAGGTGTGGGGCAAGCAGCCACGCCCGAAGTTGTCCACAGGCTGTCAGCGATCCTGTGCGTACTGTGGAGACAGCCGTTCGATTTCGAACATCCCTGCGTTTTCCTTGGCAGGCCGCGGAATCACCGCTGGTCCAGACGGTGTACCGCGGTCGGACCGGCGTCAACGCCACTGGGGTTATCCACAGATCTTCTGCTTTCTGCACAGCTGTGGATGACCTGTGGATAACTCTGCCCACGGCGGGCCGCAGCCGGCCCGGAAGGTGCCTGGCGGCTACTTCCACTGCGTGGAGACGACGAACCCCGCGAGGATGAAGCCGAAGCCGACCACGATGTTCCAGTTGCCGATCGCGTCGAGCGGCAGGTCTCCCGTGGTGACGTAGAACACCACGATCCAGGCGAGCCCGATGACGAACAACGCCAGCATCAACGGCGCCACCCAGCTCCTGCCGGAGCCGGACAGCTTGAACTCACCCGACTTCGCCGGCGGCGGGGTGAAGTCGGCCTTCTTACGGATCCGTGACTTCGGCACGAGAGACTCTCCTGTCGACGCTGCGGTTGCGGGCCTGCCGGGGAGGCCCCGAGCCGCGGGGGCGGCTCCTGCCCCGGGCGTGTCCGTTAGCGTAGTCCTTCCACGGGGGGTAAGGAGACAAGGGTACGGTGACCAATTCCGCACGGCGGCCCCGTATCAGGCCCGCACGGCTGTTCACCTTCGCCGCCTTCGGCCTCGCCGGGCTGATCTTCTGGACGAGCTTCAACACCGCGCAGGGCACCAACCTGCGCACCGACGACTCCATGCTCCGCCTCACGGACCTCATCTACGAGCGCGACCGGGCCAACCAGCGCCTCGACGGCGGCAACGCCTCCCTCCGCGAGGACGTCGACTCCCTCGCCGAGCGCGACCACGGCGCCGGCACCGCCCCCGGCAGGGAACTCCGGGAGGCGGAGGCCGCGGCCGGGGCCGCCCGGGTCGACGGCGCCGGGCTCACGGTGACCCTCACCGACGCCCCGCCGGACGCCACCGCGCTCATCCCCGGCGTGCCGGACCCCACGCCGGACACCCTGGTCGTGCACCAGCAGGACCTCCAGGCCGTCGTCAACGCCCTGTGGGCGGGCGGCGCGGAGGGCATCCGGGTCATGGACCAGCGGCTGATCTCCACCAGCGCGGTGCGCTGCGTCGGCAACACCCTGATCCTGCAGGGCAGGGTGTACTCGCCCCCGTACAAGATCACCGCCGTGGGCGACCGGCAGGACCTCCAGGCCGCCCTGGACGCCGAGCCCGCGGTGCAGAACTATCTGCGCTACGTGGAGGCGTACGGCCTCGGCTACGAGGTCGACCCGCACGACTCGGTGTCGCTGCCCGGCTACTCCGGCACCGTCGACCTGCACCACGCCCGGCCCGTGGAGTGACCCCTCCCACGTGCCCCCGGCCGGTGGCGCGTGGGAAGCCCGCCGCTTCGCGGGGCACGGGTCGTTAGTCTGGTGACTCGTACGGACGAATTCGGCAGCGGCTACGGGTACACACAGGCAACGGCGAAGATCGGCGAAGAGGGACGCATGTACGGCTGGATCTGGCGGCATCTGCCGGGCAACGCGCTGGTGCGGGCGCTGATCTCGCTCATCCTCGTCCTCGGCATCGTCTTCCTCCTCTTCCAGTACGTGTTCCCCTGGGCCGAGCCGCTGCTGCCGTTCAACGACGTCACCGTCGACGAAGGAGCCGCCCCGCGATGAGCGCGCGCATTCTGGTCGTGGACAACTACGACAGCTTCGTCTTCAACCTGGTCCAGTACCTCTGCCAGCTCGACGCCACGTGCGAGGTGCTGCGCAACGACGAGGTGACGCCGCGGCACGCGGACGACGCGTTCGACGGCGTGCTGCTGTCCCCCGGGCCCGGTACGCCGGAACAGGCGGGGGTGTGCGTCGACATGGTGCGGCACTGCGCGGCCCGCGGGCTGCCGGTGTTCGGGGTCTGCCTCGGGCTGCAGTCGATGGCGGTCGCGTACGGCGGCGTCGTCGACCGGGCGCCCGAGCTGCTGCACGGCAAGACCTCGCCGGTGACGCACGGCGGCGCCGGCGTGTTCGCCGGGCTGCCGTCGCCGTTCACGGCGACCCGGTACCACTCGCTGGCCGTCGAGCGGGAGTCGCTGCCCGACGAGCTGGCGGTCACGGCGGAGACGGACAGCGGTCTGGTCATGGGGTTGCGCCACCGCGACCTGCCGGTGGAGGGCGTGCAGTTCCACCCGGAGTCCGTGCTGACGGAGTGGGGGCACCGGATGCTGGCGAACTGGCTGGCCGAGTGCGGCGACGGCGGGGCCGTCGAGCGGTCGGCGGGTCTGGCGCCGGTGGCGGGCGGGTTGACGCCGGCGGGCGCCGGGGCGGCCGGGACCGCGGGGTGACGGACACCCGGCCGGACGGCAACGCACCGGGGCGCGCGGAGGAGCGCGGGCCGGGGCGCGAAGCGCGGTACCCCGGCCACCCCGACCCGGGCGCCCCGGACGGCGGCGCGCACGGCGCGCACGGCGGGCCGGCGGGCGACGCCGTGGACCCGCCGTCCGGCGGCCGGCCGCCGCTGCCGCGCCGGGACACGTCGGGGGCGAGCGGTTCGGGCGGTACGGGCAGGAGGCGACGCGGCCCGGGTGCCGGGGCGGCGGGCGCGGGCGCAGGCGCCGGGTCCGGCACGCGGCCGGGGCCGGGCGGTTACGGCGCGGGCGGCGGACAGGACCCGCTGGCGCAGGGCCACCTGCCGGAGTACGCGCACCGCAACCCGCTGCGCGGCGACCCCCTGCCGCCGCCGCCCGGCGCCGACGCGGGGCCGCAGCCGGAGCAGCACGCGCCGGGCCGCTTCACGCAGCAGCAGAGCCCGCAGGGCCGGAGCCCCGGGCCGGGGCACCCGCAGGACCCGTACGCGCAGGGCCCGTATCCGCAGGGTCCGTACCCCCAGCCCCACGTCCCGCGACAGGAGCCCGCGGCCGTCGACGGCCCGCGGCCGCGGCCCCTGGAGCCCCGCCCCGAGTCGCCGACCTCGGCGGTCTCCCGCTGGTTCCGCCCCCACACCCCGCCGGACGCCCGCGACGCCCACGCCGCCCCCGCCGGCTACGCACACCCGGCGGACCCCGCGCCGGGCACCCCGCGAAACGATCCGCCGCCCCGCGCCGACGGCCACGGCCCCGGCACGTACGCGCCCGCCCCGGGCCCCGACCCGGCGGCGACCGTGCCGCAGGAGGGGACCGCGGCGCAGTACCCGACGGCGTCGTACGGCGCCGGCCCGCAACCGTCTCCGTACGCGGAGGCGCCGCCGGCCGCGGCGTACGGGCAGCGCACCCCCGCGTACGACCAGCAGCCCCCGGCGTCGTACGACCCGCAGCTCCTCGGCTACGACCAGGCCCCCGCCGACCCCCTGGGCGCCCCCCACCCGGCGGCGACGGGCGACCCGCTGACGGACCCGCTGACCGACGAACGCGGCCCGGCACCCGCTCCCGGCCGCACCGCCCCCACCGGCGACCCCCTCACCGACCCGCTCCCCGGCACTCCTTCCAGGCCCACCCCGCGCCGCCACGCCGGCCGGCCCGCCGTCGAGGAGCAGCAACAGCCGTACCCCGCACCCGCCCAGGGCAGGCACGCCGGAGGTCACACCCAGGCGGGCGCCGCCCCCGCGGGCACCGCCCCCGCCGGCGCCGGCCCTCCGGCCCCCCGCGACCCCTCCCCCTGGGGCGACCTCCACGCCGCCGCCCACGCCGGCGCCCCCGCGACGGCCGATCCGGCACAGGCCCCCGCACCGGCCCCCGCCGCCACCCCCCGCCGCGACCCGGCGCGGCCCCCGGCGCCCGGCCCGGCCACGGCTCCGGGCCCCGCCACGGCGCCCGGCCCCGCCACGGCCCGTACCCCCGACCAGCCCGCGAACCCCGGCGCCGACCAGCGCCTCACCTGGGGAACCGGCCCGGCCTCCCGCCGTCGCGGCATACCTCCGAGCGACGGCCGCGGCGACCGCGAGGACCGCACCGTTCAGACGATGTCCCTGAACGTTGCCCGCGCCCTCGGCACCCGCATGGCCGCACGCAAGGCCGCCCGCGCCGCGAAGCAGCAGCGCACCGTGCTGATCAGCCGCATCACCGGCGAGGCGTTCATCACCCTGGGCGTGCTGATGCTCCTCTTCGTCGTGTACCAGCTCTGGTGGACCAACGTCCTCGCCGACCGCGAGTCCCGGCAGGAGGCCAGGCAACTGGAGGAGCAGTGGAAGCGCGGCGACGGCGCGGGCAAGGAGGACGCCCGCGACCCCGGCGCGTTCGAGGCCGGCGAGGGCTTCGCCATCATGCACATCCCGTCCCTGAACGTGGACCGTCCGGTGGCGCAGGGCATCGACAAGCAGAAGGTCCTCGACCGCGGCCTTCTCGGCCACTACGCGGAGGGCGACCTCGCCACGGCGATGCCGTGGGACAAGAAGGGGAACTTCGCGGTCGCCGGGCACCGCAACACGCACGGCGAGCCCTTCCGCTACATCAACAAGCTGGAGCCGGGCGAGGAGATCATCGTCGAGACCAAGGACACCTACTACATCTACGAGGTGGCCAACACGCTCCCGTCGACCTCGCCGTCGAACACCGACGTCATCGATCCGGTGCCCGCGGGGTCGGGATTCACCGAGCCGGGCCGCTACGTCACACTAACGACCTGCACGCCTGAGTACACGTCCAAATATCGGCTTATTGTCTGGGGCAAGATGGTCGAGGAGCGTCCGCGCAGCGAGGGCAAGCCCGACGCGCTCGTCGACTGAGCGGTACGGGCGGGCCGGAGGCCGGCGGGACGGAACGAACGGGGAAGCGGTGGCAGCGACGGACGACGAGCGGGAGAGCGGACCCGCGGCTCAGGCCGCGGAAGAGGCTGCGCCGGAAGCCCCGGAGACCGCCGCCCAGGCCCCGGCCCACCCCCGCGGCCGGCGCGGTCCCCTCGCCACGGCCGTCAGCCTCTTCGGCGAGGTGCTGATCACCGTCGGCGTCCTCATGGCCCTCTTCGTCGTCTACTCCCTGTACTGGACCAACGTCCAGGCCAACCGCGAGGCCGGCCGCATGACCGACGACCTGCGCGACTCCTGGGAGAACTCCCCGGACGACGGCAAGCCCCGCCCCGTGAACATCGGTGACCTCAAGGGCGGGATCGGCTTCCTGCACGTGCCGGCGATGGAGGAGAACATCCTCGTCCGGGAGGGCACGGCGACCGACGACCTGAACAGGGGCGTCGCCGGCTACTACACGGAGCCCGTGAAGTCGGCCATGCCCTGGGACCGCCGCGGCAACTTCTCGCTCGCCGCGCACCGCGACGGGCACGGCGCCAAGTTCCACGACATCCACCGCATCGAGGAGGGCGACCCGATCGTCTTCGAGACGAAGGACCGCTGGTTCGTCTACAAGACGTACGCCGTCCTCTCGGAGACCTCGAAGTACAACACCGCCGTGCTGGACAAGATCCCGGAGGAGTCCGGGAAGTCGGAGCCCGGCCGGTACATCACGCTCACCACGTGCACCCCGATGTACACCTCCCGGCACCGCTACGTCGTCTGGGGCGAGCTGGAGCGCGTGGACCGCGTCGACGAGGAGCGCACCCCGCCGCCCGAGCTGGCCTGAGCCCCGGCCGCACGCCCCCGGTTGGCACGCGTAGACCGTCGCGGACGTGGTGGAACGCGTCCCGGTTATCTCACCTTGCCGAGGTCTGTCTGGGCGCGGTCCCGCTCCGTAGGATGCAGTTCGCAAGCGCGAATCTGGACTCGGGGACATCTGGGGAGGCCGCACGGCATGGGAGCTCCACGGCAGGACACCAGCGAACGCGCACGAGAACTACAGCGAAGCTGGTATGGCGAACCGCTGGGCGTGCTGTTCCGGCGGCTGATCGACGATCTCGGCCTGAACCAGGCACGGCTGGCCGCCGTGCTCGGCATTTCGGCCCCGATGCTGTCGCAGCTCATGAGCGGGCAGCGGGCGAAGATCGGCAATCCGTCGGTGGTACAGCGCGTGCAGGCGCTGCAGGAGCTGGCCGCGGAGGTCACGAGCGGCAGCGTCTCGGCGGCGGAGGCGGCGGAACGTATGGAGGGTATTCGCAAGAGCGCGGGAGGGGCGGTGCTCGGTACGACGCAGACGCAGTCGTCGACCGGATCGACGACGGTGCGTCGCGTCGTCCGGGAGATCCAGTCGCTGCTGCGCTCGGTGGCCGCCGCCGGCGACATCATCGACGCCGCGGACCGGCTCGCGCCGACACAACCGGAGCTGGCAGAGTTCCTCCGGGTGTACGGCGCCGGCCGTACCGCCGACGCGGTGGCACATTACGAAGCACATCAGTCATAACCGGATGAGTTACTGACAGGAACCGTACAAGGGGCGGGCGCAGCAGCATGGGTGAGGTCTTCGCTGGGCGGTACGAGCTGATCGATCCGATCGGCCGGGGCGGGGTGGGCGCGGTCTGGCGCGCCTGGGATCACCGGCGACGGCGCTATGTGGCGGCCAAGGTGCTGCAGCAGAGCGACGCGCACACGCTGCTGCGCTTCGTCCGCGAGCAGGCGGTACGTATCGACCACCCGCACGTGCTGGCGCCCGCCAGTTGGGCGGCCGACGACGACAAGGTGCTGTTCACGATGGACCTGGTGGGCGGCGGCTCACTGGCCCATCTGATCGGCGACTACGGACCGCTGCCGCCGCGGTTCGTCTGCCTGCTGCTCGACCAACTGCTCGCCGGTCTGGCCGCGGTGCACGGCGAGGGCGTCGTGCACCGCGACATCAAGCCGGCGAACGTGCTGCTGGAGGCGACCGGTACCGGCCGGCCGCACCTCAGGCTCTCCGACTTCGGCATCTCCATGCGCAAGGGCGAACCGCGGCTGACGGACACCAACTTCGTCGTCGGCACGCCCGGTTACTTCGCGCCGGAGCAGATGCTGGGCGCCGAACCCGACTTCCCCGCGGACCTGTTCGCGGTGGGTCTGGTGGCGCTGTACCTGCTGACCGGGGAGCGTCCGGACAGTCAGGCGCTGGTGGAGACGTACCTGAACAACGGCGTGCCGCCGGCCCCGGCCCAGGTGCCGGAGCCGCTGTGGCAGGTGCTCGCGAACCTGCTGCAGCCGGATCCCGAGGCGCGGTTCCGGACGGCGACGGGTACGCGGAAGGCGCTGGCGGAGGCGGCGGAGCTGCTGCCGGAGCTGGATCCGGCGGAGGAGCCGGTGGAGGTCTTCGACCAGTTGGGGCCGCTGCCGGTGGGCTTCGGTCCGCGGGGTCCCGAGCGGTCCGGGGTACGGGCCGGGCCGGACGCGGCGGCGGCCGTGCCGGACCCCGGTGCGGGACCCGGCCCGGGACCTGACGCCGGATCCGGACCCGGGCTCGACCCCGGCGCCGGTCCCGGTACGGGCCAGGGGCCGGCCGGGAACGCCGCGGGCCCGGCGGGGCCCGCGCGGGCGCCCGCCCCCGCGTACGCCCCCGGCGGCGGCTACGGACCCCCGCCGGCGGCTGCCGCGGCGGAGCCGGGCGCGGGCGGCCCGGCGGCCGAGGCGACCGGCTACGGCATCGCGCCGCCGGCCGCGACGCAGCCGCCCACGCCCACCGCCCCGTACACGACCGCCCACCCGCAGCCCCACCCGCACCCGCAGTCCCCGCCCCCGCCGCAGCGGCCCCTGCCCGGCGGCGGTGTGCCGCAACGGCGACCGGGACCGCCGGCGAAGGTGGCGGTCCCGGTCGTGGTGCTCGCGGTGCTGCTGATGGCGGCCGGCGTCTGGGCGCTCGCCTCGGGCTGACGCCCGTACGCCCCGAAGCGCGGACCCCTTCTTCCTGCTTCCTACTGCCGCCAGTTCTGCTGCTGCGGCGGGTGCGGCGGGTGCCCGCCCCCGTAGGGCTGCGAGCCGTACGGGCCCGCCGGCCCGCCGCCGTACGCCCCCGGCGCCGTCTGCGTGTCCTCGCCCGCCACCTGCGGACCGCCCGGCGCGCCCGGCACCGTCCGGCGCCTGGCCAGCAGCGTCCACAGTCCCAGGCCCGCCAGGAGCAGCACGCCCGCGCCGATCCCGGCGACCGCCAGGATCTTCTTCCCGGCACCGTCGCCGTCGCCGCTCTCGTCGGCGGCCGTGCCCTCCGCCGCCCGGTCGCGGTCGTCGTCGGTCACCGCGAACCCGGCAGCCGCCGCGTCCCCGTCGTACGCCGGGCCCTCCTCCGGCTCGCCCTTGATGGTCGTCCGCAGCTCGACCGGCACCGGCCCGTCCGCGAACTCCCCGACCTCCTCCGACACGCTGACCGCGACGTAGTACCAGCCCGCGAAGGCGACGTTGCCGGCATCGGGGCCGAACGACGCGTAGCGGTTCTCGTACGCCACCGGCGGCCCCATGAGCTGGATCGCCGCGGGGTCGTCGCCGTAGTACGTCTCGCTCGGGGTGGCGAGGAACCCCCGCGCGGGGTTGTAGAAGTCGACGCGCACGCCGTTCGAGGCGTACGCCGTGTCGTCGCCGACCCGGGTCGTGCCGAACTCGGCCTGCAGGAAGAACTGCTGGCCCCAGTCCAGCGGCACCCGGTAGAAGTGCGTGTCGCCGGGCCGGATGCGGTCGGTCCACACCCCGTGGTCGATGCCGACCGCGTCGTTGAACCCGGTGCCCCCTTCGCGCCGCTCGGCCTTGTCCGTGGGCGGGGGCGGCGGCTGCGTGGGGATCGACTCGAGGTCGGGCGGCGTCGTGGGGGCGGGTTCCGCCAGCGGCGGCTCCTGCATGAAGCGCAGCTCCAGCGGCCACTCCCCGGGACCGGAGGTCGGGTCGCTGTCGCGGGTGACGATGAGGTTGTAGACGCCGGGGTCCTGGCAGGAGCCGTCGGGCTCGGCCATGCGCCAGACGTAGGTGGCGATCGGCCGCACGGCGCCGTCGGCGGCGAAGTCGACGTCGGAGCTGCTGCACCGCTCGCCGTCCTTGCTCTCCAGCTCCAGGTCGAGGCCGTCGCCGTACGCGACCTTGGTGCCCGGCTTCGGCGCGGCCACGGCGGATATCCAGGCGTGGGACTTCGCGTCGAGCGCGACGCTGTAGTAGAGCGTGTCGCCCGGGCCGATGGAGTCGGAGTACGTCTTCCCGGCCGCCAGCTTCTCGCCGCCGGTGCTGCTCGGGGAGCCCTCGACGGGCTCGGCGTCCTTCGCCGGCCGGTACTCGCGTGCGTCGGCCGGCTGCTCTGCGGCGGCCGGAACCGCCGCCGGCAGCCCGGCCAGCAGGCCCGCGGCCACCGCCGCGGCCGGCCCCGCCATCGTGCGCGTCCTCACCATCCACCCCTTACGCCGTTGCCTGCCGCTGCTTCTGACGTCGCCGGCCGCTTCCGGTTCCGTACGACCACGTACGCGACCCCCGCGCCGGCGAGCAGCACGCCCCCCGCGATCCCGCCGGCGAGCGGCAGGACGGAGTCCGATGATTCCTCGTCCGCCCCCGCCCGCGCATCCTTCCCGCCGTCCCGGTCGTCCTTGCCCTGCTCGCCGCCGTCCGCGGCGGCCGGCGCCCCGTGCCCCGGTCCCGCCTTCTCCTCGCCCAGCACGTCGACGCGCAGGACGACGCCGACGGCCGTGTTCTCCGCGAACCGCGCGGCGTCGGGACCCAGCGAGACCGACAGGTAGTACGCGCCGCCGCGGCGCACGGGGGCGACTTCGGCGGCGGTCTCGTAGCGGTTGGTCCAACTGACCGGCACCGTACCGAGGTCGGAGGCGACGGGTTCACCGTAGTAGCTCCGGCTGCTGCGATAAGGGCCGTCGCCGACGAAGGCGCGGCCGGGGGCGTAGAGGTCGGTGTCGGCGAAGCTGGAGACGCCGGCGGCGCCGTCGAGCGTGGGCTCGTTGGCGAACTCGACACGGTAGCGGAGCTGCTGGCCCCAGCCGACGTCGACCTTGTAGAAGCGCATCTGCGCGGGCAGCAGTTCGTCGCGCCAGACGCCGGGGCCGATCGCCTTCGCGTCGTTGAAGCCCGTGCCGCCGGTGATGTCCTCGGGGTCGGCGGTGGGCAGGGCGGCGCCCTCGTCGCCGGCCGGGCCGTAGTCCGGCTCGGACTGCGCGGGCGTGACGCCGGCGCGGAGCGGCCCCTCCCGGCCGAAGACCAGCTCCAGCGGCCAGCGCGCCCGGTCCGAGCCGGCGTCGCTGGTGCGGTGGACGCTGAGCAGGTAGCGGCCGGCGGCGTCGCAGGGCTCGCCGCCCTCGGCGCTGGGGACGCGGCTGACGGCGTTGGTCAGCGGCTGCGCGCCCTCGTCCTGCTCGAAGCGGTCGTCCTGGGTGTCGCAGCGGGTGCCGTGGTCGTCGGTGGCGTGCAGCTCCAGCTCGATGCCGTCGCCGTACGCCACGGGCACGCCCGGCTGCGGTACGGCGGTGACGCCGAAGTCGGCGGCGGACGCGGCGTCCAGCTCGGCGGCGTACCACTTGGTCTCGCCGGCGCCGATGCTGTCGAGGTACTGGCCGGGCACGAGGTCCGCGGCGCCCCCGCGGGTGAGCCCGCCCTCGACGGGGTCGCCGCGGAAGCGGTAGCCGTCCGCGGAGAGGCGGGCGGCGCGCTGGAGCTGGCGGGCGAGCGCGTCCGCGTCGGGGGCGTCGTAGTACGCGCCGTGCCCCTTCTCCGCGATGCACTTCAGCTCGTCGCGGGCCTTGCCGCCGACCTGGAAGCCGACCGTGTCGATGCGCAGGGCGCCGAAGGCGCCGCCGGTCTCGCCGAGTTGCTCCGCGACCTCGCAGGGGTCGGGGGTGCCGCAACTGTCCTCGCCGTCCGAGACGAGGAGGATCGAGCGGTGGCCGAGGGCGCCGGGCGGGCGCTCGGGGAGATCCCGGGCCGCCCGCTGCAGCGCGTAGCCGATGGGGGTGTCGCCCTTCGGCTTCACATCTGCTACGGCGTCGGTGATGCGGCCCCGGTCCAACTCCTCGACGGGCACGGCGAGGCGGGTGTCCGTGCAGCCGCTGGCGCGGTCGGCGCCGTAGACCCGCAGACCGGTCGGGTAGCCGTCGGGCAGGGCGTCGACGACGGTGCCGACGGCCGCGCGGGCGGACTCGATACGGGTGGCGCCGGAGCCGTCGTCCTCGGCCATGGAGCCGGAGGAGTCCAGCACCATCACCAGGCCGCCGCCGGTCGGCGCGGGCACGGCGGGTGCGGCCGGTGCGCCGGGTGTCCGCGGCGCGGCGAGCGCCGCGGGCAGCGGTCCCGCGGTCAGCGCGGTCAGCGCGGCGGCGAGCGCCGCCGCCGCGCCCGCGTACGCGGGCCGTCTCCCGCGGCCGTGCAGTGGTCGTCCCATGACATGTCCCCCCTTGTTCTCTGCCATGTGCCTGTGCACCGTAGAACGTGTGCAGTAGCAAATAACAGGGGGCGTGCGTCACGGTCGTGCAACAGCGCTCCGGTCATGCCGAGGCCCCGGCCGCACCGCCGCGTGAGCGGCGGGGCCGGGGCCCGGGGCCGGGCCGGCGAACCGGCGGCCCCGCGGAATTCTCGTGTCTCAGACGCCCGAAGAGGAGGGCACCGAGTCGGTGGCCTCCGTCCACAGGTCTTGCTCGGCGCGATCCGCCTGGATCTGGCGGTACACGAGAAGCCCGCCCAGAGCGGCCAATGCGATCAGGAACAGCTTCTTCACCGCGCTACCTCGTCCTTCCAGAGACATTGGACTACGAAGCCCGATGATACACAGCGCAAACCGTACGGAGCCGGGCTCGGGACCGCGGCACTAGGACCGCTCTAGGACCTGAGTCCCCCGCCCCGGTTCGGTCCGGCGCCCGATCCGCGCGCACCCCCGCGCCGCGCACGATGGCGCTCATGACCACGCCCGACGCCACCGACACGACGGACGCCGACGCGGCCCACGCCGGCGTCCGCCTCCCGCACCCGGCCGCCAGCCCTCTTTCCCCGGCGGACGCGGCATCCCCGGCCCGGCTCTGGCCGGTGCTGCTCGCCTCGTACATCGGCCAGTTCCTCGTCGTCCTCGACGTCTCCGTCGTCAACGTCGCCCTGCCCAGCATGCGCGACGACCTCGCCCTCGGCGGCAGCGCGCTGCAGTGGGTCGTCAACGGCTACGCCCTCACCTTCGCCGGCTTCCTGCTCCTCGGCGGCCGGCTCGCCGACCTCTTCGGCGCCAAGCGCGTCTACCTCGCCGGCCTCGGCCTCTTCGCCGCCGCCAGCCTCGCCGGCGGGCTGGCGCAGAGCGACGCCGTGCTCATCACCGCCCGCGCCGCCCAGGGCGTGGGCGCCGCGTTCCTCGCGCCCGTCACGCTCTCGCTGCTGACCCGGGCGCTGCCCGAGGGCGCCGCCCGCACCCGGGCCATCGCCGCCTGGACGGCGGTCGGCGCCGCCGGCGGTGCCGCCGGCGGGCTCATCGGCGGCGTGCTCACCGACCTGGCGTCGTGGCGCTGGGTGCTGCTGATCAACGTGCCGATCGGCGCCGCCGTCGGCGCCGTCGTCCTCCTCTGGCTGCGCGAGCAGCGCCGCGCCGCCGACCGCCCCGCGCTGGACCTGCCCGGCGCCGTGCTCGTGACCGGCGGCGTCGGCGCCGTGGCGTACGGCATCACCGAGACCGAGTCCGCCGGCTGGACCGCCGCCTCCGCGCTGCTGCCGCTGCTGGCCGGGCTCGTGGCGCTGGCGGGCTTCGTGGCGGTGGAGGCGCGGTCCGCGCAGCCGCTGATGCCGCTGCGGCTGTTCCGCGTCCGCGCGGTGGCCGTCGGCAACGTCGTGACGCTCGTCAGCATGGTCGGCGGGTTCGCGATGTGGTACTTCCTCACCCTCTACATGCAGACCGTCCTCGACTACAGCGCGATCCGCACCGGGCTGGCCTTCCTCCCGCACACCGCCGCCCTGATCCTCGCCTCCCAGCTCGCGCCCCGGCTCACGGCCCGCTTCGGCAGCCGCACGATGACGGTGGCGGGCGGGCTGCTCACGGCCGGCGGGTTCCTGTGGCAGGCGGCGGTGCTGGACGCGGACGGCACGTTCGTCTCCGCGGTCCTCGGTCCCGCGCTGCCGATGGCGGCGGGCATCGCCGTCCTGATGGCGCTGCTCACCGACGTCTCCACCTCCGGCGTCGGCGAGCGGGACGCGGGCGGCGTCTCCGGCCTGGTCAACACCTCCCGCCAGATCGGCGCGGTGCTGGGCCTGGCGATCCTCGGCGCGGTCGCCTCCGCCGGCCACGGCACCCCGGAGGACGGCTACGCCCGCGCCTTCCTGGCCGCCGGCGTCATCACCGCCGCCTCGATGCTCCTGGTCCCCTTCCTCCCCCGGCCGGGCCGTGCCACCCCCGAGCGCGTACACCCGTGAAAACCCGAAGGGCGCCTCCTCGTGACGAGGAGGCGCCCTTCGACGCCGTCCGCACTTGTCCACGGCAGTCCGCCCCTGTTGGTGTCAGACATGGGTGCCAGACGTCAGCGGACCACTTGACGGTTCTCGGCCCACACGGCACATGCCACCCGGATGTGGTCCCTGCCGCTGGGCGGCGCCCGCACCTGAGCAGCGCCTCATGCCTGAGCGGGCGGGTCAGAAGATCTGCGTCTGCGCTTGGACATCGGCGAGACCTTCCTCCATGGTCAGCGACGGCAGCACGCGGACGCGATTCCAGTGGGGGAGGCGAGCCTCCATCAGGAAGCGGTCGACGTTCTCGACCTTGTCGGACTCTACGACCGCGACGATGGTGTGCTCCCGGTTGACGAAGGGACCGGCCACGATGTCGACGCCTGCCTTCTGGGCGAGGTTCGACATGTCGGGAGCGGTCTTGAGCATCAGGTCGCGCGTCGTCGCGTTGGCAGTCGGACAGACTTCCGGATCGTGGGTAGCGAGCAGGACAAAATGCATCTCAATGCTACCTTTCACTGTAGAGCGATTGATCTCAGGGTAAATCGTCTGGAAATGCTCCGCGACTGCGGCAAAGAGGCCGATCGCTGCAACACCGTGTCCCAGCCTCAGCACTGGCGGGCGACCGTGGCTCAACGCGCAGGCTCCTCGACCGACACCGCGCCATTCGGGATCACCCCCGTCTTCGCAACGCTCACCGCGCCCTCCTTCGGCTCTGTCCACGCCGTTTCGGCAACCGGCCGTGCCGCTGCGGCACCGCCACGGTGAGGACGCGCCCGAACCCGGCACCCCGCTCGACCCGTACCCGTACGACTATGCGGGCACCGTGCTGTGGCACAACCAACGCCCCTACCTGCGGCGCTACTTCACTATCCACCTGCGCCGCGAGATCGCCCGCCGGTGCCGGACTCACCGAGAAGGTCGCGCGCGCGAACAGTCCCGCGTCACTTTCGGCAAGGTCGCCGAGTACCAGAATCGCGGGGCCGTGCACTTCCATGCCGTGATCCGCTTCGACGGGCCGGACGGGCCGGACAGCCGCCCGGCGAATCCTGGCTGGCCGCCAACATCCGCCGCGACATCCAGCACAACGGCGAAGCCGCTCGCGAGGAACTACCTGCCTGATCGACCTGGAAAGAGTCGCCGCATGACCACCGGTGTCAGAAGACCCCCGGACCGATGATCCGGGGGTCTTTTCGCTGGTGCGGCTACCAGGACTTGAACCTGGGGCCTCATCCTTATCAGGGATGCGCTCTAACCGACTGAGCTATAGCCGCGCGCTGCACAGAGATTACCCCACCGCCGAGCCGCGGCCCAAATCGATAGCGAGCGTACCCGGCGGGCGCTACTCGTCCTCCGCGAGCGTGACCTCGATGCCGCCGACGAAGCCGGCGGAGAGGTTGTAGATGAACGCGCCCAGCGTCGCCAGCGCCGTGGCGAGGACCACGTCGATCAGCGCCACCACCGCCGTGAACGCGACCACCCGGGGCAGCGACAGGAACGACTCCAGGTCGAAGCCGGCCGAGTCGTCCGAGCCGGTGGCCTCGCTGATCGTGCCGCCGACGGTGCTGAAGACGCCCATCGCGTCGAGCACCATCCACAGCACGGTCACCGCCACGATCGTGCAGATCCCGAGGGCGATGGAGAGCAGGAAGCTGACCTTCATCACCGACCAGGGGTCGGCCTTCGCCACCCGCAGCCGTGCCTTGCGGGTGCGCGGGACCGTACGGGCGCCGGTACGCGACCTGCGTACGCCGGCGGCCGCCTGCTGCGCCTGCTCGTACGCCTGACCGCCGTGCCCGGCCGTGTGCCCCGCGGCGTGCCCGCCGGCGGCCACGCCGACCGGCGGGGTGTACGCCTGCGGCGGGTGGTGCGGCGTGGGCGGGGCGGCGGGGGCGGCCGGCGGGGGCATCGGGCCCTCGGGGGCGCTGTCGTACGTGTACGCGTGCGGATCCGCCTCCGCGCCCCCGGCTCCCGCGGAACCGGAGGCGCCGCGTCTGTGCCCGCGCCGGCCCCGCCCGCCGGCGTCGTCCGGACCGGGCGGGGGGTTCGGTTGCGCGTACCCCTCGGCCCTCGCCGGACCGGCGCCGGCACCCGTCGCTCCACTCACGACCTACTCCTCGCCTTCACCGTCCGCGGCGGGCCCCTGGGCCCCGGCGTCCGTGCTCCCGGCTGCGTCTGCGGCGTCCGCGGCGACGGCGGCGTCGACGGCCTCCTCGACCTCCTCCGCCTCCCGGCCGGCTTCGGCGTTCCGCGCGATGCCGACCACGGCGTCCCGCTTCCCCAGGTTGATCAACTGGACGCCCATGGTGTCACGGCCCGTCTCCCTGACCTCATCGACCCGCGTACGGATCACGCCGCCGCCGAGCGTGATGGCGAGGATCTCGTCCGACTCCTCCACCACCAGCGCGCCCACCAGCGAACCCCGGTCCTCCACCAGCTTCGCCGCCTTGATGCCGAGTCCACCTCGTCCCTGAACGCGGTAGTCGTCCACGTTCGTACGCTTCGCGTACCCGCCGTCGGTGGCGGTGAACACGAACGTACCGGGCCGCACGACATTCATCGAGAGGAGTTCGTCGCCCTCGCGGAAGCTCATGCCCTTCACGCCGGAGGTGGCGCGGCCCATCGGGCGCAGCGCCTCGTCCGTTGCGGTGAACCGGATCGATTGGGCCTTCCTGCTGACGAGCAGCAGGTCGTCCGCGGGCGAGACCAGCTCGGCGCCGATCACCTCGTCCGGCGAGCCGTCCGGCATCTCCCGCAGGTTGATCGCGATCACGCCGCCCTGGCGGGGCGAGTCGTAGTCCTTGAGCACGGTCTTCTTCACCAGCCCGGCCTTGGTGGCGAGCACCAGGTACGGCGCGGCGGCGTAGTCCCGGATCGCCAGGATCTCCGCGATGTGCTCGTCCGGCTGGAACGCCAGCAGGTTCGCGACGTGCTGGCCCTTGGCGTCGCGGCCGGCGTCCGGCAGCTCGTACGCCTTGGCGCGGTACACCCGGCCCTTGTTCGTGAAGAACAGCAGCCAGTGGTGCGTGGTGGAGACGAAGAAGTGGTCGACGATGTCGTCCTCGCGCAGCCGCGTCCCGCGTACGCCCTTGCCGCCGCGCTTCTGCGCGCGGTAGTCGGTGCTCTTGGTCCGCTTCACGTAGCCGCCGCGGGTGATCGTGACGACGATGTCCTCCTCGGCGATCAGGTCCTCGATGGACACGTCGCCGTCGAAGGGCACGAGCTGGGTGCGCCGGTCGTTGCCGAACTTCGCGACGATCGCCGCCAGCTCGTCGCTGATGATCTGCCGCTGCCGCTCCGGGGAGGCCAGGATCGCGTTGTAGTCGTCGATCTTCGCCTGGAGGTCGTCGTGCTCCGCGGTGATCTTCTGCCGCTCCAGGGCGGCCAGCCGGCGCAACTGCATCTCCAGGATCGCGTTCGCCTGGATCTCGTCGATCTCCAGCAGGTCCATCAGGCCCGTACGCGCCACGTCCACCGTCTGCGAGGCCCGGATCAGCGCGATGACCTCGTCGATGGCGTCGAGCGCCTTCAGCAGGCCGCGCAGGATGTGCGCCCGCTCCTCGGCCTTGCGCAGCCGGAAGGTGGTGCGGCGGACGATGACGTCGATCTGGTGGTCCACCCAGTGGCGGATGAAGGCGTCCAGCGACAGCGTGCGCGGCACGCCGTCGACGAGGGCCAGCATGTTGGCGCCGAAGTTCGTCTGCAGGTCGGTGTGCTTGTAGAGGTTGTTCAGCACGACCTTCGCGACGGCGTCCCGGCGCAGCACGATCACCAGCCGCTGGCCCGTACGCGACGAGGTCTCGTCCCGGACGTCGGCGATGCCGGTGAGCCGGCCGTCCTTCACGCCGTCGGCGATCTTCTGCGCGAGGTTGTCGGGGTTGACCTGGTACGGCAGCTCGGTGACCACCAGGCACTGCCGGTCCTGGATCTCCTCCACCTCGACGACCGCGCGCATCGGGATCGAGCCGCGGCCGGTGCGGTACGCCTCCTCGATGCCCTTGCGGCCGACGACCAGGGCGCCGCTGGGGAAGTCGGGGCCCTTGATGCGCTCCAGGAGGGCTTCGAGCAGCTCGTCGTTGGACGCCTCGGGGTGCTCCAGGTACCACTGCACCCCCTCGGCGACCTCCCGCAGGTTGTGCGGCGGGATGTTCGTCGCCATGCCGACCGCGATCCCCGCCGAGCCGTTGATCAGCAGGTTCGGGAAGCGGGCGGGCAGGACGCTCGGCTCCTGGGAGCGGCCGTCGTAGTTGTCCCCGAAGTCGACGGTCTCCTCGTCGATGTCGCGGAGCATCTCCATCGCCAGCGGCGCCATCCGGCACTCGGTGTAGCGCATGGCGGCGGCGGGGTCGTTGCCCGGGGAGCCGAAGTTGCCGTTGCCGTCGACGAGCGGCATCCGCATGGACCACGGCTGCGCCAGGCGCACGAGGGCGTCGTAGATCGCGGAGTCGCCGTGCGGGTGGTAGTTGCCCATCACGTCGCCGACGACGCGGGCGCACTTGAAGTACCCGCGCTCCGGGCGGTAGCCGCCCTCGTACATCGAGTACAGCACGCGGCGGTGCACCGGCTTCAGGCCGTCGCGGATGTCCGGCAGCGCACGCGAGACGATGACGCTCATCGCGTAGTCGAGATAGCTGCGCTGCATCTCCGTCTCGAGCGAGACGGCGTCCACGCGCAGCACGATGCCGCCGTCTTCGCCCTCGCCGTCCGGCTGCGGGTCGGGGTTCTGGGGAGTGAGCTCGTCGGCCATTGCGGGTCTTTTCTACCTTTGCGAAGAGGTCTCGAAGGCGGTCGGTCGCGCTCCCGGGCGGGAAGCCGCGGCCCCGGGCGGGGGGCCGCCCGGGCGGGGCCGACTCAGATGTCGAGGAAGCGGACGTCCTTGGCGTTGCGCTGGATGAACGAGCGGCGCGCCTCGACGTCCTCGCCCATGAGCACCGAGAACAGGTCGTCGGCCGCGGCGGCGTCGTCGAGGGTCACCTGGCGCAGCACACGGTGCGCCTGGTCCATCGTGGTGACGCGCAGCTCCTCCGCGTTCATCTCGCCGAGGCCCTTGAAGCGCTGGATCGAGTCGTCCCTGATCCGCTTGCCCTGCGAGCGGCCCAGCTCGATCAACTGGTCCCGCTCACGGTCGGAGTAGGCGTACTCGAACTCGTCCCGGGTCCACTTGATCTTGTACAGCGGCGGCTGGGCCAGGAACACGTGCCCGCCCTCGATCAGCGGGCGCATGAAGCGGAACAGCAGCGTCAGCAGCAGCGTCTGGATGTGCTGGCCGTCGACGTCCGCGTCGGCCATCAGCACGATCTTGTGATAGCGCAGCTTGCCGAGGTCGAAGTCCTCGTGGATGCCGGTGCCGAACGCCGAGATCAGCGCCTGCACCTCCGTGTTCTGCAGCACCTTGTCGATGCGTGCCTTCTCCACGTTGAGGATCTTGCCGCGGATCGGGAGGATCGCCTGGTACCGCGGGTTGCGGCCGGACTTCGCCGAGCCGCCCGCGGAGTCGCCCTCCACGATGAAGATCTCGCACTTGGACGGGTCGTTCGACTGGCAGTCGCTCAGCTTGCCCGGCAGCGACGCCGTCTCCAGCAGCCCCTTGCGCCGGGTCAGGTCGCGCGCCTTGCGGGCCGCGACGCGGGCCGTCGCCGCCTGGATGGACTTGCGGACGATGTCGGCCGCCTCGTTCGGGTTCCGGTCGAGCCAGTCCGTCAGGTGCTCGTGCGTGACCTTCTGCACGAAGGTCTTCGCCTCCGTGTTGCCCAGCTTGGTCTTCGTCTGGCCCTCGAACTGCGGCTCGCTCAGCTTGACCGAGATGATCGCCGTCAGGCCCTCGCGGATGTCCTCGCCGGTGAGGTTGTCGTCCTTCTCACGCAGCAGCTTCCTGTCGCGCGCGTACCGGTTGACCAGACCCGTGAGCGCCGCCCGGAAGCCCTCCTCGTGGGTGCCGCCCTCGTGCGTGTGGATCGTGTTCGCGAACGAGTACACGCCCTCGCTGTACTGCGTGTTCCACTGCATGGCGATCTCGACGGAGATCTTGCGCTCGGCGTCCTCCGTCTCGAAGTCGATCACCGACGGGTGCACCGGCTCGCCCTTGCGCGAGTTCAGGTGGCGTACGAAGTCGGAGATGCCGCCCTCGTAGTGGTACGTGACGCTGCGCGCCTTGTCCTCGTCCGCGTCGCCCGCGGTGTCGGCGCCCGAGGTCTGCTTGGCCGCCGCCCGCTCGTCGGTCAGCGTGATCGACAGCCCCTTGTTGAGGAACGCCATCTCCTGGAAGCGGCGCGACAGCGTCTCGAAGGAGTAGTCCGTCGTCTCGAAGACGTCGCCGTCCGCCCAGAACGTGACCGTGGTGCCGGTCTCGTCCGTCTCCTCGTTCCGCGCCAGCGGCTCGGTCGGGATGCCCAGCTTGTAGTCCTGCGTCCAGCGGTAGCCCTCGGTCCTGACCTCCACCGACAGGCGGGACGAGAGCGCGTTGACGACCGAGACGCCCACGCCGTGCAGACCTCCGGAGACCGCGTACCCGCCGCCGCCGAACTTGCCGCCCGCGTGCAGCACGGTCAGCACGACCTCCACGGCCGGCTTGTTCTCCGACGGCACGATGCCCACCGGGATGCCGCGGCCGTTGTCGACGACGCGCACGCCGCCGTCGGCGAGCAGCGTCACCTCGATCGCGTCCGCGTGGCCGGCCATCGCCTCGTCCACCGAGTTGTCCACCACCTCCTGCACCAGGTGGTGCAGGCCGCGCTCACCGGTCGAGCCGATGTACATGCCCGGGCGCTTGCGGACGGCGTCGAGGCCCTCAAGGACGGTGATCGCACTCGCGTCGTACGCCGCGTCCTCGACGCCCTCCGCCTCCGCGCGGGCGCGTGCCCGTTCGGCAGCAGCGGCAGCGGCCTCCGCGGCGCCGTCGGCGCCTGGAGGCACGCTCTCGCTGGCAGGGATGTTCTCGTTGGAGTTGCCGGAATCGGCCACGAAGCGCCCTTTCTGGCACAGCGCGGGCCACTCTCCTGGCTGAGCGGGAGCGGCCGCGTCGTTGTTGGTCAGCGTGTTCCGCAAGTGGGCGGGTTGCTCTCCAGTCTACCGGTAGCTCACGACAGAATGGCGGTTTGCAGGTGCCTGAACCCGCATGTGGCGCCCTGAACATCTGCCCGCCGAGGGGGGCTGCACACACCGGGGCCTGCAGAGCCTCTGAGCGCCACTCAGCGCTTCGGGGCGTCAACCATGAGCTACTGTGACCGACCTCACTCCATCACAGGTTTACCGCCCGGGTTCACCAGAACGTACGTGCCTACCCGTACGTGTCCCCGGGGCCCTGGCTGCCCGGCGCCCGCAGCGGCCCGAAGCGCCGTCCGCCGCCTCCGGGACCCGTCACTTTGATCAGCTTCACGGTGCCGTGCCCCAGCTCCTCGTTCAGCCGCGCCACCAACTGCGGCGCCAGCAGCCGCAACTGCGTCGCCCACGCCGTCGAGTCGCACGTCACCACGAGCACCCGCTCCTGCTCGTCGTACCGCTCGGGCGCGCAGTGCTGCGCCACCTCCGGCCCGACGAGCTGCGGCCAGCGGCCCATCACGCCGCCCACCGCCGCCGGCGCCTCCCAGCCGCGCTCGGTGATCAGCCGGCTCACCGCGGCGCCCAGCGGCAGCGGATCGCGGCCGTCGGCGCGGGCGCCTGAGCGCAGCCCGCCGCCGCGGCGCGCCTGCCGGCGCTGCTGTGCCGCCGCGCCCCGCGCCCGGGCCTCCGCACGCGCCGCCCGCAGGGCCACGCGCGCCAGGTCGACCCCGGACGGCTCGGCCGCGGCGGCGGACCCGGGGGCACCGGAGTCCGCCGGCGGTTCCGGCCGTGCGGCACCCTCGGGACGTACCGGCTCCTCGCTCATTCCCGCTCCACCCGCCCGCCGGCGACCGTGAACCGCGCCCCCGCCAGCGCCCCCGGCACGTCCTCGGCCACCGCCGCCGTCACGAGCACCTGCTCGCCGGGCGCCACCAGCTCCGCCAGCCGCTCCCGCCGCCGCACGTCCAGCTCCGCGAACACGTCGTCCAGCACCAGCACCGGCTCCCCGCCGCCCTCGCCGCGCAGCAGCTCGTACGACGCGAGCCGCAGCGCCAGCGCGTACGACCACGACTCCCCGTGCGACGCGTAGCCCTTCGCGGGCAGCTCGCCCAGCTTCAGCACCAGGTCGTCGCGGTGCGGACCCACCAGCGTCACGCCCCGCTCGATCTCCTGCTTGCGCGCCTCCGCCATCGCCGCCAGCAGCAGCTCCGCGAACTCCTCGCGCGTACGCGCCTCCGCGAACCGCTCGCCCGCCGGCGACCGGTACTCGAACGCCGCGGGACCGCCGCCCGGCGCCAACTGCTCGTACGCCTTGTCCACCAGCGGCTGCAGGACCGCGATCAGCTCCAGCCGCTGCGCCAGCAGCTCCGCCCCGGCCCGCGCCAGATGCTGGTCCCACACGTCCAGCGTCGACAGGTCGAGCTGCCGCCCGCCGTGCCGCCGCGCCATCGCGGCCGTCTTCAGCAGCGTGTTGCGCTGCTTGAGCACCCGGTCGTAGTCGCTGCGCACCCCCGCGAGCCGCGGCGCCCGGGCCGTGATCAGCTCGTCGAGAAAGCGCCGCCGCTGGTCCGGATCGCCCTTGACCAGGGCCAGGTCCTCCGGCGCGAACAGCACGGAGCGCAGCACGCCCAGCACGTCGCGCGGCCGCACCTGCGACGAGCGGTTCAGCCGCGCCCGGTTCGCCCGGCCCGGGTTCAGCTCCAGCTCCACGAGCTGCTGCCGGCCGTCCTGCGTCACCGCGGCCCGTACCACCGCACACGCCGCGCCCATCCGCACCAGCGGCGCGTCCGCGGACACCCGGTGGCTGCCCAGCGTCGCGAGATAGCCGACCGCCTCGACCAGATTCGTCTTGCCCTGGCCGTTCGGCCCGACGAAGGCCGTCACCCCCGGGTCGAGGGGGACCTCCACCCGCTCATACGAACGGAAGTCGGCCAGCGAGAGATGAGACACGTGCATGGCCCGACGCCGACCTCCCCAGGCAGACGGCCGATTCAGCGAACTGCGGACCGGCGTTCCCGCCGGCCGCCCGGCAGGCTACATCTCCTCCTTGACCGCGTGGCCGCCGAACTGGTTCCGCAGCGCGGCGATCATCTTCATCTGCGGCGAGTCGTCCTGGCGCGAGGCGAACCGGGCGAAGAGCGCGGCCGTTATCGCCGGCAGCGGCACCGCGTTGTCGATCGCCGCCTCCACCGTCCACCGGCCCTCGCCGGAGTCGTCCGCGTACCCGCGGAGCTTGGCCAGGTGCTCGTCCTCGTCCAGCGCCCGGACCGCCAGGTCCAGCAGCCAGGAGCGGATGACCGTGCCCGCCTGCCACGAGCGGAAGACCTCGCGCACGTCGGTGACCGAGTCCGCGGCGTCCAGCAGCTCCCAGCCCTCGGCGAAGGCCTGCATCATCGCGTACTCGATGCCGTTGTGGACCATCTTCGCGAAGTGGCCCGCGCCGACCTTGCCGGCGTGGACGGCGCCCAGTTCGCCCTCCGGCTTCAGCGCGTCGAAGACCGGCTGCACCCGCGCCACGTGCTCGGCGTCCCCGCCGTACATCAGCGCATAGCCGTTCTCCAGCCCCCACACGCCCCCGGAGACGCCGCAGTCCACGAAGCCGACGCCCTTCGCGGCCAGCTCCTCGGCGTGCTTCTCGTCATCCGTCCAGCGCGAGTTGCCGCCGTCCACGAGGACGTCGCCGGGTTCGAGCAGCTCCGCCAGCTCGTCGACGGTCGACTGCGTGGCCGCACCCGCGGGCACCATCACCCACACCACGCGCGGGGCGGGCAGTGCGTCCACAAGAGCCCGCAGGCTGTGGACATCGGCCTTGTCCGGGTCCTGGTCGTACCCCACGACGGTGTGGCCCGCGCGCCGGATGCGCTCACGCATGTTCCCGCCCATCCGGCCGAGACCCACAAGACCGAGCTCCATCACTGCCCCTTCGTCCTCTGCGCGACTGTCGGGTCCGAGCCTACGCCGGACCTCAGCCGCTCAGCCGCACGGGCATGATCAGGTACTTGTACGCCTCGTCCGCCTCGGCGTCGAGCGCGGGCCTGCCGCTGAGCAGCGCCGGCTTCGTCGACGTCGTGAACGAGAGCTGCGCCACGGGCGAGTCGATCGCGCTGAGCCCGTCGAGCAGGAAAAGGGGGTTGAAGGCGATCGAGATGTCGTCGCCCTCGAGCTGCGCTTCCACCCTTTCCACAGCCTGTGCGTCGTCGCTCGACCCGGCCTCCAGCGTCAGCACGCCCTGCTCGAAGCTCAGCCGCACCGGCGTGTTCCGCTCGGCCACCAGCGCCACGCGCTTGACGGCCTCGACGAACGGCGGGGTCTCGATGACCGCCACCGAGTTGAACTCGGTGGGGAAGAGCGTGCGGTACTTCGGCAGGTCGCCCTCGATCAGCCGCGTCGTCGTGCGCCGCCCGGCGCCCTCGAACCCGATCAGGCCCTCGCCGGCACCGGCGCCCGACAGCGCGAGAGTCACGATGTCGCCGCTGGTCAGCGACTTGGCCGTGTCCAGCAACGTCTTGGCGGGGACGAGCGCCACCGAAGAGGCGTCGGCGGTCTCCGGCTTCCACAGGAACTCCCGGACCGCGAACCGGTACCGGTCCGTCGAGGCCAGCGTGACCGTGTCGCCCTCGATCTCGATGCGCACGCCCGTGAGCACCGGCAGGGTGTCGTCCCGGCCGGCGGCGATGGCCACCTGCGCGACGGCGGAGGCGAAGACCTCGCCGGAGACCGTGCCGGTCGCGGTCGGCATCTCCGGCAGCGCCGGATACTCCTCCACAGGCAGGGTGTGGAGGGTGAACCGCGAGGAGCCGCAGACCACGCTGACCCGCACGCCGTCGGTGGAGATCTCCACAGGCCTGTTGGGAAGTGCACGGGAGATGTCGGCGAGCAGCCGCCCGGAGACGAGGACCGTGCCGTCCTCCTCCACGTCCGCCTCCACGGAGACGCGGGCCGAGACCTCGTAGTCGAAGCCGGAGAGGCTGAGCGTCCCGCCGTCCGCGCCGTCGGCCTTCAGCAGCAGTCCGGCGAGCACCGGCGCGGGCGGCCGGGCCGGGAGGCTGCGCGCTGCCCACGCCACTGCCTCCGCGAGTACGTCGCGCTCCACCCGGATCTTCACGGAGACCGCCTCCTGGTGCTCTCGGCCCTTGCCGGCTCGGTTGGTGTGGGGGACCAGTCTGACGCACGGCACCGACACGGGGGGCGGGTCGGGGTCAACTCGTCGCAGCCGGCCTCGGAGGCCGTCGACCGCACTTGTGCACAGGCCCCGCTTCGAAGCGGATTCCGAGCTAGATACGTGTAGAGGTAGTAGTAGGGCTTGTGGAAACCGTGGAAAACCCTGTCTGCGCAGGTCAGCCCGCGAATTTTGCCCACAGGCGGGTTGGGGACGAAGGGTGGATAACCCGCGGTTCCTGTGGACGGCGGCCGGCTGTGCACAGGCCGTTCACAGGAAGGGGCCACTTAGCCACAGCTCCGTCCCCAGTGTTACCCGTGTTTCTGCACAGCCAATCCTGCCCCTCGGTGTGACGGCTTTCACTCGACCCGGTGAAAGGGCGCGTTGCGTTGCCGAACAGTGGACAGACTTGTGGACAGGCTGTGTACAGAGCGGTGTTTTCTGTGGGTGAGTGGTCTTCCGCGGTGGACAGCGGTCGGCGCCGGTCGAGCCGCCGGAGCGTGTCCACAGGTTGTGGGGAACCGTCGCCCACAAATCCACACCCCGGTGAGCTGCGCGGACGCGAGTTGTCCAGATCGCGTCCACACCCGCCCGTGGGTAACGTGCCGGTCCCCAGGGTGTGGACAGCCGAAAAGGCACCGAGGTGTGGAGAAGTGCCTGGTCAGGGCCGTGAATCGAACAGGGCGCGGGGGCTCGGCTGTTCGGGTACGCGGCCGGGGCGGGGGGACGCGCGGGGAGAGGGCTGTGCAGAAGCCCTCTGGAGGGCGGCGCGGGGGCGCGCGCGGCGCCCGGGAAGCGCGGCGCGCGCGGGCCGGTGAGGGGCGGCGCGGGGCGGCGACGGGCGTACGGGACGGCGGCGGGGCCGCTAGCTGTTCTTGATGCGGTTGGTCAGCTCGGTGACCTGGTTGTAGATCGAGCGCCGCTCGGCCATCAGCGCCCGGATCTTGCGGTCCGCGTGCATGACGGTGGTGTGGTCCCGGTTGCCGAACTGGGCGCCGATCTTCGGCAGGGAGAGGTCCGTCAGCTCCCGGCACAGGTACATGGCGATCTGGCGCGCGGTGACCAGCACGCGGCTGCGGGAGGAGCCGCAGAGGTCCTCCACCGTCAGCCCGAAGTAGTCGGCGGTGGCGGCCATGATCGCGGCCGCGGTGATCTCCGGTGCGGCGTTCTCGCCGCCGGGGATGAGGTCCTTCAGCACGATCTCGGTGAGCCCGAGGTCCACCGGCTGCCGGTTGAGCGAGGCGAAGGCGGTGACCCGGATCAGGGCGCCTTCGAGCTCGCGGATGTTGCGGGAGATCCGGGAGGCGATGAACTCCAGCACCTCCGGCGGCGCGTTCAACTGCTCCTGGACCGCCTTCTTGCGCAGGATCGCGATCCGGGTCTCCAGCTCCGGCGGCTGCACGTCGGTGATCAGACCCCACTCGAAGCGGTTGCGGAGCCGGTCCTCCAGGGTGATCAGTTGCTTGGGCGGCCGGTCGCTGGAGAGCACGATCTGCTTGTTCGCGTTGTGCAGCGTGTTGAAGGTGTGGAAGAACTCCTCCTGCGTCGACTCCTTGCTCGCCAGGAACTGGACGTCGTCGACCAGGAGGATGTCCATGTCGCGGTAGCGCTTGCGGAACGTGTCCGCCTTGCCGTCGCGGATGGAGTTGATGAACTCGTTGGTGAACTCCTCGGAGCTCACGTAGCGCACCCGGGTGCCGGGGTAGAGGCTGCGGGCGTAGTGGCCGATGGCGTGCAGCAGGTGCGTCTTGCCCAGGCCGGACTCGCCGTAGATGAACAGCGGGTTGTACGCCTTGGCGGGGGCCTCGGCGACCGCGACCGCCGCGGCGTGCGCGAAGCGGTTGGAGGCGCCGATGACGAAGGTGTCGAAGAGGTACTTCGGGTTCAGCCGCGCGGTCGGCTCACCGGGTCCGGTGGCCGGGGCCGGCTGGGCGGCGAGCGGGCCGGGCGCGCCGCTGGGGGCGGGCAGCTCGACGTTCCCCATGGCCTGCACCAGCGGCGGGATCGGGGCGCCGGAGGGGCCGTGGGCCCCGGGGTGGCCCGCCGTGTGCCCGCCGTTGTGGCCCCCGGGAGGGGCGTACCTGTCGTGGGCCGGGCGCTGCGCGAGGTGGTCGTGGGCCGCGTAGAAGTCCGTGCCGTCGGTGCCGCCCGCGCCGTCCGGCTGGGCGCCGGGCGGACCCGGGTGGTGGTCGGCGCGGGGCCAGGCGGCCGGCGCCGGGCGCGGCTGGGCGTACTCGGGGTAGGTCGGTGCGGCGGTGGGGAGGCGGTCGTCGCCGGGCGCCTGGCGGCTGTAGGCGTCGTACGGCGTCTCCGGCAGGGGCCCGCCGTGGCTCTGGTGCGGCGCGTGGTGGCTCTGGTGACCCTGGTGGCTCTGGTGGCTCTGGTGCGTGGGCTGCGCGACGGTGTGGGGCAGCGGGAGCTGCGGGGCGCCGGGGTGCCCGGTCTGCTCGTGCGCCGGCGGCTGCGGACCCTGCGGGGGGTGGGGCACGTGCGCACCGGGCGCGCCGGGTTCGGGGCCGGACTGCGGCGGCGGGGCCTGCTGCGGCGCCTTCGACTCCGGCTCGCCGGGGCTGACGGTGACCGCCAGGCCGATGGGCTGGTGGCAGGCGTGGCTCAGCGCGTCGGTGATCTTGGAGGCGAGGCGGCCCTCGAAGACGCCCTTCGCGTACTCGTTGGGCACGGCCAGCACGGCGGTGCCGGCGACGAGGACGAGGGGCTGGCAGTCGCGCAGCCACCGGTGGTCCTTGGCCTCGATGCCCTGGTCGTCCGCGAGAAGCCGCTCGAGCACGCGTGGCCAGACTGCAGCGAGATCGGCAGGCAGGTCGGCCACGGGGCACGCTCTTTCGGGTCACGGCAGGTCACGAAGGTGTGATCTCGGGACGGGTGGGACGGATCCGCGCAAGGGTCGGAAGTCCAGCCACGGTAGTCACGCCGAGCTGCCCCATTCAAGTCGCTGTCCACAGGCTGTGCACAGTGTCCTGTGGCGTGTCGGCCGCACGGGGCGGGTTTGACCGGACGGCTGCCGCCCGCGTACCGTGTCGAGGTCGAGATGTCGACGGCTGCTGCCGCCTGCCTCCGATCAGTCTCAGGCCGCGACAGTGATCATGTCACGTGTCGGGGGATGACGAGCCGGCTCGAGGGCGCACGGTGGCAGCCGTTCGGCGCCTACCCACCCGTGACAACTCTCCTGGAGCCCCCGAGTGAGCAAGCGCACTTTCCAGCCGAACAACCGCAAGCGTGCCAAGACGCACGGCTTCCGGCTGCGTATGCGTACCCGCGCCGGCCGTGCCATCATCACGGCCCGTCGCACCAAGGGTCGCGCACGCCTGTCCGCCTGACCCGCTGGTGTGCCCGTGCTGCCCGCTGAGCACCGGCTGCGGCGGCGCGAGGACTTCGCCCGAGCGGTACGCCGCGGACGACGGGCCGGCCGCCCGCTGCTCGTCGTCCATCTGAACAGCGGCGGTGACCCGCATGCCGCCGGGGAGGACGCCTCCCCGCCGCGTGCGGGTTTCGTCGTCAGCAGGGCCGTCGGACCGGCGGTCGCGCGCAACCTCGTCAAGCGTCGCCTGCGTCATCTCCTACGGGATCGGATGGATCTGCTGCCCGCAGGTAGCCTGGTGGTCGTACGGGCGCTGCCCGGCGCCGCGGAGGCCGGTTTCGACCGGCTGCGCGATGACCTGGACGCAGCGCTGGGGCGGTTGCTGGGAAGGGCGCCGCGATGAAGTATCCACTGCTCTGGTTGATCAAGCTGTACCAGTGGACCATCAGCCCGCTGCTGGGGCCGGTCTGCAAGTACTACCCGTCGTGTTCGCACTACGGCTATGAGGCGATCCGGCTGCACGGCGCGCTGAAGGGTACTGCCCTGACGGCGTGGCGCATCCTGCGCTGCAACCCGTGGTCGCTCGGCGGAGTCGATCATGTACCGCCTCGTAAGCGTCCGGTCTGGCACCAGCGGCTGCGCAGCCGGCTGGGCAAGACGCAGCCCAACGCCCAAGGAGCCTGATTCGTGGACACGATCCTCGGTCCTCTGTATACGGCAGTTTCCTGGATCATCGTCCAGTTCCACTCGCTGTTCAGCCTCGTGTTCCCCGAGGACAGCGGATGGGCCTGGGGTCTGTCCATCGTCGCGCTGGTGGTTGTGATCCGCGTCGCCCTGATCCCGCTCTTCGTGAAGCAGATCAAGGCGACCCGGAACATGCAGGTGCTGCAGCCGAAGATGAAGGCGATCCAGGAGCGCTACAAGAACGACAAGCAGCGCCAGTCCGAGGAGATGATGAAGCTGTACCGGGAGACGGGTACCAACCCGCTCTCGAGCTGTCTTCCCATCCTCGCCCAGTCCCCCTTCTTCCTGGCCCTCTTCCAGGTGCTGAACAAGATCGCCGGTAACCACGAGGTCGGCGTTCTCAACGCGACGCAGGTCGAGCAGGCCCGTGAGGCCCACGTCTTCGGCGCCCCGATCGCCGCGAAGTTCATGGACAGCGCGAGCAAGGTGGAGAGCCTCGGCGCCACGCTCGCCGACGTGCGGGTCGTCACCGTCATCATGATCGTCCTGATGTCGGGGTCGCAGTTCTACACACAGCGCCAGTTGATGACGAAGAACGTCGACCTGACGGTCAAGACGCCGTTCATGCAGCAGCAGAAGATGCTGATGTACATCTTCCCGCTCATGTTCGCCGTCTTCGGCATCAACTTCCCCGTCGGCGTCCTGATCTACTGGCTCACGACCAACGTGTGGTCCATGGGCCAGCAGATGTACGTGATCAAGCGGAACCCCACCCCGGGCAGCAAGTCCTACGCGCACCTGCTGGAGCGCATGCAGAAGCACGTCATCGCCCACAGCGGCGTGCGCGGCCGGCGCGACCGCTACGTCGTCAAGCAGATGGTCGCCAAGGGCAAGGACCGCAACGAGGACGAGCGGAAGTTCGTCTCGGCGCTGGCCAAGCATGATCTGCTGCCGCAGGCGGACGGCACCGTGATCAAGAGCGAGACGCCGCTGGCGGACGCCAAGCCCGGCGGCGGCGAGCCGGGCCGGCGGCAGCAGCCGAAGCGGCAGTCGAAGTCCCAGCGCCGCAGCCACGCCCAGTCCGGCGGCTCCGGCCAGCGGCAGGAGGGCGAGGGCGAGGACGAAGCCGCGGAGCCCGAGGACAAGAAGCCCGCGTCGAGCGCCGCGAAGAAGAAGGCGGGCGGCTCATCCGGCCGCGGCGGTTCGGGCGGTAACGCCCGTAACGCGAAGTCCGGTCAGCGTAAGGGGCCCCAGCGGCCCAAGCACCCGTCGAAGAAGTAAGAAGGAGCCCCCACGTGACGGACACCGCTTCCGCGACCGGCGAAGCCGGTTCGGAGATGGAGACCCAGGCCGAGCAGACCGAGGCCACGGCCGAGGACGTCCTGACGCGCCTGGAGCAGGAAGGCGAGATCGCCGCCGACTATCTGGAGGAGCTGCTCGACATCGCGGACCTCGACGGCGACATCGACATGGACGTCGAGGGCGGCCGGGCCTCGGTGTCGATCATCGGCGAAGGGGCGTCGGACCGCCATTTGCAGAAGCTCGTGGGGCGCGACGGCGAGGTGCTGGAGGCACTGCAGGAGCTGACACGGCTGGCAGTGCACCGGGAGACGGGCGACCGCAGCCGGCTGATGCTGGACATCGCGGGGTTCCGGGCGCGCAAGCGGGAGGAGCTGACCGAGCTGGGCACCGAGGCCGTGGAGCGGGTGAAGGAGAGTGGCGAGCCGGAGAAGCTGCGGCCGATGTCCCCGTTCGAGCGCAAGGTGGTGCACGACGCGGTGAAGGCCGCGGGGCTGCGCAGCGAGTCTGAGGGCGAGGAGCCCGAGCGGCGCGTGGTCGTGCTCCCGGCCTGACCGGAACGTAGCTGATCCACCCCTGGGCCAGCCGACCGGACCGGCCCGGACTGCTCCCCTGCCACCTGCCGCCGCCCACCCGCCGGCGCCCCAGCGAGAGGACCTCCCCGTGTCCGATGTTGCGGATCTCCCGCCGGTGCCGGAGGCCGCCCACAAGGTGTTCGGCGCTGTCCTTCCGGACGCGGTGCGCTACGCCGAGCTGCTGGCCGACACGGCGGTCACGCGCGGGCTGATCGGCCCGCGGGAGGTCCCCCGCCTCTGGGAGCGGCACCTGCTGAACTGCGCGGTGCTCGCCGAGGTGGTGCCCGACGGCGTCGCGGTCTGCGACGTCGGCTCGGGCGCCGGGCTGCCCGGCATCCCGCTGGCGCTCGTCCGTCCCGACCTGCGGATCACGCTGCTCGAACCGCTGCTGCGGCGGACCCGGTTTCTGCAGGAGGTGACCGAGCTGCTGGGGCTGGAGCAGCAGGTGACCGTCGTCCGCGGCCGGGCCGAGGAGGTCCTCGGCACGCTGGAGCCCGTCCATGTGGTCACCGCGCGGGCGGTGGCCCCGCTGGACCGGCTGGCCGGCTGGGGCGTTCCGCTGCTGCGCCCGTACGGGGAGATGCTGGCGCTCAAGGGCGAGAGCGCCGAGGAGGAGCTCCGCGCCTCGAAGGCCGCGCTGCACAAGCTCGGCGTCACGGAGACCGAGATCGTCCAGGTCGGAGCCGAGGTGGTGGACCCGCCGGCGACCGTGGTGCGGGCCGTGGTGGGCGAGAGCCCGGGAGGCGTGCGCTTCGCCGCCAAGCGGGCCCGGGCCGCTCGGAAGGGCGGTCGCGGCGGGCACGGCCGACGCCGTTAGTCTGCTCGTATCCGAAAGAGGGCCGATCGGTCCATTAAAGCCGCCTACCGTACATACACCGGAGTGTCGCGGCGGTGGTGCCCGCGGGGCTGTGCATCGTGTTTCACGTGAAACATCGTTCGTTGCTCCCCGGGATCCTCAGCCGAGGACGTGGTGCCGTAGAGGCCCGCCAGTCGGCTGTGGACAAGGAATCATCCACAGGAGGACGGGCCTCGCTGGTTCGCGACCCCGAAAGCATGGCAGGCTCTGTGCAGTGCGAGTCTGAAGTCGAGGAGAGTGAATCCTTGCGGTCCGACGCCAATGTCGCGGGGCCGATGGCCGATCCGGTCCCCGGTCCCCGCTCCGAATCAGCGGATGTTTCACGTGAAACACCGCCTCCGATGGACGACACTCCGATCGGCCGTGCCGCTCAACTCGCCGTAGAGGCGCTCGGGCGGGCCGGTCAGGGTCTGCCACGCCCTGAGCAGACCCGCGTGATGGTCGTCGCCAACCAGAAGGGTGGGGTAGGCAAGACCACCACCACGGTCAACCTGGCGGCATCGCTGGCTCTGCACGGGGCCCGGGTGCTGGTCATCGACCTCGACCCGCAGGGCAATGCCTCGACCGCACTGGGCGTCGACCACCACGCGGAGGTGCCGTCGGTGTACGACGTCCTGGTGGAGGCCAAGCCGCTGGCCGAGGTGGTGCAGCCGGTCCCGGATGTCGAGGGACTGTTCTGCGCACCGGCGACCATCGATCTCGCGGGTGCGGAGATCGAGTTGGTCTCGCTGGTGGCGCGGGAGAGCCGGCTGAAGCGGTCGATCGACGCCTACGAGCAGCCGCTGGACTACATCTTCATCGACTGCCCGCCGTCGCTCGGCCTGCTGACGGTCAACGCCATGGTGGCCGGCAACGAGGTGCTCATCCCCATCCAGTGCGAGTACTACGCGCTGGAGGGTCTGGGTCAACTGCTGCACAACGTCGACCTGGTGCGCGGGCACCTCAACCCCCGGCTGCACGTGTCCACCATCCTCCTCACGATGTACGACGGGAGGACGCGCCTGGCCTCCCAGGTGGCGGACGAGGTGCGCGGCCACTTCGGCGCCGAGGTGCTGAGGACCAGCATCCCGCGCTCGGTGCGTATCTCCGAGGCACCGAGTTATGGGCAGACGGTTCTCACCTACGATCCGGGGTCGAGCGGCTCGCTCTCCTATCTGGAGGCGGCTCGCGAGATGGCCCTGCGCGGTATGCCCGAGCAGGGTGAAGCTCATCACGAGGGGCATGACGGAGGGGCTCAGTGACAGAACGACGCAGAGGACTGGGCCGCGGGCTGGGGGCGCTGATCCCCGCCGCTCCCACTCCCGCCGATGATTCGGGACCGCTGGTCGGCGGCGCCACCATGTCGCCGGGAGCGGTGCCCGTCATAGTGTCGGAGCGGGCGTCCCAGCCCGAGACACAGGGGTACGAGGAGCAGGTGCCGCCGGAGCACGCCTACGAGGCGCCGCCGGCCGTCGAGGGTGCCGCGGAGAGCGGCGAAGTGGCCGGTGCGCACTTCGCCGAAGTTCCGCTGGACGCCATCACGCCGAACCCGCGGCAGCCGCGTGAGGTGTTCGACGAGGACTCCCTCGCCGAACTGGTCACCTCCATCCAGGAGGTCGGGCTCCTCCAGCCGGTCGTCGTCCGCCGGCTGGCCCCGGACCGCTATGAGCTGGTCATGGGTGAGCGCCGCTGGCGTGCCTGCCGCGAGGCGGGCATGGAGCGGATCCCCGCGATCGTCCGCGCCACGGACGACGAGAAGCTCCTCCTGGACGCGCTGCTGGAGAACCTGCATCGTGCACAGCTCAACCCGCTGGAAGAGGCCGCCGCCTACGACCAGTTGCTGCGGGACTTCGAGTGCACGCACGACCAGCTCGCCGACCGGATCGGCCGCTCCCGCCCCCAGGTCTCCAACACGCTGCGCCTGCTGCGGCTCTCGCCGCCCGTGCAGCGGCGGGTGGCGGCCGGGGTGATCTCGGCGGGCCATGCGCGGGCGCTGCTGTCCGTGGAGGACGCGAGCGAGCAGGACCGGCTGGCGCACCGCATCGTGGCCGAGGGGCTGTCGGTGCGGGCCGTCGAGGAGATCGTGACCCTGATGGGGTCGGAGCCCAGGAGCGGGCGCCGGCCGAAGGCGCCGCGGGCCGGTAACCGGATGTCTCCCGCGCTGACCGATCTCGCGTCCCGGCTCTCCGACCGCTTCGAGACCCGGGTGAAGGTCGATCTCGGGCAGAAGAAGGGAAAGATCGTCGTCGAGTTCGCCTCGATAGAGGATCTGGAGCGCATCCTCGGGTCGATGGCGCCCGGCGAGGGCAGGGTGCTGGAGAAGAGGCTGACGGACGAGGACGCCGACGAGGACGAGTGACCCCTCCCCTCCTCGTTCCCCACGAGACAGGCCGCGGACCCAATCCGCGGCCTGTTTTGTCGTCTCCGGATACGATGCATACGGGTATCGAGGGGGATGCCGGTGAAGGAGAGGATCGGGCTTCATGGGGCGAAGGCTCGTACCGCTCACCCTGGACAATCTCCCGGACGTCCCCCGGCGCTGCCGCTCGTGCGTCTTCTGGGAGCTGGACCCCGTCAGCGGTGAGGCCGCCGCGAAGTCCGGGCACCTGGAGCGGGAGAAGGAAGCCTGGATCTCCGCCGTCCTGCTGGAGTGGGGATCCTGCGGCCGGGTCGTCTACGTCGACGATGTGCCGGCCGGGTTCGTCATGTACGCCCCGCCCGCCTACGTGCCCCGCTCCCTCGCCTTTCCGACGAGCCCGGTGTCGGCGGACGCCGTGCAACTGATGACCGCGTGGCTCAACCCGGGGTATCAGGGCCAGGGCCTCGGCCGGACCATCGTCCAGACCGTCGCGAAGGATCTTCTGCGCCGGGGCGTCAAAGCGGTCGAGGCGTTCGGAGACGCGGCGTGGAAGGAACCGGCGTGTGTCCTGCCCGCGGACCATCTGGTGTCGGTCGGCTTCAAGACCGTTCGGCCCCACCACCGCTATCCCCGGATGCGGCTGGAGCTGCGCTCCGCGATCTCGTGGAAGGAGGACGTGGAGATGGCACTCGACAAGCTCCTCGGCGCCGGGCGGAAGGATCCCGTGCTGCGCCCGCTCTGAGACCGGCCCCCGGCACGACGAAGGGCCCGTCCTCGCGGGGACGGGCCCTTCGTCTGTCCGCCTCGTTGTTTCACGCGCCACGCGCACGTTTCACGTGAAACGAGGATCGCTTGTTCAGCCGATGAACTCGGTGAGGTCGCGCTCCAGGGCGGCCTTCGGCTTGGCGCCGACGATGGTCTTCACGACCTCGCCGCCCTGGTAGACGTTCATCGTCGGGATCGACATGATGCCGTACTTCGCGGCCGTGGCCGGGTTCTCGTCGATGTTGAGCTTGACGACGGTGATCTTCTCGGGGTTCTCCGCGGCGATGGCCTCGAGCGACGGCGCGATCTGGCGGCACGGGCCGCACCAGGCAGCCCAGAAGTCGACCAGTACGGGCTTGTCGCTCTTGAGGACCTTCTCCTCGAAGTCCGCATCGGTTGCGGTCACCGTGGCACCGGCCATGGCGTACTCCTTACGTTCGTTGTGCGTTGATGGCTGCTCGGTCTCAGACGGCGTCTGCGACCTTCTCCGGCTCCGCCGACTTCTCCTGGTCGGCGATCGCGGCGAGGTAGCGCTCGGCGTCCAGCGCCGAAGAGCAACCCGTCCCGGCGGCGGTGATCGCCTGGCGGTACGTGTGGTCGACGACGTCGCCCGACGCGAAGACCCCGGTGAGGTTGGTGCGGGTGGAGGGGGCGTCGACCGTGAGGTAGCCCTCTCCGTCGAGCTCCAACTGACCCTTGAACAGCTCCGTGCGCGGGTCGTGCCCGATGGCGATGAACAGACCCGTGACCGCGATCTCGGACTCCTCGCCGGTCTTGGTGTTCCGCAGGGTCAGACCGGAGAGCTTGTCGCCGCCGTGGATGGCGGAGACTTCGCTGTCCCAGATGAACGAGATCTTCGGGTCCGCGAAGGCCCGCTCCTGCATCGCCTTGCTGGCGCGCAGGCTGTCCCGGCGGTGGACCACCGTGACGCTGCTGGCGAAGCGGGAGAGGAACGTGGCCTCCTCCATCGCTGTGTCGCCGCCGCCCACCACCACGATGTCCTGCTCGCGGAAGAAGAAGCCGTCACACGTGGCACACCACGAGATGCCGCGGCCGGACAGCTCGTCCTCCCGCGGCAGCCCCAGCTTGCGGTGCTGCGAGCCGGTGGCGACGATCACGGTCCGCGCACGGTGCACCGTGCCCGCGGTGTCGGTGACGGTCTTGATGTCGCCGGTGAGGTCGACGGCCACCACGTCGTCGGGGACCAGCTCGGCGCCGAAGCGCTCCGCCTGTGCCCGCATGTTGTCCATCAGATCCGGCCCCATGATCCCCTCGCGGAATCCCGGGAAGTTCTCCACGTCCGTGGTGTTCATGAGCGCGCCACCGGCGGTGACGGCTCCTTCGAAGACCAGCGGCTGCAGCGCGGCGCGGGCGGTGTACAGCGCGGCGGTATACCCCGCCGGCCCCGAGCCGATGATGATCACGTTGCGAACGTCGCTCACGGACTCTTCCTTGTCTACGACCGGCTGCCTGAAGGGGGCGGGGACCCTTGCCGTCCTGTCCCTCTCACCCACCCAACGGATCCTACGGGCCGGACATTCCCGCGGGGGTGGGCGCGGCTCAGGGGCGCCGGAACGTGTCGCGGTGCAGGATCTCGCCCGGCTGATCCGGGGAGGCTTCGCAGGAGGAATCCACCACGTAGGCGTCCACTCGCTGTGGGTCGTCGGCGTGGGGCAGCACGACGACGTAGACGGACGTTCCCTCGTACGTGTCCGTCTTGGCCGCAAGCGGTGCCTCGGTGCGGTTGACGGCGGCCCGTACGCACGACGGCACCTGCGGGGCGTCCCCCTCGGCGAGCAGCGGATCGTCGTCGGTGCCGGTGGCGCCCTCGCCGGAGCCGGCGCTGTCCCGCTGCTCCGGCTGCGGGAGCATGCCGAGGACCCGGGACTCCAGGGTCCCCGGGCTCAGCGGGCCCTGGCTGCCCTCGCTGGGCACCGCCTTCGGGGCGGCTCCCTGAGAGTTCTCTTGGCTCGCCGACATGTCCGCGGCCCCGCCGCCGTCGTCTCCGCCGCTCTGCGGGAGCTGGACGAGTACGACAGTCAGCGCGACGACCGCGGCCGCCCCGGCGGCGCCGAGGACGACGCGCGACCAGCGCCGGGCGCGCCGGCCGGGACCGGTGGCGTCGGCGCGGTGGGCGGCGGGGCGCCGGTGCGAGCGGCTGGGCCGTGTTTCACGTGAAACGGCCTCGCGTGGCGCGGGCACGTGGGTATCCGGCGACGCGGTTTCACGTGAAACATCGGCGGCGGACGCATCGACGGCGTAGCGCGCCTCGGCCGCCAGCGCGGCGTCGATGCGCCCGGCGACCTCGGACGGCATCGGCGCGGGCTCCGGGAGGCTGCCGAGGAGCCCGCGTACGCCGTCGAGGGCTTCCCGGATCTCACGGCAGGTGGCGCACCCGTCGAGGTGGCGGTGGAGATCCTGGCTGCGGGCGGGGGACGTCAGGCCCTCGGCGAGGTCGGCCAGTTCCTCGACCTCCGGGTGGCCGTCGTCGGAGCCGGGGGGCTGCGGAGTCTGCGTCACGCCATCTCACCTCCGCCCTTCGCCGCGTACGTCGTTCTGCTCTGCCGTCGGTGGGACGGATGTCCCCTGCGCCGGGTTCCGTCCGCCCGTCCCGGAGCCGGCGGCGGACAGCCGCAGATGACGTACGAGAGGAAGGAGGCGGGCGCGACCGCGTGCGCAGCGACTCTTCACGGTACCCGCGGGCACGCCGAGAATGTCGGCGGCCTCCGCGACGGGATAGCCCGCCATGTCCACGAGCACCAGGGCGGCCCGCTGCTCCACGGGCAGGGTCGCCAGCGCCTCGCGTAGCTCACGGCCGGTGTCCTCCCGCTCCGCGGGTTCCTCCGCGGACTCCTCGGGCTCCAGCAACTGCTCGAAGTGCTCGGTGTCCGCCACCGGCGCCGTGCGGCGGCTGGCGGCCTTGCGGGCCCGGTCCAGACAGGCGTTCACGGTGATGCGGTGCAGCCAGGTCGTGACGGCGGACTGGCCGCGGAAGGTGTGCGCCGCGCGGAACGCCGACAGGAGCGCGTCCTGTACCGCGTCCGCGGCCTCCTCGCGGTCGCCGAGGGTGCGGAGCGCCACGGCCCAGAGCCGGTCCCGGTGGCGTCTGACGATCTCGGCGAAGGCGTGCGGATCCTCACCGGAGACATGGCGGGCGAGGAGTGTGCGGTCATCGACGTCGTCGCCGCTGGCGTTCTCCAACGCCGACCCCTCCCACCGGTCGAGTGCTGAGCTCAGCTCCGAATCTGGATGTCGGAGATCTTGCCACGGAAGTTGCCCTCGTTCGACGGCGGAATCTCCGTGAGCCACAGCAGAACGTACTGGGTGACGACCGGCTTGGTGGGCTTGAGCGTCAGATTGGTGCCCGCCGCGTCGTCGAACTCCTCGAAACCGGAGAGGTCCGTCGGCGTCGACGCCGCGTCCTGCGGGGTGGCCATGGCGGTCAGCTTGCTGTCGCCGATGAGGGACACCTTGACGCTGCCGACGCGCTTCGGCTCACCGAGGTCCAGGACCAGCCCGACGCCCTCCTTGAGGTTCCCGAAGGCCGCGCTCGTGTACCACTTGGTCTCCCAGTAGCTCGACGGGTCGGCGTCGTAGGCCGCGGGAACGCTGCTCGGGGACTCGCTCCCGGTGCCGTACGGGTCGAAGTCCCGGGCGCTCTCGATCTCCACCGGCTTGCCGCCTTCGCGGCCCCCGCCGGTGCCCCCGCCCGCGCCCGGCTGGGCCGCGGAGTTCCCGCTGTCGCCCTTGCGGCCGTCGTGGTTGATGAGGGCGTCGGCGAGCTGCCAACTGCCGAGGGCGAGCGCGACGATCAGCAGCACGGACACGGCCCACTTCACGGCCTTCCCGGTCCGCCCCGGCAGCGTCGGCGGAGCGGGCGGCGGCACGGCGGCGGCGGGCCGCGCGGCGGGGCCGCCGGGGTGGCCGCCGCTCTGCGCGTAGCCCTGCTGGTACGTCGTCTGCTGGTACGGCGCCGGGCGCGGGTACTGCCGCTCCGGGGGACGGATGCGTGGCAGTTCGGCGCACGCGCCGCTCAGCTCCGCGGGCGTCGTACACAGCCGCGGGTGGGCCGCGGCGGCGGGGGAGCCGGCCGCGAGCGCGCGCATGGCGAGCTCCGACAGCCCGCGGTGCACCCCCGCACGCACCTGGTCCGGTGCGATGAGGCCGACGTGCTTGGGCAGCCCGGCCAGCCCGTAGGCGTCCCCCTCGTACGGCCAGCGGCCCGTCAGCGCGGCGTACAGCAGGGCGCCGACGGCCTCGGTGTCGGTGCGGCCGGGATCGTCCGCCTCGGCGCCGTGCAGCGCCGCGTGCACGGACAGCCCGCGGATGCGCCACTGCCCGCTGCCGGTGCGCAGCACGGCGGACGGCGTCAGCCTCAGGTGCGCGAGGTCCTTGCGGTGGGCGGCGGCCAGCGCCTGGGAGACCTGCGTGACGAGTTCGTACGCCTCGTGCGGCTCCATCGGGGCGCCGCCGGCGAGCAGCGTGGACAACTCGGTGGCGTCGGGGAGCCATTCGTGGACCACGTAGACGACGTCGTCCTCCTCGACGGCGTCGAGGACCTGGACGAAGCGCGGGTCGCCGATGAGGGCCGCGGAGCGGGCGGCGTCGAGGACGGCGTCGGCGCGGTCGTGCCCGGCGGCCAGGACGTGGACGCCGACGGCGCGGCGGAGCTTCTCGTCGACCGCGCGCCAACTGCTGAAGCCGTCGAGCCGGGTGACGCACTCCTCCAGGCGGTAGCGCGTGGCGAGTTTGTGGCCGCTGTGCATCTCGGCGACCGGAACGCCGGCCCGGGGCGGTCTGGGCGGGGTGTCGGGCGCGGGCGGCTCCGCGGCCGGGGCGGCCGGGGTGGCCGTGACCGGAGGCTCCCCCGCGCCTGTGTCCGTCGCGCCGGGGTCGGCGGCTGCCGCGGCAGGAGCCTCGGCAGCGGGGGTCTCCGCGGCGCCGGTCGGGTCTTCCGTGTCCGCCGCGTCCGTCGTGTCGGCCGCATCGCTGCGGTCGGCCGCCGAGCCGTCGACGGCTGCCGTGCTCCGTTCCGCCACCGCCGTTCCTGCCTCCCCAACTCTCATGTCGTGCAGCCGCGCCCTGACAATTGTGCCCACAGCCTCACGTCATCCTCGACACACGGCGATGACGGAAGGTTGTGCCCCGGGTTACCGGCCGAGGCGACCGCGGACCATCCCCATCATCGCGTTCAGCTCCTGGATCCGCATCCGCCGGGCGGCGACGTAGAAGATCGCGCCGAGGACCGCCGAGCCCGCGAGGAGCGCGCCGAGGGATCCGGTGACGCCGTTGCCGAGCTTGTCGGTCACGAACCACGCGGCGCCGCCGCCGGCGAGCGCCGCCGGGATGCAGGCGCCGACGAGGCGGGCGTACGTGCGGACGACGTGCGCGCCGTCCAGGTCGTTGGTCCCCATGCGCTGCTTCAGCCGCCGCCAGGCGACGCCGACGCCGACGGTGTACGCGATGCCGTAGCAGGCGGCGAAGCCGATGACCGCGTGCCGGTCGGCCAGCATGACGAAGCAGATCGCCGAGCCGGCCGCGAAGACCGCGGCGACGATCAGCGTGTTGTAGAACGGCGTGCGGGTGTCCTCGTAGGCGTAGAAGCCGCGCAGCACGACGTACTGCACGGAGAAGGGGATCAGCCCGAGGCCGAAGGCCATCAGGACGTACCCGATCGAGGTCGCGGCGTCGCTGCCGACCGCGGCGAACAGCAGCGTGCACATCGGGATGCCGAGCGCGACGAGCGCGAAGGCGATCGGCACGATGGCGACGGCGGAGGTGCGCAGGCCGTGCGAGATGTCGTCCCGCACCGCCGTGGGGTCGCCGTCGGCGGCGGCCCGGGAGATGCGCGGCAGCATCGCGGCCATCACCGACACCGTGATGATCGCCTGCGGCATCTGCCAGATCAGCAGCGCGTTCTGGAAGGCCATGATGCCGGTGCCGTTGTGGCCGACCTCGGAGGCGGACTCGCCGGCCCAGGTGGCGAGCTGGGTGACGACGAGCATGCCGGCCTGGTTGGCGAGGACGAAGAGGAACGTCCACTTGGCGAGCTTGGCCGCCTTGCCGAGGCCGTGGCCCTTCCAGTCGAAGCGCGGCCGGATCCTGAAGCCGGTCTTGCGCAGGTAGGGAATCATCGCCAGCGCCTGCACCACCAGCCCCAGCAGCGTGCCGACGCCCAGGAGCCGCACGCCCTCGGGCGGGATGGTGCTGGCGTCCATCGCCGAGGAGTCGGAGGTGCCGTAGACCCACAGGAAGAGGCCGAAGGTGGCGATGATGACGACGTTGTTGAGGACCGGGGTCCACATCATCGGGCCGAAGCTGCCGCGCGCGTTGAGGATCTGCCCCATCACCACGTGGATGCCCATGAAGAAGATGGTGGGCAGGCAGTACTGCGCGAAGGTGACGGCGACCTCGTTGGAGTTCGGGTTGTCGGCGATCTTCACCGACATCGCGCGGATCAGCACCGGGGCAGCGAAGACGGCGAGCAGGACCATCCCGCCGAGAATGACCGAGACGAGGGTCAGCAGGCGGTTGGCGTAGGCGACGCCGCCGTCGGGGTCGTTCTTCATCGCGCGCACGAGCTGCGGGACGAAGACGGAGTTGAGGCCGCCGCCGATGGTGAGGATGTAGATCATCGTCGGCAGGGTGTACGCGACCGTGTACGTGTCGCCGAGGACCGCGACGCCGAGGGCCGCGGAGATCACCAGCGTGCGCAGGAACCCCGTGATGCGCGAGACGAGCGTGCCGGCGGCCATGACCGCGCTGGAGCGGGCCAGGCTCGCGACCCGGCCGCCGCGGGTGCGCTGCGGCGGCACGGGCGCGGGCGCCGCGGGCTGCGGCCCGCCGCCCGCCGGGGGCGGCTGCGGGGCGCGCTGGTCGCGGAAGAGGTGGGCGAAGGCGTCCGGCTCCGGCTGGATCTGCTGCCCGGCTCCGGTGACGAGGTCGTCGATGCTGACGAACTGCGTGGTCTGGTCGCCGTAGCGCAGGTGCCGCGTGGCGCCGTCGGGCTCGGGCGCGGGCGGGTTGGCCCACAGGCGGGGGTCCGGGCGGTAGTGCGGCGAGGGCGGCTGCTGGTACGGCGGCTGGGCGGCGGGCTGGCTGCCGGGGGGCGGCGGGGGGTGGGCGGCGTGGTCGTAGAGCGCGTCGCCGAGGGGGTCGGGGCGCTGCTGGTACGGGTCGGGCGCGTAGGCGTCCTGGAGGTACGGGTCCTGGGGGTAGGGCGGCGACGGGGGGCCCGGGGCCTGGGCGGCGGCCTGGCCGTACGGGTCCCGGGGGTCGGGGTGCTGGGGACGCCCGCCCCGGGGGTGCTGGGGCTGCTGCGGGTAGTGCGGGTCCCGGGGGTCGCCCTGCCGGTACGGGGAGCGGGGGTCGTGCGGCGCCTGCGGGGCGGGGGCCTGCGGGCCGGCGGCGTACGGGCCGGCAGCGTACGGGTCGGCGGCGTACGGGTCGGCCGGCTGGGCGTACGGGTCCTGCCCCGGGTGGCCGTACGGGTCGGGCGCGGGCCGGCCGCCGTGGTGCGGGCCTTGGTGCCCCGGCTGCCCGGGGGGTGCGGGCTGGGCGTACTGACCGGGGTGGCCCTGCTGCGGCGGCTGCGGCCGGCCGTAGGGGGGCGGCTGGCCGTGCTGCGGCGGCTGCCCGGGCTGCGCGTACGGGTCCGGAGCCGCGGGGTGTGCCGGGGGCGCCTGCTGGGCGTAGGGGTCGGGAGCGGCGGGGTGCGCGTAGTGGCCAGGGGCGCCCTGGCCGTACGGGTCGGCGGCCGGCGGGGCGTAGTGTTCCTGCTGATACTGCGCGTACGGATCCTGACCACCCTGCGCGTACGGGTCGGGCGCGTACGGGTCGGCGTTCTGCTGGTCGGCCGGGGGCTGCTGGTGGGCAGGGGGCGGTGACCCGGCGGGCGGCAGGTTCGCGGGATCGCCGGTGCCCTGACTGCGGTCACCGTCGTACGGCGCGTTCATCGACACCCCACAAGGGTCATGGCCGGCCTGGAAACGGCCTGGTCGTTCTCACCGCTCCACTCTCTCACTGGCACCCGACCGGGCACCGCTTTCCGTGTCGGTGTCGTCGCCGCGGCCACCACCGGTGGGGTGTGTTTCGTCTGCCTGCCTGTCGGATTCCCCGGTATCGCCGCCGCTACCGGATTCCGCCGGGTCTTCCGGGCCGCCGGCGCCGCCGGTGCCGCCGTCCCCGTCCCCGCTTCCGGTCTCCTCCCCGTTCCCGTCGGCGTCTTCACCCGCGTCCGCCGTCCGGGCGGCCCGCTTCCGCTGCGAGTACATGCGCACCCCGGCGAGGACGAGCAGCAGGATCCCGGCGCCGATGACGAGCAGCACCGTGGAGGTGATCGACGTCACCTCCACCTGGAAGGTCTTCTCCGGGCCGAAGGGCTTGCCGTCCTCGGTGAAGAGCTGCGCGGTGATGTTCACCGGGCCGCTGGCCCGCGCGGACGCCTCGAACTTCACCGAGGTGCTGTGGCCGCCCGCCACCTCGATGGACTGCCGGTCCTCCTCGATCCGCAGCCGGCTCGGCACGTCGGATGTGAGCCGCAGCTCCAGCCCGCGGACGTTCTGCACCAGGTTGTTCTGCACGGTCACCGGGATGGTGCCGCTGTTGCCGGAGAGCGTGAGGTCCGACTTGTCGATGAGCTGTACCTGCGAGGTGAGGTCCAGGAGATAGTCCTGCACCTCCCGCCGGAAGGACTCCGCCTCCGCCTTGCGGTCGCGCCACTGCGTGGACATCTCCCGCAGCAGCGCGTTGCCGAAGGGCAGGGTGACCCGCCGGCTCTGGTCGAGGATGAGGGAGAAGTCGTCGAGCTCCTGCCGGGTGGCGTAGATCCGGTCGAACGCCTTCTGGGGGATCTCCTGCTTCCGCAGCTTCTTCGGGTACGCGCCGGTGCCGGGCACCGTGCGGTTGGCGGCCGGGTCCGCCGGCTCCACGGCGGCGCTGCTGAGGTTCAGTGGCGTCATCCACGTGCTGGTGTCGAGGCCGCCGAGCGCCTCCGCCATCGCCTGCGCCTGCCCGAGCGTGGGGGTGCGCTGCGGCGCGACGACGATGCTCCGCTGCATGTTCGGCTGCTGCAGCGTCGTCACGAGCGTCTGGGCGAGGAACTCCTGGACGGACAGGGAGAACGTCTCCGCCCGGCTCATGTCCCCCTCGAAGACCTGGGAGAGCTGTGCGTCGGCCACCAGCGCCGTCTGGCCGCCACCGATGGGGCGGGCCGCGGTCGGCGTGTACGACAGGCCGCTCTCGGTCATGCTGTCGCTGCGGGCGAGGATCCACTGCGCCCCGGCCGCGCCCGCGACGCCGACGATGCGCTTGTCGATCGCGCCCTCCGCGGGCCAGGCGAGGTCGGTCTCCGGCTCGACGTGCAGCTCCGACTCCACGGTCCTACGGGCAAGGGTGGTGGCGTCGCCGAGCCGGTCGAGGGTGCCGGAGACCTTGCGCCCGCGGTGGGCGATGGAGGCCAGGTCGGGGTCGCCGAAGGGCAGCGCGACGACCTCGCGGCCCTCCACGGCGTTCTGCAGGTCGGCCAGCCACTGCCGGGCGATGGCCTGGCCCTTGCCGGGGACGGTCTCGCCGTCCTCGCCCACCACGTTGTACGCCTCGGTCATCGCGGACGCCGTCGCCAGCAGGTCCGGGTCGATGACCCATGTCACGGGCAGTTCCTCGCCGAGCGCGACCATCTGCTGCAGCCTGCCGCCGGGCTCCATCTGCTCCAGCAGCCGGTCGCTGGCGAGCACCGGCGTCTGCTGCTCGTCCGGCTCGGTGCGCGCGGTGAGCTGGGGGGTGGCGATGACGGGCCAGACGAAGGTGAGCCGGGTCTTGGTCGACAGGTCGTCGGGCTGATACGGCAGGAAGGTGTGCTCGATGCCGAGCACCTGCTCGTAGCCGACGTCCGCGGACGTACCGCTGAGGGAGACGGCGAGCTGGTAGACGCCGGGCGTGTCCAGCGGCAGCCGGTCCACGGGGATCGTCATACTGAAGTCGCGGCTCATGCCGGGCGCCAGGCTCTTGAGCTCCTCGGTGCCGGGACCGTCGATCTCCGCCCCGTCGTACTCCGCGAGCCAGCCCGTGCGCTCGGTGGCCTGGGTGACCTCGCTGCGGCTCGTCAGCGGCCCGCTGAGGCGCAGCGAGACGTGCGGGTCGGTGATCTTGGCGTCGGTCTTGTTGGTGACCTTCCCGGAGACCGTGAGGTCGTCCCCGCCGGAGGGGACCGACGGGTTCAGGTAGTCCACGGACACGCTCACCGAGCGGGATCCCGAGGGCTGCGCCCGGGCCTCGCCGGCCGTCGGCACCTGCAGGAGCGCGGCCGGCAGCAGCAGCGCCACGAGCAGCAGGGCGGTCAGCAGCCGCCGGTGGGCCGGGGGACGGGCGGGAGGGCCGCCCGGGGACCCGGTCAGATGTGCCAGCTCGGCCACGCGTTCGCCCGTCCTCGTCGTCCTCGTACCCGGCCCGCGGCCTTGTGCCGCCTGCCTCGGACCCCGATGGTAACGAGGTACGGGGCGCCGGGTGGCGGGGACCGCGTCAACCCCCGGGCGCCCGCCCGCCCGATCGGCACCGGGGCGGTACGGAGACGCCGCGGAGGGTGGCCAGTTGCGGTCCCGCGGCGTGCGGGCCGTACCCTGTTCTGTTGTGCCGAATGCCCGCGAAGACCACCGAACCCAGCAGGCCACGCTCAGCCGTGCCCAGCGCAGCGCCGTGAGCGAACTGCTGCGTGTCTCCCCCGTCGCCGACGACCTGGCGCACCGTTTCCAGGACGCCGGCGCGCGGCTGGCGCTGGTGGGCGGCTCCGTACGGGACGCGCTGCTCGGCCGCCTCGGCAACGACCTCGACTTCACCACCGACGCCCGCCCGGAGCGGGTGCTCGACATCGTCCGGCCCTGGGCCGACGCGGTGTGGGAGGTCGGCATCGCGTTCGGCACCGTCGGCTGCCGCAAGGGCGATCTGCAGATCGAGATCACCACGTACCGCTCCGAGGCGTACGACCGGACGTCGCGGAAGCCCGAGGTGTCGTACGGCGAGTCCATCGAAGAGGACCTCGTCCGCCGGGACTTCACGGTCAACGCGATGGCCGTGGCGCTGCCGGAGAAGGAGTTCGTCGACCCACACGGCGGGCTCGACGACCTGGCGGCCCGGGTGCTGCGCACCCCGGGCACCCCGCAGGAGTCCTTCGGCGACGACCCGCTGCGGATGATGCGGGCGGCGCGGTTCGCGGCCCAGTTGGGCTTCGAGGTGGCGCCGGAGGTCGTCGCGGCGATGACGGACATGGCCGCGCGGATCGAGATCGTGTCCGCCGAGCGGGTGAGGGACGAGCTGAACAAGCTGCTCCTCGCCCCGCGTCCGCGCCTGGGTCTGCACCTGCTCGTCGACACCGGCCTGGCCGAGCACGTGCTCCCGGAGCTTCCCGCGCTCCGGCTGGAGCGCGACGAGCACCACCGCCACAAGGACGTCTACGAGCACTCCCTCATCGTGCTGGAGCAGGCCGTCGCGCTGGAGGAGAACGGGCCCGACCTGGTGCTGCGGCTCGCGGCGCTCCTCCACGACATCGGCAAGCCGCGCACGCGCCGCTTCGAGAAGGACGGCCGGGTCTCCTTCCACCACCACGAGGTGGTGGGCGCCAAGATGACCAAGGCCCGGATGACGAAGCTGAAGTACCCCAACGACCAGATCAAGGACGTCTCCCGGCTGGTCGAGCTGCATCTGCGCTTCCACGGCTACGGCACCGGCGAGTGGACGGACTCCGCGGTGCGCCGCTACGTGCGCGACGCCGGGCCGCTGCTGGCCCGGCTGCACAAGCTCACCCGCTCCGACTGCACGACGCGCAACAAGCGCAAGGCACTGGCCCTGCAGCGCGCGTACGACGGGCTGGAGGAGCGCATCGTCCGGCTGCAGGCCCAGGAGGAGCTGGACGCGATCCGACCGGACCTCGACGGCAACGAGATCATGAAGATCCTCGGCATCGGCCCCGGGCCGGCGGTCGGCGGCGCATACCGGCACCTGCTGGAGCTGCGGCTGGAGCACGGGCCGATGGAGCATGAGGCGGCCGTCGAGGCGCTGCGCGCGTGGTGGGCGGAGCAGAACCCCCCGGCCTAGGGTCTACGGCCCCTGGAGGCCGCCGGCGTACGGAGACGGCGTCACGGCGCCGGGCACGGCGGCCCCACGGCGCCACCGAGCCGGGCACGCGCGTCACGTTTCACGTGAAACATGCGGCTCGGTGCCACCCTCCAGGGCCGCCGGCCGGCTCTCCTCGGCCGGCGCGTGTTTCACGTGAAACAGCGACAAGGCGACGCCCCCGAATATCACCGAGACTCCCGCCACGAGCACCGCCGAGCGTCCGTCCGCGGGCAGCAGCGCCGCCGAGGCCGCCGCGGCGCCCACGAAGGCGACGTTGAAGAGCATGTCGTAGAGGGAGAAGACCCGGCCGCGGTAGGCGTCGTCCACCGACGACTGCACCACCGTGTCCGTCGTGATCTTGACGCCCTGGGTGGCGACCCCGAGGACGAACGCCGCCGCCAGCATCGGCCCCGGCCGGAACGACAGCGCCAGCACCGGCGTCAGCACCGCCGCCAGCGCCGCGCACAGCGTCATCCAGCCGGTCCGGCCCAGCCGCGCCACCAGCCACGGCGTCACCACCGCCGCGACGAAGAACCCGACCCCCGACAGCCCGATGGCCACACCGAGCAGCGCCATGCCGTCGTCCTCGCCGTCGGACCAGGCGTAGCGGCACAGCATCAGGAGCATCACGGTCAGCGCCCCGAAGCAGAACCGCATGAGGCCCATGGCGGACAGCGCCTGTGCCGCCTCGCGCCGCTCGCGCAGGTGCCGCACCCCCGCGACGAGCCCCCGCGCGGTGCTGGCGACCGCCGCCGCTATCCGCGGCAGCACCAGCTCCGGGGCCGGCCCCAGCGCCCCCGGCGCCATCCGCAGCGACGCCAGCGCCGCGCAGAGGTACAGCCCCGAGCCGACCAGCACCGTCACCGCGTCCGCCGCGCCCCCCTCCGGGCCGGCCAGCCCGACGAGGAAAGCGACGCCACCGCCGGCCGTGGCGGCCAGCGTGCCCGCGGTCGGCGACAGGGAGTTGCCGACCACGAGCTGCTCCTCGGTGTCCACCACGCGCGGCAGCGAGGCGGAGAGCCCGGACAGCACGAAGCGGTTGACGGCGGTGACGGAGAGTGCGGAGAGATAGAACAGCCAGTCCGGCACCCCCGCCAGCAGCAGCGCCGCCGTGCCCGCGGCGAAGACGGCCCGCAGCAGGTTCCCGTACAGCAGCACCTGCCGGCGCCGCCAGCGGTCCAGCAGCACGCCCGCGAAGGGGCCGACGATCGAGTAGGGGAGCAGCAGCACCGCCATCGCGGAGGCGATGGCGGCCGGCGACGTCTGCCGCTCCGGGGAGAAGACGACGTACGCGGCGAGCGCCACCTGATAGACGCCGTCGGCGCCCTGGGAGAGCAGCCGTACGGCCAGCAGCCGGCGGAAGCCGTGCAGCCGCAGCAGGCTGCGGAGGTCGCGGACAACGGGCATGGCGTTCAGCATCACATGCCGAGGGGCCCCGGGCGGCAGCCCGGGGCCCCTGGAGTCGGCGAGTCGCCTGCGGCGGCGCCTGCACCTGCGGCGGCGCAGGGGCTACGGCAGGTGCAGCGGCAGTGGTGGCGGTGCCGCTCAGCGCTCGACTTCGCCGCGGATGAACTTCTCCACGTTCTCCCGCGCCTCGTCGTCGAAGTACTGCACGGGCGGGGACTTCATGAAGTACGAGGACGCCGACAGCACCGGGCCGCCGATGCCGCGGTCCTTGGCGATCTTCGCCGCCCGCAGCGCGTCGATGATGATGCCCGCGGAGTTCGGCGAGTCCCAGACCTCCAGCTTGTACTCCAGGCTGAGCGGCACCTCGCCGAAGGCGCGGCCCTCCAGGCGCACGTACGCCCACTTGCGGTCGTCCAGCCAGGCGACGTAGTCCGACGGGCCGATGTGCACGTTGTGCTCGCCCAGATCGCGGTCGGGGATCTGGGACGTGACGGCCTGCGTCTTGGAGATCTTTTTGGACTCCAGCCGGTCCCGCTCCAGCATGTTCTTGAAGTCCATGTTGCCGCCGACGTTGAGCTGCATCGTACGGTCCAGGATGACGCCCCGGTCCTCGAAGAGCTTGGCCATGACGCGGTGCGTGATGGTGGCGCCGACCTGCGACTTGATGTCGTCGCCGACGATCGGCACGCCCGCCTCGGTGAACTTGTCCGCCCACTCCTTGGTGCCCGCGATGAACACCGGCAGCGCGTTGACGAAGCCGACGCCGGCGTCGATGGCGCACTGCGCGTAGAACTTGGCGGCGTCCTCGGAGCCCACGGGCAGGTAGCAGACCAGCACGTCGACCTTCCGGTCGCGCAGGACCTGCACGACGTCGACGGGCTCGTCGGCGGACTCCTCGATCGTCTCGCGGTAGTAGCGCCCGAGGCCGTCGAGCGTGTGGCCGCGCTGGACGGTCACGCCGCTGTTGGGCACGTCGGCGATCTTGATGGTGTTGTTCTCGCTCGCCCCGATGGCGTCGGCGAGGTCGAGGCCGACCTTCTTGGCGTCGACGTCGAACGCCGCGACGAACTCGATGTCACGGATGTGGTAGTCGCCGAACTGGACGTGCATCAGCCCGGGCACCCGGCTGCCCGGGGCGGCGTCCTTGTAGAACTCGACGCCCTGCACGAGAGACGCGGCGCAGTTGCCCACGCCGACGATGGCTACGCGAACCGAACCCATTGACGGTTGCTCCCTGTTGTTCGTTGAGGCCGTGCCAGGCAGGACCTCAGTTGGCGGTGTCGTCGGACGGATCCGGCCGGGTGCTGTCCCGGTCACGGGGCAGGCCGCCCGTCTCTGATGAACCGGCGTCTCCCGAAGGGCGCTCGTCGCGCCCCGCCCGTTCGCTCTCGATCAGCTCGGTGAGCCAGCGCACCTCGCGCTCGACCGACTCCATCCCGTGCCGCTGCAGCTCCAGGGTGTAGTCGTCGAGCCGCTCGCGCGTCCGCGCCAGCGACGTGCGCATCTTGTCCAGACGCTCCTCCAGCCGGCTGCGCCGGCCTTCGAGCACCCGGACCCGTACGTCACGCGACGTCTGGCCGAAGAAGGCGAAGCGGACGCCGAAGTGCTCGTCCTCCCACGCCTCGGGCCCGGTCTGGGCGAGCAGCTCCTCGAAGTGCTCCTTGCCCTCGGCCGTCAGCCGGTAGACGATCTTGGCGCGCCGGCCCGCCAGCGGTACGGCGGGACCGTCCTGTGGCGCAGGTCCGGTCTCCTCCGTCAGCCATCCCTGGGCGACGAGAGTCTTGAGACAGGGATAGAGGCTGCCGTAGCTGAACGCGCGGAACACCCCCAGCGAGCTGTTGAGCCGCTTACGCAGCTCGTAGCCGTGCATGGGGGACTCGCGGAGCAGGCCGAGGACGGCGAATTCCAGGACGTCTGAGCGCCTGCTCATCGCCACCTCCTCCCGTACCGCGGATGTCCCGCTCTGTTATGCCGAGCCGATGTGTCGCACCGATGTGTCGCTGCGATGTGTCGCTGCGATGTGTCGTCCTGATGTATCGACTCGATACATTCGACGATAGAACGGGGCCGCGGCAGCGGCAAGTGGAGGTTCTGTGAACGGCGTCACATCCGCTTGATCGGGCGCGCCGAAGTGTCCGGTATAGCGCGTAATACCCGGCGCAAAGCGGGCAACGCCGGTGCGTACCCTGTTCCGCATGCTGTCTGAAGGGAACCGAGAGCCGCATCCGGACGTCTTCGTCCTCGGTACAGTGCGGCTGGTTGCCAGAGGACAGAGAACCGGTCGTGCATCGGGGGGACCGGCTGACAGAAGACGCCCACAGGCGATGCCACCTGTTCGAGGAGTAGTCCCTTCATGAGCGAGCACCGTCGCAAGCCGCCGAACGGCGGCCGCGGAGGAGGCCGTCACGGCGCCCACTCCGGCCGCCGCGGGACGCCCGGCGCGGACGGGGGCTTCCCAGCCGGCCGCCGGGCCGCCGGAGGTGGCGGTGGCGGCCGGCGGAGAGCCGGCGGCGGGAACGCCGGGAACGCCGGCTACGGGGCGGGCGCGGGCGCCGGGGCCGGCGCGGGTGCCGCCGCGGGCGCGGCGGCCGGGCACGGCCGCAGCCACTCCGCCTCCGGCGGCTACGACGGCCCGCGCCGCAGGCGCCGCCCCGAGCCGCCGCCGCGGAAGCGGTTCATCGACTACCCCCGCTCGAACCACACCGGCCTGCGCCGCTGGCTCCCCTCCTGGAAGCAGGTCATGGGGATGTGCGTGCTCGGCGCCGGGATGCTGGTCGGCCTGTTCATCCTCGGCTACATGCTGGTGAGCGTGCCCGACGTCGCCGCCGCCGCCCGGGCCCAGAACAACGTCTACTACTGGTCCGACGGCACCCAGATGGCCACGTACGGCGGCGAGAAGAACCGCCAGATCGTCGATCTGGAGGACATCCCGAAGGAGATGCAGAACGCGGTCATCGCCGCGGAGAACGCCACCTTCTACTCCGACCCGGGCATCGACCCCAAGGGCATCACCCGCGCCGTCTTCAACATGGCGGGCGGCGGCTCCACCCAGAGCGGCTCGACGATCACCCAGCAGTACGTCAAGAACGCCATGCTCAACGACCAGTCGCAGACGCTCTCCCGCAAGGTCAAGGAGCTCTTCGTCTCCATCAAGGTGGGCGCGAAGGTCGACAAGAACGAGATCCTCGCCGGCTATCTCAACACCGCGTACTACGGCCGCGGCGCCTACGGCATCCAGGCCGCCGCCCAGGCGTACTTCCGCGTCGACGCCGAGGACCTCAAGCCCGACCAGTCCGCCTTCCTCGCCGCCGTCCTCAAGGGCCCCGACCTCTACGACCCCCAGGGCGGCTCCGTCCCCGGTGCCTCGCCGGAGGCCAACCGGGAGCGCGCCGAGGAGCGCTGGGAGTGGATCCTCGACCGGCAGACAGAGGTCGAGCTGGACGGCCAGAAGATGATGTCGCCGGCCAAGCGGGCCGAGTACGACACGTTCCCCAAGATCGAGAAGTACAACCCCAGCGCGGGTCTGACCGGTCAGAAGGGCTATCTCATCGAGACGGCCAACAGATACGTGCTGAAGAACTCCAACATCGAGAAGGAGCAGTTGGAGCGCGGCGGCTACCGCATCTACACGACCTTCGACAAGAAGAAGGTCGCGCAGATGGAGAAGGCGGTCGACGACGCCCGCAAGGAGTACCTCGACCCCAAGACGCGGGAGAAGGACAAGTACGTCCAGTTCGGCGGGGCCTCGGTCGATCCGACGTCGGGGGCGATCGTCGCCCTGTACGGCGGCGAGGGCTTCGACAAGGACCACTTCACCAACAACGCCGACACCCTCGGCGTGCCCGTCGGCTCCACCTGGAAGCCGTTCGTCCTCGCCTCCGCCTTCGAGAACGGCACGTACCGCAGCGACAACCAGCCGATCTCACCGGAGAGCACGTACAACGGCAACAACGGGATCATCATCCGGGACCAGAACGGCGACGCGATGCCCGGGCCGGGAGGTGAGGACTTCCGGCAGGTCAACGAGGCCGACAAGGACTACGGCTACGTCGACCTGAACATGGCCACCGGGCTGTCGATCAACACGCCGTACGTCCAGCTCGGCATCGACGTGGGACTCGACAACATCCGCGAGACGGCCGAGAGACTCGGCATCCTCGAGGACTCGATGGACCCGAACAACAACGCCTCGTTCTCCATCGGTACCTCGACCCCCAGCGCCATCCGCATGGCCAGCGCGTACGGCACGTTCGCCGCCTCCGGTGAGCACATCGAGCCGTACTCCGTGACGAAGGTGGTCAAGGACGGCAGGGAGCTGGACGGTTACGAGGACCACAAGACGGAGCGCGGCATCGACGCGAACGTCGCCGACACCGTCACGAAGGTGCTGAAGGAGAACGTCATCGAGGGCGAGTACGGCGAGTTCGGCAGCGGCACCGGCGTCGCCGCGCGCGACCTCGACCGGCCCGCGGCGGGCAAGACCGGTACCACGGACAAGAACAAGTCCGCGTGGTGGGTCGGCTACACCCCGCAGTTGTCCACGGCCGTCACCCTCTTCCGTACCGATCCGCGCAGCGACAAGCAGGAACTGCTGTCGATGAACGGAACCGGCGGCTTCGACTCCATCCACGGTGGCCAGATCCCGACAGAGATCTGGACCAACTACATGAAGGCCGCCCTGGCGGGCCAGGACGTCGAGGAGTTCCCGGAGCCCGGCCCGCTGGGCGAGATCGTCGACGGCAGCGGCGTCCCCGCGCCCTCCCCGACCGACGTCGAGCCCGAGCCGACCGAGACCCAGCCCACCGAGGAGCCGGACGAGCCGACCCACAGCCCGCCGCCCTCGACCTCGCCCCCGCCCAGCCAGACGTGCGAGCCGTGGGACATGGAGTGCCAGACCGGCGGCGCGACGAACGGCGGCGACATCGGCGGCGAGACGAACGGTGAGACGACCACCGGGGAGACGACCGGAGAGACGACCGGGGAGACGACCGGAGAGACGACCACCGACGGCGGCCAGAACAACGGCGGTACCAACGGCAACGCGGGATCGAACGGCGGCGACGACGGCGGAGGACTGATCCCATGACGGCCGCCGCCGTGCGCACGGGCCCGGACTGACGGGTCCTGAGCGGCTCCGGCGCAGCGGGCGCCGGAGCCCGGGCCCCCGGCCCGGGTCCCCGCCGCCCGTACGCGGCCGGGGCCGCGCCGGCCCGCCCGCCGCGCGCGCCGGTGCCCGTACGCCCGCCTGCCCCCCGTCCCCGTACGGCAGGATGACCCCATGACGAGCGTGGACCACGACCCGGCCCGGCGGCCGGCCGCCGCCGGGGCGGCGGCCGGGCCGCCCGTGGCCCCCACCCGGCACGACGAGATCGCCGCCCGCGGCAGCGAGGTCCTCGGCGGTCCGCTGGGCCGCCGGGCGCTGCTCGGCGGGTCCTGGTGGACTCCGGTGCGGGTGATCGCGCTCGTGGCGATCGGGATGTTTGCGCTCGGCATGGTGCAGAAGTACCCGTGCTACGACGGCGCCTGGTTCTCCGGCGCCAACGCGCAGTACACCCGCGCCTGCTACTCCGACATCCCGCACCTCTACCAGGGCCGCGGCTTCGCCGACGACCTCACGCCGTACTTCGACCGCATCCCGCCGGAGGTCTCCGGCGGGATGGAGTTCCTCGAATACCCGGTCCTGACCGGGCTGTTCATGGAGGTCGCCTCCTGGCTCACCCCGGGCGGCGACGACCTGGTGCACCGCGAGCAGGTCTACTGGCTCGTCAACGCCGGCATGCTGATGGCCTGCACCGCGATCGTCGCCGTCTGCGTGGCCCGTACGCACCGCCGCCGGCCGTGGGACGGGCTCCTCGTCGCCCTCGCCCCGGCGCTCGCGCTCACCGCGACGATCAACTGGGACCTCCTCGCCGTCGCGCTGACCGCCGCCGCGATGCTCGCCTGGTCCCGCAGCCGCCCCGTGGCCGCGGGCGTGCTCCTCGGCCTCGCCACCGCCGCCAAGCTGTACTCCGCGCTGCTGCTCTGGCCCCTGCTGCTGCTCTGTCTGCGCGCCGGGCGGCTACGGCAGTTCGGCACCGCGACCGCCGCCGCGGCCGGCGCCTGGCTCGTCGTCAACCTGCCCGTGATGATCAAGGCGCCGGACGGCTGGGCGAAGTTCTACACCTTCAGCCAGGAACGGGGCGTCGACTTCGGGTCGTTCTGGCTGATCATCTCCCAGCGCTCCGGCGAGCCCCTGGACGACGCGAACGTCTACGCGACCGCCCTGATGGTCCTCGGCTGCCTCGGCATCGGCGCCCTGGCGCTCGCCGCGCCGCGCCGCCCGCGCTTCGCGCAGCTCGCGTTCCTGGTCGTGGCGCTGTTCATCGTCACCAACAAGGTCTATTCGCCGCAGTACGTCCTGTGGCTCATCCCGCTCGCCGCGCTGGCCCGGCCGCGCTGGCGCGACTTCCTCATCTGGCAGGGCTGCGAGGTCGCGTACTACCTGGGCATCTGGCTCTACCTCGCCTACACCAACGGCGGCGAGGACGCCAAGGGCCTGCCCCCGGACGGCTACCACGTGGCCATCGCCGCGCATCTCCTCGGCACGCTCTACCTGTGCGCGGTGGTCGTACGGGACATCGTGATGCCGGACCGCGATCCCGTACGCCGCCTCGGCGACGACGACCCCGGCGGGGGCGTCCTGGACCGGGCGCCGGACGCGCGGGTGCTCGGCGAGGCGCGGCCCGGGCGGCACGCGGCGGGCCTGCCCGGGGCACCCGGAGCGGCCGGAGCGCCGGGGAGGCCGCAGGTGCGGTGGGGAGCGGAACGGGCCGTGAAACCGGCCCCGGTGTCCCCCATCGAGTGAAGTCGCGGAGACGGACCCGCTAGCGTTCCACCACGCGGTCCGGCTGGGTCGTCGTGTGCCGCAGGTGCGCGACCATCTCGTCGCCCTGCACCGGCGCCGACGTCTCCGCCGGCAGGAACAGGATCGACACCTGCATGTGCGGCGGCTCCGCGAACCAGCGCTGCTTGCCCTCCCACACGAACGGCGACAGGTTGCGGTTCACCGTCGCCAGCCCCGCCCGGGCCACGCCCTTCGCCCGGGGCGCCAGCCCGTGCATCGCCTTCGGCGCCTCCAGCCCCACGCCCTGCGACGTACCGCCGGCGACCACCACCAGGTGGCCGTCGCCCGACACCTTCTGCTGCCGGTAGCCGAAGCGGTCGCCCTTCGCCACGCGCGTGACGTCCAGCACCGTGCCCTTGTACTGCGTCGCGTCGTGGTCGCCCAGCCACAGCCTGGTGCCGATCCGCGCCCGGAAGCGGGTCTGCGGGAACTGGCGCTGCAACTGCTCGAACTCGTCCGCCCGCAGATGGCTGACGTACATCGTGTGCAGCGGCAGCCGCGCCGCGCGCAGCCGGTCCATCCACGTGATGACCTCGTCCACCGCGCTGGAGCCGTCCGTGCGGTCCAGCGGCAGGTGGATCGCGAAGCCTTCCAGCGTCACGTCCGACAGCAGCGACGCCAGCTTGGGCAGCTCCTCCTCCGTGACTCCGTGCCGCCGCATCGAGCTCATCACCTCTATGACGACCCGGGCGCCGACCAGCCGCCCCACCGCGTCCACCGACGCGACGGTGCGGATCACCCGCGTCGGCAGCGGCACGGGCTCCTCGGTGAGCTGGTACGGGGTGAGGACGAGCAGGTCGCCGCTGACGAAGTCGCGCGCCCGCGCCGCCTCGTACACCGTGCCCACCGCCAGCGGGCCCGCACCCAGCCGGGCGGCCTCGGCGGCCAGGCGCTCGTGGCCGAAGCCGTAGCCGTTGCCCTTGCAGACGGGGACGAGCCCGGGGAACTGCTCCAGGATGTGCTGCTGGTGTGCGCGCCACCGCGCGGAATCGACGTACAGGGTGAGCGGCATGGCGGTCGGTCTACCTTCCTTCGCGGTGTCGGGGGCCCTTTCCTTCACGCGCAAGTCCGCTGCTTCACGCGCAAGTCCGCCGTGGTCAGCGGCGGGACATGTAGATGTCGAGAGCCTTGTGGAGCAGCTTATTCAGTGGGTAGTCCCACTCGCCCAGGTATTCGGCCGCCTGCCCCCCTGTGCCCACCTTGAACTGGATCAGCCCGAAGAGGTGGTCGCTGTCGACGAGCGCGTCGCCGATGCCGCGCAGGTCGTACACGTGCGCGCCGGCGGCGTGCGCGTCCTTCATCATCTGCCACTGGATGGCGTTCGACGGGCGCACCTCGCGCCCGTGGTTGGCGGAGGCACCGTACGAATACCACACGTGCCCGCCCACCGTCAGCATCGTCGTCGCCGCCAGGCACTCGCCCTGGTGGAGCGCGAAGTACAGCCGCATCCGGCCCGGCTCCTCGGCGTTGAGCACCTTCCACATGCGCTCGAAGTACCCCTGCGGCCGGGGCCGGAACTTGTCGCGCTCGGCCGTGATCTCGTACAGCCGCTGCCACTCGCCGAAGTGCTCGAGACCGCCCTGCACCACCTCGACGCCCGCCTTCTCGGCCTTCTTGACGTTGCGCCGCCAGAGCTGGTTGAAGCCCTTGAAGATCTCGTCCAGGGACCGGCCCGCCAGCGGCACCTGGAAGACGTACCGCGGCTGTACGTCGCCGAAGCCCGCGCCACCGTCCTCGCCCTGCTGCCACCCCATCCGCCGCAGCCGCTCGGCGACCTCGAACGCCTGCGGCTCGACGACGTCGGCGTTGACGTCGCGCAGCCGCTTGACGTCCGGGTCGGCGATGCCCGCCTTGATCGTCGGCGCCTCCCAGCGGCGGATGATCACCGGCGGGCCCATCTTCACGGAGAACGCGCCCTGGCCCTTCAGGTGCGCCAGCATCGGCGTCAGCCACGCGTCGAGGTTCGGCGCGTACCAGTCGATGACCGGCCCCTCCGGCAGGTACGCCAGATACCGCTTGACCTTCGGCAACTGCCGGTACAGCACCAGAGCCGCGCCCACCTGCCGCCCGTCGCCGTCGAACCAGCCCAGGTTCTCCGCGCGCCACTCGGACTTCACGTCCGCCCACGCCGGGATCTGGCAGTGGCTCGCGGCGGGCAGGCTGCGGATGTACGCCAGATGCTGCTCGCGGCTGATGGGCTGCAGGGTCAGGCTCATGGCGGCGCTCCTCGTGCTGCGGCGGGTTGCCGACTGCGGCAGGCTTCTCGCGGGTGAAGCCTACTGCGGGCGCACCGCGCCCCAGAGGGGAAGGCCCCAAGCGGCGGGGCCACGCGAACACGGGAGCGAGCGGTGGTGTGAGGCGGCTGCGTCAGCGGAAGGCGGCGGAAGGCGGCGGCCGACTCGGCGCGTCCCGGAGGAGTTCAGGAGGGGTTCAGAGAGAGAAGCCGCCGCGCGCCATCGCCAGGAAGAAGCCGAGGCCGGACGCCCCGAGGCCCAGGAGGATCAGGAACCGTTCCCGGGTGGTCTCGGAGATCATCTGTGCCCACGCCCCGGTGACGATCCCGATCAGACCCGCCCAGGTCGCCGGCACGTGCAGGCCGCGCCACTGGGCCATGACGACCGCGACCGCGCCGACGGCGAGCGTGATGACGAGAAGCGTGTCCTGCGCGACGTGGTGTTCGCCGTCGCTGGCGAAGAGGCCGATGTTGCGCTGCGGGGGCTGTATTGCCTGAGGCATAGGGCACCTCCATGCCCGTACGGCGGCGCGGGCTGCAGGTCGTACGTGACGCCGCTCACACCCTTTGACTCCAGATTGCCCGGAATCCTGGCCGGATTTCAACCGGAAGGGCCGCTGCGGGTACTGTGTACCGTCTGTAGCGGAGCCAGCCCAGGCCATCCCGCCGCACGGCGCCCCATCCGGCGCCTCCACCGCGGGTTGTCAGTGCCGGGCGCTACCGTTGCGACGCAATGAAGAACCTCCTGCCACGGAGAGACCGTGGCCGCCGAGTCCAGAGGAGGTGGGTTCCACAATGCGTCACTACGAGGTGATGGTCATCCTCGACCCCGATCTCGAGGAGCGTGCAGTCTCCCCGTTGATCGAGTCCTTCCTGTCCGTGATCCGTGAGGCCAAGGGCAAGGTGGAGAAGGTCGACACCTGGGGCCGTCGTCGTCTCGCTTACGAGATCAAGAAGAAGCCCGAGGGCATCTACTCGGTCATCGACATCCAGGCCGAGGCCGATGTCGTCAAGGAGCTCGACCGGCAGATGAACCTCAACGAGTCGGTGCTGCGGACCAAGGTCCTGCGCCCCGCAATCCACTGACGACAACCGACGAGTACACCACGTACGAGTAACCGAACCGACAAGCCAGACCGCACCACCCGGCAGCAACCGCGAGAGGTCAAGACATGGCAGGCGAGACCGTCATCACCGTCGTCGGAAACCTGACCGATGACCCCGAGCTGCGCTTCACGCCGTCCGGCGCGGCCGTCGCGAACTTCACGATCGCGTCGACGCCCCGGACGTTCGACCGGCAGACCAACGAGTGGAAGGACGGCGACCCGCTGTTCCTCCGCGCGTCGATCTGGCGCCAGGCAGCGGAGAACGTCGCCGAGTCGCTGACGCGTGGCACGCGCGTGGTTGCCCAGGGCCGGCTCCGCCAGCGTTCGTACGAGACCCAGCAGGGCGAGAAGCGGACCGTGGTGGAGCTGGAGGTCGACGAGATCGGCCCCGCGCTCCGGTACGCCACGGCCAAGGTCACCAAGACCACCGGCAGGGGCGGCCAGGGCGGCGGCTTCGGCGGCGGTGGCGGCGGCCAGCAGGGCGGCCAGGGCGGTGGCTGGGGCGGAAGCCCCGGCGGCGGTCAGGGCGGCCAGGGTGGCGGCGGCCCGCAGGGCGACCCGTGGGCCACGTCCGGCGGCGGTCAGCAGGGCGGTCAGGGCGGCGGCTGGGGTGGGAACTCCGGCGGCGGCCAGGGCGGCCAGGGTGGCCAGGGCGGCGGTTACTCGGACGAGCCCCCGTTCTGATCCCGGGCCTCCCGGGGCGTGACGAGGGTGCTCGTACACCACACTTCTTGATCACTGGAGCAAAGACATCATGGCGAAGCCGCCTCCGCGCAAGCCGAAGAAGAAGGTTTGCGTCTTCTGCAAGGAGAAGATCTCCTACGTCGACTACAAGGACACGAACCTGCTGCGGAAGTTCATCTCCGACCGCGGCAAGATCCGTGCCCGCCGGGTCACCGGCAACTGCACCCAGCACCAGCGCGATGTCGCCACGGCCGTGAAGAACAGCCGGGAGATGGCGCTGCTGCCCTACACCTCGACCGCGCGCTGACTGGGAGGGTGAGCGAAGTATGAAGATCATCCTCAAGGGTGAGGTCTCCGGCCTCGGTGCCGCGGGCGATGTCGTCGAGGTCAAGGACGGGTACGCCCGCAACTACCTGATCCCCAACGGGCTGGCGATCCGCTGGACCCGCGGCGGGGAGAAGGACGTCGCGCAGATCCGCCGCGGCCGCAAGCTGCGCGAGATCGCCTCGGTCGAGCAGGCCAACGCCGTCAAGTCGGAGCTGGAGGGCGTGCAGGTGCGCCTGTCCACGCGCGCCGGCGCCAGCGGCCGCCTCTTCGGCGCCGTCACCCCCGCCGACATCGCCACGGCGATCAAGCGGGCCGGCGGCCCGGACGTGGACAAGCGGCGCATCGAGCTGTCCGCGCCGATCAAGAGCCTCGGCGCCCACCAGGTGTCCGTGCGGCTGCACCCCGAGGTCGACGCGAAGGTCGGCGTCGAGGTCGTGGCCGGCTGACGCACCGTCCGGCAACGGGCAGAACGAAGAACGGGCCGCAACCCCCGCGGGGGTTGCGGCCCGTTCGCGTACGGACGTACGGAACCGGGCCCGGCCCGCGAACCGGGGCCCCGGCAGCCGAGGGCGTCGGCCGGTCCGGGCCGCTACGCCCGTACCCCTCCGCCCGTACCGCTACGCCCGTACGGCGCCCGTGACCAGCCACCGCCCCGACCGCGCGCGCAGCCACAGCGTCGCCAGCCGGGTCAGCATCATCAGCCCCATCGACCACCACAGCGCCGTCAGCCCCCCGCCCAGCGCCGGGACCGCCAGCGCCACCGGCGCGAAGACCGCCAGCGTCAGCAGCATCGCCCACGCCAGATACGGCCCGTCACCCGCGCCCATGAGCACGCCGTCGAGCACGAACACCACCCCCGCCAGCGGCTGCGTCACCGCGACGACCAGCAGCGCCGGCAGCAGCACGTCGTGCACCCCCGCGTCGTCCGTGAACAGCGGCAGGATCAGCGGCCGGGCGGCCACCACCAGCACGCCCAGCACCGCGCCGGTCGCCACCCCCCACTGCACCATCCGCCGGCACGCCTCCCGCGCGCCGTCCGCGTCCCCCGCGCCCAGATACCGGCCGATGATCGCCTGCCCGGCTATCGCTATCGCGTCCAGCGCGAAGGCCAGCAGCGACCAGATGCTCAGCACCACCTGGTGCGCGGCGACCGACTCGTCCCCGAGCCCGGCCGCCACCGCCGTCGCGATCAGCAGCACGGCGCGCAGCGACAGCGTACGGATCAGCAGCGGCACCCCGGCCCGCGCGGAGGCCCGTATGCCGCCGGGGTGCGGGCGCAGCGCGGCGCCGTGGCGGCGGGCCCCGCGCACGACGACGGCCAGGTACACCGCCGCCATCCCCCACTGCGCGAGCACGGTGCCCCAGGCGGAGCCGGCGATGCCGAGGCCGGCGCCGTAGACGAGGGTGACGTTCAGGACGGCGTTGGCGGTGAACCCGCCGACGGCGACGTACAGCGGCGTGCGGGTGTCCTGCAGGCCGCGCAGCACGCCGGTGGCGGCGAAGACGACGAGCATGGCGGGGATGCCGAAGGCGCTGACGCGCAGATACGTGACCGCGTGCGGCGCGGCGGTGTCCGAGGCGCCGAAGAGCCCGACGAGGCCGGGCGCGGTGGGGACGGTGACGGCGACGAGCGCGGCGCCGAGCAGCACGGCGAGCCAGATGCCGTCGACGCCCTGCCGGATCGCGGAGCGCAGGTCGCCGGCGCCGACCCGGCGGGCGACGGCGGCGGTGGTGGCGTAGGCAAGGAAGACGAAGACGCTCACGGCGGTGGTGAGGAGCGCGGCCGCGACGCCGAGTCCGGCGAGCTGCGGGGTGCCGAGGTGGCCGACGACGGCGCTGTCGGCGAGCACGAAGAGCGGCTCGGCGACGAGCGCGCCGAAGGCGGGGACGGCGAGGGCGACGATCTCGCGGTCGTGGCGCCGCCGGCTGCGGCGCCGCCGCTCGCCGGGCGGACCCTGGTCGGCGGCGGTGGGCGCGGGGACGTCGTGCATGCAGCAAATCTAATAGTCCACAGGTAACAGACGCAACAGGCTTCTGGCTCTTACAGTGTGACGTGTACGGGGTGATCGCACGCGGCGCCCGCCGCGAGCTCGGCGCGGAGGGGGAAGTTTTTCTCCTCCACCGGGGGTGGACGAAGAATGGGCAGGTCAAACGGGTGATCGCGGGGCGATAGTGTGCTTGTCCACAGCACTGTCCCCCGCCTCGTACACAGCTTTCCCCAAGTAATCCACAGGTTGGCGGACGCTTTCCACACCCCCTGTGGATAGCGCAATTGGCGAGAGCCCGCCGCGGACCTACGGTGGACCCTCCCCCCTGCCCGGCACCGGCACCGCCGCCGGCGGTCCGGGGGGCCGGCCGACGCGCCGTAAGCGGAACGCCGCGGGTGAATTGTCAGCGGTGTGCCGTAAGAAAGAGGGGCGCCCTGAGAGGTCCGCCGAGAGGCGGGTGGGAGGAGGTGGGGCAGCCGTGTCCGAGCACGGGGAGTACGTGGACACCATGCCCGGGGACGTCCGTCCACTGCGTCGTGAGGCGGACCGGCCCGCGCCCGAAGACCCCTGGGGCTCCGGCGCCCCCGCAGCCTTCGAGCGCGTACCCCCGCAGGACCTGGACGCCGAGCAGTCCGTCCTCGGCGGCATGCTGCTGTCCAAGGACGCCATCGCCGACGTCGTCGAGGTCCTCAAGGGCCACGACTTCTACCGCCCGGCCCACGAGACCGTCTACACCGCGATCCTCGACCTCTACGCCCGCGGCGAGCCCGCCGACCCCATCACCGTCTCCGCCGAGCTCACCAAGCGCGGCGAACTCGCCCGCGTGGGCGGCGCGTCGTACCTCCACACCCTCGTCCAGTCCGTCCCCACCGCCGCCAACGCGGAGTACTACGCCGAGATCGTCCACCAGCGCGCCATCCTGCGCCGCCTGGTCGAGGCGGGCACGCGCATCACCCAGATGGGATACGCGGCCGACGGCGAGGTCGACGACATCGTCAACTCCGCCCAGGCCGAGATCTACGCCGTCACCGAACAGCGCACCGCGGAGGACTACCTCCCCCTCGGCGAGATCATGGAGGGCGCCCTCGACGAGATCGAGGCCATCGGCTCCCGCAGCGGCCAGATGTCCGGCGTCCCCACGGGCTTCACCGACCTCGACTCCCTGACCAACGGTCTCCACCCCGGCCAGATGATCGTCGTCGCCGCCCGCCCCGCGATGGGCAAGGCCCTGGCCCTGGACACCCCGCTGCCCACGCCCACCGGGTGGACGACGATGGGCGAGGTCCGCCCCGGCGACCTCCTCGTCGCCGCCGACGGCTCCCCGACCCGCGTGGTCGCCGCCACGGAGGTCATGACCGGCCGCCCGTGCTACGAGGTCGCCTTCGACGACGGCACCACGATCGTCGCCGACGCGGACCACCAGTGGCTGACGGACACCCGGGCCTCCCGCCGCTCCGGGCGCACCCCGGCCGCCGTCCGGACGACCAAGGAGATCGCGGAGACCCTGCGCTGCACGAGCCTCGCGGACAACCGCCTCAACCACTCCGTCCCCACCACCGCCCCCCTGGCCCTCCCCGCCCGCCGACTCCCGGTCGAGCCGTACGACCTGGGCGCCCGCCTCGGCGCCGGCACGTCCACCGGGGCGGCGGAGAAACCGCACATCCCGCGCGACTACCTGCGCGGCTCCGCCGAGCAGCGCAGGCACCTGCTCGCCGGACTGCTCGACAGCGCCGGCACCATCACCCGCAGCGGCGCGGTCCGGTTCGCGGTCACCGACGGGACACTCGCGGAGGACTTCCGCGAACTGGCCACCAGCCTCGGCCACCGCTGTCGCACGACGACGAAGCGGGCCGCGGCGGCGCGTACGGACCGGACCTCCACCGTCCACGTCATCAGCTTCACCACCGCCGAGGACGTCTTCCTCCTGGAGCACAAGCAAAGGGCCCACGCGGCGCGCCGCAAGCAGACCACCGCCCGGCGGGCACGCCGCTTCGTCACCGATGTCCGCGAAGTGCCGAGCGTCCCGGTTCGCTGCGTCCAGGTCGAGCATCCGGACCGCCTGTACCTGGCCTCCCGGTCGATGGTGCCGACGCACAACAGCACGCTCGCCCTGGACTTCGCCCGCGCCTGCTCGATCAAGAACAATCTGCCCAGCGTCATCTTCTCGCTGGAGATGGGCCGCAACGAGATCGCGATGCGGCTGCTCTCCGCGGAGGCCCGCGTGGCGCTGCACCACATGCGCTCCGGCAGCATGACCGACGACGACTGGACCCGCCTGGCCCGCCGGATGCCCGAGGTGACCGGCGCCCCGCTGTACATCGACGACTCGCCGAACCTGTCGATGATGGAGATCCGCGCCAAGTGCCGCCGCCTGAAGCAGCGCAACGACCTGCACATGATCGTCATCGACTACCTCCAACTGATGCAGACGGGCGGCTCCCGCCGCCCGGAGAGCCGCCAGCAGGAGGTCTCGGAGATGTCCCGGAACCTCAAGCTGCTGGCGAAGGAGCTGGAGGTCCCGGTGATCGCCCTGTCCCAGCTCAACCGCGGCCCCGAACAGCGCACGGACAAGAAGCCGATGGTCTCCGACCTCCGTGAATCGGGATGCGTCACGGCATCGACGCGCGTCCTGCGGGCTGACACCGGAAACGAGGTCACTATCGGTGAGCTGCTGGCCGGCGGCGAGAAGGACATTCCTGTCTGGTCGCTCGACGAGCAACTCCGGCTCGTGCCCCGAACGATGACGCACGTGTTCTCCAGCGGGGTCAAGGAGACGTTCCGCCTGCGGCTGGCTTCGGGCCGGGAGATCGAGGCGACGGCGAACCACCCGTTCCTGACGTACGACGGCTGGACCCCCCTCGGGGAACTGGCCCCCGGCTCGCGCATCGCCACCCCGCGGCGGCTGGATGCTCCTGTGCAGCAGAAAGCCTGGCCCGAAGCCGAGGTGGTCATGCTTGCGCACCTGATCGGCGACGGCTGCGTGGCGCCGCGCCAGCCCTTGCACTACACGAGCAACGACGAGGCCAACCTCACCGCGGTGGAAGAGGCGGCGACCCATTTCGGCATCACGCCCAGGCGGGTCGCCCAAGGCACCTGGTCGCACGTCTATCTGCCCGCTCCCTTCCGCCTCGCGCGCGGGCGTCGCAGTCCCCTCGCCGCCTGGCTGGACGGTATGGGCCTGTACGGCAAGCGCGCCCATGAGAAGTTCCTCCCGCGCGAACTGTTCGCGCTGCCCGACGAGCAGGTGCGGTTCTTCCTGCGCCACCTGTGGGCGACGGACGGTTCGGTGACGGTGTCGGGTTCCGGCGCTGTCCGCGTCTATTACGCGACGACGAGTGAACGGCTTGCCCGAGATCTGCACCATCTCCTGCTGCGCCTCGATATCCGCGCCCGGCTGCGGGCGGTGGGCAACACCACGGGCAGGCCCGGCTGGACCGTGGACATCTCGGGCGTGGACGATCAGCGCCGGTTCCTGCGAGACGTCGGGGTCCACGGCGACCGCTCCCGCCACGTCGTATCCGCGGTGGAGCGCCTACGGCACGTCCGGGCCAACCCCAACCTCGACACGGTCCCGCGCGACGTCTGGGAGCAGGTCCGCGAGCAGCTACGTGAGCAGTCTCTGACGACGCGAGCGTTCCAGAGCGCCCTGGGCACCAGATACTGCGGCAGCGCACTCTACAAGAGGTCACCCGGCCGGGTCCGCCTCGGGCGCATCGCGGAGGTCCTGCAGAGCGCGGATCTGGAGATGCTGGCGACCAGCGACGTGTTCTGGGACGAGGTCGTCTCGATTGAGAACCTGGGCGAGCAGGAGGTGTACGACGCCACCGTGCTCGGCACGCACAACTTCATCGCAAACGGAATTAGCGTGCACAATTCGATCGAACAAGACGCAGACATGGTCATCCTGCTGCACCGAGAGGACGCGTACGAGAAGGAATCCCCCCGTGCGGGCGAAGCGGACCTGATCGTCGCCAAGCACCGCAACGGCCCGACGGCGACGATCACCGTGGCGTTCCAGGGCCACTACTCCCGCTTCGTGGACATGGCCCAGACCTGACCGGGCCTGCTGTAGGTTTTCTGTCTCCGTGTCATTTTCTCCGCTGCCGTGTCATGGCGATGGCATTCCTGACAGCGCCTGGAGAACCACAGTTCAGGGGCGCCACCCGATCAGGTGGCGCCCCTGAACTGTGACTCCTGCGGCACGCGCCTGGTGCGACTCTCCTCGTGTCGAGCTGAGTGGCTGACAGGGGTGGGGCGTGGATGCCGGACCGGCTGAGGACGTGACGCTGAGCCGCCGTCGTGTTGATGGGGCGTCGATGAGAACCGCCCCTGGGAGGCTGTGGACATCTCCCGGCTGTCGGAGGCGTCGCCGTGGCGTACGTTCCGCTGGTACAGCGGGCAGCGGCACTACTCGGGTACGTACTGGTTCAACCGCGCCATCTTGGAGTTCTACGCCCACCCGGGCCGCTTCCGAGGCACGGCCGCCGACTTCGGCTACCGCGCCCTGGACTGCATCCTCTCCAGTGGCGCGGAGCTTGTCATCGTCGATGACCTGTACTTTTTGAAATTCCGGCACCGCAACGGCGCGGAAGTGAGCAACCACTTCAACTACCTCGCCAACGAGTTCCCCGTCACCTTGCTGCTGATCGGCGTCGGCCTGGCCAAGAAGGGGCTGTTCGACGAGGGAGAGGACTACGAGGACGCCGTGGTCGCCCAGACCGGACGTCGCACCACCCGGCTGGGCATGGAGCCGTTCGGCATCACGAACAACAAGGGACGCCGCGACTGGCGCGACCTGCTGCTGGCCGTCGAGCAGCGCGTCGTCCTCGCCGACAAACACCCCGGAATGATCGCCGATGAGCTGTCGGACTACCTCTTCGCCCGCAGCACCGGACACATCGGCTCGCTGATGACCCTGATCAACCGCGGCTGCCAGAAGGCCGTCCGCACCGGCGCCGAGCGCCTGGACGAAGAGCTGCTGAACACCGTCAAGAACGACGCCGCCTCCGAGCGGGCCCGCAGGGAACTGGAGCGGCCTTCGCCGGAGGGAAGCGCACCAGCCGCCCCGGCAAGCGGGCAGCATGAACCTCCCGCGCACCCTGCCCCTGCGCTTGGAACCGCTGCCCGGGGAAGCGCTGGACTCGTGGTTCGAAGCGCTCGCGCACCGGCTGCACACCCCGCTGGGCGAGCTGCTGCCGCAGCTCGGACTGCCCCGGCCGGAATACCGAAAGCGCACCCGCGACATCCCGTCCGAGTGGACGGCCATGCTGCGAGGGCACAAGACCGACATGCTCAGCGCTGTCACCCGCATCCCACCGGAGACGATCACCACGATGACGCTGGCCGCCTACGACGGACGGGCAGTGCTCATCGACCCCGCCACCCGGCACGTCAACCAGAGGCACCTTCGGGCATCACGTCATCCGGGCCATCCGTGACCTGCAAGGTGCCACCGCGGCCAGTGAGGAAACCACGCGTCAGGTGGCTATCGATTCTTGATCCAACTGGTGTCTGAGAGATCTGAAGACATCTGACGACTTGCCTTCTATCGGGTCTTCTGCACGTGGGTGGTCTCGGTATCAAGGGGGGTGCCGTCGGCGCTTGTCGGCACGATTTCTGGCACAGGGGTGCCGTGCTCGTCAACCAAGGTGGAGTGCGCCTCGTCCGGAGCGAAGGCGTGGCGTTCTCCCCACTGCCGCAGGGTGAGGATGACGGAGAAGAGATCGCGGCCGGCGTCGGTGAGCACGTATTCCTGACGGCGGCCTGACGGCGCGGTGCGCTGGGCGAGGAGCCCGTACGCAGTCAGCCTGCGCAGGCGCTCGGTGAGGATGTTGCGGGCGATGCCGGTGCGTCGCTGGAACTCGGTGAACGAGCGCGCCCCGTCCATCGCGTCGCGGATGACGAGAAGGCTCCACCTGTCGCCGACGAGGTCGAGTGTGCGGGCGACGGGGCAGTTGGGGTCGGTCCAGTCGGGCTTCGGGGCGCGGATGGTGGGGCGCGGCATGACACCTCCCAATGAGTTGCGGATTGAAACCAGCATGCCCTACCGTCAAAACGGTTGCAATTCGCTACTGATTGGGGTTGGGGTGCGATGGACATGTGGCGGCGGCTACTCCTCGCGGCGGTCTGTGGCGTCGCTGTGGCCAGCATCTACGCTGCGCAGCCGGTTCTGGAGCCAATGGGACGGGATCTCGGTGTGCCGGCAGCACACACGGGGTGGATCGTTGCGACCGGCCAGTTCGGTTACTTGGCAGGGCTGGTGCTGCTGGTGCCGCTTGGCGATGTGGTCGTCAGCAGGCGCTGGCTCATCGCCGTGCACCTGGCGATCACCGCAACGGGCATGGTCCTCACGGCCTTGGCGCCAGCCGCATGGATGGCGTTCGTGGGGCTCGCGGCGGCAGGGCTGTTCGCAGTCGTCGTACAGACCACGGTGGCCTACGCCGCATCGGTCTCGCCGCCTGCCGAGCGAGGCCGGAACATTGGTGTGGTGACCTCGGGCGTTGTGGTCGGCATCCTGGGAGCGCGGGTCGTCACCGGCACGCTCGCCGATGTGTGGGGCTGGCGCAGCATCTATGCCCTGCTTGCGGTGCTGTTGCTCGGGCTCGCGGGTCTCGTTCTCGTCGCCCTTCCGTCAGAGGAGCGTCCGAGCCGACCTGCGGGATACAGGCAGGCCGTCGTTTCACTCGGCGGACTGTTCGGTGAGCGTCTCCTGCTGACGCGCGGGCTCATCGCATTCTTCTTGTTCGCCTCGTTCGGAACGCTGTGGAGCGGGCTGTCCCTGCCGCTTGGGGACGAGCCGTGGCATCTGAGCGAGAGCCAGATCGGATTGTTCGGCATCGCGGGACTCGCTGGTGCCCTCGGCGCTGCTCGCGCGGGACGGTGGGCAGATGCGGGGCGGACGACTCAGGTCGCTGGCCTCGCGCTCACCCTGCTCGTCCTCTCGTGGGTAGCGATTGCGCAACTGCCGTGGACGCTGGGGCTCCTCATCGTCGGAATCGTGGCCCTTGACTTCGCGGTCCAGGCCGTACATGTGAGCAACCAGCACCTGCTCACCACCGCGCACCCGGATTGCACCAGCAGCGTCATCGGCAGCTACATGGTCTTCTACTCCCTCGGCTCCGCCCTCGGAGCAGCCGCAACCACCGCCATCTTCACCGCCCACGGCTGGGCGGGCTCCAGCATCCTCGGGGCCGGATTCGCGGCCTGTGCGCTGGCCGTCTGGGCGACGAACAGGCGATTTCCCCTCGATAGCGCAAACGTCCGTCGCCCGCGGGGCCCAGCGAGCGAGCGCGAGCCGTGGAGTGAAAAGCAGGAGGCGGAGCAAGCTGGCCGGTGACCTGGGGCCGGAGCCGTCCGGGCCGACCGAGGCACGGGCAGTGGTAGCCGCAGTCCGAGGAAATGACACGTTCATGAGACTGCGGACGACCGACGCAACGTGAGACAGCGAGAGGAACCGCAGGTCACAGCGCTGCCACCTGACAGCGAAGCTGAGAACCTACACCTGTAGTAGGGCGTCGTTTCAGGCGAGCAACGGAGTTCGCCATATCCCTCTGGGGACACAGGAGACATCCGAGTCGCGACATGATCGACACACAACGAGAGCCCGGCCGGTGGCCGGGCTCTCGGAGGTGCGTCGGGCGATGTTCGGTTCCGGATGTCAGATGCCGAGTTGTCGCTGTACGGCCTGGGCGTCGATCAGGTAGTTCATCTCGTAGAAGCGTCCGTCACGCACCTTGTGGAAGGAGTACTCGGCGTACTCGATCGTTTCGCCGGTCGGAGCGACGCCGAACCACTCCTTCGCGGGGGTGCCCTTGTTGAACAGACGGGCTGCGACGCGGTCACCGTCGATGGCCACGTCCCGTACCCGCCAGGTGAAGTCCGGCACCGCGTCGCCGTGCCCCTTCAACTCCGCGATGACGTCGTCCCGCGTGACCGGCCTGCCGTTCTCGGTGAGCTCGTCATGAATGAACTCGGTCATCCGGTCGAACTCATGGGCGTTGAGTGCCTCGATGTACCGCTCGAAGACTTCGCGTACTTCCTTCTCGGACATGCTGACCTCTCTGCCGCCCCGAACCGCGGGGCGTGTGCTCGGACGATGATCGACCTGCGACGACGCCCTTCCACGAACCCGCCGTGGTGACTGCCGTCGTGGGTGGGAACCGAGAGTGCAGGATTTCTATTCCGGGCGGTACAGAAGTCGGCCGGATTGGACCATCACTCGGGAGTACGCTGCACACATGGCTGGTTCGCGGAGCGCCGTCATGGGTCGGCCTCGAGGATTCGATATCGACGAGGCGCTCGAGCGCGCCATGCAGATGTTCTGGGAACGGGGCTACGAGGGGGTCAGCCTCACCGATCTGACCAAGGCCATGGGCATCACGAAGCCGAGCCTCTACGCGGCCTTCGGCAACAAGGAGGAGCTGTTCCGCAAGGCTGTGGAGCGCTACACCGAGGGCCCGGCCGACTACGGGACGCGCGCCCTGGAGGAGCCGACCGCGCGAGGCGTGGCCGAGGCGATTCTCCGCGGAGCGGTTCGGACCACGACGCGTCCCGGAGGCCCCGCGGGATGCCTGGGCGTGCAGGGCGCGCTGGCGTCGAGCGATGCGGGTCGGCCCGCGCACGACCTGCTGGTCGAGTGGCGGAACGACTCGGGTCTACGCCTTGAGGAGCGCTTCCGGCGCGCCGTCGACGAGGGCGATCTTCCGGCCGACGCCGACCCCCGACGGCTCGCCCGGTATGTGATGACGGTGACGTTCGGCATCGCCGTCCAGGCCGCCGGCGGCCTCGGCCGCGACGAACTCCAGGACATCGTCGACATGGCACTGGAGCGCTGGCTGCCGTAGCGGGCGTACGGCCTCCCTCACCCCGTAGCGACCGAAGCCGCCGCCCGCCCGCTGCGCTCAGTCCTGGCCGGAATCGCTGGAGAAGTCCGGCGGTGCCTGGAGGTCGTGGGCGCGGAAGAGGACGGCGTGGTCGACGCCCATGGCCTTGCCGTTCAGCGCGGTGAACTTCGGGATGAAGTCCCTTGGGGCGGGGTGGTCCGGGAGGGCGGCCAGGTAGGCGGCGTGCGCCTCCAGTGAGGCGATGCCGCGGGCCAGCGGCTCGCCCGTGACCTCGACGCCGTGGGTCGCGCCGGAGCCCGGGAGTCCGGGGAGGATGAGCCAGCGCGCGGAGTGCGGTTCGAGGCCCTCGTCGTCGACCTGCTCCGGGAAGATCCACCGGTTGCCCGCGTCGCGCACCGCGTCGAGGGTGGCGAGTCCGGCCGCGCGGTGGTCGGCCTGGTCGAAGCCGAAGGGCGTCTCGATCCCGTATCCGGAGCCGAGTACGACGTCGGGCTTGAACCGCCGGATCTCCCGGCAGATGTCCCGGCGCAGGTCGAGGCCGTAGACGAGCACCCCGTCCGGGTGCTCGAGGATCGTCAGGCGCTCGACGCCGACGACCGCGCAGGCCGCCTGCTGCTCGGCGGCGCGCAGGCGCGCCGTCTCCTCGGGAGGGTTGGGCATGCCGGCCTCGCCGCGGGTGAGCAGGAGATAGCCGACCTCGATGCCGCGCGCGGTCCACCGGGCGACCGCCGCGGACGTGCCGTACTCCATGTCGTCGGGGTGCGCGACGACGCAGAGCACGCGCTGGAAGGACTCCTCGGGAAGAGCAGGCAAGGTCATGCCGGCCATCCTGCCGCGTTCTCCGTCCGCCGTCCGGCATTTTCGGAGTGCGGGAAACGGCCCGGTCGGTCGCCGCCGGCCGCTACTCCTCGCCCGCCAGGGTCAGCGACCGCAGGCGCTGGGCGGCGAACCAGGTCGTGCCCGCCGTGACCACGATCAGGAGGATGGTCGCCACCGGCAGCGCCACGTCGGAGACCACGTGGCCGCCCTGCCCGATCTTCTCGCCCACCGCCAGCGCCCACTGCTGGATGCTGAGCGTCTTCACGCCGTCGACGAGGCTGCCGAGCAGCGCCTCCCACACCAGCGCGTAGACGAGTCCGAAGACCACCGCGTGCCGCGAGATCGTGCCGAGCATGAGGAAGAAGGCGGCGTATGCGACGGAGGCGACCGCGGCGGCCAGCGCGTACGCGACCGCCAGGCGGCTGCCGTTGCCGCCGAGGATGACGCCGGCGAGCAGCGTGGGGACCGCGGAGAACGCGGCGGTCACGCCGATCGCGACGATCAGTTTCGTGAGGATGATCGTCGGGCGCGGCACGGGCTTCGCGAGCAGGTAGACGATCGAACTGTCGTCGATCTCCGGGCCGATGGCGCCCGTACCGGCGATGACGCCGATCAGCGGCACCATGGTCGCCAGCGCGAAGCCGCCGAGGAGGTCGGCGGTGACCTCGTCGTCGGCGCCCACGAGGGCGCGTACGACGATGGCGATGACGATGAGCAGTACGGGCAGCAGGAGCAGGATGAGCGCCCGGCGGCGGCCGAGGATGGCCCGCTGGGTGAGCCGGGCGACGGTGGGGTGGTACAGCATCGCGTTCTTCGCTCCTTCTCAGGCCGCGACCAGGTACGAGAAGACGGATTCGAGGGACTCGTCGGACGGCGAGACCTCGTAGAGGCGGATGCCGTGGTCCCTGGCGACGCGCGGCAGCAGCTCGGTGAAGCGGGCGAAGTCGACGGCCTGGATGTGCAGGATGCCGTCGCGCCGGTCGAGTTCGAGGCCGGCCGTGGACGGGTCGGCGATGAGCGCGGAGGCGAGTGCGCGGTCGTCGCTGGAGCGTACGGCGTAGTGGTGCGGGCGGTCGGTCATCAGCCGGCGGATCTTGCGGAAGTCGCCGGAGGCGGCGTGCCGGCCGGCGACGATCACCTCGATGTGCGCGGCGAGCTGCTCGACCTCCTCCAGGATGTGCGAGGAGAACAGCACGGTACGGCCGGCGGCGCCCATCTGCCGGAGCAGGTCCATGAGGTGCATGCGCTGGCGCGGGTCCATGCCGTTGAAGGGCTCGTCGAGGAGCAGTACGTCGGGCTCGTGGACGAGGGCGGACGCCATCTTCACGCGCTGCCGCATGCCTTTGCTGTACGTGCCGATCCGGCGGTTCTGCGCGTACTCCATCTCGACCGTGGCCAGCGCCTTCTGCGCGGCGTCGGGGCCGAGGCCGTGCAGTTCGGCGTTGGCGCGGACGAACTCGCGGCCGGTGAGGAAGTCGTACATCGCCTCGCGCTCGGGCACGAGCCCGATGTGCTTGTAGACCTGCTCGTTGCGCCAGATGCGCACGCCGTCGAGGGTGACGGCGCCGGTGGAGGGGGCGAGGAAACCGGCCATCATGTTGATGAGGGTCGACTTGCCGGCGCCGTTGGGGCCGAGGAGGCCGGTGACGCCCGGGCCGATGGCCATGGTCACGTCGTTGACGGCGACGACGTTGCCGAACCAGCGGGAGACGCTGTCGATCCGGATGGTGGTCACAGCCCGGCCTTTCGGTAGCGGCGCAGCAGGAACAGGAAGCAGCCGGCGGCGACGGCGAGCGCGATGAGCAGGGCGGCCGCCCCGGCCGCGGTGGACGGGTCGACGGGCTCGGGGGAGGCGGTCGCGGGGGTCGCGCCGAGGAACACCGACTGGACGTTGTCGATGAGGCCGATGGGCGAGAAGAGCGCGAACCAGCCGATGGCGTCGAGGTTGTCCTGCTCCCACGCGATGCCCTGCAGGGCGCTGACCGCGCCGAACGGGACGGTGAACGCGGCGATGACGGCGGCGACGCCGAAGCCGCGGCGCGGGGTGAGGGCGGCGATGGCCAGGCCGATGCCGGCGAAGAGCAGCGACAGCAGGGCGACGGAGACGAGCGCCTGGGCGAAGCCCTTGGTCTGGTCGGCGAAGTCGAACTTCGCCAGCAGCGCGCCGACGTAGAGGACCACCAGGGGGGTGGCGGTGAGGATGAAGAGCGCCGAGGCCATCGCCCCGTACTTGGCGACGACGTAGTCGACGCGCTCGACGGGGCGGGAGAAGTACAGCGGGACGCTGCGGAACCGCAGGTCGCGCGAGACGGACACCGGGGCCTGGGCGGCGATGAAGAGGAAGATGACGGGCTGGAGGAAGATCGCGTAGTCGGTGTAGTCCAGCGGCAGTTCGTCCATGTTGGTGCCGATGGCGACCGCGACGATGATGAGCGCGACCAGGGCCATGATGCCGTAGAGGAGCGCGGGCGGGACCTTGGACTTGGCGGAGCGGCCGAGGCCGTACGCGGCGCGCAGGGACTGGATGAACAGCGAGCGGCGGGCGTAGCCGCGGCCGAGGCGGGGGCCGTCGTAGTGGCGGTAGCCGATGTCGTGGATGACGTCGGTGGCGGCGGCGGGCGTGCCGGTGCCGGGGGCCTGGCCGGCGTTGCCGGCGTTGCCGGTGGCGGGCGCGTCAGTGGGCATGAGAGCTTCCTGCGGGGTCGGTCGCGGGGTCGGTCGCGGACGTGCTCGCGGGGGGTGTCGCGTCGGCTGTGCCCGGGGGCGCCGTGCCGGGGCTCGTGTCGGGGTGCGCCTCTGGGCTCGTGTCGGGGGGCGCGCTCGCCGGGTGGGTGTCGTCGTCGCGGAAGATCTCCGCTATGCGGTGCCGGCGCTGCTCCATCCGCACCAACCCGAGGCCGAGCCCGGCCACCGCGTCCCGTACGACGTCGTACGTACCGTCGTCCCCGGCCTCGACGTACAGCAGCCGGCCGTCCGCGGTGATGCCGAGACCCGCGCCGGCGAGCGCCTTGCGCAGGGTGGCGGTGCCGTCGGGGTGGGCGTCGGTGTCGGTCACCTCGACCGCGAGGGTGGCGGTGGTCTGCGTGAAGTCGCTGGTGGAGCTGGAGCGCAGCAGCCGGCCGCCGTCGATGACGACGACGTGGTCGCAGGTGCGCTCCAGTTCGCCGAGGAGGTGCGAGGTGACCAGCACGGAGATGCCGAAGTCCGCGTACACGCGGCGGATGAGGCCGAGCATGTCGTCGCGGCCGACGGGGTCGAGCCCGTTGGTCGGCTCGTCGAGGAAGACGAGCTGCGGGTCGTGCACGAGGGCCTGGGCGAGCTTGACGCGCTGCTTCATGCCGGTGGAGTAGCCGCCGATGGGGCGGTAGCGCTCCTCGTACAGGCCGACGTGGCGCAGCGTGTCCGCGGTACGCTCGCGCGCCGCGGTGGCGGGCAGGCCGGACATGCGCGCCATGTGCACGACGAACTCCGTGGCGGAGACGTCGGGCGGCAGGCAGTCGTGTTCCGGCATGTAGCCGACGCGCTCGCGGATGCTTGCGGCGGTGTCGCTGCCGGCGGCCACGTCGAGGCCGAGCACGGTGGCGGAGCCTTCGGAGGCGGGCGACAGCCCGAGAAGGATCTTGATCAGCGTGGACTTGCCGGCGCCGTTGGCGCCGACCAGGCCCGTGACCCCGGGGCCGATGTCGAGGGTGAGGCCGTCGAGCGCGGTGACCCGGGGAAACCGTTTGCTCAGGTTCTCGGTGGCGATGACTGTCACGCTGCACGACGGTAGTGGTGCCGGGTGCGGAGGGCGTCAGCCTTGGCGATGGTTGGCGGGTACGACCGGGGGGTGACGGACCCGTAGGGGAACGGGGCGGGCAACCCTGACGTTACCGACGGTATCCACAGGGCGACTGCGGGCATTGACGGAGCCACGGGGCGATGTCACAGTCATTGGTGTCAGCTTTTGGGGCGGGGCCGGCTTCGGGTGAAGTCGGGCCGGGCAGGGTGGACTTGGGCGGAGCCGCGGCAATCGCGGGTGGGCGGAACGGGAGGGGCGGACTGATGACATTCACCGAGTCCTCGGCGGCTCTGCGGGGGTTCAGAAGCGTGCAGCGGCTGGCGTACGAGTGCGCGGAGGCGGTGGCGGCGCAGCTCCGGCCGGGGGTCACGGAGCGGGAGGCGGCGCGGATGCAGCGGGAGTGGCTGCGCGAGCGCGGCGTGCGGGACTGGTTCCACCTGCCGTTCGCGTGGTTCGGCGACCGGACCGCGTTCGCGGGCTTCAGGGTGCCGCTGCAGTTCTTCCCGACGAACCGGGAGCTGGCGCCGGGCATGCCGTTCATCCTCGACCTCGCGCCGGTGCACGGCGGCCATACGGCCGACGTGGGCTATTCCGGCTGCCTCGGGCCGAACCCCGTGCACGACCGGCTGATGCGCGACCTCCGGGTGCACCGGGAGCTGATCCTGCGCGAGGTGCGCGAGCGCCGCCCGCTGCGGGAGATCTACGAGGACGTGGAGCGCCTCATGGTCCGCCAGGGTTATCACAACCGGCACCGGGCCTATCCGTTCGGCGTCATCGCGCACAAGGTCGACCGGGTCCGGGAGCGGCGCTTCGCGCCGCACGTGTTCGGCTTCGGCGCGCAGAGCCTGAAGGGCCTGGCGAAGGACGCCCTGCGCGGGCACCGGGAGGGCTGGTCGCCGCTGTGGAGCCCGTACCGGTTCTCGCAGCATCCGCCGCGGCCGGGACTGTGGGCGGTGGAACCGCACCTGGGCTTCCGCGGCACGGGCGCGAAGTTCGAGGAGCTGCTGGTGGTGACGGACTCGCGTGACGCGCAGGAGAGCGCGTTCTGGCTGGACGACGACCTGCCGCATGTGCGGCGGTGGGCGGAGACAGAGGCAGCGGTTGCGGCGGACCGGGAGCCGGCGAAGGGGCGGGTGGCATGAGCGAGCGGGGCGGCGCGGCCGTACGGGAGCGGTGGGTCAGGACCACCGGTGTCGAGCTGTGCGTGGCGGAGCTGGGGGATGCCGGGCAGCCGACGGTCGTGCTGCTGCACGGCTACCCGGACAGCAAGGAGGTCTGGTCCGCGGTCGCGTACCGGCTCGCCGAGCGTTTCCACGTCGTGCTGTACGACGTCCGCGGCCACGGCCGCTCGACCGCGCCGGAGCCGCTGAAGGGCGGTTTCACGCTGGAGAAGCTCACGGACGACTTCCTCGCCGTGACCGACGCCGTCAGCCCGGACCGCCCGGTGCACCTCGTGGGGCACGACTGGGGCTCGGTGCAGGGCTGGGAGTTCGCCACGGTGGCGCGCACGGAGGGCCGCATCGCGTCGTTCACCTCCCTGTCCGGCCCGTGTCTCGACCACCTCGGGCACTGGCTCGACGGCCGGCTGCGCCGCCCCACGCCGCGGCGGGCCGCCCAACTGCTCGGCCAGTCCGCCAAGTCCTGGTACGTGTATCTGCTGCACACCCCCGTGCTGCCCGAGCTGGCCTGGCGCGGCCCGCTCGGCGCGCGCTGGCCGGCGATCCTGCGGACGGTGGAGAAGGTCCCCGGCGACGGCTACCCGACGCCCTCCCTGGGCGACGACGCGGCGCACGGCGCCTGGCTCTACCGGGACAACATCCGCGCCCGGCTGCGCCACCCACGCCCCGACGCCTACGCGCACGTGCCGGTGCAGCTCATCACGCCCTCCGGCGACGCCTTCCTGTCCCCGAGCCTCTATGACGACCTGGACCGCTGGGTGCCGCAGTTGCTGCGGCGCACGATCGACGCCCGGCACTGGGTCCCGCGCACCCGGCCCGACCAGCTCGCCGCGTGGATCGGCGAGTTCGTGCGCGCCCACGAGGACGGCGCGCCGGTGGCGGAGATCGTCCCCGACGGGCCGTACGCGGACCGGTTCGGCGGGCGGCTCGTGCTGGTCACCGGCGCGGCGAGCGGCATCGGCCGGGCCACTGCGTTCGCCTTCGCGGAGGCCGGCGCGCGGATCGTGGCGGCGGACATCGACGCCGAGGGGGCGGCCACGACCGCCGAGCTGTGCCGGATGATCGGCGCGGCCGAGGCGTGGGCGGAGGTCGTGGACGTCGGGGACGAGGAGGCGATGGAGAAGTTCGCCGAGCGCGTCGCGGCCACGTACGGGGTGGTGGACGTGCTGGTGAACAACGCCGGGATCGGTCTGGCCGGCCCGCTGCTCGACACCTCGGCGGCGGACTGGCGCCGGGTGCTGGACGTCAACCTGTGGGGTGTCATCCACGGCTGCCGGCTCTTCGGCAGGCAGATGGCCGAGCGCGGCCAGGGCGGGCACATCGTCAACACCGCCTCCGCCGCCGCGTATGCGCCGTCGCGGACCCTGCCGGCGTACTCGACGTCGAAGGCCGCGGTGCTGATGCTCTCGGAGTGCCTGCGCGCGGAGCTGGCCGGGCGGGGAATCGGCGTCTCGGCCGTCTGCCCCGGCTTCGTGCACACCGGCATCACGGCCACCGCCCGGTTCGCGGGCGTCTCCGAGGAGGAGGAGACGCGCCGCCGGAAGAGCGCCCACCGGTGGTACGGGAAGCGGAACTACCCCGCGGAGAAGGTCGCGGACGCCGTGCTGCGGGCGGTCGTGCGCAACCAGGCGGTGGTGCCGGTCACGCCGGAGGCGCGGGGCTCGCGGCTGCTCTCGCGGTTCGCGCCGCGCGCGCTGCGGGCGATAGCCCGGGTGGAACCGAAGTTCTAGCACCCCCGCCTCCGGTCGCCTTCCAGGAGTCTCATCGTGAGCACCGAAGCACGTCTCCCGCGCGCGGAGCACGACGCGGGCGGGCCGCACCGGGTCCCGCGCGACCGGAGCGGGATCCCGGCATCCGCGCCGGTCGTACCATCCCTCCCACAAACGGCGGCGAACGGGCCGGGGGGCCGGCCGGGGGGCAGGAGAGCGGTGCTGGAGGAACAGGCGGCCGGGGAGTACCGGATCGAGGGTCTGGCGCACGCCAGCGGCACGACCGTACGCACCATCCGCGCGTACGCCGACCGCGGGCTGCTGCCGCGACCGGAGCGGCGCGGGCGGACGAACGTCTACGGCGACGAACACCTCGCCCGGCTGCGCCAGATAGCCGGCCTCCTCGACCGCGGCTACACCCTGGCGTCCATCAAGGAGCTCCTGGAGGCGTGGGACGCGGGCCGGGGGCTCGGCGGAGTGCTGGGTCTGGTCGCCGAGGTGCAGGGGCCGTGGACCGACGAGGAGTCCGGGCAGTTGGGCCGGGCGGAGCTGGAGGAGCTGTTCGGCGGGGGGGCGGACGAGTCCGCGGTCGAGGAGGCCGTCGAGCTGGGCGTGCTGGAGCGGGTGCCGGGGGAGCCTGAGGTGTTCCTCGTGCCCAGCCCGCAGCAGCTCACGGTCGCCGCGGAACTGCACGCGGCCGGAGTGCCGTTCGCGGCCATCACCGGCCAACTGCGCGAGCTGCGGCTGCGGGTGGAGGAGATCGCCGCGGGCCTGCTCGACTTCACCGCCGAGCACGTCTTCCAGCGCTATCTCGACCACCCCCCGTCGGACGCGGAGGCGACCGAGGCCGCCGGCCTCGTCCGCCGGCTGCGCCCGCTGGCGCAGCAGACGATGGACGCGGAGCTGGCCCGCGCGATGCGCACGCTGGCCACGCGCCAGCTCCACGAGCACCTCGCCGGCCCGCCCCAGCCCCCGGCCACCGGCCCGGCGACGGTCCCGGTGAGCCTGCCGGCGGCCACGGTGGCGGCGGTACGTGACCTGGTGGGTCCGGCGGCGACGGCGGAGTTCGTCACGGCGGCGACGGAACGGGAGGTCCACAAGCGCCGGATGGACACCCTGGCGCAGGACCGGGGCGGGGAAGACGGCCCGGGGTGACCGGGGCGGCTCCGGCGCGCCGGCGGGGACGCGCAGGTGTCCGGACGCGGGGTTGACCCTTCGTTACCCGCGGGTCACTCTGGCTCAGCCATACCACGGGAGGAGAACACGCATGCGCAGACGCAGCTTTGTCAGAGGGTTAACCGTCACGACCGCCGCCACCGGGCTCGGCCTCACGGCCGGACACGGCCAGGCCGCCGCAGGACCCGGTCACGCCGCCGCCGGCGCCGGTGCGCAAGGCCAAGCCGCACGCGACACCCTGCCCCCCGCCGCCTGGCGGGACGTGCCCGTCCCGGCCGGCGAACCCGCCGCCCTGCTCAGCGCCATCGCCGCCGCGGGGCCCGATCTCGCCTGGGCCGTGGGCGAGGAGGCCCGCAGCGGTTCCGTCTCCGGCCGCCCCCTGGCCCGTACCTGGGACGGCTCCGCCTGGCGGCCCACCGACGTCTCCCACCTCGCCTTCGCCGGCAGCCTCCGCAACGTCGCCGCGGCCCCCGCCGCCCTCGCCGGGGCCGCGGGTGCGGTCGCCGCCTGGGCCGTGGGGTACGACCGGGCCGGCGCCGACCACCTCCTCGCCTGGGACGGCACCACCTGGCGCGAACACGACTTCCCCGGGCGCGGCGAGTCCGGCACGGAGTTGTGGGCCGTCACCGTCGCCCCCGACGGCACCGTCCGCGTCTCCGGCACCCGCGACGGCGCTTCCCGGGTGCTGCGCTCGGACGACGCCGCCGGCACCCGCTGGAGCTGGTCCCCGCCGCTGCCCACCGAGGACGGTTCCGCCCCCAGCCTGTGGAACGTCCACGTCGACCGCGCCGGCGCCACCTGGGTCTCCGGCGGCGTCCTCGTCGCCCGGTACGACGACCGCTCCTGGCACGTCCTGCCCGAACTCCTCGGCCTGCGCCTCTCCGTCACCGACCTGCTCCCCGTCGCCCCCGACGACATCTGGCTCACCGGCCACGACTACGGCGCCGGCGGGCCGCCCGGCAAGCCGCCGGGCGTCGTCCTGCGCCACTACGACGGCACGGCGTGGACCGACGTCGACGCGCCCTTCTCCGTCGGCTCCCTCGGCGCCATCGCGGCCGACGCCGCCGGCCGTCCCGCCGTCATCGCCGGCTGGGACTTCTGGGACGGAACCAGCGCCCACTACCTCCGCTGGGACGGCACCGCCTGGACCAGCGAGCGCGGCCCGGCCGCGACGGAGGGTGTGACGCCCGTGATGTCCGCCCTCGCGCCCATACCGGGCACGGCCGGCTTCTGGTCGGCGGGCACCACGGCGCAGTCCCCGTTCCCGCCCGCCCAGGCGCGCATCGAGCGCTACGGCTGAGGGTTCCGCCCTCTACGCTGGACGCCGGCGGAACGGACGGCACCGGGAGGGTGGCTGGTGGGCGGCGGACGGATCCCCGTGGTCGTGCTCGCGGGGTTTCTGGGCTCCGGCAAGACCACCCTCCTCAACCGGCTGTTGCGCAACGACGGCGGCACCCGGATCGGCGCGGTCGTCAACGACTTCGGCAGCATCGAGATCGACGCCATGGCCGTCGCCGGCCAGGTCGACTCGATGGTCTCCCTCGGCAACGGCTGCCTGTGCTGTGCCGTCGACACCGCCGAGCTCGACGCCTACCTCGACCGGCTCGCCGGCACCGGCCGGATCGACGTCATCGTGGTCGAGGCCAGCGGGCTCGCCGAGCCGCAGGAACTCGTCCGCATGGTGCTGGCGAGCGAGAACGACCGCATCGTGTACGGGGGACTGGTCGAGGTCGTGGACGGAGCCGAGTTCGCCGCGACCCGCGAGCGGCACCCCGAGATCGGCCGCCACCTCGCCGTCGCCGATCTCGTCGTGCTCAACAAGACCGACCGGACCGACGCCGCCGAACGCCGCCGCCTCCACGAGGCGATCGGGGAACTGGCCCCCGGCACACCCGTGGTGGCGACGGCGTACGGGCGCGTGGACCCCGAGCTGTTCTTCGACCCGCGGGGCGACGACCGTTCCGGCGCGGCTCCCCGCCACCGCCAGCTCTCCTTCGCCGACCTCGCCCCCGACCCCGACCCCGCGGACCCCGCCGACGGCAGCACCACGGGCGGCAGTACCGCCGACGGCACCGCCGACGATCACAGTGCCCACCTGCACGCGGCGTACGAGAGCGTCGAGTTCGTCACCGACCAGCCCGTCAGCCCCCGCCGCCTGCTGGACTTCCTCGACACCCGCCCCGCCGGCCTGTACCGCGTCAAGGGCTTCGTCCACTTCGGCGTCCCCGGCCACCCGCAGAAGTACGGGCTGCACGCCGTCGGCCGCTTCCTGCGCTTCCACCCCGCCCCGTGGGGCCGCGGCGAGGCGCGGGTCACGCGGCTGGTGCTGATCGGCGCGGGGATCGACGCGGAGGCCGTACGCAAGGAACTCGACGCCTGCCGCGGCCACACGCCGCGGGACGCGGGCGAGGACGCGATGTGGGGAGTCCTGCGGTACGTGGACGGAGACGAGGAGCCGGGGGCGTAGGAGGTCGCCCGGGTTCAACTGACCGTTGCGGGACAGAAAGGCCGCGGGCCCCGAGACGCTGCAAGCTGGCCCGCGTCGTGCATCCGACCGAGAGGGATCCCGCATGAGCACGCTCAGCCGCCGCGCCCTGGTCACCGGGGCCTCCACCGCCGGCCTCGCGCTGGCGCTGCCCCATTCCGCCACCGCCGCCGAGCCCGCCAACCAGCCCGCCGCCGGACCCGCCGCGGCACCCGCAGCCGCCGACGCCGCCGTCGCGTACGCCGCCTTCCGCCTCGTCCGCCTCCGCCCCGGCGACCCCGCCACGCCCGAGGTGACGCTCCCCGAGGGCTACGAGTTCGTGCCCGGCGACCGCTACCACGTCGCCAGCCGCGCCGAGTACTACTCCTTCGTCCGCGGCCCCGCCACCGCCGAGGGCATCGAGGTCTCCGTCCGCTGGCCCGGCGTGCTCGTGGCCGCCGTCGTGCACATGGACACCCGGCTGCGTCTCAGACGCGACCGCGCCGACCGCCACCGCTTCGCCTTCACCCTCCCCGTCACCCAGCCCTCCGCCGACGCCAACCAGCCCACCCTGCAGATCTGGAGCCACCCCGACATCTCCCCGGGCATGTACTACAAGCTCGACCACAACGACCCCGACCGCGTCGCCGGCCCGTGGACGACCGTCCCCTGGCCGGCCAAGGAGGCGCGCTCCCAGCTCCACCAGCTCGTCGCCGCGCACCGCATCCTCGTCGACTCCGGTCTGAAGGCCACCGCGGCGGCCAAGGGCCACCGCTGGTTCGTCGCCGGCTTCGAGACCAACAACACCCTGCACGCGGACAACCCGCCCCACTGGCACATCTCCTACAACTCAGGACCCGACTTCGGCTCCCCCACCCACAACACCCACTTCTGGCTCGACGCCGACGCCGGGAACTTCTACAACGGCATGGACGTCACCGGCCTCGGCCGCCTGCGCCACTACGTCGGCGACCCGGCCCGCCTCTACGACTTCGCCGGAGACGCCAACGACGGCCGCGGCGAACTCGTCGCCACCATGACCATCCGCGAGGACGGCGGCATCGACATCGCCCCGCCCGCCGGCCCCGTGTACGCGCTGGCGGCCGGCCGCGACGGCTCGCTGACCGAGGAGGTCACGGTCGTCCGCGACGGCCGCCCCTGGCTGCGCGTCGCGACCGAGGACCGCTACCGCACCGGCATCATGACCATCCGCACCCGCGGCCTGCGCCACCCCGCCGACAACGACTTCACGCTCCTGCGCTACGACCCTCTCACCGGCGTCCTCGTCTGAGCGCCCCGCACCCCGACCCCCACCCCCGGGTACGCGCCGTCAGATCCCCGGCCCGTACCCGGGGTCGGGGGCCCGCCGCGGCGCCCACCACTCGGTGAGCCCCCACACCCCCAGCCCCAGAGCCGCCACGGCCGCCACCGCCGCCACCCAGGGCCGCCCCACCCAGCGCAGCCCGCACGCCCAGACGCCCAGCGGCAGCAGCGCACCGCCGAGGACGACGAGCGGCAGGTCGACGTAGAGCACACTCAGGTCGCGCGCGTGCCCCTCGAACCCGCCGTGCACGCTGTCCGCCGCCCGCGGCGCCCACGCCAGCGGCGCGGCGGCGGCCCCGAACAGCGCGAGACCGCACCCGCCCAGCCCGACGCCCGGACCGCTCCGCACACCCGCCGCTCGCGCATCCCCGCCACCCACGTCTCCCTCACCCGCCTCTTCCTCACCCATGCCGGTAACAGACGCCCCGGCCCCGGCACGAAGTTCCCCGCCTTCGGTTCCCGCGCCCTCTGGCGACGCGCGTAGACATCGGGCATCATCCTGCGGTGTACCACCTGCTCAGCCGGAAACCCCCACAACTCCCCACCCCAGCAGGAGGTTCCACATGCGTGTACGTTCCGCACTCACCGCCCTCGCCCTCGTCGCCGGCGCCGCGGCCGGCGTCGCCGCCGCTCCCGCCCAGGCGGCGGCGCCCACGGCGCCCGCCACCTCCGCGTCGCCCGCCGCACCGCTGGTCACGAAGATCACCCACGCCCAGGCCACGTCGCGGTTCCGCTCCTCCGGCATCACCTGGTCGTCCTCCGGCGGCTGCTCCAACCGCAACAACCCCACCTGCACCTCGTTCGAGCAGCTCAACCTCGCCTCCGCGCAGGGTGCCCAGACGCTCAAGTCCGCGAGCGGCTGCGCCCTCAACATCACCGGCGGCACCGAAACCGGCCACGCCGGCGGCACGTACAGCCACTGGAACGGCTACAAGCTCGACTACTCCCTCGCTTCCTGCATCAACAACTACGTCACCGGCAACTTCACCTACATCGGCGACCGCGGCGACGGCGCCGCCCAGTACCGCTCCGGCTCCGGCAACATCTACGCCCGCGAGAGCAACCACTGGGACGTGACGTACTACAACTGCGGCGGCTGCTGACCCCGCCGCCCACGCATGAAACCGCGACCCTGCGGCCCCGCAACGCAGGCCGTAGGGTCGCGGTATGCGACTGAGCACCCTGATCCTGCCCGTCCGGCGGTGGCACTCCGGCGGTCGTGCGCAAGCAACCTCAGTAGGGGCTCATCTCGTCGAGAACGCGCTCTGCCAGATCGATGATGGCCTTCACCTTGGGGATGTCGGCGGCCACGTCGTCGGCGTCGGGTGGAGGAGTCTCAAGGTCGGCGTACTCGGCTTGGTTTCGTCGGCGGCGCATGCGGTCGTAGGGGCGCAGTACGGCTCCCATGGGCGGGTCGAGTTGGGCCGTGAGGGCGTCGCGGACGGCGATGTGGCCTCCGCGACTGGTCGGTCGCAGGCCCTGGTTCTCCAGGACGGCCACGAGGGACTTGCGGGCCGCGTCGTAGAGGAGTTGGTAGGCGCCGACGGAGTCGATGGCCGTCACGGCCTGGGCTGCCGCAAGGTGGTTGCGAGCCTGGACCAGGAGGTTGTCCGCCTGCTCCCGGCTGGCGGGGATCCGCTCCAGGTCGCCGCGGGCGAGCATGTTCTCAAGTGCGGCTCTGCCTTGTTGCCACTTCATGTGCTGCCGCTCCTGTCGGGCGCTTCGAGTTGCACGCGGGGGCGTTCGCGTACGGAGGTGAGGAAGGGGTCGGCTTCAGGCGAGTGCCAGCGTGCGGCGGAGACCCGATGGACGTTGACCTCCCGGCCAAGAATGCGTTCGGCGGTACGGGCGGCCTCATACAGGTCGTCTTCGTCGGGTGCGCCGATGGCCAGGACGTCGACGTCCTCGGGCACACCGCCACGCTCTCCGCGGTAACGTGCGGCCCAGGAGCCGTAGATGTACGCGTCCTCCACGCCCGGAACGCCGAAGATGATCTCGCCGAGGACTGCGATCGGGCCGTAGGTGAGTGCGAGGAGGTCGGTCAGCGCACCGGCGAGTCGTCCCTCGGTGTTGGCTCGGATGAGTCGGAGGTTCCCCCGCCGTCGATCGGTGATCAGCTCGGCTGCCGCGAGGCGGTCGGCCTCCCTGCTCGCCGTGGCGCTGGAGACGCCGAATCGGGCGGCCAGGTCCGCGAGGGACGTCTCCGCCTGCGGATGCAGGTACAGCCAGGCCAGCAGCTCGCCCTGAAAGGGTGAACGAAGGAGCGGCAGCAGCGCCGGCGGGGTACGTTGCATAAAGCGAAGGATAGCTTGCACCTTACGTAACTTCACGCAGAGTAGGCGACTGTCACCCGATCGAGTGGCGGAGGGACCCCGTACGCTCGCGGTATGCGACTGAGCACCCTGATCCTGCCCGTCCGGCGGTGGCACTCCGGCGGTCGTGCGCAATGGCAGCGGGCGGAGGAGCTTGGCTTTTCCGCCGCGTACACGTACGACCACCTGTCCTGGCGCACGTTTCGCGACGGGCCCTGGTTCGGCGCGCTGCCCACGCTGACCGCCGCCGCCGGCGCGACCTCCCGGCTCCGCCTCGGCACGCTCGTGACCTCGCCGAACTTCCGGCATCCGGTCACGCTCGCCAAGGAGTTGATCACGCTGGACGACGTGTCCGGCGGGCGGGTGACGCTGGGGATCGGAGCGGGGGGTTCCGGCTTCGACGCGACCGCCCTGGGGCAGCAGCCGTGGGCCGGGCGGGAGCGCACGGAGCGGTTCGGGGAGTTCCTGCCGCTGCTGGACACGCTGCTGACGCAGGACACCACGTCGTACGCGGGCACGTACTACTCGGCGCACGAGGTGCGGATGATCCCCGGGTGCGTCCAGCGGCCGCGGCTGCCGTTCGCCGTGGCGGCGACCGGGCCGCGCGGGATGCGGCTGGCCGCGCGGCACGGGCAGGCATGGGTGACGACCGGCGACCCCCAGACCTCCGCGACCGGCACCGCCGCCGACTCGCTGGCCGCCATCCGCACCCAGGTCGCCCGGCTCGCCGAGGCGGGGGCCGCCGTGGGGCGGGACACCGCGGTGATGGAGAAGGTGCTGCTCGCCGGCTTCACCCCGGACCGGCCGCTGGAGTCCCTCGACGCCTTCGTCGACTTCGCCGGCCGGCACGCCGCCCTCGGCTTCACCGAGATCGTGCTGCACTGGCCCATCCCGGACTCGGTCTTCGCCGCGGACGAGCGCGTCTTCGAGCGCATCGCCACGGAGGCCCCGGCGCAGTTGGCGAGTTGACTCACGGGGCGCGCAGGGCGTCCACCGCCAGGCGGGCCGCGGTGCCGATCACCGCGTCGGCCGCCGGGAGCGTGACCGCCGTCGCCGCGGCGCGGGTGCACACGGCGACCGCGTAGCGGCCCCCGTCCGGGTACTCCACGACGCCGATCTCGTGCCGCACCGTCGGCAGCGTGCCCGTCTTCCCGCTGACCCGTACGTCGTCGAAGGGGAAGCCGGACGCCAGCCGGTGCGCCCACGCCTGGGTGCCGAGCGTGCGGCGCAGGTCGGCGGCGTACGCGCCGGTGCACACCTCGTCGCGCCAGATCGCGGCGAGGAGGGCGGTGAGTTCGCGCGGGGTGGAGCGGTTGGTACGGGCCGGGTCGAGGGCGCGGAGGCGGGCGACGCGGGCGGGGTCGAGGAGCGCGGCGGCACCGGCGTCGCCGGCGTCCTCGGCGAGTGCGGCGTACAGGTCGCGCACCTTCTGCACGGCGGTGGTACGGGTCAGGCCCAGGGCGGTCATGGTGCGGTTGACGGCCTCGATGCCGACGGTGTCCCACAGCACGTCGGCGGCGGTGTTGTCGCTGACGGAGACCGCGAGGACGGCCAGGTCGCGCAGCGAGAGGCGGGCGGCGTCGCGCATGGCGCCGAGCCCGGTCGGGCCGGGGGTGCGGCCGGCGGCGGGGACGTCGACGGGGGTGGTGAGGTCGAGGCGGCCGTGCTCGGCCTCGCGGTAGAGGGTGGCGAGGAGGCACACCTTGTGGACGCTGGCCGTGCTGACCGGGGTGTCGGCGGCCACCGCCAGGGCGGCGCCGGTGTCGATGTCGCGGGCGTGGAGCTGCCCGGTGACGCCGGCCTCCGCGAACGCCTCGCGGATGCGGGACCCCGTGCGAGCCCGGGGGGCGGGGGGCGGCTGGGGCGGGGTCACAGCGGGAACTCCGATGCGGGGCGGGGGTGGACGGCCGCGGCGCGGGCGGGGCGCATGCCGGCGTGGTCGCGCATCGCCTCGTGGGCGGCCTCCGCGAAGCGGGCCACGGCCGGGTTGTGGCCGTCCGCCGGCCACGCCGCGGACGTACGCCAGCCGATCGGCTCGCCGGCCAGCGGGCGCCACACCGTACCGGGGCCCGTGGTGGTACGGGGCAGCAGGGCGACGGCGCCGCCGGGGGCGGGCGGGGCGTCGGGGGCGTCGAGTGGGTCGGGAGGTTCAAGTGCTTCGGGTGCTTCGTGTGCTTCGGATGCGGCGGGCTGCTCCGGGGCGGCCGGGCCCGCGGGGGCCGTGGAGAGGACGAGGGCGCGGGTGAAGTCCCCGCCGGCCGCCTCGTGGACGGCGGCCGGGGTGCAGCCGTGCCGGGCGCAGGCCGTGAGCACCTCGTCGTACAGCGCCGGGTCGTCGGCCCGCGGCGTGAGGACGAGCGCGCGCCCGCTCAGGTCGGCCGCGGTCAGCCGGCCGCCCGCGGCGAGCGGGTCGGTGGCGGCGAGGAGCGCGCCGAGCGGCTGGTGGAGTACGGGCCCGAAGGCGAGCCCGGGTGCGGGACACGGATGCCGTACGACGCCCGCGTCGAGGGTGCCGGCCGCCAGCTCGCGGACCTGCGCGGTCGTGGTCAGCTCGCGCAGCTCCAGCTCGCCGCCCGGGGACCGCTCGCGGTAGCCGGTGATGAGCGCGGCGACGGCGGCCGGGCCCAGGTGCGGCGGGACGGCGGCGCGCAACGTACCGGCCGCACCGCTGCCGATCCGCGCCACCGCAGCCGCGAGCCGGTCAGCGGCGGCGAGCACCCGGTCGGCCTCCGCGAGCACGAGCCGGCCCGCGGGGGTCAGCGCCGTGCCCTGGCTGCCGCGGTCGAAGAGCCGCACGCCCAGCTCGCGCTCCAGCCGGCGGATGCGCTGGGAGAGCGACGGCTGCGCGATGCGCAGCCGCTCGGCGGCGCGGCCGAAGTGGCGTTCCTCGGCGACCGCCCTGAAGTAGCGCAGATGCCGGAGGAGGTCCATGAGCGGTGAGGATAGTCAATCGCCTATGGGATCGATGACGATATTGGTCTTGGACTGAGGGGCGGGGCGGCTGGTCTGCTGTCCGGCATGACAGGACATGGGGTGGGGTACGGGGACGGGACGCGGAGCGGCTACGAGGACGGGGCTTACGGCGCCTACGGCGGTTCGTACGGCGCGGACCCGTACGGCGTCGATCTCTCCCGCGCCGCGCCCGTGCGGCGGGGCCGGCGACGCCGGCGCCGTGGTCCGGTGCTCGCCGCCGTGGCGGTGGTGCTGGCCGGCGGCGGGTACTGGGCGGCGACGGCCGGGCCGCTCGACGGCGGCGCGGACGGCGGCGGGGCCGCGGATCCGGCGGCGCGGCGGACGGCGGAGCGGTTCCTGGACGGTTGGTCGGCGGGGCGGATGGGGGCCGCGGCGAAGCTGACGGACTCGCCGGCCGAGGCCGAGCGGATCCTTGCGAGCTTCACGGAGGGCCTGGAGATCGGCAGGCCGAAGCTGACGGCGGGCCGGGCCCGCGCCGACGGCGACGGCGGGGCGCGCGTGGCGTACACCGCGAAGATGCCCGTACGGGGCCTCGGCACCTGGACGTACGCCGCGACGCTCCCGCTGACCCGCGACGACGGCGGGACGTGGCGGGTGCGGTGGGAGCTGGGCCTGGTGCATCCGAAGCTGACGGAGACGGAGAAGTTCCGGCTCGTGCGCGAGGAGTCGGCGCAACTGGACGCCGTCGACCGCGACGGTGCGGCCGTCTCCGCCGCGGACCACCCGTCGCTGGCGGGTGTGCTGGGCCTCGGCGGCGGACTGCCGCAGGGCGCGGTGCAGGTCGTCGACCGGCACACGGGGGACGTACGGAGTACGGAGGCGCGTTTCGGAGCGCGGCGGGACGCGGGCGACGGGACGGTGCGTACGACGGTGGACGCGGAGCTGCAGGGCGCCGCAGAGGCGGCGATGGAGCGGCACGTCGGCGGGCGCAACGCGGGGCTCGTCGCGCTCGACATGGACAGCGGCGAGGTGCTGGCCGCCGCCAACTCGCCGGCCGCGGGCTTCAACCGGGCCTTCCAGGGCACCTACGCGCCCGGCTCGACGTGGAAGGTCGTCACGACGGCCGCGCTGCTGAACAAGGGCGCGGTCAGCCCCGGGACCACGGTGGACTGCCCGAAGTACCTGACGGTCGGGAAGCGGTTCCACAACGTGGAGACCTCGGAGATCCCCGGCGCGACCTTCCGCGAGGACTTCATCCACTCCTGCAACACCGCCTTCGTCGCGCTGCGCGACTCGCTCGGCGACGAGGAGATGACGGACTTCGCGCACCGGTACTTCGGGATCGGGGAGGTGTGGAACACGGGGGTGCCGTCGTTCGACGGGGAGGTGCCGGTGCCGGGGGACGAGACGGAGAAGGCCGCGGCGCTCTTCGGGCAGGGGCGGCTGCGGGCGAACCCGCTGGTGATGGCGTCGGTCACGGCGACGGCGGCGACGGGTACGTTCCGGCAGCCGGTGATCGTGGAGGGCTCTTCGGCGTCGCCCCGGGCTTCGGCGGAGCCGCTTCCCGAGGCCGTGGTGACGCAGCTTCGGGAGCTGATGCGGGACACGGTGACGGAGGGCAGCGCGCAGGTGCTCGCGGGGCTGCCGGGGGACGTGGGGGCGAAGACGGGGACGGCGGAGGTGACGGCGACGGGGCCGAACAACGGGTGGCTGGTTGCGTATCGCGACGGGGTGGCGGTGGCGTGCGTGGTGGAGGACGCGGAGAGCGGGTCGGGGGACGCGGGGCCGGTGGTGCGGGAGGTGCTGGAGGCGGTCGGGTGAGGCGGGTGCCCGGCCCGTACGGGGCGGGGTGCCCGGCCCGTACGCCCGTACGGCCTTCGGGGCCGTACGCGATGATGGCCCGGTGACCGACGCCGCCCCCTTCTCCATGCCCCCTCCCGTGCCGCTTCCCCGGCTCATCGCCACGGACCTCGACGGCACCCTGCTGCGGGACGACAAGACCGTCTCCGGCCGCACGGTCGCCGCGCTCGCCGCCGCGGAGGAGGCGGGTCTTGCGGTGGTGTTCGTCACGGGCCGGCCGGCGCGGTGGATGGGCCTGGTCGCGGAGCACGTGCACGGGCACGGGATGGCGATCTGCGCCAACGGCGCCGCGGTCGTCGACCTGCACCGCGGGCTGGAGCTGGTGGAGGTCTGCCCGCTGCCGCTGGCCGACGCCGTCACGATCGTCGGCGTGCTGCGGACCATCGCGCCGGGTACGGCGTTCGCGGTCGAGCACACGGGCGGCTTCGGCCGCGAACCGGGATACCCGCTGCACCGGGGGCCGGGGCCGATAGCGCCGGTGGAGAAGCTGCTCGCGGAGGACGGGGAACGGGCGGGCGATCCGCTGCTGAAGCTGCTGGCGTACCACCCGGACCTCGGCGCGGACGAGTTCCTGCGCGCGGCGCGGGCGGGGGCGGGGGCGCACGGGGAGTTCACGCGGTCGACGTCGAGCGCGCTGCTGGAGGTGAGCGGGCTGGGCGTGAGCAAGGCGAGCACGCTGGCGCGTTACTGCGGGACGCGGGGGATCGCGGCGGAGGAGGTCGTGGCCTTCGGCGACATGCCGAACGACCTGGAGATGCTGACGTGGGCCGGCAGATCGTACGCGATGGCCAACGCGCACCCGGAGGTCCTGGCCGCCACGACGGACCGCACGGCGGCGAACGAGGAGGACGGGGTGGCGCTGGTCATCGAGCAGTTGCTGCAGGGACGGTGAGGGAGAGCGCCGCTCTGGGCCGAGAGCACCGCTCTGGGGCGCGAGCGCTGTTTCGTGCCGAGAGCGCTGCTCCGGGTGGTGAGCACCGCTTCGTGTCGAGAGCGCCGCTTCGCATCGTGGACGCTGCTCTGCGTCGAGAGCACCGCTCTCGTCCGTGAACGGTGCTCTGGACGCAAGCCCCCGCCCCGCACCCCTACGCCGCCGCCCCCGCTGCCCCGCCCGCCCCCGCGGCCCCAGGCCCTCCCCCCGCCTCGCCGGCCGGCGCTTCCAGCGGCACCTCCCAGATCAGCGACGTCCCCCCGCCGCAGTCCCCCAGCCCCGCCCCGTACGTCGCCTGACCGCCCAGTTCCTCCGCCCGCCGCTCGATGTTGCGCAGCCCGCTCCGCCGCCCGTACGGCGGCAGCCCCCGCCCGTCGTCCGCCACCGTCAGCCGCACCGCGTCCCGCCCGTCCGCCAGCTCCGCCGTCGCGTCGACCACCACCCCCACCTGCCCCGCCCCCGCGTGCCGCGACGCGTTCGACAGCCCCTCCCGCAGCGCCGCCAGCAGTTGCCGCGCGATCCGCTCGTCCACCCGCTCGTCCACCGCCCCCACGAAGCTCGTCGACGGCTGGAACCCCAGCGGCGCCGCCGCCGTCGCGACCTCCCGCAGCACCAGCGCCCGCAGCCCCGTCGGCGCCTGTTCCGGCTCCTGCTGGAGCGCGTAGATCGTGCCCCGGATCTCCTCGATCGTGAGCTCCAGCGCGTCGACGGCCGCGTCGATCCGCTGGCGTACCTCCGGCGCCCGCTCCAGCCGCTTCGCCCCCTGCAACTGCATCCCGGTCGCGAACAGCCGCTGGATCACCAGGTCGTGCAGGTCCCGCGCGATCCGGTCGCGGTCCTCGTACACCGCCAGCCGCTCCCGGTCCCGCTGCACCTCCGACAGCATGAGCGCGAGCGCCGCCTGCCCCGCGAACTGCGTCGCCGACTGCTTCTCCGTCTCCCGGTACAGCCGGCCCCCCGGCGCCCGCGGCAGCGACAGCGCGCCCAGTACGCGCTTCCCGCTCCGCAGCGGCAGCATCATGCACGGCCCGAAGCGCCCCGCGCCGTCGCTCACCGCCCGCGGGTCGGCGCTCGCGTCGTCGAGGAAGACCTCCTTGCCCGCCAGCAGCGCCAGGACCGTCGGGCTGTACGACGGCAGCACCCGGCCCACGAGGTCCTCCACTCCCTCCCCGGCCACCGCCACGACCTCCAGCCACTCCGGCTCGTGCGCCCTGCCGCCACCGGCAGCACCACCGGCACCGCCACCGCCACCCGCGACGTCGCTCCCCGACCGCGGCAGCAGCACCACCCCGGCCATCGCGTCCGCGAGTCCCCGCGCCTGCTCCGCGATCACCCCCAGCGCGTCCCGCGCGTCCGCGCTCGACAGCAGCGCGGTCGTCACGGCGTGCGCCCCGTCGATCCACCGCTCCCGCTGCCGCGTCTCCAGGTGCAGCCGCGCGTTGCCGATCGCGATGCCCGCCTCGGTGGCGATGATCCGGACGAGGTGCAGGTCGTCGTCCTGGAACCGCCCGCCGCCGCGCTTCTGCGCCAGCACCAGGTCCCCGAAGTACCGCCCGTCCACGTCGATCGGCACCGTCAGCGTCGTCCCCGGCGCGTCCGGGATCTCGTCGAGACGGGCCCGGTCCACCTCGTCCACGCCGTACGACGCGAACTCGTCCAGGTCACCGCTCTGCTCGTCGATCACCACGATCGACGCGTACCGCGCCCCCGCCAGCTCCGCCGCCGTCTGCGCGATCACGTCGAGCGTGGGGTGGAGCTGCAGCCCCGTACCGATGGACCGCATGGCGGCCAGCAACTGGGTCACGCGCTCGGCCAGCTCGCTGGAGACCCCCTGCAGTCCGCGGGTGGCGCGGGCGGCGGCGTCCATGGAGTCGGCTGCGGTCATGTCCCGAGGGTAATAAGCGGCTCTCGGTGGGGAAAGTCGGGATTGTCGGTTACGCCGGGCCCGCGGCGGCCGTCCGGGCGCTCGTCCGGGTGGGGGTGCGGAGAGGTCTGCGGGTACGGGGACGGGTGTGCCCGCTCCCGTACCAGCGTGCGCCGGAACGGACCGTCCGCCTCCGCCAGCTCCGCGTACGCGCCGCGCTGCACCACCCGGCCGCGCTCCAGCACCACGATCTCGTCCACCGCCTCCAGCCCGGTCAGCCGGTGCGTGATGAGGACCGTCGTGCGGCCCTCGGTGGCGGCGAGCAGGTCGGCGGTCAGGGCGTCGGCGGTGGGCAGGTCGAGGTGTTCGGCGGGTTCGTCGAGCACGAGGACCGGGAAGTCGGCGAGCAGCGCGCGGGCCAGCGCGAGGCGCTGGCGCTGGCCGCCGGAGAGCCGGGCGCCGTGTTCGCCGACCGGGGTGTCGAGGCCGTGCGGGAGGGTCTCGACCCAGTCGAGGAGGCGGGCGGCGGCGAGGGCGGCGCGCAGGTCGTCGTCGGTGGCGCCGGTGCGTGCGAGGCGGAGGTTCTCGCGCAGGGTGCTGTCGAAGAGGTGGGCGTCCTGGGCGCAGAGGCCGACGAGGAGGCGTACGGCGTCGGGGTCGCAGGCGAGTGCGTCGGCGGTGCTCTCCTTTCGGAGCGGTGCTCTCGCGGGAGAGCGGTGCTCCGAGCCGAGAGCGCCGCTCTCCGCCGCCGGGCCCAGCCGGTACGCGCCCGTAACCGGATCCAGGAACCGCAGCAGCACGTGCGCCAGCGTCGTCTTCCCCGACCCCGACGCGCCCACCACCGCGACCCGCCGCCCCCGCGTCAGCGTCAGATCCACCCCGTCCAGCGCAAGACCGTCCTGCCCCGGATGCCGCGCCGACACCCCCGTCAGCGTCACCGGGAACGGATCCGCCGGTGGCAGCCCCGTCCCCTCCGCGGCCGGCGGCGGCGCGTCGAGGATCTCGTCGATGCGGGCGGCACTCCGCCGTACCCGGGCCCGCTGCTGCAGCGCCAGCGGCATCCCGTTCACCGCCTCGAACGCCGCGAGCGTCCCCAGCACCACCACCCCCAGCCACACGCCGCCCAAGCGCCCCTCGTACACCGCCTGGGCCCCGGCCGCCGCCGCGCCCACCACCGTCAGTCCGCAGATCAGCGCCGACAGCCCGGCGCCCAGCGCGAGCGCGGCGGCACTGCGGGCGGCGATCCGGGTCAGCCGGCGGTCGGCGTCGCGGAGCGCGGCGAGGCGGCGGGGCAGGGCGCCGGCGACGGCGAGTTCCGCGGTGCCGGTGAGCACGTCCACGACCTCCGTGGCGAGCGCGGCCCGCGCCGGCGCGAGCCGGGCCTCCGTCCGCCGGGCCGTGGCCGCGGCCAGCAGCGGCACCCCGACGCCCGCCGCCAGCAGCCCGGCGGCGAGCACGGCGCCGGCCTCGGGCAGCAGTACGGCGGCCGTCGCCACGGACGCGGTGCCGACCAGGGCCGCGGCGGAGACGGGCAGCAGCCAGCGCAGGTAGCGGTCCTGGAGGGTGTCGGTGTCCGCGACGAGCCGGGTGAGCAGGTCGCCGCGCCGGTGCGGGGCGAGGCCGGCGGGGGCGAGGCGTTCGAGCCGGGTGTACACGACGACGCGGAGGTCCGCGAGGATCCGTAGCACGGCGTCGTGGGAGACGAGGCGCTCGGCGTAGCGGAAGACGGCGCGCCCGATGCCGAACGCGCGGGTGGCGGTCACGGCGACCATCAGGTAGAGCACGGGCGGCTGCTCGGAGGCGCGGGAGATCAGCCACCCGGAGACACCCATGAGCCCGACGGCGGACGCGAGCGCGAGCGCGCCGAGCAGCGCGGCGAGCGCCAGCCTCCCGCGGGCGGTGGTGCTGCGGAGCGCGCCGCCGCCGCGGGGCGCCGCCTCGGGTCCGTACGACCCGTCGGGCACGGCGTGCGCAGCCTCGGGCTGCTTCTCGCGTACGGACCCGGCCGCCGGGACCGCCGCCGGGACCGCCGCGGGGACCGCCGCCGGGACCGGCTCCGGGCCCGCCGCCTCCGGCACTGCCTCCGGGGCCGCCGCAGTGACCCGTACCGCGTCCGTCCGCGCGGCCACCGGCGTGCGGTACTCCCCCAGCCGTACCACCCGGTCCGCCACCTCCAGCAGCGCCGGGCGGTGGGCCACGAGCAGCACCGTGCGGCCCCGGGCCAGCCGGGCGACCGCCGCGGTGACGGCGGCCTCGGTGTCGCCGTCGAGGGCGGCGGTGGGCTCGTCGAGGAGGACCACGGGCCGGTCGGCGAGGAAGGCCCGCGCGAGGGCGACCCGTTGCCGCTGGCCGGCGGAGAGGCCGGCGCCCGCCTCGCCGAGGACGGCGGCGGGGTCGAGGTCGCCCGCGGCGGCGTCGCGGAGTGCCCGGGCCACCTCGGCGTCGGTGGCGCCGGGGCGGGGGAGGCGGACGTTGTCGGCGATCGTGCCGGCGAAGAGCGCGGGCCGCTGCGGTACCCAGGCGACCTGCGCGTGCCAGGTCGGCAGGTCCAGCGCGGCGAGGTCGCGCCCGCCTATGAGCACCCGGCCGGCGGTGGGCCGTACGAGGCCGAGGAGCGCGGCGAGCAGCGTGGACTTGCCGCCGCCCGACGGCCCGGTCAGCGCCACGGTCTCGCCGGGGCGGAGCGTGAGGGTCGTACGCGGAAGGGAGTCCTCGGCCCGGCCCTCGTGCCGTACGACGAGCCCGTCGAGGGCGAGGGCGGCGCCGCGGGCGTCCGGGCAGGCGTTGTCGGTGGGGCGATCTACCCTTGGGCGGGCGTGCGGGGGTGAGCCGAAGGCGGCGCTGTCCGCGCCCCCTGCCTTCCCCGCGTCGTCTCCGCCCCCTGCGTCCGGCTCGTCGTTGTCGGTGGGGCGGCCTACCCTTGGGCGGGTGTGCGGGGTTGAGTCGGCTGTTTTCCGGGCTGCTCCGCGTTCCAGGACCGCGAAGACCCTGTCCGCCGCCGCCAGGCCCTCCGCCGCGGCGTGGTAGTGCGTGCCGACCTGGCGCAGCGGCAGATACGCCTCCGGGGCCAGGATCAGCACCACCAGCCCGGTGTACAGGTCCAGTTCGCCGTGGACCAGCCGCATCCCGATGGTGACCGCGACCAGCGCCACCGAGATCGTCGCCAGCAGCTCCAGCGCGAACGACGACAGGAAGGCGATCCGCAGCGTGCGCATCGTCGCGCGGCGGTAGTCGGCGGTGATGGTGCGGATGTTGTCGGCCTGCACCTTCGCCCTCCCGAAGACCTTGAGCGTCGGCAGGCCGGAGACGACGTCGAGGAAGTGGGCGGAGAGCCGGGACAGGGTGCGCCACTGCCGGTCGGTGGCCGCCTGGGTGGCCCAGCCGATGAGCACCATGAAGACCGGAATCAGCGGCAGCGTGCCGGCGATGATCGCGGCGGAGACCCAGTCGTCGGTGACGATGCGCGCCAGGACGGCCGCCGGGACGACGACGGCGAGGCCGAGTTGGGGAAGGTAGCGGGAGAAGTAGGCGTCCAGGGCGTCGATTCCGCGGGTGGCGAGCGCGGCGAGTTCGCCGGTGCGGAGTTCGCCGGTGCGGAGTTCGTCGGCGCGGGGTTCGCGGGCACCGTCGATCCGTACCGCCTCCGTCAGCAGCCGCATCCGCAGCTCCGACTTGACCGCCGCACTCGACCGGTGTGCCGCCAGCTCCGTCAGCCAGTTCACCGCCGCCCGCCCCACGGCGACCGCCGCGAGCAGCAGCAGCGGCGTACGCAGATCGGCGGCCGCCAGGCCGTCCTCGAACGCGCCGACGACGATCTCCGCCATCAGCACCGCCTGCGCGATGACCAGCCCCGCACCGGCCGCGCCCAGCGCGACCGTGGCGAGCAGGAACAGCCGGGTCGCGCGGGCGTACCGGGCCAGACGCGGGTCGACGGGCTTCATGTCACCGGCCCGCCCCGTCGCCAGCAGAACCGCCACCCTCACCGTCCGCACCCGCCAGGCCCGCCGCAGCCCCCACGTGCGCCTCCGGCGCGATGTGCTGCGTGCCGATCCGCTTGCGGAACACCCAGTACGTCCACCCCTGGTACATCAGCACCACCGGCGTGGCGATCCCCGCGCACCACGTCATGATCTTCAACGTGTACGGCGTCGACGAGGCGTTCTCCGCCGTCAGGCTCCACGCCGGGTTCAGCGACGACGGCATCACGTCCGGGTACAGCGCCAGGAACAGCGTCGCGACCGTGGCCACGACGGTCACCCCGGAGTAGAGGAACGACCACCCCTCCCGGCCCGCCGCCACCGCGCCCAGCGCGCACAGCAAGCCCGCCACCGCCACGATCAGCGTCACCAGGCTCCACGTGTCGCCGGTGTCCGCCTGGAGCCACAGCAGGAAGCCCAGCGTCAGCGCCGCCGTCGCCGTACCGAGGACGGCGGCCAGCCGGCGCGCGCGCATCCGGATGTCGCCGACGGTCTTCAGGGCCGTGAACACCGCGCCGTGGAAGGTGAAGAGGCAGAGTGTGACCAGCCCGCCCAGCAGCGCGAAGGGGTTGAGCAGGTCGAAGAAGTCGCCCACGTACTCCTTGTCCGGGCCGATCTTCACCCCGCGCACGATGTTGCCGAACGCGACCCCCCACAGGAACGCGGGCAGCAGGGAGGCCCAGAAGATGGCGAGTTCCCAGTTGCGCTGCCAGTGCTCCTCGGGGCGCTTGGCCCGGTACTCGAAGGCGACGCCGCGGATGATGAGGGAGACGAGGATGAGGAGCAGGGGCAGGTAGAAGCCGGAGAAGAGGGTGGCGTACCAGTCGGGGAAGGCGGCGAAGGTGGCGCCGGCCGCGCTGAGCAGCCAGACCTCGTTGCCGTCCCAGACCGGGCCGATGGTGTTGATGAGCACGCGCCGCTCGGCGCGGTCGCGGGCCAGCACCCGGGTGAGGACGCCGACGCCGAAGTCGAAGCCCTCCAGGAAGAAGTAGCCGGTCCACAGGACGGCGATGAGGACGAACCAGACGGTGTGCAGTTCCATGGCGTGGTCTCCCCCCTCAGTACGAGAAGGCCATGGGCCGGTCGGAGTCTTCGCGGTCGTGGCCGCCGATCTTCGTCGGCGGGTTGAGGTCGGACTCGGTGAGTTCGGGCGGTCCGGCCTTCACGTACTTGATCATCAGCTTGGCCTCGATGAAGGCGAGGGCCGCGTACAGGAGGGTGTAGACGCTCAGCGAGGCGATGACCTCGCCCTGTGAGACACCGGGGGAGACCGCGGAGGACGTGGGCAGGACGCCGTAGACGACCCAGGGCTGGCGGCCCGTCTCGGTGAAGATCCAGCCCCAGGAGCTGGCGATGAGCGGGAAGAGGAGGGTGAGGAGGCAGAGCCGCCAGTACCAGCCGCCGAGGCGGGCGCCGAGTTCGCGGTCCTTGGTGAGGGCGAGTCTGGGGACGTCGTCCTCGCCGGTACGGAGCCGGGCGGCGAGCCAGAACCGGCGGCGGGTGAGCCAGAGTCCGAGGACGCCGAGGCCCAGGGAGACCATCCCGAAGCCGATCATCCAGCGGAAGCTCCAGTACGCGAGCGGGATGTTGGGCCGGTAGTCGCCGAGGCCGAACGTGCCGTCGTACTTCTCCTTCAGCTCCTCGTTGGTGGGGTTGATGCCGGGGACGGCCTCGGAGAAGTTGTCGTGGGCGAGGAACGACAGCACGCCGGGGACCTCTATGGCGACCCTGTTGTGGCCCTTGTCGACGTCGCCGATGGCGAAGAGCGAGAAGGGCGCGGGCGCCTCGGTCTCCCACAGGGCCTCGGCGGAGGCCATCTTCATCGGCTGCTGGTCGTACATGATCTTGCCGAGGCGGTCGCCGGTGAACGCGGTGAGCAGCCCCGCCACGACCATCGTGATCAGGCCCAGCCGCAGCGAGCTGCGCATCACGGCGACGTGCCGGCCGCGCATCAGGTGGTACGCGGCGATCCCGACGACGAACGCGCCGCCGGTGAGGAAGGCCGCGGTGATGGTGTGGCAGAACTGCGCGACGGCGGTGTTCTGGCTGAGTACGCGCCAGAAGTCGGTCAGCTCGGCGCGGCCGGACTCCTCGTTCATGCGGTAGCCGACGGGGTGCTGCATCCAGGAGTTGGCGGCGAGGATGAAGTACGCGGAGAGCACGGTGCCGATCGCGACCATCCAGATGCAGGCGAGGTGGATCTTCTGCGGCAGCCGGTCCCAGCCGAAGATCCACAGGCCGACGAAGGTGGACTCGAAGAAGAAGGCGATCAGGGCTTCGAAGGCGAGGGGGGCACCGAAGACGTCGCCCACGAAGCGGGAGTAGTCGGACCAGTTCATGCCGAACTGGAACTCCTGGAGGATGCCGGTGACCACGCCCATGGCGATGTTGATCAGGAAGAGCTTCCCCCAGAACTTCGTCGCCCTGAGGTACTTCTCCCTGCCGGTGCGCACCCAGGCGGTCTGGAGCCCGGCGACGAGGGAGGCGAGGGAGATCGTCAGGGGGACGAAGAGGAAGTGGTAGACGGTGGTGATCCCGAACTGCCAGCGCGCCAGGGTCTCCGGGGCGAGTGCCAGATCCACGTGGGCTCCTCTCCGTGATCACGGGCACGGCACTGACGATGATCCACGCGCCGGTCGGCCGGTTGGGGCCGTGGCGGCATGGCATACGGGGGTAAACCCTTGCGAACAGCGCCGCTCGTGAATGAGTTCACATTCACAAGGTCCAGTGTGGCACAGCGCTTCCCCGGCCCTTCAGGGGGGTCCCCTACGTCGCGTTTCGGCAGGTCTGGGGGGTGCCGGGGAGGGAGGCGAGAGCGGTGCTCCGCGCGGAGAGCAGTGCTCACCGCCGCGCCCACCGGACCCGCCCCGGCCGCGCCCTACAACTCCTTGCGGAACTCTTCCGCCACCGCCAGCAGGATGTCGTTCGCCTCGGGCTCGCCCACCGAGGCCCGTACCCCGTCGCCCGCGAACGGCCGCACCACCGCGCCCGCCGCCTCGCACGCCGCCGCGAAGTCCAGGCTCCGCTCCCCCAGCCGCAGCCAGACGAAGTTCGCGTGCGTCTCCGGCACCGACCAGCCCTGCGCCAGCAGCCCCTCCCGCACCCGCGTGCGCTCCGCGACCAGCGCCTCCACCCGCTCCAGCAGCGCCGCCTCGCTGCGCAGCGAGGCGATCGCCGCCTCCTGCGCGATCTGGCTCACCCCGAACGGCACCGCCGTCTTCCGCAGCGCCGCCGCGACCGGCTCGTGCGCCACCGCGAAGCCGACCCGCAGCCCCGCCAGCCCGTACGCCTTGCTGAAGGTGCGCAGCACGCAGACGTTCGGCCGGTCCCGGTAGAACTCCAGGCCGTCCGGGATGCCGCCGTCCACGCCGTCGTCCCGTACGAACTGGCAGTACGCCTCGTCCAGCACCACCAGCACGTCCCGCGGCACCCGGTCGAGGAACCGCTCCAGCTCCCCGCGGCGCACCGCCGTGCCCGTCGGGTTGTTCGGCGTGCAGACGAAGATCAGCCGGGTGGCGTCCGTCACCGCGTCCGCCATCGCGTCCAGGTCGTGCCGCTCCTCCGCCGTCAGCGGAACCTGCACCGAGCGCGCGCCCGAGATCTGCGTGATGATCGGGTACGCCTCGAACGACCGCCACGCGTAGATCACTTCGTCGCCCGGCCCGGCCGTCGCCTGCAGCAACTGCTGGGCCACCCCCACAGAACCGGTGCCGATGGCGACGTGCTCGGGGGGCACGCCGAGGCGTGCGGCGATCTCGGCGGTGAGCGCGGTGCACGCCATGTCGGGGTAGCGGTTGAAGCTCCCGGCCGCCGCGACCGCCGCCTCCAGCACGCCGGGCAGCGGCGGGTAGGGGTTCTCGTTCGAGGAGAGCTTGTACGCCGCCGCCCCCGGGCCCGCGCTCGCCGCCGGCTTGCCCGGCTTGTACGTCGGGATGCCCGCCAGCGCGGCCCTCAGCCTGGGAGCACCGGGAGCCTCCGCAGCCCCGGAAGTTCTGTCGTTCGTCACCGCGGTCCTCCTCGACCGAGCCCGTACCCTGCTGTTACGCGCCGTAACCACCGGCCCCGTCCTGCCCGCCCCGGCCGCGGGCGGCACCCGAAGGGGCGCATCCACCCTCGCGCGCACGGGTGGCGGACGCCATGGCGCGCATCACCCGTGAAGGTGACTGAGACCTCTTCGAGACCTTCGCACCATGGCAGGTGCCACCCAGCTTGCGCCATCGACCGGGGGTCGACAATGGTGCAACCACTTGTCGTTCCATGGTCGTTTGACCGTTCCGCTCCTGCAGAATCGTGCCTGTCAGTTACGGTTCGGATTCTCCCGCAATCGAGCCATCCGAGCCCTACTATCAGCTCGCGATGACAAGCCTGACTGACTATTGCGGCTTGCACGGGGGACCACGTACGTGCTTGAAGAAAGAAGGCGCATGACCGGCTCGATCCAACCGCAAGTGAGCCGGCCGCCCAGCCGCAAGCTGGCGCGGGCGGGCATCCGGGATGTCGCCGCCGCCGCGGGCGTCTCGATCACCACCGTCTCCGACGCGCTGAACGGCAAGGGCCGGCTGCCGGAAGCGACCCGCCGGCACGTCCGCGAGGTCGCCGACCGCCTCGGCTACCGGCCCTCGGCCGCCGCCCGCGCCCTGCGCACCGGCAAGTCGGGGCTGATCGGCTTAACGGTGACGACGTACGGGGAAGAACCGTTCACCTTCACGGAGTTCGCGTACTTCGCCGAGATGGCCCGCGCCGCGACCTCCGCCGCCCTCGCCCGCGGCTACGCGCTGGTGATCCTTCCCGCGACCTCGCGCCACGACGTGTGGTCCAACGTCGCCCTCGACGGCACGGTGGTCATCGACCCGGCCGAGGGCGACCCGGTCGTCAGCGAGATCGTCCGGCAGGGCATCCCCGTGGTCAGCGACGGCCGCCCCGGCGGCTCCCTGCCCGTCACCGCCTGGGTCGACAACGACCACCAGGCCGCCGTCATGGACCTCCTCGACCACCTCGCCGAGTCCGGCGCCCGCCGCATCGGGCTGCTCACCGGCACCAGCACGGACACCTACACCCGGCTGTCCACCACCGCGTACCTCACCTGGTGCGAGCGCGTCGGACAGGACCCGGTCTACGAGTCCTACCCCGCCCACGACCCGCGGGCCGGCGCCGTCGCCGCCGACCGGCTGCTCGCCCGCCCCGACCGCCCGGACGCCGTCTACGGCCTCTTCGACCCCAACGGCACCGACCTCCTCGCCGCCACCCGCCGCTACGGCCTGCGGGTGCCCGACGACCTCATGCTCGTCTGCTGCAGCGAGTCCCCGGGCTACGCCTCCACCGACCCGCCCATCACCACGCTGTCGCTCAAGCCGCGCCGCATCGGCACGGCCGTCGTGCAGTTACTGATCGACGCCATCGAGGGAGTCGACACGGGCCGCCCCATCGAGCAGGTCATACCGACGGACCTGATCGTGCGGGCGTCCTCGCAGCGCCGCCCGCCGCGCACGGTCGTCAGCGCCCCGCGCCGCCCGGCGTAGCGGGCGGGGAGCGCGCCACGGCCGTACGGGACGGCCCCGGGCGGGGCCGTGCGGGACGGCGCCACGCGACGGGCCCACGCGACGGCCGTACGACCCGGGGTCGTACGGCCCGGCCCGCGCCCCGGGCCGTACGGCCGCCCGCGCCCCTGCCGTACGGCCTCCGCCGCGCTCCGCGGCCGGGCCGCCCCGCCGCGCTACGGCCCGGCCCGCGCCCCGGGCCGTACGGCGACTCACGCCCCGTGCGCCCCGCCCTCGCCGGCCCTCCGGCCGGGCTCGCGCCGGTCGTGCCCTGTTTGCCCGGTTCTGGTGCTCCGCCGGGCGTCCGTCTTCGGCAGCCGGAACCAATTGGCGGCCCCTGGTACCGCACAAGCTGCGACGGGCATTTCTATGATGGGCGCACGCACACCGCGGATCTCCTCCACCTGCACGGGGGAGCGGCACCTGGTCCCATGGCGGCCCGGTCGTGTCCCGGTGGCAGAACGGCGAGGCGGTGGAGGGGTTCGATGCAACAGGGGGCCGGTCAGACGCCGGGGCTGCGGACCACGGCTGGGGTGCCCGCCGGGGCGGCGCCCCCCGTCCCCGCGGCGCCGGCCGCCGGCGACGCCTACGGGCCCGCCGACGACGGGTACACCCCGACCCAGGCCGACCTGCCGGTGATCAGGCCGGGCGAGAACGGCGGCTACGGCCCGCTGTACGTCGTGGGCGACGTCCACGGCTATCTCGACGAGCTGCGCGCCGCGCTGCGCGCCCAGGGCATCGTCGACGAGGCCGACCGCTGGATCGCCGGCAACACCCGCGTGTGGTTCCTCGGCGACTTCACCGACCGCGGCCCGGACGGCATCGGCGTCATCGACCTCGTCATGCGGCTGTCCGCCGAGGCGGCGGCCGCCGGCGGCTACTGCAAGGCGCTCATGGGAAACCACGAGCTGCTGCTGCTCGGCGCCAAGCGCTTCGGCGACACGCCCGTCAACTCCGGTGCCGGCACCGCCTCCTTCCAGGCCGCCTGGCTGCTCAACGGCGGGCAGCGCACCGACATGGAGCGGCTGGAGGACGTCCACCTGCAGTGGATGGCGCGTCTCGACGCGATCCACCAGGAGGACGACCACCTCCTGGTGCACTCCGACACCACCGCGTACCTCGACTACGGTGACTCGATCGAGGGCGTCAACGACACCGTCCACGACATCCTCGCCCGCTCGGACGCGGACGAGGTGTGGGACCTCTTCCGCAAGTTCACCAAGCGCTTCGCCTTCCGCGACGAGGAGACGGGCCCCGCGGCGGTACGGGAACTGCTGGGCCGGTACGGCGGCGAGCGGCTGGTGCACGGGCACAGCCCGATCCCGTATCTGCTGGGGGAGGTGCCCAGCGAGGACACCGAAGGCGAGGAGCGGGGCGCCGCCGTGCAGGGCCCGCACATCTACGCGGACGACCTCGCCATCGCCATGGACGGCGGGGTCACCATGGCCGGAAAACTGCTTGTCGTGCGACTTCCGCTGATCGGGCGCTAGCGCAGGTCCGCGCGTCGTGCTCTAATACGGAACCTCCTTTTCTGAAAAGACACTTATCCGCCATACCCGAAGCGCTCTACCATCGGTAATAGGCTCTGCCGCCCAGGGCCTAGCGCCGCAGGCACGCTCCGTCCCCTGTTTGCCTTGTTGCCTGCCCATCCGGGGGAGCACAAGCACATGACCAGTGCGTCGCATCTGTTGACGGAGGACCGCCCGGACTTCGAGCGGCTCCTCGATACCGCGCTGTCCAATGCCGAGTTCGCGGTCGGCGCCGGCCGCGGCCGGCCGCTCGACCCCGAACGGCTGCGCGCCCGGGCCCTCGGTGCCACGGCCGAGATTTCCGCGACCGCGTCGGCCGAATACGAACATTACGTGGGGCTGCGCACGGAGTTGCGCCGGCCCGCGGCGAGCGGCGGGCCCCTGGGCGGGGGCGAGGGCATCCGCCTGACCGGCGGACAGGGCGGCGGCTCCAGCGCGGGCGTGGCCGCGGCGGCCGCGGTGCTGGTGCCGGTGCTGGCCGGCACGGCGGCGCTGATCTTCCTCCTCGTCGGCTATCTGCTGCAACTGATGGACCCCGAGCCCTCCGTGGCGTCCTCGATGCGCCAGGCGGGCTGGATCTTCGCGATGCTCGCGGTCGGCGCCATCGTCATCTCGATGGTCGCGCTGCTGCTGACGGCGGTGCGCAACGGTTCGACGTCCATCAGGGCGGCGGCCAGCCGGGATCTGACCGAGCAGGTCGACCGGGCCCGCGAGGAGTGGCGCGCGGCGCTGCTCGAACGGGGCATTCAGCCCTTCATCGAGCGGGCCCTCGCCGGCCCCGGAGCCGGCGGTCCCGAAGCGGGTGCCCCCGACGTCGGCGGTCCCGAGGTCGGCGGCCCCGACGTCGGCGGCCCTGAGGGCGGCGCCGGGGGCGGCGGGGCGTACCCCGCGGTCCGTACCGACCCCACCGCCACCCGCACCCCGCGCCTGGGCTACTCCCGCCCGGCGTTCTCCAGCCCCGACGACGGCCAGTCGACGGACGGACCGAGCTACTCGAGCCCGGACTTCACCAGCCCCGACTACGGCGGCCCGGAGCACGACCCGGACTGACTCCGACCGACCGCGACCGACTCCGGGGCCGTGCGGCGCAAGTAATCGTTTGTGGGCGACCGCGCGCACGTCCTAGCCTCACGGCCATGTCCCGGCTGCACATCTTCGACATGGACGGCACCCTGCTGCACGGCTCCTCCGCGAACATCGAACTGGCGCGGCAACTGGGCCTGGTCACGGAGTTCCGCGCGCTGGACGCGGCGTTCAGCTCCGGCGAGATCGACACCTACGTGTACGCCGAGCACGCCCACGCCATGTGGAGCAGCCTCACGCCCGAGATCCTCGCGCGGGCGTTCGCGGGCGCGCCGTGGCTCACGGGGATCCGGGAGGTGTGGGCGGACATCACCGAGCGTGGGGAGCGCTGCGCGGTCATCTCGCTGGCGCCCGGGTTCTTCGTCGAACGGCTGCTGGAGTGGGGGGTGCACGCGGCGCACGGTTCGCGGTTCCCGGCGCTGCCGTTCCGCGAGCCGGTGGACATGGCGGGCATCCTGGGGCCGCCGGACAAGGTGCGGATAGCCGACCTGCTGTGCGCGGAGTACGGGCTGACGCGGGCGGACTGCGTGGCGTACGGGGACTCCATGTCGGACACCGACCTGTTCGCGGTCGTGCCGCGGTCGGTCGCCGTGAACGCCGACCACCACGTGAGCGGGCTCGCCTCGCACGCGTACAGCGGGCGGGACCTGCGGGACGCGTACGCGCTGACGCGTACCGGCGGCTGACCCGTCAGCCGAAGTCGTCGGCGAGGACGGCGAGGACGCCCTCGATGTTCGCGCGCAGATAGGCGCGCAGACTGGGCGGGACGACGTCGACGGAGTCGACGCCCTCGCGGGTGAAGGGGATGCGCACCGCCTCGTACTCGCCGCAGGGCTCGTCGACTTCGGGGCCGTGGCGCCGGGTCAGGTCCATGGACGCCAGCCGGCAGGCGAAGAAGTGCTGCACCTTCACGCCGCGTGCGCCGTCGGGGCCTTGCGGCCCCTCGGGCACGGTGTCGACGAAGACGGGGACGACGCCGGTGACGCGGGCGCCCAGTTCCTCGTCGACCTCGCGGTGCAGGGCGGCGACGACGGAGGCGTCGGCGGGCTCGACGCCTCCGCCGGGGGTGATCCAGTACGGTTCGCGGCCCGGTTTGGTGCGTTTGATGAGCAGCATCTCGTCGCCGTCGAGGAGGACGGCGCGGGCGGTGCGCTTGACCACGGGCCGGTGGGACACGGTCATGGGATGTATGTGGCACGCGGGACGCCGGTCGAAACCCGCGCGCGCAGCGCGCGGGGGGACAACTCGCCGTCGAAGGCGCGGGAGTAGCGGCCGGCGCCGCGGTGCGCGGGCGTCCTGCTCACGGGTCCGGCGCCCGGGTGCCGCCGCTCGGCCCGGCGCGGGCCGGCCGCGGAACCCGGGCGCCGGTTGGGCGCCCGTGCGTCACCGCCGCTCGTCGTCGCCGCGGTCGCGGCGGGTGGTGTCGTCCTTGTCGTAGATGCGGTGGGTGCTGCCGCTCTCCTCGGTGCCGGGCCTCATCTCGTGCGCGGTGCCGCCGGTGATGTCGCTCTGCGTGGTGCGGCCGGACCGGTCGCCGGTGCCGGGCGCGGGGGACGTGCGGGACGCGGTGCCGCCGGGCATGCCGGAGTCGTCACCCTTCATCCCGGACGAGCCCGGCGTGCCGGACGTCTCACCGGACGCGCCGTGCCTGCCGCCGTGCATGCCGTGCTTGCCGTGCTTCTCGTGCCTCCCCTCACCCTGGCCGCGCATGTCCTCGTCGGCCGTGCGCGTCTGGCCGGTGTCCTTGCCGTGCCCGCGGTCCGTGCCGTAGTCGCGGCGCGTGCCGGTCGTCTGCGCGGCGCGGTTGGTGGTCTCGCCGCGGCGCGCGCCCGTACCGGACTTCTTCGCCAGACCGGCGAGGCCGAGGAGGCCGGCGAGGCCCAGCAGGCCCCAGTTGCTCGCGCTGTCGCCCTTCGGGCCGCGCGGGCCCTGCTCCTGCTGGACCGTGGTCTGGGGGCTGTCCGCCGGGGCCGCGGGCTGCGCGCTCGCGCCGGTCAGGGGGGCCAGGGCGATGACCCCGGCCGCGCCCAGTGTTGCGGCGATCTTACGCATGGTGTGATCTCCCTTGAGAGCTGTGCCGACGGGCGTCTCGAACGCGGCTCTCGACCCGCGTGCCCGCGGCTCCCCCACACACCATGAACACACGCCTTGCTGATTTACGCGAGTTTTATCTGTTTTGCCGGATTTTGCGGGCGTCAGCGGGCGAGGGCGTACGCCAGGGCTTCGCGCAGGTCGGCGACGAGGTCCGCGGTGTCCTCGACGCCCGCGGAGAACCGCACGAAGCCCTCCGGCACCGCGTCCCCGCCCCACCGCCCGCGCCGCTCCGCGGACGAGCGCACGCCGCCGAAGCTCGTCGCCTCGTCGACCAGCCGCGCCGCGCCCAGAAAACGCTCCGCCGCCGCCCGGTCCGGCAGCGTGAACGCCACCACGCACCCGTACCGCCCGGCCCGCATCTGGCGCGCTGCGAGCGCGTGCGCGGGGTCGGACGGCAGGCCGGGGTGGCGTACGTCCCGTACGCCCGGCGTCGCGTGCAGGGCCTCGGCGACGGCGAGCGCGTTCGCCGCCTGGCGCGCGGTGCGCAGCTCCAGGGTGGCCAGCGAACGGTGCGCGAGCCACGCCTCCATCGGTCCTGGGACGGCGCCCGCGGTCTTCCGCCACGTGCGCAGCCGGCGGGCGAGCGCGGGGTCGCGGGTGACGGCGTAGCCGAGGAGGACGTCGCCGTGGCCGGTGAGCGCCTTGGTGCCGCTGGCGACGGACAGGTCGGCGCCGAGTTCCAGGGGGCGCTGGCCGAGGGGGGTGGGCAGGGTGTTGTCGACGGCGACGAGCGCGCCCGCGGCGTGGGCGGCGGCGGCGAGGCGACGGACGTCGCAGACGTCGAGGCCGGGGTTGGACGGGGTCTCCAGCCACAGCAGGCGGGCGCCGTCGAGGAGCGCGGCCTGCGCGTCGCCGGCGGTGGGGGCGGCGCGTACCTCGGTGCCGTGTTCTTCGAGGAGGGTGCGCAGGCCGCCGGGGACGAGGTTGTAGCCGTCGGAGGGGAGGACGACGTGGCCCCGGGCAGCGGGGGCGGGTCCCGCCGGTCCGGGGACGGTCATGAGGACGGCGGTGATCGCGGCCATGCCGGAGGCGAACGCCACGGCCTCGGCGGGGACGCCGGGCGACTCCAGTTCGGCGAGGGCGGCTTCGAGGCGGGTCCAGGTGGGGTTGGCGTCGCGGCCGTAGTCGTAGGGGGCGCCGGCGACGTCACCGGGGAGGTGGTAGTGGGCGGCGAAGACGGGGCCGGGGAGGGCCGGTTCGTACGGCTCGGCGGCGGGGAGGCCGGCGCGTACGACGCGGGTGGCGTCGGCGTCCTGGGCGTCGTCGGGGGTCATCGGCCGGCTCCCGCCAGGGCCGCGCGCGCCGCGGCGCCGCACTGCGCGCCGTAGCCGGCGCCGAACAGCGCGGCGTGCACGAGCAGATGGTGGAGCTGGTACAGCGGCACCCGCCCGCGCCGGCCGGGCAGCGGGCGTACCTCCTCGTACGCCCCGAGCAGCCGCCCGAGCTGCGGGCAGCCGAACAGCTCCAGGAACGCGAGGTCCACCTCGGGGTGGCCGCCCTGCGCGGCGGGGTCGACGAGGTGCGCGCGGTCGTGGGCGGACCACTGCACGTTGCCCGACCACAGGTCGCCGTGGATGACCGCGGGCGGCTGCGGCGGGCCGGCGACCTCGTCGATCACGTCGCAGAGGTGCTCGACGGCGCGGGTGTCGGCGGGCGTGAGGGCGCCGTTGTCAGTGGCGAGACGTAGAAAGGGAAGCAGCCGGTGCCCGGCGTAGAAGCCGGGCCAGTCTGCGGGGGAGGCGGGCGCATGTGCGGCGTGCTGAGGGGGTGGTTCCGGCGCCGGTTCCGGGCTCTCGGGGGCTCCCGGGGCTCCGGGGGTGGCCGAGGCGCCCGGGGACGGCAGCGGGAGCGAGCCGATGTAGGCGGGCCAGGGAGTGCCGTAGGCGGCGGCGGGGGTGGTGTGCAGCGCGGCGAGGTCGCGGCCGAGCCGCTCGGCCTGCGCGGGGGTCGCGGGGCCCGGCTCGATCCACTCCAGCAGGATCATCCCGGGCTCCTCGCCGAGCACGGCGGGGACGGGGACCGTGCCGGTGCCGGCGAGGAGGCGCAGCCCGTGTGCCTCGGCGGCGAAGAAGTCGGCGGGCGCGCCGGCGCGGGTCTTGGCGAACACCCGGCGGCCGTCGGCGAGTTCGAGGCGGTGCGCGGCGGAGATGTCCCCGCCGCCGACGCGGCGTGCGGCGCGTACCGGAGCGCCGGCGAGCGCGGCGGCGCGTGCCTCGACGCCCCGGAGGGCGCCGGTGTCCGGGGTGCTCACGGGCGGGCGGTGAGTTCGTCGCGTACGGCCTGGAGAAGGCCCTCGGCGGCGGTCTCGATCAGGTCCAGAGCCTCTTCGAAGCCGCGGGTGCCGCCGTAGTACGGGTCCTCGACGTCGGTCAGGTCGAGGTCGGGCGCGAAGGAGAGCAGCAGCCGTACCTTCTCGGCGTCGGCGGGCGTCGGCGCGATCTTGAGGAGGCGGCGGACGTGCCCGCTGTCGAGGCCGAGGACCAGGTCGCGTTCGGCGAACCAGTCGGGCGTGAACTGCCGGGCGGTGTGCGCCAGCTCGTAGCCGTGCTCGGTGAGCACGGCGGCGGCGCGCGGGTCGGTGGCCTCGCCGACGTGCCAGCCGTCGGTGCCGGCGCTGTCCACCTCGATCTCGCCGTCGAGCCCCGCCTCCGCGACCCGGGCGCGGAGGACGGCCTCGGCCATCGGCGAGCGGCAGATGTTGCCGGTGCAGACGAAGCAGACGCGGAAAGGCGCGGGAAGGGGGCGTTCGCTCGTTCGCATGCGCTCCATCCTGCCTCAGCCGGGGCCGGGGCGCCCGGTGCCGGAGGCGGGTTCCCGCCGGGGCGGAGTCCGCCGCTCCGCGCCGTACCGGCGCCCGCGGGCTCACGGCCTCGTTCGCGGCCTCAGTCGTGGCCTCAGTCGCGGTCGAGGACCATGCTCGTCGCCCACGAGACGATGCTGATCACCAGCCCGCCGAGCACCGCCGTCCAGAATCCGTCCACGTGGAAGCTCAGGTCCGCCTCGTCCGCTATCCAGGAGGTGAGCATCAGCATCAGCGCGTTGATCACGAGCGTGAACAACCCGAGGGTCAGCAGCAGCAGCGGCAGCGACAGGAGTTGCACGAGGGGCTTGACGACGAAGTTCACGACGCCGAAGATCAACGCGACCAGCAGCAGTGTGACGGCCTTGTCGGCGTTGTCGTCACCGGTCAGTCCGATGTCGGGGATCAGCCAGACGGCGACCGCGAGGGCGGCGGCGTTGGCGACGGTCTTGATCAGGAAAGTCTTCATTGGTGTGATCGTTCCAGAGGTAGTCGGGAGCACCACGGACGCGGAGGGCGGGGCACGATGAAGGCATTCCGGCTGGACGACCTGGAGGCGGAGCGCCGTGCGAACGACGGAGCGTACCTCCAGTTCCTCCGGGAACGGAACATGTCGGTGGGCCTGTACGCGCTCGACGCCGGATCGCCCGACCCGCAGCAGCCCCACCGCCAGGACGAGGTCTACGTGATCATGAGCGGTCGCGGCTCCGTCACCGTCGGCGACGAGACCCTGCAGGTCGGCAGGGGCTGCGTCGTCTACGTGCCGGCGGGCGTGCCGCATCGTTTCCACCACATCACCGAGGATCTCCGGGTTCTGGTGGTCTTCTCTCCACCCGAGGCCTGAATCAGTCCCTCAGGGGTGCCTCAGGGTTCGTTCCGGGGTGGACCGGGGAAGGGGGCACTCCCGTCCGCCCTTCCGGCGACTTAGCATCGAAGGCACCGGGACAACCCCGGCGTACCGGAGGAGGAATGACCGTGTCCGTGAAAGAGATCACCGCGGGGCTGCCGTGGTGGGTGACGTGGGTGCTGATCCCGGCGATCGTGCTGGTGGTCTTCGGCAGCCTGATCATGGCGCTGGTCGGTTTCATCATCGGCCTGCTGTTCAAGGTGCTGCTGGCCGCGGCGCTGATCGCGGGTGCGATCTTCCTGGTGCGGAAGTTCATGACCGCGTCGTCGTCGAAGAACGACTGGTAGACGACCGGCCGGCCAGCCGGCCGGCAGCCCGCCGTCCTCGCCTCCGGCGCTACTTCCGGCGCCGCCGACCGCCGCCGCCCCGGCGGCGGGCGCGGCCCTCGGGAGGAGCCGCGGCGGCGCCGGAGCCCGTGCCCGCCCAGCCCGCCGGTCCCGCACCGGCCCCGGGCCCCGTGCCCGGTCCGCCACCCGGCCATGATCCCGGTCCGCCACCCGGCCCCGGCCCTCCAGCCGGTCCCATGCCCGCGCCCGGCCCCGCCTCCCGGCCCCGGTCGGCGGAGACGACGAGCGCCGCGAGCCCCGTGGTCAGCGGCACCGAGGCGACCAGCCCGATGCTGCCGACGAGGGTCCGTACGATCTCCTCGGCGACGAACTCGCTCGTCGCCACCGTGCCGACGCCCTGGTCGGCGATCGTGAAGAGCAGCAGCAGCGGCAGCGCCGCTCCCGCGTACGCGAGGACCAGCGTGTTCACCACCGAAGCGATGTGATCCCGCCCGATCCGCATCGCGGACGCGTACAGCTTCCGCCACGGCGCCGACGGATCGGCCTGCCGCAGCTCCCACACCGCGGACGCCTGCGTCACCGTCACGTCGTCGAGCACCCCGAGCGAGCCGATCAGCACCCCCGCCAGCAGCAGCCCGCTCATGTCGATGTCCGGGTACTGGGTGTGGATGAGCCCCGTGAAGTCGTCGGTGTTCCCGGTCAGTTTCGACCAGCCGATGAACAGCGAGCCCAGCAGCCCGATCAGCAGCAGCGACACCAGCGTGCCCAGGGCCGCCACCGACGTACGCACGTTGAACCCGTGACAGAGATACAGCGCGATCAGCATGATGGCGCTGCCCCCGACCACCGCCACCACCAGCGGATTCGACCCGTCGAGGATCGCCGGCAGGATGAACAGGATCAGGACCAGGAAGCTCACCGCCAGCGCCGCGAGCGCCGCCAGCCCGCGCAGCCGCCCCACCGCGACCACCGCCAGCGCGAACACCAGCGCCAGCACCGCCATCGGCACCGTACGCACCACGTCGGAGACGGCGTACTGCAGCTCACGCGGCGCATCCGGCGAATAGGAGACGACGAGTTCCTGCCCCACGTCGTACCGCCGCGACGCGTCGGGCGCGACGATCTCGGTGAAGGTACGTCCCTTGTGCTTGCCCGACGTCACCTCGATCGTCGCCCGCTCGCACATCGCGTCCTCGTCGGGCCGCGGCTCGTCCGCGTTTCCGCCGCCGCCCGGCGTCGCCGGCTCCTGGATCTGGGCGCCCACGTCCGCGCACCTGACCTCTTCGATCTTGGTGACCTTCGCCCGCTGCCGCTCCTGGTCGAAGCCGACGCCGCTGCGCGCGCCGCCCGGTTCGTCGCCGGGCCACAGCGCGATCAGCCCGGCGAGCACCGCCAGCGCGAACGGGACGAGCAGCGCCGCGATCACCGTACGCAGCCGGTGCGAGGCCGGCGGGGGCGGCGTGCCGTGGCCGTGGCCGTGGTTCTGTTCGTGGCTGTGCGAAGGGGTCACCGCCAGATCATCGCAGGAGCGCGCCCCCGGTGCCCTCTTTCGTGCCGGGGCGTCCACCGGTTAGCGTGGTCCGCGAAATGCACACCGCGGGAGCTCGGAGCACCGGGCTGAGAGGGCGCTGACGGATCCGGAACCGGACCGAAGCTGCGCCGACCGCCGAACCTGTTACCGGGTAATGCCGGCGTAGGGAGTGGGTCTCCATGACCGTTTCGGATGCACGTACGCCCGCCACCGCGGACTCCGCGAAGTCCGCCGACTCGACGGCGATCGGCTGGCACAAGGACCACGTCGAGCACCCCGCGCGGCCCGACATCAGGGTCCCGGTGCGGCGCGTACACCTCACGAACGGCCGGGACGTGACGCTGTACGACACGTCCGGGCCGTACACCGACCCGACCACCGACACCGACGTCCGCCGCGGGCTCGCCCCGCTGCGCGACAACTGGATCATCGCCCGCGGCGACACCGAGGAGTACGCGGGCCGCCCGCCCCGCCCCGAGGACGACGGCCTCAAGCACACCTCCCCCCGCGGCGGCCTGCGCAACCTCGACGCCGTCTTCCCCGGCCGCCCGCGCCAGCCGCGGCGCGCCCGCGGCGCGGCGGTCACGCAACTCGCGTACGCCAGACGCGGGGAGGTCACCGCGGAGATGGAGTTCGTCGCGCTGCGCGAGCGGGTCGAGCCCGCCTTCGTCCGCGACGAGATCGCGGCCGGCCGCGCCGTACTCCCCGCGAACGTCAACCACCCCGAGTCCGAACCGATGATCATCGGGAAGAACTTCCTGGTGAAGGTCAACGCCAACATCGGCAACTCCGCCGTCACCTCCTCCATCGAGGAGGAGGTGGAGAAGATGACGTGGGCCACCCGCTGGGGCGCCGACACGGTCATGGACCTGTCCACCGGCCGCAACATCCACACCACCCGCGAGTGGATCCTGCGCAACTCCCCCGTGCCCATCGGCACCGTGCCGCTCTACCAGGCCCTGGAGAAGGTCGACGGCCGCGCGGAGGAGCTGAGCTGGGACGTCTACAAGGACACCGTCGTCGAACAGTGCGAGCAGGGCGTCGACTACATGACCGTCCACGCGGGCGTCCTGCTGCGCTACGTCCCCCTCACCGCCCGCCGCAAGACGGGCATCGTCTCCCGCGGCGGCTCCATCATGGCCGCCTGGTGCCTGGCCCACCACCGCGAGTCGTTCCTCTACACCCACTTCGACGAGCTGTGCGAGATCCTCGCCGCGTACGACGTGACGTTCTCCCTCGGCGACGGCCTGCGCCCCGGCTCGATCGCGGACGCCAACGACGAGGCGCAGTTCGCGGAGCTGCACACCCTCGGCGAGCTGAACCGGGTCGCGAAGTCGCACGGCGTGCAGACCATGATCGAGGGCCCGGGACACGTCCCGATGCACAAGATCAAGGAGAACGTCGACCTGCAGCAGGAGATCTGCGAAGAGGCCCCGTTCTACACCCTCGGCCCCCTGGCCACCGACATCGCCCCCGCCTACGACCACATCACCTCCGGCATCGGGGCGGCGATGATCGCCTGGTGGGGCACGGCGATGCTCTGCTACGTCACCCCGAAGGAACACCTGGGCCTGCCGGACCGCGACGACGTCAAGACCGGCGTCATCACGTACAAGATCGCCGCCCACGCCGCGGACCTCGCCAAGGGCCACCCGGGCGCCCAGGACTGGGACGACGCCCTGTCGGACGCGCGCTTCGAGTTCCGCTGGGAGGACCAGTTCAACCTGGCCCTGGACCCGGACACGGCGCGCGAGTTCCACGACGCGACGCTGCCGGCGGAGCCGGCGAAGACGGCGCACTTCTGCTCGATGTGCGGACCGAAGTTCTGCTCAATGAAAATTAGCAAATCAGTAATAGAGCGCTTCGGTGGCGACGTGCCCGCCGACGCCACGGAGGAGGAGGCTGCCGCCGGCATGCTCCAGAAGTCACGGGAGTTCGCAGAGAGCGGCCACCGCGTCTACCTCCCGGTCGCGGACTGACGCACCAACGCACTCCACGCGGGCCCCGCTCAACTCCGAGCGGGGCCCGCTGCCGTCCGGCGGTCTCGTCCGCCCACTGCTCCCCCCGGTACGGTCGTAGCCGTGTCCGGCGTGCGTCGGGTTGGTCACCGTAGTGCGTGCGCCGGTGGATCGCGCACGACTCGGGGAGCTGGTTCTGGCAGTGGCGTCTGACGCTGCTCGGTCATCGGAAGAGGGGGTCGCGTTTCGGCACATTCTCGGGATCGCAAGATCTGTACCAATTGTGAGTCAAATTAGGTGATCGAGATTCAGCAGATATGGATATCCCTTCGTTCCTTACGCTCAAACCCGCCTGCCCCTGTCGGGCAGAGCAAGAGGAAGAGGGAAACTTTTTCCGCTTCACTAGAGCAGTCTGAACAGTACTTCACAGCTGCGGAACGAGTCGGATACGAGACCCGGCCAGTACTTGCATTTTATGGCCTCTCTCAACTGGGTCGCGCCATTGCGGCAGCAACACATGCCGACAGATGTGCATCCTCTACCGATTGGCAGCTTTCCGGTCACGGCTTAAGAATTCCTGGGATATCCCAAGCCGTCACAAGAGATAGTATCGGAACATTGACGATTCGAGACCACGGTAAAGGTGCATTTACTCAGCTCGCAAAACTTCTCGACTCTCCGTCGCTTGCCTCTCCGGTAAAACTATCTGAGATATGGGACTCCGTCCCAGAGATGAACGGACACTTTCTTTCTGGAGGTGGTCTATATCCAGCTTTAAGTCGATGGCCCCGGCCCACGGCCGGCCCGACACCGCACTCGGTCTGCTCGATTAAGTGGACAGACTCCCGTCGGGACTTTTTACAGGTCGTCGTCCCCGCAGAGGGACTGCCACTTGTCCTCGGCTGCCGAGGCCCTGTAGAACGCCGCCTTCGTCCGGCTCGCATCTGTCACCGGGAGCGAGTCCCCGTAGTCCTGGTAGCCATACGAGGACTCACGCAGGCTCGAACGAAGCTCTTTGTCGTCAGTAAGGCTCGACGCCTCAAGCAGCCGCTGGGCGTACTCGTGCATCTCTGCCCGGACTTCAGCGCGTGAGGCTTCCCCGATAATTTTGTTGGCATGGCGAGCATCGATCGCCATGCTGCATGCGTCGCTCCGGTCAGGGGCACCAGCGTTTCTCAGATCGTCAAAATTCGTGATGCCAAAGAACGCCAGGACCCCGATGACCGACACCACGATCCCGAGCCACGTTGCAAACTTCTGCGCATCAGACGCCTCGGCCACCCCTGTGCCCCTTCCTAACGCAAATTCAGAATGGAAGCTCTGGTTCGGAAGCGCCTTTGGTGATGGTGAGGATTCTTTCGTGGAAGTCGCGAGTTGCCATCTCGCGCGGGTAGCGGGAGCGAAGTTCGTTGTCCAGTTCGTTGGCGATTAAAAGCAACGACGGCAGGGACTTACGGTCTGCTTCCAGAGCCGCGTTCCCCATCCCTACTGCTTCCTCTATGTCACCGGTTCGGGCCGCCGTGACTCCGAGAGTGAGTCGGGCCTCTGCCGCCCGCATGGGGGAAATCTCGGTTCCGTCGGGGCCGGTGCTGATACGGATGACGGAGCGGGCATGTCCGGCGGCCTTTTCGTCGTCGCCCAGGAGACGGTAGGCGTCCATCTCGTAGAAGTCCCACTTGTCCGGGTCGATGATGAAGTGGTGTTCTGGGTGGTCCGGGCGTGGCAATCGGTCGAGTCTGGCGCGGCCGGCGTCAAGGGAGTCGCGTACAAGACGGTTGTCTCCCATGCGTGCTGCTGCGCGGGCTTTGTGTGCGTAGAGTTGCACGCCGACGGAGTGTGTCTGGTCGGCGACGTGGCCGGCTTCGACCGCTTCGAGCATGCCTTGCCAACGGCGCTGCGTGAGCGCGAACCAAGCCTCAATTTCCCACGCCCATGCCTTGATCTCTCCGTGGCCGGCCTCTTCCCCGATGCGGAGTGCAGCGGCCTTGCTCAGGTTTGCGGCCTCCAACTGGCCGCGGTCGTGCTGAACGCAGGCGTTGAGCAGGAACAGCCATCCCGTGTGGACGAGTAGTTCTCGATGTTGGCGCAGTGTCATCCGGCCTTCGAGCTGCTTCGTGACGTATTGCAGGCCGCTTCGTGTGCGCTTGTGGAGGTAGTCGGCATCGGCGTACGGGTACGCGCGGGCGAGTTGGTCAATGCCCTGCTCGATCGACTCCAGTGCGGCGCTGTTGATGCTGGACATCTCTGTGCGGCGAAGCAACTCGGCGATGTCCCACAGGCCGGCTCCGCCCTGGGCCAGCAGTGTGCTCGGATCGTCTGACTGTGCCGGGGCGGCTCTGCGCTCCAGCTCCCATGGGCGTGGAGTTAGTCCGGCGAGGTGGCCGGGGATCCGTAGCCCGTCCACCACTTCGAGGACCTTGTTGTACTGGGTGACCCGTGGGCGCGTGCCCTTGCCCTGGGTTTCGGGACGCGCCATCTTCCCGATGTGCTCGCGCTTGTAGCCGGTGGCCTCAGCGATCTTCGCGTAGCTGATGTGCCCGTGTAGCCGGGCGAGTCTGAAGACTTCCCCGAAGTCGTGGTTGGCGATAGCCGACCGCACGTCTGCGCGTTCCAGCACGTGCGGCGGGAGCGCTGCCGGTGTCGGTGCAGCCTCGGTCATCTCACTTCCCCATCGTGATTGACCTGCCCTGAACGTCTCGTCCCTCATCCGCTTCCGGTCTTCGAGTGTACCCACGAGGGGGGTCCCCAAGGGGGGGGGAGCGACAGAGGGCGATGGGCGTGCATCCTCGCTCGAGCCGGCCGGAGATCGTCCCGGCAGGGGCCCCTGCACACGGCTACCTGGAGGGTGCGAAATGGATCTTCAACAGGGTGAACGGGTCGCCGCAGCCCCGGCGGTCGTCATATCCCGTCCCGGCAGGCGCATGGAGACAGTTGAGTACTACCGCTCCCTGCTGCTGTTCGCTGAGGCACCTGACTGCCTTCGAGCGGCCCGGAGCCTGGTGCGGTCCACGCTGACGGACTGGGGCCTGGCTGAGCTTGTCGACGACGTCCAATTGGCTGTGTCTGAACTCGTGGGGAACGTCGTCCATCACGCCGTCCCCGACAAGTGCCTCATGTGGCCGGGGACGCACCGCGGCATTGACGTGGTGCTGAAGAGGTGGCCGCAGTGGCTGTTCGTCGGTGTGTCGGATGAGGACTCCAACCCGCCCACCTGCCCGGCAGGCGAGACCTTCTCGCCCGACCTGGTCAACGGCATGGCGGAAGCTCTGTTACCTGATCACGGGCGCGGTCTGCTGATCGTTCAGAGTCTGGCTGACGCGCTGTGGTGGGTGCCGCAGGAGGAAGGCGGCAAGACGGTCTACTGCCGCTTCGACCTCGACGGCGAACTTCGGAACTGGCCGCCGTAGCAGTGCCTGGCCGTCCCTCCTCGCCGTGTTCGTGGGGCGAATGACGGCCTGGGCCGGAGACAGTCGGTCTCCGGTGCAAGGGGCGTGACTTCCTGGCTGATCGCCGGGCTCCCCACCCGGTGCCAGGGGGTCACGCCTCACACAACTTCAGACCGAGACCGGGCCACCCGTCTGCCCTAGGAAGCGTGGGGTGGCCCGGCTGGGGACGCGACGGTCCCCGGTGCCTGATGGTACCGGGGCCGTCGCTCTGCGTTTTTGCTCTGGGCCAAGGAAGTTGACGATCCGTTACATAGATCGGGACAGAGGTGGATCACGTGTCCGGAGCTGGTGAGGACAGGCTGAACGACGGGTTGGACGTCTTCGCGCTCGACGCTGGCCTGTGGAACTCCAGCGTCGATTACGTGGCGGGCTGGCGTGAGGCGAGCCGGGCCGCGGACCGGCTGAACCGGGCGTTGCTGGCTGCTGGGGTGGAGCTGTCCCGGGTGCGGGCGGTGGCCGACGCCAACCAGGACGGGCGCGGTGTAGTGCGGCTGGCGGGCTGGCCGGCCGCTGTGGAACAGCTCGCCGTGCTCCTGGAGAACGCGGCCGGTGACGTGGGCGGTGCGTCGTGATGCGGTTCGGTGGTCGCGTGTCCGGCCAGGGTGTGCGTCGTCGGCTGGAGAGGGTTTGGGCGGTAGCTGCCATGGGGCGAGAGAGCAGGGGGCCTTACGCTGGCCGGGCGAATCGGGCAGGTACCTGGCCTGCCCGTTGTTGTGCCCGATTGGCCCCCTGCTCTTCGAGGCTCGCCCCATGGGAGCTGCCTAAAGCCTCGGAAGCCGACGACCCCCAGCCCCGCGCACCCCGGCAGACCTCGGACGGTCAGCTTCTCCCCGAATCCTGCGCGTTGCGGGGTGGGGCGCTGGCCGTCCGGCCGGGACCGGCGGGCACGCCGCACGCCCGGCCGGGGCGGCACGGGCGCCCGGCGCGCCGCAGGCGCGCCCTTGAGGAAGTAGAGAAAGTTTCGACCGATCCCCGGCCCTCAGCCGCGGTTGCCGCGGGCGGCTGCTGCTTTGTCGGCGGTGATGCGGTAGGCGAGTTGGGCGCGGTCCGCTCCGGTGCGGAGTTCTTCGAGGAGCAGGGGCCGGTCGTCGGTGCCGTGGGTGGTGCGGGCCAGGTGGATGACCGGTGTGGCGTCGGGGAGTTGCAGGGCGGTCCGCTCGTCGGGCAGGGGCATGCGGGCGCGTACCGTCTCGGACCACCACAGCGTGTGCCCGGCCTCGGTGAGCAGTGCGTAGATCGCATCCGGCTCGCTGTCCGGTGCCTCGGCGAGCGTGTCGACGCCCTCGGCGACTTCGAACGGGATGGTCGTGCGGTGCAACGCGCGGGTGCCGGTGGCCGGATCGATGAGCAGACGGTCACAGACGAAGATCGCTTCTTCGGCGTCCAGTCCGAGGAGCGTGCCGGTGGCCTGGCTGGTGTGAGAGCGGTAGACCGCGGGGTCCTCGGAGGTGGTCCACTCGATGCCGTCCGCCGAGGTGAACTGTCCGCCGCGGCTGCGAGTGACGCGCCGGTTGATGGTGAGCGCGGGGGTTCCGGTGGTGCGGACGAAGCTGCCTTTGCCGTGGCGGACTTCGATGAGCCCTTCCGCGCGCAGGGCGGCGATGGCGTTGCGGACGGTGGGGCGGGAGACCTGGTAGCGGGCGATGAGCTGGGTCTCGGACGGCAGTGGTGCGCCGGCTTCGAACTCACCGGACAGGATCGCTTCCCGGATGGCGGCGGCGACCTGCTGGTAGAGGGCTCCGGGGCGCTGGATCTCACTCATCTCGGCACCTTCGTCTTCCCGTCGTCGTAGGCACGTCGCACGCGCGACATCACTCGTCAGAATAAGTAGTTGCTTCCGTGCTGTACAGCTCCCCATACTCATAACTCGTCAGGACAAGTGACGTCAGACGGAAGGGTCTGGTGTCCCCAACAGGCCAGGGAGGCCGAAGCAATGCAGTCCATACCTGTGGACACCGGGCGGCTGGGCGTACTGCGGTGCGCCATCGCCCCCGAAGCGAAGATCGTCAACCCCGACACCAAGGAGGTCAGGAAGGACAAGGACGGCAACACCGTCTACACCGTGGCCGTCACGGTCAGGCAAGATGCCCGCCGCATCTCGGTGATTGAGATCGCCGTAGCCGGTGAACCGAAGGGGATCGAGGAAGGGCAGATCCTCAAGGTCAGCGGACTGACCGCGTTCGCCTGGCAGATGGGCGACCGGCACGGCATCAGCTTCCGCGCCGACTCGATCACCCCCGCACCCGGCCCGCCGGTCAAGGGCGGTGAGGCGCGATGAACTGGATCCTGATCGCGTTAGCCGCCGCGGTTCTGGCGTGGGTGCTGGTCGTCGGCAACCTGCTCAAGCGGCACCGGCCGGCCTGGCACTGGTACCTCACCGGCTACCCGATCACGGCATGCCGGGTGCTGGTCACCTGGCGCCGCGTCGCCATCCTCACCGACCTGGCCGTCTCCCACCGCCCGCCCCGCGGACTCCTCGGCGACCTGATCGTCAAGGGCGAGGCACTGCGCCCGGCACCCCCGCGGATCTCCTTCCCCCGCTCCACGCGCCTGGGCCTGAACGTCATGGTGCGGCTCCACCCCGGGCAGACACCGGCGGTGTTCGTGGCGGCGGCCGACGCACTGGCGCACGCCTGGAAGGTCCACGCGGTCCGTGTCACCTCCCCCCGGCGCGGGCACGTGTTGTTGACCGCAACCGCCACCGATCCCCTGGCGCGGCCTGGTCTGGTCACGGCCAAGCCCCGGCTGCTGACCGCGGTCCTTGGCGCGCTGGAGAACGGCGGCGCGTGGGTGATGGATTTTCTGCTGGTGCCGCACTGGCTCATCGCCGGTGCCACCCGATCCGGGAAGTCCACCCTCCTCGCCCGTCTGGTCGCGCAGCTCGCACCCCAACCCGTCGCCCTCGTCGGCATCGACTGCAAAGGCGGCATGGAACTCGGCCTATTCACCGACAGGTTGAGCGCGCTGGCCACCTCACGCCGCGAAGCGGTCGCCGTCCTCGGAGCGCTGGTGGTCGAGACACAGGACCGGATGAGTATCTGCCGTGAGGCGGGCGTCCGCTCGATCTGGGAGCTGCCGGGCAAGCAACGGCCGGTGCCCGTCGTCGTCCTCGTCGACGAGTTGGCAGAGCTGTACCTGTCCGACGGCACCCGCCCCAGCAAGGCGGAGACAGAGCAGTGCTCCACCTACCTGCTGCGCCTGGCCCAGCTCGGCGCCGCCCTCGGCGTCCATCTGGTCATCGCTGGGCAGCGCATCGGCTCTGACCTCGGCCCCGGCGCCACCGCACTACGCGCCCAACTCAGCGGCCGGATCTGCCACCGGGTCAACGACCCCGGCACCGCCGAAATGGCCCTCGGGGATCTGAACAAGGACGCCGTGACCGTCGCCCAGTCCATCACCCCTGACGAACAAGGCGTCGCCGTCCGCGCCGGCCCGGACGGCGGCTGGAGCCGCGCCCGCTCACACCTCACCACCGCCGAGGAAGCCACCACCACGGCGGCGACGTACGCCGAGACCACGCCCGTGCTGCCCGCACTCGACCGCGCTCTTCAGGCACTGAGGGGAGACGAGTCATGACCAGCGCGGGAACGGTCGTCTCGCTGGTGGTCCTCTTCGGGATCATCACCTTCCTCCTCGTCCGCTCCCGGGACGTACGCGCCTGGGAAGCGACCTGCATCGCCCTGTTCGGCATCTACCTCGGACAGACCCCCGTAATCCACACGGTCGACGGCTTCATGACCTGGATCACCAGCGGCTTCGCCCACTTCTAGGAGGGCTACACACATGCCTATGCCTCGTGTCAGGTGCCCGCACTGCAAGGGAGAAGGCGCCCGCACCACCTGGACCGGAAGGCGGCGGCGCTGCCGCGTCTGCCGGGGTGCCGGAACCATCCGCTGAACCAACCAGGCAATCGATCAACGAAGAGGAGCAACGACATGGACGACAGCGCGCCATTCCCCGCCAACTCGGCCGCTACCGCGGCCCACCCTGGAAGGTCACCACCATCACCCCCGAGAACACCTGGGCTGGCAGGCGCGCCGTGCTCGACGTGGCGGCGCGCCTGTTCCAGCTCTCCGATACGGACCGCGACGCGATACGCCTCGCGCAAGACCCCCAGTTCCCCCGCTGGCTCCAACAGGTCACCGCCACCGGCGGGTGCGCCCATCCGATCCACCTCTCCGGCACCACCACCACACGCAACGCGGTGACCGGCGAGATCCTGCACCACTACAACACCCGAACCGAACCCGGCGAACGCCTCCTCATCCGCTGCCGCAACCGCCGCACTACTGTCTGCCCGCCCTGCTCCCGCCTCCACGCCGGCGACACCTACCACCTCGTCCGCGCCGGCCTCCTCGGCGGCAAGAACACCCCCACCACCGTTCGCGACCGACCCCGACTCTTCCTCACCCTCACCGCCCCCTCCTTCGGCGCCGTCCACCGCGCCGGCGAACGGTGCCGCCCCCGGCGGGAGCGAAGCGAGTGCGAACACGGCAGGCCCCTCAACTGCGGCGCCAGGCACGCCCCGGCAGACCCTCTCGTCGGCCAACCCCTCTGCCTCGGCTGCTACGACTACACGGCACACGTGCTGTGGCACGCACACGCGGGCAAGCTCTGGGACCGCTTCGTCCGTGGAGTCCGGCGCCACCTCGCCACCTCAGCCGGACTGGCACAGACGCGATTCCCCGAGCACGCACGACTGTCCTTCGCCCGGGTAGCAGAGTTCCAGCGACGTGCCGCCGTCCACATCCACGCTGTCGCGCGGCTGGACGGCCCCGCCGGACCGGATGATGAACCTCCCGCGTGGGGCAGCGAAGAACGGCTTACGGAGGCCGTACGCGCCTCTGCGCGCCGCGTTGTCGTCCGCACGACGTACAGCCCCGCCGTGGGCGAGCTGGCGCTGCGATGGGGCACCGAGATCGACGCCCGGCCCTTGCACGCTCAGGACGGCAGCCCGGACGATGATGCCGTTGCTGCGTACGTCGCCAAGTACGTCACCAAGGGAGCGACTGACACAGGAGCGGGCACGGATCGTCGGCTTTCCTCACGGGACGACATCGACGCGGCGCCGGTGAGCCCGCACGTGCGCGCCCTCATGGGCACCTGCTGGCGCCTCGGCGGCCGGCCCGAGTACGAGCCGCTGCATCTCCGTCGGTGGACACACGCGCTCGGCTACCGCGGCCACATCCTCACCAAGTCCCGGGCCTACTCAACGACGTACGCCGTGCTGCGCGCCGAGCGGGCCGACCACCAAGGGCAGAGCTTGCTGTCATCTGATCAGTCGGTGGTCGAGTCTCACTGGCGCTACGTCGGGTCCGGGCATTCTCCCGGAGCGGCATCGATTGCTGCGGGTCTTGCAGCGGACTTCGCCATGAACCGGGTGATGGCGCGGTGGGCCAATGACGGAGAAGGCGGTGATGCCGTCTGAGTTCCGTCCGAAGAGACCCCACGACAAAGGGCTGCCAGGATGCCGTATCGCGTGCCTGGATAGAGAGGCAGTTGCGCGACTCTCCGCCGTTCTCCGAAGATCAGTTGCGACGTATTGGCGAGATCTTGGGGCTACAGCTCACACGGAAGTCCGCCACACGGGCGTAAGCAGCTCGGGATCGAACGGTTTGTTCCCCTTGCCGCCCGACACAGCGATGACTGCAATCAGCGCCTTCTTGATCGCCTCACGCTTCTGTGTGATCGTCTTCTTCTCCCAGGCTTCGCGGATATCTTCCCGGGCCTCTTCGGCCTCTGCCTTCAAAACCTCGTGCGCCCTCTGGTCGGCCCGCAGTTCTTTGACTCTCCGTTCGAGCACCGGCAAGTTGCGGAAGAACGCTTCGTCGTCAATGTCGGTGTCCTCGTCGTCATGCCAGCGTCGTTCCAGCTCCTTCCGGCTCTTGATGGCGCGTTCGAGTGCCTCGGCCTTGTCCCAGTCCGGTACGTCCTGAGCTTTGGCGGCTGCCTCCTCCTCCAGCTTGGCGATCACCAGCTCTTCAATGAGCTCGTCTGTCTTGTCGCCACGCTTCCAGGTTCCGTTGCATCCGCCGTAAAGCTTCGGCCTGCATGAGTAACCATGCTCGTACTTGAGCCACTTGTTCGCCCTGACTCCGACCATGGGGCAGTTGCACACGCTACCGTCGTCGAGAATCATTCCACAGCGGAGAATTCCCGTGAGCAGGTACTTGTGCGCAAGGCTGCCACGGGCGACCCCGGACTCTCCTCCGCCTCGCTCCCTGATCTTTGCAGTGACCGCGTACCACTGCTTGGGCGTGATGATCGGTTCCCACTCACCGACAACGGGCTGATCGTCGCCGTCACGAACAAGCTCGCTCTTGACTTCCCGGTATCCACAGAGACGAGCGTTCTTGAGTACCTGTTTGACAGTTTGGTACTGGAAGGGGTTGCCGCGACTCGTGATGAATCCCGCCTCCTTCCACTGGCGGGTGATCTCGGAGATCGAGGCTCCGGCGATCACGTCGTGAACCGCTTTACGGATAGCCTCTGCCTCCTCGGGGCGCAGCGTGACTTTGTCGTCCTGCCAGCCGAAGGGACGCCATGCCGCGACGGACTGCCCTCGCATCGCTCGACTGCGATGACTGTTCCTCGTGCGTCGCTGCTTCTTTCGCGTCTCGCTGAGGGACATAGCGACTCCCAGCAACCCCTTGATCTCGAATCCTTCGGCGTACAGATCCTGGACGCCGTTCGAGTCGTGATAGACACGCCCCTCGTGGGCTGTGAACGCCTTCAAGTACCGCTCCCAGTCGCTCGGTCGGCGGTACAGGCGGTCGTCGTTCGCGGCCATGACGCCGTGGATCGGGTAACCCTCCGGCGTCTGCCCCGCGGCAAGATCCGTGAGTAACTGCTCGAAATCGTCCCGGATCACGTCTTCCCTGCTGGCGCTCTTGTCGTTGTCCGTGTAGCGGTACACGACAAGCCACCCGAGCTTGCGGGCATCCTCGGCCATGTCCCGGTGTTGGTCCTCTACGCCGTGCGCGTCCTTCACACGGCCGTCGAACGAGATCCGCGCGTAGCAGATAACGCACTTGAGGTGCGGATCGGCGGCCAGCATGGCGCGCACTTCCTCAACGGACGGCAGTCCTTCGGGAACGCCTCGCAGCTTGCTGACCAACTCGTCGCGCCTGCTCACGTCTCCTCCTGGGGCCTCTGAAGGGGCTGTTGAACGCCCCTGCGCTCATATGGAGGATTTGATAATACTCTGCTCGATGAAGATCAGCAGAAGCATCACGGAACGCTTCGGCTCCGACGACTCCGCGGGGCTGAGCCCGGAGGAGATCGAACGCGGCATGCTGGAGAAGTCCAAGGAGTTCGCGGAGGCGGGCAACCGCGTCTACCTCCCGATCGCGGACTGAACGCTCCACACGCGCAAGCGGGCCCCTCTGCCGGCCGAGAGGGGCCCGTCGCCGTTCGCGCGCGGTTCGTCACCGGGGCCGGTAGGAGCCGTTGTGCGCTCGTGCCGTAGCCGCTGAGTCACACGATCAGTCTCGTGGCCGCTTCGAGTGCCAGATCCCATGGGTATGCGTCCGGCCGGCCCTTGCCTGGTTCGTTCGGCACGAACCCGCCTTCGCCGTAGAGGACGTGTACGCCCATGGAACGAAGCGTCTCGATGCTGCTCGTGAACTGGGTGTGCCGCACATAGGCCGCGTTCACGCACGGCATGGTCACCAACGGGATGTTCTTGCCGATCCCTTCTGCGGCGATTCCGACGACGAACTTCTCGGTGATCCCCAGGGCCCACTGGTTGAGGGTGTTGAACGTGGCAGGGGCGACGACGGCGACATCGGCGGGGGGCCAGACGTCCGGCTCATGAGGCAGTTTGTACTGGCTGCGGACCGGATAACCGGTCAGTTCCGCCAGCCGGGGCACTTGGTCGTCCAGCCACCGGGCGGCGGTGGGGGTGAGTCCGAGACACACGCTCCATCCCCGCGCCTGGGCGCGTTTGACGACGTCCTCGACGTAGAGCACGGGCGGAGCGGCGCTGCCCAGCAGGTAAAGCACGCGGTTCCTGGCCATTCGCGCAGTTCATCGTGCGCGGCCGTACTGGCGCAACCGGGAGAAACCGTCTCAGACCATCCCGGCGGGTAGCCGGCGCGGGCCGCCCGCCGCCCACCCTGGGGGCGTGCCGCGCGGGACGTGGGTCGGCGTCCGAACGAAGCCGCTCGCCGTGGTCTCGGCCCCCGTGACCGGCGCGGTTACACTCTTCCTCCACCGAACGTGACCCGGGGGAGGGGCCGTTGAGCGTGGAGGGGGAGGCACCGGGGCAGGACGGTGCGGGCGGCGAGGTCGGCGGCGGTGCGGAGGGTGGTGCCGATATCCGGCCGCTGGAGGAGGACGATCCGGCGGTACTCGGCTCGTACACGCTGCTGGGGCGGCTCGCCTCCGGCGGCATGGGGCGTATCTTCCTCGCCCGCTCCGTACCCGGCGGCGCGCTCGCCGCCGTCAAGACGCTGCTCGCCGAAGGCGAGATCGACGCCGTCGACAGGCGGCGCTTCGCGCGCGAAGTGACCGTCGCCCGGCGGGCCGAGGGCGTACGCACCGCGCGTGTACTCGACGCCGACCCGGACGCGCCGCGGCCATGGATGGCGACCGAGTACGTGCCCGCGCCCTCCGTGGCGGAGCTCGTTCGCAGGGCAGGGCCGCTCGCCGGGACCGCCGCGCGCTGGGTGACGCGGGGCGCGCTGGAGTCGCTGGCGGAGCTGCACCGGCAGGGCATCGTGCACCGGGACGTCAAGCCGCAGAACCTGCTGCTCGAACTCGCCGGACCCCGCCTGATCGACTTCGGCATCTCGCACGCCGCGGACCTCACCCGCACCCAGCTCACCCTGGGCACCGTCGCCTTCACCTCGCCCGAGCAGGCCCTCGGCGAGCCGTCCACCGCGGCCTCCGACGTCTACTCGCTCGGCGCCACCCTCTTCCACCTCGCCGTCGGCCGTCCCCCGTACCCGGCGGACACCGAGATGCTGCTGCTGCTCACATACGTGGCGGAGGGCCGGCTCGACCTGGCCGGGCTGCCCGACGAACTCGCCCCGGTGGTCCGCGCTTGCCTCGCGCTCTCCCCCGCCGACCGGCCGCGGACGGCGGAGTTGCTGGACCTGTTCACGTTCGAGCTGGCGGAGTTCCCGACGGTGCCGGACGCGGGCGGCTGGCTGCCGGCGTCGTGGGCCGGGCTGATCGAGGGGTACGCGCGGCAGGGGCGGGCGCTGGCGGCCGACCCCCGGGTGCTGCGGGAGGGCGGCGACGCGGCCGGGGGCGGGCAGGGGCGGCAGGGGCCGGCCGGCGGATGGCCGGAGCCGGCGGGAGGGGGCGCGCCGGGTGGGACGCAACTGCCGCCGGACACCGTGCGGGAGGCGCCGAGCACCGTACGGGAGCGGGCCGCCACCGGCTCTGAGCCGACCCGCCCCGAGCCGTACGCCACGCCCGTGCCCGGGACTGGCGGCCAGCACGGCGACGGCGACGACGGCACGCGGGACGTAGCCGGTGACCTGCACGGTGACGCAGACGAGAGCGAGGACGAGGGGCACGGCCGGGGCGCACGGGTCTTCGTCCGCTCGGTGCAGACGCTCATGGCCTCGATCCTCCTGGTGCTCGTGGTCGGCGGCGCGTACGCCTACTACCGGTCCAACCAGTCGCCCGAACCCGACGCGACCGACCGCGCCTTCGCCGCCGTGACGCCCGGCGACTGCGTACGCACCGACTTCGACCCGGCGCGCGGCTGGACCGCCGCCGCCCCCGAGACCGTCGCGTGCGGCTCGGCGCCGGACGCGCCCTGGCGGGTGATCGCGACGGAGGACGGCGGCTTCGTCGAACGGTGCATGGGCACCGACGCGGCGGTGGCGTGGAACCGGCAGAGCGACGCGGGTTTCGTCAGCCTCTGCCTGGAGAGGCGGTTCGCGGAGGGTGAGTGCGTGATCGGCGCCGCGCCGCAGGCGGGCGCCGTCCTCGACGTCACGCCGCTGACGGACGACACGGTGTTCGCCACCACCGTCGGATGCTCCGACACCGCCGCGCAGGGCCGCGCGGTGCTGCGGGTACTGGCCGTGGTCCAGGACGCGGCGGGCTGCCCGGAGCCGACGCAGGTGCGCTACCGGTTCAGCGAACGGGGGCGGATGCTGTGCCTGACCTCGCCGTGACGCCCGGCCCGCTGCACCGGGCCGACCCGCGCCACCTCGGCCCGTACCGGCTGGTCGCCCGGCTGTCGGCGGGCGGCATGGGCCGGGTCTACCTCGCCGTCGAGACCGGCACGGGCGAACTCGCCGCGGTCAAGACGCTGCTGGCGGAAGGGGAGATCGGCGACGCGGACCGGGCGCGGTTCGCCCGCGAGGTCGGCGTGGCAAGGCGGGTCGCCGGGCGGCACACCGCGCGGGTACGCGCCGCCGACCCCGAGGCCGAGCGCCCGTGGCTGGCGACGGACTACGTGTCGGCGCCCTCGCTCGCCGAACTCACCGCGCGCGGCGGGCCCGCGGACCCCGCGACCGTGGCCCGGCTCGCCGCCGACTGCGCGACGGCCCTGGAGGCGCTGCACACCGCCGGGGTCGTGCACCGCGACCTGAAACCGCAGAACGTGCTGCTGCCCGCCGACGGCATCCGGGTCATCGACTTCGGCATCTCGCACGCCACCGACCTCACGCGGACGCGGCTGACCCTCGGCACCCTCGCGTACATCGCCCCCGAGCAGGCGCGCGGCGAGCCGGCGACGCCGGCGTGCGACGTGTACGCGCTGGGCGCCACGCTCTGCACCCTCGCCACCGGCCGCCCACCCTCCCCCGACACCGGCGACCCCGTGCGGCTGCTGGCGCTCGTCGCGCGTGGGGCCGTGGAACTGGGCGCGGTGCCGGAGCCGCTCCTGGGCCTGGTCCGCGCCTGCCTGGCCCTTGACCCGGCGGCCCGGCCGGGACCGGTCGCGCTGCGGATGCTGGCACAGGAGGCGGGCGCGGCTGCCGCTGCCGGACCGGCCGGCGGGGGTGGGGGTGGGGCGTCGTGGCCGGGCATGCCGGACCGGTGGGCGGGGATCGTCCTGGCGTACCAGCGGCAGGGGCGGGAGCTGACGGAACGGTACGGGGGCGGGGGCGCGGAGGCACCGGCCCCGGCGGAGCCGGCGGGGGAGGCGTGGGGGGAGGCGTCGGCTCAGGAGGTGCGGGCACCGGGTACGTCGGCGCCACGTGCGCAGGCACCGGGGGCGTCGGCACCGGGCGCGCCTGCACCGAGGGCGTCCGCACCGGAAGCGCCGCCGGCCACGCCCGCACCCGACCCCGCTACCGCGCGGCGCTTCGCGGGGCTCACGCCGCGCGGCTGGCGGGCCGCCGGCAGCCTGGTCGGGAACTGCGCCGGGCTCGCCTTCCTCGTTCTCGGCACACTCGCCGTGGTCGGCACGATCATCGCCATCGTGGTCGCCGTCGCCCTCGAATGACCCCGTGACCCGCGGCTGTCGCGACCTGCGGCTGTCCGCGACCGGCCGCTACCCGCGGTCGGCCGCCCCGAGGTACAGCCGTGCGAGGCGCGGCAGGCGCTTCTGCATCTCCCTGTCGTCGTCGAAGTCGAAGTCCTCGCCCATGTCCTGCGCCTCGGCGCCCTGACCGTCCGCCGGCCGGTACGCGGCCCACGCCTCGTGGAAGGCGTCCTTGCTCCCGGTGAGGCGCTCGAAGGCGGCGCCCGCCGCGTAGTTGACCTCCTCGTGGGACAGGACCTCGTCGCGGCCCTCCCGCGCGGCCTCGGCGACGGCCGGGTGCTCGGCAAGGCTGTCCGGCGCGGCGGCGGTGCGCTCGTACCAGTCACGGCCGAGGGCGATCACCCCGGCGCGGAAGTCCATGAAGCCGTCATCCGAGCAGCCCCCGCCTATCAGGTACGCGGCGGCCCAGACATCCCAGCGGTACAGCGCACCGTGCACCTCGCCGAACCGTTCCTCGTACGCGAGGATCTCCCGCGGGGAGAGCCCCGCGAGGAGCTTCACGAGCGCCTTGTCGAAGGGCTCGCCGCCCGCCGCCGCGGCGGAGCGTGCCGATTCGACGAGGTGCCAGAACCGATCGATGTCCATGACTCCGTACTGTGTCACCCGCCACTGACAATCCGGTCGCATGCCGCAAAGCCGTTGCACCGGCCCGGCCGGCATGGGATATTCACCGCCGTCCGCGCGTTCTCGCGGACGAACCCGCCGGCCGTCCCGTCGGCGCACTCACGGTGAGGAACGAAGCCTTTGATCACGGCGCCCGCCAGCGGCCGCCGTCGGCGCCGAGCGGCCCGCCCGCTTCCGTAGCGGACCCGCCTGCTCGGACCGCCGGGCACGACCGTCCCGTACGGCGGCCCCACGATGCCCGCGCGCCATGCCGCGCGGGCGCTCGCTCCTGTCTGCGCGCAACCAGAGCCTTCGTGAGGTCGATACCACCGTGGCCACTCCCATGGACAAGCAGATCCAGAACTTCGCCGTCGCCCACCTCCGCCGCCGCCCCGACGTCGTGGAGACCGGCGGCTTCGTCGCCGGCTTCTCCCCCGGCACCGACAGCCCGTACCTCAACTACGCAACCCCGCTGCCCGGCGCGGACCCGACCGGTGCCGACGTGGCCGCGCTGGCCGGCACGTTCCGGGAGCGGGGGCTGGTGCCGCGGCTGGAGTTCGCGCCCGGGGCCGCGCCCGCGGCGGCCGCGGCGCTGCGGGCGGCGGGATTCGGGACGGACGCGGTGCACGAGTACCTCGTCTGCACCCCGGACACGTACACCGATCCCCTGCCCGGCGGCAGCGGGCCGCGGGTGGAGACCCCCGCCACCGACGCCGAGTTCCGGGCGCTGGACGCGGCGCTCGCCGAGGCGTTCGGCGGCGCGTTCGCCGCGTCGGCGGACGGCGCGGCGCGGCTGCGGCGCCTGGCAGAGGACGGCGGGGAGGTGCGGTTCGTACGGGCCGGGGGCGACGGCTGCGCCGGCGGCGCGACGTGCTCGCCGCCGGCCGAGGACACCGCGGAACTCGCCGGCGTCGGCACCCGCCCCGCGTACCGGCGCCGCGGCGTCGCGGCGGCGGTGACCGCGGCGCTGACGCGGGCGGTGTTCGACCGCGGGGCGGGGTCGGTGTGGCTGGAGTACGCGGGCGAGGGCGCGCGCGGCACGTACACCCGCGTCGGCTACCGCCCCGGCGGCACCCGCCTGTACGTCTCCCTGCCGGCGCCGCCGCCGGCCTGACCGGGGGGCCGGTCACGACTCCGGGTCAGAGCTCGGGCTTCCAGGGCTGGACCCGGAAGTCGCCGGTGCCGCGCTTGACCTTCTCGAAGGGGGCCGAACTCACGCAGGGCACCAGATCCTTGTCCTCCACCGGGCTGCCCGTGGCGGCCCAACTGTAGCCGAGGCGGTCGCGATGGCCCTGGTCGTGGACGGTGACGCCGACGCGCAGGCCCTTCGCGCCCGGGAGGTCGGTGTCGGTGATGACGCCGGAGACGACGGCCACCTTGCCGCCGGTGACGAGGCAGTCGACGTCGGCCTCCGCCCAGTTGCCTTCGCCGCCGAGGTAGTGACTGAAGCGGAAGGTGCCGGTGGCCTTCTGGGGGTCGTCGTTGTGCTTCGCGGCGAGGCGGGCGTCGAAGGAGAACGTGATGTCGTCACCGAGCGACCGGGTGAGCTTCGCGGTACCGGTCAGGGAGGCGGCGGGCCGCTGCCCGGCGTGTTCGGTGCGTTCTGTGTGTTCGGCGCTTTCGGCGCCGCGTTCGTCACCGTGGCCGTCGCCGGCCGCGCCGGCCGTACCGGCGGTGGCCGTCGCGAGCAGCGCGGCGGAGAGGACGACGGCGCGGAGGCGGTTACTGCGTACGTAGCGCAAGGGAACTGCTCCTCAAGGCTGTTGACCCGGACGGTCCGGATGCCCGCAGCCTCCCCTGCGGTGGGGGCGCGCCGCGTCCGCCCACGGCGGCAAGCGCCGTACCCCGCTGGTCTGTCCCACCACCCGGTCCGGATACCTCCCGGGCATGACACGCTGTACGTGACCAGGCCGGACCCCCGGCCGCCGGCCGCCCGCATCGGAGAGGGACCGAATCCATGCCCACCGGACCGCTCGCCAAGGGCGCCAACCTGCCCGTCGACGCCCCCGCGGTACGCGCCGAGCTCTCCTGGTCCGAAGGCCCCGGCGTGCCCGACGTCGACGCCTCGGCGCTGCTGCTCACCGCCGCCGGCCGGGTCCGCGACGACGGCGACTTCGTCTTCTACAACCAGCCGCAGCACACCTCCCAGGCCGTCACCCACCTCGGCAAGCAGACCGCGGGCGGCCGGTTCACCGACTCCGTCGAGGTGCTGCTGAACTCGCTGGGACCGGGCGTCGAACGGGTCGTGCTGTGCGCCTCGGCCGACGGCGGCACCTTCGGGCAGGTGCCCGCGCTGTCGCTGCGCCTCCTCGACGCCGGAACGGGCGCCGAGCTGGCCCGCTTCGACATGGAGGCGACGACCGAGACGGCGTTCGTCGGCGGCGAACTCTATCTGCGCAACGGCCGCTGGAAGTTCCGCGCGGTGGGCCAGGGCTACGCCTCCGGACTCGCCGGCCTGGCCACCGACTTCGGCATCACGGTCGACGAGGCCCCGCCCCCTCCCGCCGCCATCCCCGCACAGGCACCGGCGCCACCCCCGCCCGCGGCCCCGGCGCCGTCCGCGGCCCCGGCGCCGCCCCCGGCGCCCTCCGCGCCGACTCCTCCCGCCGCCGCACCCGCGGCCCCCGGCGGGCCGCGTCTGGTCAAGGGCGAGGAACACCTGCCCGTCGACATGCGCAAGCGGCTGTCGCTGCGCAAGGAGCAGGTGGCCATCAGCCTGCGCAAGCACGGGGCCGCCGACGTCTCCGCCCGCGTCGTCCTCGTCCTGGACGCCTCCGGCTCCATGACCCGCCTCTACGCCCAGGGCGTCGTCGCCGACGTCGTCGAGCGCATGGCGGCGGTCGCCGCGGAGCTGGACGACGACGGCGCCATGCAGGCGTGGACGTTCGCCTCCCATCCGGCTCGCCTGCCGGACCTGCTCCTCGGGGACCTTCCCGAGTGGCTGCGGCTGCACGTACGGGTCGGGCAGCTCGCCCTCTTCCGCCCGCGCAAGAAGCGCAAGGGCCTGGAGGACGGGCAGATCGACATGCGGACGGTGGGTATCCAGAACGAGGAACAGAAGGTCATCGCCGAAGTCCGCGCCTACGTCCGCGCGAACCCCGCCCCCGATCCGACGCTCGTGTTGTTCTTCTCGGACGGCGGCGTCTACCGCAACGCGGAGATCGAGCGTGAGCTGCGCGAGGCGGTCGACGAGCCGATCTTCTGGCAGTTCGTGGGGCTGGGAGCCGCCGACTACGGCGTACTGGAGCGGTTCGACAGCCTCGCGGGCCGCCGCGTCGACAACGTCGGGTTCTTCGCCGTCGACGACATCGGCGAACTCCCCGATCCCCAGCTCTACGACCGCCTCCTCTCCCAGTTCCCCGGCTGGATCACCGCCGCCCGCAGCGCACGCATCCTCTGACTTCCCCCGGGTGCCCGCCCCGCCGCCCGCCGTCCGCCTGTCACCCGGTGTCGGGTCACCAGACGGGGCGTAGCGGGGGGAGGTCGTCGCCGGCGATGCCGTGGACGAGGCGGAGGAGTTCGGTGCGGAGGAGAGGGGTGTCGGCACCCGTGCGGCGCGCGAGTTCGGCTTCGAGGTCGTGCAGGATGCTCCCGGCGGTGTCCAGGTGCCGGCGGGCGGCGTCGGTGAGGACGACGAGCTTGCGGCGTCCGCCGGCGGGGTGGGCGGTGCGGCGTACGTAGCCGCGGTTCTCCAGGTCGTCGACGAGCTGGCCGGCGGCCTGTTTGGTGACGCCGAGCCGGGCGGCGAGTTCACTGCCGGTGGCGCCGTCGGCGCCGAGGATCTGGAAGATCATGCCGTGCACCGGCCGCAGGTCGGGGTAACCGGCGGCGGTCACACGCTCGTTGAACTCGCTCAGTACGAGCTGGAAGGCCATGCCGAGCAGGAACAGCAGCTCGGGCGTCGGCGGGCCGTCGTGGTCGCGGGTCACGGGACCATCTTGACACGAGCGTGTAAAGCTCCTTTACTCAAGGTCCTGAGTAAAGGAGCTTTACACGTATGAAGATCATCACTCCCACCCCCGACCGCACCGTCACCACCCCGAACGCCGCCATGGAGTCCCTCGCCACCCCTTCGCAGGGCACGACCGCGCTCAGCACCTGGCGGGTACGCATCGACGCCGGCCGGTCCGGGCCCGTACACGCCATCGACCGCGAACAGGTCTGGATGGTCGTGTCCGGCTCCCTCACCGTGACCTGCGACGGCCGTACCGAGACCGCCGCCGCCGGGCAGGCGGTCCTGCTCCCGTCCGATGTCCTGCGGCGGCTCGGCGCGGCCGAGGGCGGCGGGGGCGTCGAGGCGCTGGTGGCGATGGAGGCGGGGGGCAGCGCCGTCACCGAGGACGGGGTGCGCCACCCTCTGCCGTGGGCGGAGTAGGGGACCGGCGCGGTCCGGCGTCGGGGCGCGCGCGTCCGACGTTACGGGGATGGGTCCGTCGTCCGGCGTACGGCGTCCGAGGAGGGCGTACGGCCCGGGAGCGCGCTCCCGGGCGCGCGTAGGGTCGGCGGCATGAGCGACCTGGCAATCCGGCGCGCGACGGCCGCCGACGTCCCCGTCATCGTGGCGATGCTCGCCGACGACCCCCTGGGCGCCGCCCGCGAGACACCCGACGACCCCGCCCCCTACGAGCACGCCTTCGCACGTATCGACGCCGACCCCGGCCAGCACCTCGCCGTCGCCGAACGCGACGGCCGCGTCGTCGGCACGCTCCACCTCACCGTCATCCCCGGGCTCTCCCGGCGCGGCGCGACGCGCGCGCTCATCGAGGCGGTGCGCGTGCACCGCGACGAGCGCGGCGGCGGGCTGGGGACGCAACTCATCGAGTGGGCGGTCGAGGAGGCGCGACGGCAGGGATGCGCGGTCGTGCAACTCACGTCGGACGCGACGCGCACGGACGCCCACCGCTTCTACGAGCGGCTGGGGTTCGCGGCGTCGCACGTGGGGTTCAAGCGGATGCTGTAGCGGGCCGGGGCCGCGGCCGGGGGCGGATGGCCGACGGCGGGTCGTCACCGGTCCGGCGGGAGCCCCTTGCGCGAAGTACCCCCTGGTCAGAGAGGTCTCGGCGGGCAAGATCCGAAGTTGTCCACAGGCCCGAGCGGGCCGGCGCGGGCTTCGGCATACTGCCTCTATGCAGATCACGACAGAGCAGCGACGAGCCCGGATCGCCGTGCGGCACGCGCTGGCGCCGACCGCCCGCGCCGCGTCGCCGGCGGACGTCGCGGACGCGGTCGTCGCGCTGCATGCGACCGACGCGGCGACCGTCTTCCTCTCCGCCTGCGCGCGCATGCGGGAGCCCGGCGTCACGCCCGTCGAGCGCGCGCTCTACGAGGACGTGTCGCTGGTGAAGCTGCTCTCCATGCGGCGCACGCTCTTCGCGGTCAGCCGCGAGCTGGCGCCCGTCGTGGACGCGGCGGCGGCGCGCGCCATAGCGGCGCGCGAGCGCGCCACGTTCCTCAAACACCTCGGTGACTGGAACGGCCTGGACGAGGCGTGGCTGCGGCGCGCCGAAGCCGCCGCGCTGGCCGTGCTCAAGGACAAGGGCGAGGCGACGGGCAGCGAGATATCCGCCGCCGAGCCGCTGCTGCGCACGAAGATCACGGTCTTCCCCGGCACCCGTCAGGAGACAGAGCAGGGCGTGGCCACGCGCGTGCTGCGCATGCTTGCCTGCGACGGGCACATACGCCGCGGGCACCCGCGCGGGTCATGGACGTCGAGCCAGTTCCGGTGGGCGCCCGGCGAGGACTTCGGCGGCATGGACGTCGCCGGGGCGCAGACGGAGCTGACCAGACGCTGGCTGTACGCGAACGGGCCGGCCACCGAAGCCGACCTCGTGTGGTGGACCGGCTGGACGAAGACCGCCGCGCGCAAGGCGCTGGCCGCGACCGGCGCCGTGGCGGTGGAGCTTGCCGAGGGCACGGGGTACGTACTGCCGGACGACACGGAACCGGTCGCGGAGCCGGAGCCGTGGGCCGCGCTGCTGCCGGGTCTCGACCCGACACCGATGGGATGGAAGGAACGGGACTGGTACCTCGACCCCGGACACCGCAAGGCGCTGTTCGACGGCAGCGGAAACGTGGGGCCGACGGTGTGGTGGAACGGCGAAGTCGTCGGCGGCTGGGCACAGCGACAGGACGGAGAGGTGGTGTGGCGGATGCTCACGGACGTGGGCGGCGACGCGGAACGCGCGGTGGCCGCGGAGGCCGAACGACTGGCGGCGTGGGTCGGCGACGCCCGGATAACACCGCGATTCCGCACGCCGCTGGAGAAGGAGCTGGCGGCGTAGGGGCCGCGGCGCAGCAGTCCGCGTGATCCCGCGGTTCGTCGCCCGCCCGTCGATCCCCGTCGGATGCGCCGGCGACGACGGGAGGGATCACGTCCAGCCGCGGGTGCCGCCGGGGACGGGGGCTTCCGGATCGTACGGTTCGCGGGTGAAGACGAAGGTGCCCAGGTCGAGGTGCGACACCTCGCCGTCCGCCGACCGCTCCACCCGCAGCGTCTCACCGGCGCAGTAGCCGTCGACCGCCGTCCACGTGCCGTCCGCCTCCGGGCGGAGGAGTGAGGCGTAGCCCGCGCCGGCCAGCGGACTCAGGTCCAGCCACCGGTCCTCCTTCAGCCGCAGCACGTGCGGGTTCGCGCCCCAGTACCACGGGCCCGTGAGAGCCAGCAGCTCCGGATCCACCGCGTCCGCGGCCAGCGGACGCCACGGCTCGGGGATGCGCGGCTCGTGCCGCACGACGGTGCCGATCAGATCCGCGGCCAGTCCGGAGACGGACACGCCGGAAGTGACGTTCGTGAGGGCGATCGCGCTCACGCCCTCGCCGACATCGGAAAGGAGGCAGGCGAGAAACCCGGGCATGGAGCCGGTGTGGCCGGCGAGCAGCGTGCCGTCGCGGCGGATGAGCTGCATGCCGAGCCCGTACGCGCTGTCCCAGGAGGCGGCCTCGGGGGCCACGGCGGGGGTGCGCATCTCCGCCAGCGTGTCGGCGGAGAGCACCCGGTCGTCGCCGCGCACGAGGAAGGCCGCGAACCGGGCGAGGTCGCCGGCCGTGGACCACAACTGGCCCGCGGGGCCCATCCGGCCGGTGTCGTGCAGCGGCTCGATCTGCATGACGTCGGCCCACGGGTGAACGGCGAAGCCGCCGGCGTGCGGTGCCTCGGGCAGCAGCGTCGTACGCCGCAGCCCCAGCGGCTCCAGCAGCTCGCGCCGCAGCACGTCGCCCCACGGCGCGCCGCGCAGTGCCTCGACGAGCGCGCCGAGGTAGGCGAAGCCGGGGTTGGAGTAGTGGTGGAGGCGGCCCGTCGGGTGCCGGGCGGGGTCGCCGTCGAAGAGTTCGCCGATCTCCGGGCGCAGCGTGCCCGGAGTCCGCTCCCACCAGGGGCCGCGGGGCTCGGCGCCGATACCGGAACTGTGGGAGAGGAGCTGGGCGATGGTCACCGCGGGAGCCTGAACGCCGGGGACGTGCTTGCCCAGCGGGTCGGCGAGGTCGACGAGGCCCTCGTCGCGCAGCCGGAGCACCAGCACGGCGACGAACGTCTTGGTGATCGAGCCGATGCGGTACTGGACGTCGGTGGTCGGCTCGTGCCCGTCGATCATCGAGCGGGCGCCGGACCAGACGGTCTCCTCGTCGCGTACGACGGCGGCGACGAGCGAAGGCGTCCGGCCCTCGCGCTGCGCGACGGCCAGTCGGTGGCGCAGGGCCCGGGCGGTGGCGGGGAGCAGGGCGTCGTCATACGGCGGCATGGCGCGCAGCCTAGATGAAGGAGTCCGATGAGGGACGCCGGCCGCCGTCGGCGGCCGGCGTCTGCGCACACCCCGACCGGCGCAGGGAGCCGGGCACTCAGTCGCCGTAACGTATGGAGATCTTGTCCGTGCAGTCGTCGGGCCAGTTGTTGATGCGCTCGCAGACCCTCATCCACTCGATGAAGTTGATGGCGAAGTACGAACTGGAGTCTTCGCAAACACCGTCAGAGCCGCCCTCGTCGGTCCACGACAGAGATTCACCGGCCTCGTTCTGCAACTGGATGTAGACCCCGCGGCCATCCGCCTCGTTGTCGCAGATTCGGACTTCGCCCCTCGAGGTGTAAGAGCCGAAGTAGCGAAGGTTTCCGATGTCGCTCCCATGCTTTTGAGAGACGAGCAACCGACTGGCCGCGGAGGAGGGCGCCGCCGCCAACCCCACGGCGAGCGCCCCGGCCGCCACACAGGTGGCGAGTGCCTGGAGCCGGCGACGACGAACCGGCCGTGCGAGGGTCCCTACTCGATTCGTGCGCATGTGCGTTCCTTCCGATGGTGGTGAGCGGATCTGGCGTGATGTTTGGACACCCACGCACCGCCACACTCTCCCGGGGCGCACCGGGCTTCCTCCACACGTTTGCGGCTGGTATCAAAAGCACAGGTCAGTGACGTTCTCTCAGCGGAAATGGCCTTCGCGAAGGGGTAGTTTGTAGCCGCAGGGCGGTTTATGGGCCACCGACACCCGCACCACAACCGCCTGCTCGCGCCATCCACGCGCTGCCGGGAAAATCGGTGTGTGTGCCGTGTGTTTGATGTGAGACTGCGGAAGTGATCGAAGTCCCGGATGCCGTACGCAACATGGTTCGCGCTGCCGGTGTCGAAGACTGGCTTGAGCGCCTGCCTGCGCTTGTCGCGAGCCTTGAGGCCGACTGGTCGATCATCGTGGGGCGCCCGTACACGGGCGGGGCCAGGGCCTTCGTGGCCGAAGCGACCCGGGCGGACGGAGCCTCGGCGATTCTCAAGGTGCTGGTGCCGGGCGTGGGGAACGACTCCTCCACTGAGGCGACGGTGCTCCGCATGGTCGGAGGAGAAGGATGCCCGGCGCTCTACCGACATGACGCCGGCCGGGGTGCCCTGCTCATGGAACGACTGGGGCGGCCGATGTTCGAGCTCGGCCTACCGCTCTCGCGTCGCCTTGGGATTCTCTGCGATACCGCAGCGCGCATCTGGCGGCCGGCCCCCGACTGTGGGCTGCCCACCGGTGCCGAAAAGGCCCGCCGGCTCGCCGACGTCATCGCGAGGCTGTGGGAGGAGCTCGATCACCCTTGTTCCGAGAAAGCGGTCGAGCACGCCCTCGTCTCGGCTCGACGGCGGGAGCAAGCGCACCGCGACGAGAAGGCCGTACTGGTCCACGGCGACGTACATCAACTGAACGCCCTTCAGAGCGATGGCGGCTTCAAGCTGGTCGATCCGGACGGTCTCCTTGCGGAGGCCGAGTACGACCTGGGTGTCCTGATGCGTGGAGACCCGGTCGAACTGCTCGCTGGTGACCCCTTCGAGCGGGCTCGCCGGCTGGCCGCCCGGACGGGTCTCGATCCCGTGGCCACCTGGGAATGGGGCGTGATCGAAAGGGTGTCGTCGGGTCTGCTCTGCACGCAGATTCACCTTCAGCCTCTCGGAAGGGACACGCTCCGGGCGGCTGAGGCCGTCGCCGGTACCGATGTCGTAGGTGCGCGATCCGGCGAACCTTTCCGGTCAAGGCACTAGCTGCGGCCCGCGGTGCGGAGCGCGGGAGTTTCGGCGCCCCGGCGGGCGCCGACGCGGGTGGCGTACCAGACGGTCGCGATCACCAGCAGGCAGCCGGCGTACTGCGTCACCGTGGGCCGCTCGCCGATGAACGCGACCGCGGTGGCGATGGCGAGCACCGGCTGCAGCAGGAGCAGCGCCGCCCCGGTGGCGGGGGCGAGCCGAGGCAGGGCGGGGGTGATGAGGAGCAGGGCGAGGACCTGGCCGAGCACGGCCATGGCCGCCAGCCAGCCGAGGGCGGCGGGCTCGGGCGTCGGATCGATGCCGGTCCACAGCCCGCCGAGGATGCCGGAGGCGATGCCGGCGGAGAACGTCGCGGTGCACACCGGCACGGCGATGTGCCCGCGGGGACGGGAGGGAGCGGCAGGAGCCGGGGCCGGGTCTGGAGTGGGTTGCGGGTCGGAGGTGGTGGGAGGTGCGCCGGCCAGGCGGGTGAGGAAGAGGTAGCCGGCGAAGGCGACGCCGGCGGCCGTGCCGTAGAGGATGCCGGTGACGGGGCTGCTGCCCGGTTCCGGGTCGCCGATCGCGCCGCCCGCGAGCGCCACCCCGGCGAGCAGCACCGGGGCGGTGAGCCAGAAGCCGCGCGGCAGCGGCGTGCGGGTGAGCAGGCGGGCCAGCAGCGGGAAGACGATCACCTGGATGTTGAGCAGCACGGTCGCGATGGAGGCGCCGACGTCCCTGATGCTGGCGGCCCAGAAGACGAAGTCGACGCCGAGCAGCAGCCCGGCCGCCAGGTCCGTGAGTACGGGGCGCCGGGCCCGCGGGCCGAGGCGGCGGAGTTCGACGGCCGCCAGCGGGGCGAGCAGCAGCAGTGCCAGGGCGCAGCGCAGCACGGCGGCGGTGCCGGCGCTCACGTCGGAGAGCTTCACGAACATGGCCGACAACGAGATGCACGCCGAGCCGCCGATGACCATCGTGACCGGGGTGGCCAGCCGGCCGAGGAGTCCCCGGCCCTGTTCCCCGGTGGCGAAGGCGCCGGGACCGGGCTGTTCGCCCGGGGCGGGCCGGGACGGCGCGGCGGGCGGGGTGAGGCGGAGGGATATGTCGCCCTGCTTGTCCTGGCCGTCCCCGTCGACTCGCATGCCTCTCACTCTGCCTGCCCGATCCCCCAAGAAAAAGCGATGATTCGTTAGCCGAAAGCGTTAGCATCGCTTCGTGTTCAGTCTGGAGCGCCTCCGTGCCCTCGACGCCGTCGCCGTCCACGGCACCATCGCCCGTGCCGCCGCGTCGTTGCACGTCACCGCCTCCGGCGTCTCACAGCAGCTCGCGAAGCTGGAGCGCGAGTCGGGGCACCGGCTGCTGGAGCCGTACGGGCGCAGCGTCCGCCTCACCCACGCCGGCAGGGTGCTCGCCGCGCACGCGGCCCGGGTGTGCGCGCAGGTCGCCGAGGCCGAGGCGGATCTCGCCGACATGCAGGACGAGATCCTCGGCCCGCTGCGCCTCGGCGGAGTCGGCAGTTCGCTGCGCGCGCTGCTGCCCGGGGTGCTGACCGCACTCACCGCCTCGCACCCGCGGCTGGTCCCCACCGTCGTCGACGGCGAGGTCGTCGAGCTGGTGCCCGGGCTGGTCGGTGGGGAGCTGGACCTGCTGCTCATCGAGAGCTGGAGCAGCCGGCCCATCCGGCTGCCGCAGGGCCTGGCGGTGCGGACGCTGGTGGTCGAGGAGGTGCAGTTGGCGGTGCCGGACGCCCATCCGCTGGCCGGTCGCGAGCGCGTCGGCCTCGCCGAGCTGGGCGAGCTCGGCGAGGCCGACGCGACCGGGGCGGCGGTCTGGGCGAGCTGTCCCGTCGGCACCGAGCCGTACGAGGGGCTGACGCAGGCGCTGCGCGAGGTGGGCCTGGAACCGGAGGTGCGCTACCGGGTGACGGAGTACGCCACGCAGCTCGCGCTCGTGCGGGGCGGGTTGTGCGTGGCGCTCGTACCGGAGATGGCGCAGCGGCCGTGCCCGCCCGGGGTGCGGTTCGTGCCGGTGCGGCCGGTGGTGCGGCGCACGGTCCAGGCCGCGTGGCGGTCCCTGGGGGAGAGCCCGGCCGTACGGGCCTGTGTCGCCGCCCTGGCGGAGGCGGCGCAGGCGCAGGCGGAGTCGGAGTCCGGGGCCGCAGGCGGAGTCCGGGCGAACGGGTGAGCGAGGGCCGGTCGGTGGGCCGTGCGAGGATCACGGTAGTCAGCACAGCCACGGGAGGGCCCGATGTTCGCGATATCCCTGGGTGACGACGGTGCCGAGCTGCGGCCGCTGGAGCCCTGGCAGGCCGAGGAGTTCCTCGCCCACATGGACCGCGGTCGCGCGTTCATCGGCCAGCACATCGGCCTCGCCGACGCCGCCGCCGATCTCGACTCCGCCCGCGCCTGGCTCCAGTCGTACGCCGACAAGACGGCCGCCGACTCCGGCCGCCTCTACGGCATCTGGCTCGACGGCCTCCTCGTCGGCGGCGTCCTGTTCCGCATCTTCGACGCGCCGCAGCGCACCTGCGAGGCCGGCTGCTGGCTGGAGCCCGCGGCGGCGGGCCGCGGGCTGGTCACGCGCGCGGCGCGCGTGATCATCGACTGGGCGGTGCGTGAGCGCGGCATGGAGCGCGTGGAATGGCTCGTGTCCGCGGAGAACACGCCGAGCATCAAGGTCGCGCAGCGTCTCGGCATGAGCCGCGACGGCGTGCTGCGGGCGAGGTATCCGCACCGGGGGGTGCGGCAGGACACCGAGGTGTGGTCGGTCCTGGCGGACGAGTGGGTCAAGGGCCGGGGCGCGTAGCGGGGTTTCCCGCTCGTACGAGCCGTCCGTGCCGCCCGTACGAGGGGTGTGACCCGGATACGCGCCCCTGCCAAGGGCCCGGCGGGCGTCCCCAGAGCCTCGGCCGCCTGGTACGACGCATTCACCTTCAGGAGCCGCCCGACCACTCCTTGCGCCACGAGTCGAAGTCGATCTCCTCCGACCCGAACTCCTCCAGCCAGTCCACGAACCGGGCGCCGTACTTCTTGCGGCCCGACCCCAGGATCTCGTCGGTTTCCGCGTCGGTGGGAGGGGTCAGGCCGAATGTCTCCTTCAGCCAGACCACGTACGCCTCGTGCCCGGGGGAGTGCTCCTCGTCGGGGTCCGCCTCGCGCTCCTCGTCCCAGGGGATGAACCACTCGTCGTCGATCGCGAGCAGCCGGAACAGGTTTCGCAGGCCCTCGATGATGTCGAGATCGCCTTCGTCGCCGAAGCGGATGACGGGTAGCGTGGCGAGGTCGGTGCGGTCGTCGCAGTGCCACAGGGCGTAGAACGAACCCGAGCCGGTGGCCCGGGCGAACGGGGTGAGCCGGTTGAGGTGGCCCCGTGCCTCCTCTTCCCGCTTCTCCAGGCTCAGCCACTCCACCAGACCGGCGTCGGGCCGGTTGTACTCGTAGAACTCGAACCCGTCGGAGAAGTAGGCATCTCCAGGGCCGTCGGAGAACTCCTTGAGCAAGTTCAGTTCAGAGACGGGCGCGTAGGCGTCGGTCATGTCTTCCCCGGTGCGGAATCGAGTGGTTGACGTGTGCCGCGCACGCTACCGCCCGAGACTGACACGACATGCGGCCCGCTGCACGGCCTCGGACGCCTGCGACGGGGCTGCCCTCACTGAGCTTCTTCGGCGTTGCTGCTCCAGGGTGAGGACGTATGTGGCCGTCGACGTCATGCGGTTCGGACTGCAGCCGCGTGCCCACCGAGATCTCTACCGATACTCGTGCACAGGCGGCTTGCAGCGGACCCCGAGGAAAGGTTGCGGCAAAGAGTGATCTTGATCCGGTTGATCCCACCAACCAAATCGGTGTCGCCGATCCCGAAGCTGGTCGTAGACCCCCTGGGAGAGGGCCGGGTGAGGGCGGGCGCCCGAAGTCGTTCCCTGCTGCTCGTACGGGCCCTCGGCAGTCAGTCCGCCGGTGCCGCTGCTTCCAGCAGGACCGGCAGTTTGCGCATGTCGTCGAAGAGCACCGTGTCCGGGCCCGCCAGCCAGTCGGCCGGTGACAGTCCGCCGGTGAAGCCGTACGCGCGCATGCCCGCGGCGCGCGCCGCCTGGACGCCGTAGCGGCTGTCCTCCACCACCGCGCACGCCTGCGGCGCGTAGCCCATCCGGCGCGCCGCGTGGAGGAAGAGGTCGGGTGCGGGCTTGCCGCGTCCGCCGACGTCGGCGGCGGAGTAGATGCGTCCGGCGAAGCGGTCGTACAGCCCGGTCCGGCCGAGGGTGCGGCGCATCCGCTCGTGGCCGCCGCTGGACGCGACACACGTGGGCAGGCCTGCGGCGGCGATGGCGTCGAGCGCGTCGACGACGCCGGGTACGGCTTCGAGGCGGTCGAGGCCGGCGAGGAACTCCTCGAAGTAGCGGGTTTGCCAGGTCTCGTCCGTGCCCGGGCCGAGGCGTTCGACGACCATGGCACCGACGGACTCCTGGGACTTGCCCATGAACAGTTCGACGGCGTCGGCTTCGGTGAGCGGCCAGCCGAGCTCCGCACCCACGGTGGCCTGGGCGGCGGCGGCGATGCGCTCGGAGTCGACGAGGACTCCGTCGCAGTCGAAGATGACGAGTTCGATGGCTCCGGGCATGGTCACGAGGCTAACCGAGCGCCGCCGGGGCGGGCCGGCGGGGCGGGGTGACGTCAGCGGGTGCCCGGGACGACGAGGCCCGTTTCGTACGCCATGACCACCGCCTGCGTGCGGTCCCGCAGGCCGAGCTTGGCCAGCAACCGGCTGACGTGCGTCTTCACGGTCTCCTCGCCGACGTGGAGCCGGGCGGCCAGTTCGGGGTTGGACAGGCCCTCGGCGAGGAGCCGCAGCACCTCCGTCTCGCGCGGCGTCAGCGCCGCCAGCGCCGTGGCCGCCTCGCTCCGCTCCCGCCGCGACGTGCGCAGCCGCGCGAACTCGGCGATGAGCCGCCGCGTCACCGCCGGCGCGAGCAGCGCCTCGCCGGCCGCGACGACGCGCACCGCGTCGAAGAGCCGCTCCGCGGTGACGTCCTTGAGCAGGAAGCCGCTGGCGCCCGCGGCGAGGGCGTCGTAGACGTACTCGTCGAGGTCGAAGGTGGTGAGGATCAGCACCTTCGGGTGCGGGGCGCCGGCGGTGAGGCGGGCGGTGGCCTCGATGCCGTCGACGCCGGGCATGCGGACGTCCATGAGCACGACGTCGGGCCGCCGGGCGCGGCAGACGCGGACGGCGTCGGCGCCGTCGTGCGCGGTGCCGACGACGTCGAAGTCGGGCTGGGTGGCGAGGAGTCCGGCGAAGCCGGCGCGGACGACCTCGTGGTCGTCGGCGACGACGACACGCACGGTGTCCGCGGGGCCGGTCATGCCGCGGTCTCCGCCGCGCTCGCGCCGGTCCGTGCGGGGAGCGTGGCTTCGAGGAGGAAGCCGCTGCCCGCGGCGGGGCCGCTGCGCAGCCGGCCGCCGACGGCCGCGGCGCGTTCGCGCATGCCGAGCAGTCCGTGCCCGCCGCCCGCCGCGGTCGCGTCGCCCGCCGCGCTGCCGCCGCCTGCCGCGGTCCCGCCGCCGGGGCCCGGGCCGTTGTCGCGGACGCGCAGGCGCAGGGAGGCGTCGGCGTAGTGCAGTTCGACGTCGACGGCGGAGCCGGGGGCGTGCCGGCGGGCGTTGGTGAGGGCTTCCTGCACGATGCGGTACGCGGTGAGTTCGATGCCGGTGTCGAGGGGGCGTACGGCGCCGCTGACGATGAGGCGTACGGCGGCGCCTGCGGCGTCGCGGGCGCCGTCGAGGAGTTCGTTGAGCTGGGCGAGGCCGGGCGGGGGGCGGCGTTCCGCGGGGGCGGCGCCGGCGTCCTCGCGCAGGACGCCGAGCAGGCGGCGCATCTCGGTGAGGGCGGTGCGGGCGGTGTCGCCGATGTCGCGCAGTCGGCGGGCGCCCTCGTCGGGGAGGCCGGGGGTGGTGAGGCGGGCGGTTTCGGCCTGTACGGAGATCATCGAGATGTGGTGGGCGACGACGTCGTGGAGTTCGCGTGCGATGCGGGCGCGTTCGCCGCGGGCGGCGTGTTCGTAGAGGGCGTGCGCGATGGCGCGTTCGGTGGCGCTGTGTGCGGCGGCGGCGCTGCGGGCGCGGCGGGCGAGGCCGGCGCCCGTGGCGGCGGCGAGGAGGACGGCGGCGGCGACGGCGAGCAGCCTGCCAGCGTCGTCGAGCCGGCCACCGGCGGCGGCGCCGGGGTCGCCGACGGCGTAGCCCGCGAGCGGCAGCACGAGCAGCACGGCGAGGATGCGGCCCCGCCGGGTGCCGTGGCGGGCGAGGCGGTGCAGGAGGACGGCCTGGGCGGCGGCGCCGGCGGCGACGGGGGCGCCGAGGAGGGCGAGGAGCGGGGCGTTCGCGGCGGTGGCGAGGACGGCGGCGGGGGTGGGGTGGGTGCGCAGGAGCGCGACGGGGGCGGTGGCGCCGAAGGCGAGCAGCAGGGCGGCGGTGAGGCGGTCCCCGGCACCGGCGCGCAGGACGGCGTCGACGGCGGCGAGGAGCGCGAGGAGCGCGGCGGCGGCGACGGGCCCGTCGGGGGAGGCGGCCAGGCGGCGGAGCGGGGGAGCCGGAGGGCGCGCGCCGGGCGTGTGGTCTGCGGCGGGCGTGTGGTCTGCGGCGGACGTGCGGTCCCCGTTCTTCGCGTACGTACCCTCCGCCCCACCCGTCACGCCCGTACCCCCCGCCCACTCCCCCCGCGCACCCGTCACCACGCCATTGTCCCCGCGCCCGCCCCTCCCGGCGTCCCTCCCGCCCAGGACATCTCCCTCCCTCACACGAGCTACGCCGCCGCCCGCAAGACTCCTCCCCCGCGTGACGACCCGGCCGACGCCCGCTTCGTAGCCTCCTCACCATGGCAGCGTCAGAAGCAACCATCGAGGTCCGGGAGCTGCGCAAGCGCTTCGGTCCCGTCGCCGCCGTGGACGGCCTGTCGTTCACGGTCGCCCCCGGTCAGGTCACCGGGTTCGTCGGCCCCAACGGGGCCGGGAAGTCCACGACCATGCGCATCGTCCTGGGCCTCGACGCCCCCGACGCGGGCAGCGCGCTGGTCGGCGGCCACCCGTACGCGGCGCTGCGCCGCCCGCTGCAGCACGTCGGCGCCGCGCTCGACGCCGCGGCCGTCCACCCCGCCCGGCGCGGGCGCGACCACCTGCTGTGGCTGGCGCACTCGCACGGCCTGCCGCCGCGCCGCGTCGACGAGTTGCTGGAGCAGGTGGGTCTCGCCGCGGCCGGGCGGCGGCGGGCCGGCGGCTACTCGCTGGGGATGCGCCAGCGCCTCGGCATCGCCGCCGCGCTCCTCGGCGACCCGCCGGTGCTGCTCTTCGACGAGCCGGTCAACGGCCTGGACCCGGAGGGCATCCGCTGGATACGCGGCTTTCTGCGGCGGCTGGCGGCGGAGGGGCGGGCGGTGCTCGTCTCCAGCCACCTGATGAGCGAACTGGAGGACACCGCCGACCACCTGGTGGTCATCGGCCGCGGCCGGCTCGTCGCGGACATGCCGGTGGCCGAGGTGCTGGCCGCCGCCTCCGACAGCCGCGTCGCGCTGCGTACGGGGGCGCGGGAGCGGGCGATGACGGTGCTGGCCGCGGCGGGGGCGACGGTGGCGGCGACGGGCCGGGAGTCGCTGACGGTGTCGGGGCTGCCGGCCGAGCGGGTGGCGGAGCTGCTGGGCGCGGGGGCGGTGCCGTTCTCGGAGCTGGCGGCGCACCGGGCGTCGCTGGAAGAGGCGTACATGGAGCTGACGCGCGGCGAGGCGGAGTTCGCCGCCGGTCCCGAGGGGGAGGAACCGCGATGAGTGCGGGAAGCGGTACGGGCACGGGCGCCCGCGCGGTGGCGGCGGGGGCGCGGACGGGCGCCGGGGGCGTGGCCCCGTACCGGTCGAAGCTGCCGCCCGCGCGTGCCGGGTTCCGGCAGTTGCTGCGCGCCGAGTTCACGAAACTGCGCAGTGTCGACCGGTGGCTGCTCACGCTTCTCGCGGGCGTGGTCGTGACGGTGCTCGTGTCGCTGGTGTCGGCGGGCGGCAGCGAGGTGGCCACGTCCGACGACGGCGGCGGCTCCGGTACGGGAGCGGCGGACCGGGTGGCGGACTCGTTCCGCTTCGTGCACCGGCCGCTGGCCGGGGACGGCAGCGTCACCGCGCGCGTGACGGACCTGACGCTCGGCGAGGGTACGGACGCGCCGTGGGCGAAGGCCGGCGTGATCGTGAAGGCGGGTACGGAGCCGGGGAGTCCGTACGTGGCGCTGATGCGCACCGCCGGGCACGGGGTGCGGCTGCAGTACGGGTTCGAGCACGACGTCGCCGGGGGCGCCGTGGCCGGTGACGCTCCGGTGTGGCTGCGGCTGACGCGCGAGGGCGACCGGCTGACCGGCTACCGGTCCGCCGACGGCGAACGCTGGCAGGAGGTCGGCGGCGTGTCCGCGGCCGGGCTGCCGCGGACGGCGCGGGCGGGGCTGTTCGTGGCGGCGCCGGAGACGGTGCGGGTGGAGCGGTCGTTCGGGTCGCTGAGCATCGGGGCGGGGCCGAGCGAGGCGACGGGGGTGTTCGACAACGTACGGCTCGAAGGGGCCGGTTCTGGTTCCGGCCCGGGTTCGGGTCCGGATTCGGGTTCCGGTTCCGGTTCTGGTTCAGGGGACGGCGACGGCGGCGGCGGTACGGCCTGGCGGGACGAGGCCGTGGGCCCGCCGTCCGGCCCGGCGGCGGCGAACGGCCCGGTCGGCGGCGCCGAGCGCACCGGCGGCACGTTCACCGTCACCGGCTCCGGCGACATCGGCCCGCGCCCGCCCGCCGCGGACCTGACGTGGATGAGCCTGGCGGGCGCACAGGTCGGGCTGATCGCGTTCGCGGCGCTGGGGGTGGTGTTCATCACCGCCGAGTACCGGCGCGGCATGATCCGCACGACGTTCACCGCCGGGCCGCGGCGCGGGCGGGTGCTGGCGGCGAAGGCCACGGTGCTGGGGGCGGTGACGTGCGCGGCGGGGCTGGCGGCAGCGGTGGTGTCGTTCCTGGCGGGGCAGCGGGCGCTGCGCTCGGGCGGGCACACGCCGCCGCAGTTCCCGGAGGTGTCGCTGTCCGACGGGCCGGCGCTGCGGGCGGTGGTGGGCACGGGGCTGCTGCTGGCGCTGGTGGCGCTCTTCGCGCTCGGGCTGGGGGCGCTGCTGCGGCACACGGCCGCCGCGGTGACGCTCGTGGTGGTGCTGTTCGTGCTGCCGATGGTGCTGGGCGGGGGGCTGCCGCTGGGGGCGGTGGAGTGGCTGTTCCGGGTGACGCCGGTGGCGGGGTTCGGGGTGCAGAGCACGACGCCGCGGTACGGGCAGGTGGAGACGGTGTGCGTGCCGGAGGACGGGTGCATGCCGCAGGGGCCGTGGGCGGGGCTCGGGGTGCTGGCGGTGTGGGCGGCCGTGGCACTGGCGCTGGCGGCGTGGCGGCTGCGGCGGCGCGATGCGTGAGGGGCGGGCGACGACCCGGGGGTACGCGCCGGGGGCCGGGTCGGCCTTCCCCGGCGTACGGGACACGGCGCACGCGGTGCGGGCGGAGTGGACCAAACTGCGTACCGTCCCCAGCACGTGGTGGCTCCTCCTCGCCGCCGTCGTCGTCACCGCCGCGGTCGGCGCGGGCGCGGTCGGCGGGCTGTCCACGGCGCACTGCCCGCCGGCCGGCTGCCGCGAGGACGTCGTGAAGACCAGCCTGGCCGGCGTGTGGGCCGGACAGGCGGCGGTGGCGGTGCTCGCGTCGCTGGCGTTCACGGCGGAGTACGGCACGGGCACGATCCGCACGACGCTGACCGCCGTACCGGCCCGGCTGCGGGTACTGGCCGCGAAGTCCGCGGTGGTCGCCGCGGCGGTGCTGGTGGCGGGCGGCGCGGGGGTGCTGGGCGCGCTGCTCGCGGGGCGGGCGGTGGTGCCGGCGGGCTTCGACGCGTACGACCCGGGGGCGGGGCCGGTGCTGCGGGCCGGCTTCGGGACGGCGCTGTACCTGGTGCTGGTGGCGCTGCTGGCCCTCGGCCTCGGTGCGGCGCTGCGGGACACGGCGGGGTCGGTCGCGGCGTGCCTGGGGGTGCTGTACGCGGCGCCGCTGGTGGCGGGGATGGTGTCGGATCCGGAGTGGGTCGAGCGGTTGCAGCGGTACGGACCGGCGTCGGCGGGTCTCGCGGTGCAGTCGACGGTGGACACGGCGGACCTGCCCATCGGGCCGTGGGCGGGGCTGGGGGTGCTGGCGGCGTGGTCGGCGGCGGCACTGGCGCTGGGCGCGGCGGCACTGCGGCACCGGGACGCGTGAGGCGGTGGCCGGGACCACGCGGCGGGAACACGCGGCGGTGACGCCGTCGCCGCGCCTGCCCGTACGCCGGTCCGCGTCTCCGGCCGTTCCCCCTGGCCCGTTCCCTCTGGCCGCTCCCCCCTCCCTCCCTCCCTGCGGTCCGTCCCGCTACGTCCCCCGCAGCGCCTGTCCCAGCAGCCTCACCCCCTCGGTCACGGCGTCGGGGTGGCTCGCCGCGTACCCGAGGACCAGGCCCGGCGGGCCCGGCCGGAGCCGGTGCCAGGACAGGGGCTGCACCTTGACGCCGCAACTCAGCGCCGCCGCCGCCAACTCCGTGTCGGTCACCCCCGCCGGCTCCGCGCCGCCCGCCCCGCCGAACGTCACCGTCAGGTGCAGCCCCGCCGCCGCGCCGTGGACCACCGCGCCGGGCAGGTGCTCCGCGACCGCCGCGATCATCGCGTCCCGACGGCGCCGGTGCCGTCCCCGGAGCAGCCGCAGGTGCCGCTCCAGCTCCCCCGACTCCATCAGCCGCGCCAGGACGAGCTGCGGCAGCACCGCGTTGCCCAGGTCGGTGAAGCGTTTGGCGTTCACCAGCGCGTCCCGGTACCCGGGCGGCGGCACCACCCAGCCCACCCGCAGCGCCGGCGCCAGCAGCTTCGACACGCTGCCCATGTAGCAGACGCGCTCCGCGAGCATCGCGCGCAGCGCGGGCACCGGCGGCCGGTCGTAGCGGTGTTCGGCGTCGTAGTCGTCTTCGAGTACGAGCCCGCCGCCGTCCTCCGCCCAGCGCAGCAGCTCGCGGCGGCGCTCGCCGCTGAGCACCGCGCCGGTCGGGAACTGGTGCGCCGGGGTGAGCAGCACCGCACGCGCGCCGGTGGCGCGCAGCGCTTCGACACGTATGCCGTCGGCGTCGACCGGCACCGGGAGGACGTCGAGACCGCCGTTCTCCAGATGCTGGCGCGTACCGAGCGAACCGGGGTCCTCCAGCGCCACCGCCGCCATGCCGTCGGCGCGCAGCACCGGGTGCAGCAGGGTCAGCGCCTGGGCCGTGCCGGCGACGACCACGACGTCGTCGGGGTCGGCACGGATGCCGCGGTTGCGGGCGAGCCAGCCGGCGACGGCCCGGCGCAGCGCGGGGGCGCCGTGCGGGTCCCCGTAGCCGAGGTCGGCGGCGGACAGCTCGGCGAGGACGGCGCGCTCGGCGCGCAGCCACGCGGCGCGGGGGAAGGCGGCGAGGTCCGGCAGCCCGGGGGTGAGGTCGATCCGGGCCGGTGCGGCGCGCAGCGCGTCGAACGCGCCGGGCCCGGGCGCGGTGGGGAAGAACACGGCGGGACGGCCCGGACCCGGCCTCGCGGAGTCCGCCGCGCCCCCCGCCCGCGCCGCCTGACCTGCCCGCGCCGCCGGACCCACCGCGCCTCCCGCCCGCGCCGCCGGACCCACCGCGCCTCCCGCCCGCGCCGCCGGACCCGCCGCGTCCCCCGCGCCCACCGGCGCCGCGACCACCACCGTCCCCGCGCGCCGCCGCCCCTCGACGTGCCCGTCCTCCGTCAGCCGCCGGTACGCCTCCGTCACCACCCCGCGCGACACCCGCAGCTCGGCCGCCAGCACCCGCGTCGGCGGCAGCCGGCCGCCCACCTCCAGCCGCCCGTCCGCGATGGCCTCCCTGAGCTGCCACGCCAGCCAGTCCGCCATCCCGCCCGCCGGCGCCTCCCCGACGTCGAGCTGCAGGAAATCCGACCCGTACGCTTTGGACCTGTCAGAGGCCGCCTCTTCCACCCTGTTCATGGAGCCATCGTGGCACGCGCCACTGACAACGCCCTCCGGCGCAGCGTCCCCGCAGCTCAAGAGGGGCGGCGGTCCCGTCACTCCGCGAACACGAACTCCGGGCCCGCCTCCGTCAGCAGCGCGGCCTTCGGCGCCACGCCCCACAGCCGCTCCAGCTCCCCTTCCACCGCACCCGTCAGCTCCGCCACGTCCGCCGCAGCCGTCTCGTGCACCCCCTCCGCCACCACCAGCACCCGGCGTGTCTCCGCGCCGACCGCCGAGTACCCGCTCTGCCGGTTCGTCCAGCGCCGCGCGTGCGCGCGCCCCGACGAGTCGGCGAACGTCACCTCCCCCGCCGCCGGCCGCTCGTCCCCGCCGCCGAACGCCGTGTACGTCTCGTCACCCCGCGCCCGCCGCACCTGGAGCCACGGCTCCGCGACCCGGTCCACGTCCAGCACGGCGACCGGGATCGCGTACGCCACGGAGACCGCGTTGCACAGGTCCACCACCGGGTGGATCCGCGGCAGGGACCCCTCCCGCCGCAGCCGCCGCAGCAGCGACTCCGACGCGCACCGGTACTGCGTCGGCCGCAGCCCCAGCCGCGTGTACGTCCGCCGCCACGCCCGTACCTCGGGGAACTCCCCCTCCGTGCCCTCCGCCAGCCGCCGCCGCGCGACGTCCGTGTACGCCGCGATCCGTGCCTCCAGCTCCGCACCCCCGCCGGGACCGCCGGGACCGCCGGGACCGCCCGCGCCACCGCCCCCGAAGTCCCCGTACAGCACCCCCGCCACCAGCTCGGGAAACTCCGCCCGCAGCTCCGCCGCATGCCCGAACCGCATCGTCACGCCACCGCCAGCTTCGCGCCCAGCCCCACGAACGACGCCGCGAACACCCGCCGGATCCCCGCCATCACCCGCGGCCGTCCCAGCACGTACCCGCGTACGGCCGCCGCGCACAGCCCGTACGCCACGAGCACCGCGAACGTCAGCCCCATGAACACCGCGCTCAGCCGCAGCATCGCCGCCACCGACCCCTCCCGGCCCGCCGGCACGAACTGCGGCAGGAACGCCACGAAGAACATCGTCAGCTTCGGGTTGAGCACGTTGAGCAGCACGCCGGAGACGATCACCCGCCCCGCCGGCGCCGGTCCGGCCGCCGTGTCGTCCGCGACGACCAGGGTGTCCTTGTCACGCAGCGTCGACCACGCCATGTACAGCAGGTACGCGACGCCCAGGTACTTCACCGTCTCGAACGCCACGGCGCTGGCGTGCAGCAGCGCCGCAAGCCCGGTGACGGTCGCGACGACGTGCGGGACGGTGCCGAGCGTGCAGGCGAACGCGGCCACCACGCTCGCGCGCCGGCCGTGGGACAGCCCGGCGGCGAGGGTGTAGACCACGCCGGTGCCCGGCGTGACGACCACGACGAGCGTGGTCAGCAGGAAGGCGATGCTCAAGGGGGCCTCCGGCGGTGGCGATTCGGCTACTGCGGAACGTCACCCACCCTCGCCCACCGATGGCCTGACGGGCAGAGCCAAAGAGAGCAGAGATCACCGGTCCATATCCGCCGGGCCCGCCACCCCCGCCGCCACCATGTCCGCGAACGTCCGCGCCAGCGGCGACAGCGCCGCCCACCGCCGCACCGCCCAGCCCGCCCACAGCGGCGGAAGATCCGGCACCGGTACGAGCCGCACCCCCGGATGCCGCCCGTCGCGCCGCCCGTCCCGCCATCCGGGCAGCTCCGGTACGACGGCGTAGCCGAGGCCCAGCTCCGCGAGCAGGATCGCCGTGTCCCAGTCCGCGACCGACGTGTCGAACGCCGGCAGCCGCACCCCCGACTCCGCGAACCACGCCTCCAGGTGAGCCCGCGAACTCGAGTTCCCCGGCAGCCCGATGAGCCGCACCGCCGCCAGGTCCGCCGCCCCCACCGCCGACCGTTCCGCCAGCGGATCGCCGTCCCGTACGGCCAGCACCCACCGCAGCTCCGCCGCGCGCCGCAGCTCCACGCCCCGCACCGGCGCCGCGATCGTGATCCACGCCAGGTCGGCGCCGCCCGCGGCCAGCGCGGCGACGCACCCGCGGCTGGAGTTCTCCGTCTGGAACTCCAGGCTGACCTGCGGATACCGCTCGCGGAACGCGACGACCGCCGCCGACATGAAGTGCCGTACGGTCGTCGCCCCCGTCGTCACCCGCACCGACCCGCCGTCGCCGCGCGCCAGGTCGCCCAGCCGCCGCAGCGCCTGGTCCACGCCGCCGATACCCTCGGCGGCGGCGGTGCGCAGCAACTCCCCGGCGTGCGTGGGCACCACCCCGCGCGGGTGCCGCTCCACGAGGCTGAGGCCGATCTCCCGCTCCAGCCGCTTGACGTGCTGGCTGACGGCCGACTGCGTACAGCCCAGCTCCCGCGCCACCGCGCTCAGGCTCCCCGCCCGGCACACGGCGACGAACACCCGCAGGTCGTCCAGAGTCATGCGCGTCAAGTTAACCCTTGGGAATGCCCAAGAACAGCCGAGGATTGACTTGGACGGACCGCCGCGCTCACGATGACCACGATCTTCGCTGTACGCCCTACCCGGCCCGACCGACCCACCCCCAGCCCCACCGCCGGGACCGAAACCAGGAACGAGGACGCCGCCGTGGAACCGCTCGAAGCCGCCGCGCTCGCCGGCGCCGGACTCGTCGCCGGCGGCATGAACGCGGTCGTCGGCTCCGGCACCCTCATCACGTTCCCGACGCTCCTCGCCCTCGGCTACCCGCCGGTCCTCGCGAACGTCTCCAACACCGTCGGCCTCGTCCCCGGCGTCGCCGGCGCCGTCTACGGCTACCGCCGCGAGCTGCGCGGCCAGCGCCGGCGCATACTGCGCTTCGGCACCGCCTCGCTCCTCGGCGGCCTGGCCGGCGCGCTGCTCCTCCTGCAACTGCCCGCCGAGGCGTTCCAGGCCGCGGTCCCCGTCCTGATCCTGACGGCCTGCGCGCTGGTCCTCCTCCAGCCCGTCCTCAGCCGCCGCCTCGCCGAGCGCGACGAGGACGACGACAAGGACGGCGGCGCCCCGATGTGGGTCGGCGTCCTCGGCACGGGCGTCTACGGCGGCTACTTCGGGGCCGCCCAGGGCGTCATCCTCATGGGCCTGTTCGGCACCTTCGTCCGTGACGACCTGCAGCGCCTCAACGCCGCCAAGAACGTCCTCGCCGCGCTCGTCAACGGGATCGCGTCGATCGTCTTCATCATCGTCACCGACGTCGACTGGACCGCGGCCGGCATCATCGCCACCGGCTCCACGGTCGGCGGCTTCCTCGGCGCGCACCTGGGCCGCAAGCTCACCCCGGCCCTGATGCGCACGATCATCGTCGTCGTGGGCACCACCGCCGCCGTCACCATGATCATCCGCTGACGCCGGCGGTACGGGCGGCCCAGCCCTACGGGCCGGCCCCGCGGTGGGGTCAGCCGAACACCCGGTCCAGCACCGCCGCGATGCCGTCCTCGTCGTTCGAGCCCGTCACCTCGTCCGCCACCGCGATCAGCTCCGGGTGCGCCCCCGCCATCGCCACCCCGTGCCCCGCCCAGCGGAACATCGGGATGTCGTTCGGCATGTCCCCGAACGCGATCGTCTCCGCGCCCGTGACCCCCAGCCGGCGCGCGGCGAGCGACAGCCCCGTGGCCTTGTTCAGCCCGTGCGGCAGGATCTCGACGGTGTCGGCGCCGGCGAGGACCACCTCGACGAGGTCGCCGACCGTCTCACGGGCCGCGGCCGTCAGCGCGTCGTCGTCCAGGTCGGGGTGCTGCACGTACAGCTTGCCGATCGGCCGGGCCCACAGCTCGGCGCGCTCGGCCACCCGGCGGACCGGCAGGTCCTCCCGCGCCACCGCACGGAAGCCGGGGCCGAAGAGCACCTCGCCCGCGAGGCCGTCCGCGCTGGCGGCCACCGCCACCTCGCCGACCTCGGCCTCCAGCTTGGCCACCGCGTCGGCGGCCAGCCGCCGGTCGAGCGTCACGGAGGTCAGCAGCCGGTGCTCGCCGGCGTGGTACACCTGCGCGCCCTGGCCGCAGACGGCCAGGCCCGCGTACCCCAGCGCGTCGAGTATGTGCCGGGTCCAGGCCACGGCGCGGCCGGTGACGACGATGTGCGCCGCGCCCCGCGCGCAGGCCGCCTCGATCGCCGCGCGCGTGCGCGGCGAGACAGTCTCGTCGCCGCGCAGCAGCGTGCCGTCGAGGTCGGTGGCGATGAGCCGGTACGGCAGCGGCCCGCTCATTTCGCGACCGGCTCCAGCAGCTCGCGTCCGCCCAGGTACGGCCGCAGCACCTCCGGCACCACCACCGAGCCGTCCGGCTGCTGGTGCGTCTCCAGGACGGCCACGATCGTCCGGGGTACGGCGCACAGCGTCCCGTTCAGCGTCGCCAGCGGGCGGGCCGCCCTCTTCTGGCCCTGCCCGTCGCGCATCCGCACCGAGAGCCGCCGCGCCTGGAACTCCTCGCAGTTCGACGTCGACGTCAGCTCCCGGTACTTCCCCTGCGTCGGGATCCACGCCTCGCAGTCGTACTTCCGCACCGCGGACGCGCCCAGGTCGCCCGACGCGACGTCGATCACGCGGTACGCCAGGCCGAGCGACGACAGCCACTGCTTCTCCCAGTCGAGCAGCCGCGCGTGCTCCGCCTCCGCGTCCTCCGGGGCGACGTACGAGAACATCTCGACCTTGTCGAACTGGTGCACCCGGATGATGCCGCGGGTGTCCTTGCCGTGCGAGCCCGCCTCGCGGCGGAAGCAGGGCGAGAACCCGGCGTAGCGCAGGGGCAGCCGGTCGGCCTCGATGATCTCGTCCATGTGGTACGCCGCGAGCGTGACCTCCGAGGTGCCGACGAGGTAGAAGTCGTCGCGCTCCAGGTAGTACACGTCCTCGGCGGCCTGGCCGAGGAAGCCCGTGCCCTCCATGGCGCGGGGCTTGACCAGCGCGGGCGTGAGCATCGGGGTGAAGCCGGCGGCGGTGGCCCGGGCGATCGCGGCGTTGACCAGCGCCAGCTCCAGCAGGGCGCCGACGCCCGTCAGGTAGTAGAACCGCGAGCCGGAGACCTTCGCGGCGCGCTCGACGTCGATGGCGCCGAGGATGCGGCCCAGCTCCAGGTGGTCGCGCGGCTCGAAGCCCTCGGCGGCGAAGTCCCGCGGGGTGCCGACGGTCTCCAGCAGCGCGAAGTCGTCCTCGCCGCCGACGGGCACGTCGGGATGCACCACGTTCCCCAGGCGCAGCAGCAGGGCCTGCGTCTCGGCGGCGGCCTCGTCCTGCGCGGCGTCCGCGGCCTTGACGGCGGCGGACAGCTCGCCGGTGCGCCGCAGCAGCTCCTGTTTCTCCTCGCCCTGCGCGCGCGGGATCAGCTTGCCGAGCTGCTTCTGCTCGGCCCGCAGTTCGTCGAAGCGCGTACTGGACGACCTGCGCCGCTCGTCGGCGGAGAGCAGCGCGTCGACGAGGGCGACGTCCTCTCCACGGGCGCGCTGCGACGCGCGCACTCGGTCGGGGTCCTCACGGAGCAGGCGAAGGTCAATCACGCAGCCAGGTTACCGGGGTAAGCGGACCGCCTCGAAGCCCATTTCCACCCCTGTGGATTTCTCCGCGCTTTGCGGTGAATAGCCGGTTTCGCGGATCCCGCTTACCCGCAGATGGAGAAAAGGTGTGAGAGTGGGCAATTGGGACATAAAGTCACCGTAGATCCCCGGCGCGCACCGCAGTTGGGGAATCCTTTTCCACAGGTGGCCGCGGATCCTCAAAGTTATCCACAGGTCGGGGAGGCGGCCTGTGGAAGCCGGGGAAGATCATTCCGTACGGCCGGTGCTGGCGCAGGAATTCCCCGTTACGCACCCGGCTACACACCCTTTGGAGCGGAATTGCCTACCGCCTTGGAGTGGATCAAGGGAATTCCCCTGACGAGTAACCATCTGAGCAGGTGGACGCCGGGAATCAGTCACTAGGCAGATTTGTCGACACTGCCCGCCCGGCTGCCCCGAGTTATGCACAGGCAGCCTCGGCAGCCTGTGGATAACTTCCGCGAACTGTGCACAGACCCCAGGTCAGGCCCGGCCGTCCAGGCACCGCGTCAGCCAGTCCGACGCGTCCGTGAACGCCGTGTCCGACGTCCCCGCCCGCAGCGGCTGTACGTCCGCCGGCGACAGCCCCGCGCGCGGGTACGAGCCGAGGAACCGCACCCGCGGACAGACCCGCTTCAGCCCCATCAGCGCCTCGCCCACCCGGCGGTCGGTGATGTGCCCCTCGCAGTCCACCGAGAAGCAGTACCGCCCGATGCCCTCGCCTGTCGGCCGCGACTCGATGCGCAGCAGGTTGACGCCGCGCACCGCGTACTCCTGCAGCAGCTCCATCAGCGCGCCCGGGTGGTCGTCGCCCAGCCAGATCACCACCGACGTCTTGTCCGCGCCCGTCGGCGCCGCCGGCCGGGCCGGGCGGCCGACGAGGACGAACCGGGTCTCGGCGTTCTCCGCGTCGTGGATGTCGGAGACCAGCGGCTCCAGCCCGTACACCGACGCCGCGAACTCGCCCGCGAACGCGCCGTCCACCCGCCCCTCCTGCACCTGCCGCGCGCCGTCCGCGTTGGAAGCCGACGACTCCCACACCGCGTCCGGCAGATGCCCGGCCAGCCAGCGCCGCACCTGCGGCTGCGCCACCGGGTGCCCGGTGACGGTCTTCAGGTCCGCCAGCTTCGTGCCCGGCCGCACCAGCAGGGCGAACGCGATCGGCAGCAGCACCTCGCGGTAGATCATCAGCGGCTCGCCGAGCGCCAGCTCGTCGAGCGTGGCGGTGACGCCGCCCTCGACGGAGTTCTCGATCGGCACCAGCGCGCCCGCGGCCTCCCCGGTGCGCACCGAGTCCAGCACCGCCGGCACCGAGACCATCGGCACCAGCTCCCGCGTCGCCGCCTCCGGCAGCGTGCGCAGCGCGGCCTCGGTGAAGGTGCCCTCGGGGCCGAGATAGGTGTAGCGGCTGGCGGACATGGCGGCGGCTCCTCGTGGGCGTGCGGCGAGACGGCCACGATACCCACGGGCGCGGGGCGGGGTGTGGCGGTCCGGGGAACGGACGATCATGGACCGGGGTGCCGAGCCCGGCCCGTACGGGCCCGGGAGCCCCGGTCCGTACGGGCCCCGCTCAGCCCTCCAGCAGCCGCTGGCCCACGTACTCGCCCTCCGCCGCCCCGCCCGGCACCGCGAACAGCCCGCTCGCCTCGTGCCGCAGGAAGCGCGACAGCCCGTCGCCCCGGTCCAGCTTGCGCTGCACCGGCACGAACCCTTTCAGGGGATCCGCCTGCCAGGCGACGAACAGCAGCCCGGCGTCGGGCACCGGCCCGTCCCGGGTGTCCAGATAACCGTCGTGGTACGAGAACGAGCGGCGCAGCATCGTCGCCCCGCCGTTCGACTCCGGCGCCGCCACCCGTACGTGCGCGTCCCCCGCGATGGCCAGCGAGCCGTCCGCGAGTTGTTTGTTCATGTCCACCGGCGTCGTCTCCCCGCCGCCGGACAGCGGAGCGCCGTCGGACTTACGGCGGCCGATGACCCGCTCCTGCCGCTCGGGCGACAGGTGGTCCCAGGTGTCGAGCAGCATCCGGATCCGGCGGAACACGGCGTACGAGCCGCCCGCCAGCCACGCCTGCCCGCTGTCCGGGGCGACGAAGACGTGCGCGTCGAAGTCCGGGTCCTCCGGTTTGGGGTTGTTGGTGCCGTCGACCTGCCCCATGAGGTTGCGCGCGGTACGGGGCCGGTCGGTGGCGCCGGGGGTGCGGTTGAAGCCGCTCATCTGCCAGCGCAGCACCGCCGCGGCGCCCGCCCGGCGCTGGAGCGTACGCAGCGCGTCGAACGCGACGAGCGCGTCGTCGGCGCCGATCTGCAGCCACAGGTCGCCGTCGCTGCGCCGCTCGTCCAGCGCGTCGGCGGAGAACGGCGGCAGCGGGGCGAGCCCGGCGGGGCGGCGGGCGGCCAGGCCGGTGCGGTCGAAGAAGGTGCGCCCGAAGCCGAACGTCACCGTCAGCGCCGCGGGCCCCGCGTCGAGCGCGCTGCCGGTGGCGCCCGCCGCGGCCCGGCCCTCGCTCAGCTCACGGGCCGCCGCCGACCACCGCCGCATGAGCGCCGCGGCCTCCTTGCGCCCGGCGCCCGGCGCCAGGTCGAAGGCGGCGAAGTGGCCCGCGGCCTGCAGCGGGGTGGTGATGCCCGCCTGGTGCGGGCCGTGGAACGGCACGCCGTTCGCGCCGATCGACGTCAGCGGCGCGGGGGGCGCGTCCCGCAGCGCCTCGGCGGCCACCGCGCCGGAGGCGCCGCCGGCGACGAGCCCGGCCGCCCCGGCGGCCCCCGCCGCGCCGAGGAGGCGGCGGCGGGAGACGGGGTGCCGGGGGGCTCCGGCGGACGTGCCGGTGTCCGGTGCCGCGTCGGGCGCTGGGTCGGGTGCGGTGTCCGGTCCGGTTTTGCGGGTGGAACGTGTCGTACTCACGGGATCGTCAACTTCTTCTCTTCTGTCACCTGGTCGATGGGCGAGGTGCGCACGGTCATCCGGAGGGTCCACTCCCCGGCCATCGGGAGCTGCACGCCGGTGGCGGCCCAGTGCCCGTTCTCGACGGGGGTGGGCGTGACGTCGAGCGGGCCGACGTCCTTCTCCTCCAGGGTGAAGGAGAGCCGCAGCTCGGGGACGTTGAGGAGCTGGTTGTTGGCGTCCGTGAGGTAGATGTGCAGTTGGTTGTCGCCGGTCCGGCCGGGGTCGACGGTGATCTCCGCGGTGCCGGCGCCGCCCTGGCCGCCGGTGTCGTACGGGATCCTCACCTTGACCGGCCCGGCCGGCTGCTGCTGCGCCGACTCGGCCGCGGCCTGCTCGGTCTCGGCCCGGCCCGGCTGGGTGCCCGTCAGCAGGGTCACGACGGACAGCAGGACGACGGCGAGAACGGTCTCGACGAGGACGGACTGGCGCAGGCCCCGGCGCACGGGGTCGGCGTCGCGCTCCTTGCGCGCGCGGGTGGCGTCGACGGCGGCCCGCTGGCGGGCGAGCTGGGCGGCGCGGTCGGGGCCGGTGCCGCTGCCCGCCTCGGCGTCGCCCTTGCCCCCCGCCTCCGCGGTGGCGGCGGCGTGCACGAGCGGCGCCCCGGCCGCCTCCTCCGCCGGCTCCGCGCGCGCCGACAGACCGGAGCCCGCCAGCCGCTGCGTCCACCGCCGCGACGTCCAGCCCGCGGTGACCAGCACCGCGACCAGCCCGACCTTCACCAGCAGCAACTGCCCGTACGTCGTGTCCGTCAGCGCGGCCCAGGTGCCCAGCCCGCGCCACGCCTGGTACAGCCCCGTCAGGGCGAGCACCGTCACCGACGTCAGCGCCAGCCGCGAGAAGCGGCGGATGACGTACGACGGAACCCACGGCCCGAGACGCAGGCTCAGCGTGAGCGAGGCGAGGCCGCCGAGCCAGACGGCGACGGCCAGGAGGTGGGCCATCGTCATCGGCACGGCCAGCCACGGCTGGATGCCGGTGGAGGCGTGCTCGGCCATGCCCCAGGTCGCGGCGAGGCCGACGGCGACCACGCCGCCGCCGAGCCCGAGGCCGATGGCCAGGTCGCGGCTGCGTGCCTCGTCGTCACCGGTTGCGGCGTCGGCCGCCGCGCCGGAGCCGGAGTCCGGGCCCGTACCCGTATCCGCAGCCTCGTCGGCACCCGCGCCCGCGCCCGCAGAAGTGCCCGCCTTCGCGCGCGCGCCCTTCGCGCCGGGCGCGTTCTCCCGCGTGTACACCCCGAACAGCACCGCCAGCACCACCGCGGCGGCGCCCAGCAGCAGCAGCCGCGACAGCAGCGCCGTGCCCGGCCGGGTCTCCAGCACGTCGCGCATCGAGTCGAGCCCGAAGTCCGCGCCCGTGTACGGCCCGCGCAGCAGCAGCAGCGCCACGGTGGAGGCGAACAGCAGCGCCCACCCGCCGCTCGCCACCCGGCGCACGACCCGGCCCCGCCCGCCGCACACGCCCGCGAACACGCCGCCGCCGACGAGCAGGACGAAGCCCGCGTACGCCACGTAGCGCCCGGTGTCGTAGAGCGCCGTGGCGCTGCCGTTGTCCTCGCCCGCCTCGGACACCGCCACCTTCGTCTCCGACGGCTTGCCGACGGAGAAGGTGTACGCGCCGGAGATGGGGTGGCTGTCGGCGGACACGGCCTTCCAGACCACGGTGAACGTGCCGTCCGGCAGCCCCGGGCGCAGCGCGGTCGTCGCCGTCGAGGCATCGCCGTCGGCGTGGCCGCTGCCGCCCTTGGTGACGTCGTTGCCGTCCGGATCGAGGACGCGGATGGCGTCGTCGCTCAACTGCACGCCCTCGGAGAACTCCAGTGAGACGGCCCGCGGCGCCTCCTGGACGACCGCGCCCTCGGCGGGGTCGGTGCCGGTGAGCGCGGCGTGCGCCGCGGCCGGGGTGGCGCCGGGGACGAGGACGCACAGCACGGCGGCGACGGCGGCGCACAACGCCCCGAGCGCGCGCCCGCGGGATATCGAGCGCCGGCGCGTCGGTGCGCGGTGGGCTCGGTGGAGCTGTCCGGTTGCGGTCATGGCACGCCTCTCACTCCGCGGGGCGGTACGTTCTCGGCTGTACGGGCACGTCGACCTCGATCGGCTCCGACTCGGCGAAGTGCAGCACGAGGGAAACCTTCTCGCCGATCTCCGGTTTGCGCTCCAGCCTCTCCAGCATCAGATGGCTTCCACCGCGGGCGAGCTTCAGCTCGCCGCCCGCGGGCACGTCCAGGCCGTCGACGGCGCGCATCCGCTCACCTTCTGTGGTGTGCAGGGTGACGTCGTCGGCGACGTCGGTGCTGACGGCGGTGAGGCGGTCGCCGGCCACGCCGTCGTTGCGTACGGTCAGATAGCCGGCGGCGAGGTCCTTCAGCACCGGCTGCGGTACGAAACCCGCCTCGGCGCGCAGCCGCGGGCCGGAGCCGGAGCCGTCGCGGGACTCCGCCTTCGTACCCGTACCGGAATCGTCACCGGAACATGCGGTCAGGAACGTCAGGGCGCCGGACAGGGCAGCCGCAGTAACTACTGCGGCCCTCCGCGTACGCCTCACGGGTTCTCTCCCCTGACCAGCTTCGGCATGTCCTTCGCGTACTGCTCGGCCGTCACTCCGGCCAGATACAGCACGTGCGCCTTGTCGTCCTTGGGCGAGTACGCCAGCACCTCCGCGCCGTGGCTGACGGTGATGCTGCCGTCCTTCTCCTTCTCCGGCGCCTCCAGGTGGACGCCGACGCTCTTCGCGGCCGCCTTGACCGCGGCGAAGTCGCCCGTGAGGCCGACGAAGTCCTTGTCCTGGGCGTCGAGCCACGTGCCCATCCGGCGCGGGGTGTCGCGCTCGGGGTCGGTGCTGACCATGACGACCTGCAACTTCTCCTGCTCGGCGCGGGGCAGCTTCTGCTTGGCGATGGCGATGTCGCTCATCGTCGTGGGGCAGACGTCGGGGCAGTTGGTGTAGCCGAAGAAGAGGAGGGTGGGCTTGCCCGCGGTCTCGGCGACGAAGTCGTACTCCTCGCCCTCGGTGTCGGTCAGGACGAGGTCCGGCTTCGCCTTGGGGGTGTCGAGGACGACGCCCGGCTTGCTGTTGCCGCCGGAGATCTCGACGGCGGGCTTGGCGCCGTCGTCGGCGGCGTCGGAGCCGCAGGCGGTGAGGGTGAGGGCCGCGGCGGCGGCGAGGGCCGCGGCGGCGTAGAGGGTGCTCCTACGGGTTGTGCGCATGCTGTGTTTCCTTGCGTGCCCGGGTGGCCCGCCCGGCGCCGCCGGCCGGGCCACCGCTTGCGTATGACCTGCCGAGTGCCGTTACGCGGCGGACGAGCCGCCCGTGCCGCGCCGCCGCGACATCACGCCGAACGCGACGCCGCCGGCGCCGAGCACGATGCCGACGATGCCCAGCGTGCGGGCGGTGGTGTCGGAGGAGCCGTCGTCGTCGGCGGCCGTGTCGTTCGTGCCGTCGCCCTCGGCGGCGGCCGGCTCGGTGTCGTCGCCGTTCCCGGCGTCGTCGTCGGCGGCGTCGTCACCGGCGCCGCCGTGGCCGCCGTCCGCGGCGGGCGTCAGGGCCAGCACGGGCGCCGGCAGCTCCGGCTCCTCCGCGCCCTCCTCGGGGATCTCGATCCAGCGGACGACCTCGTCGCTGTCGTACGTCTGGACCGCCTTGAACACCAACTGGTCCGCGTCCTCGGGCAGTGCGCCCATGGAGACCGGGAACTGCTGGAACGTCCCCGGCTCGATCTTCCCGCCGGACCAGGTGACCTTGCTGGCAGCCTCGGTGATCTGCTCGCCGTGCGATTCGATCGGGGTGTCGAGCTTGGCCTTCTCCACCTTCACGTCCCAGCCGGGCACGGGCTGGGGCATGACGGACGTCAGCGGGTGTTCGGCCGGCAGGGTGACCTCCAGCTTGACCGTGGAGGCGTCGTCGCGCTCGTTGGGGACCTTGAAGTTGACGGTGGCGTAGCCGCCCTGCTCGGCCGCGTCGGGATCGACGGTGACATGTGCGGCGGCCGGCCCGGCGAGGAGCAGGACGGCGCCGGCGGCGACGGCGGTGGCAAGGGACATACGCCGCATACGGGATGACTTCATGACTGACACACTCCGGTGGCTGGTGATGGGTTGGGGGGTTGGCGCGCGTGCGGCAGCGGCGCGACCACCCGCTCACCCGAAGCCGACGCCGCCGCCCGCCCGTGCGTGTCGTACGGGGGCGTGCGGTGCGTGGGCCGAAGCCGGAGGGGTGCCGTCGCGTCAGGCCGCGAGGGCGAGCGCCGGGGGCCCGCGGCGTACGACGGTGTGCTGCAGTTCGCGTACGGTACGGGCGCTCCGCTCGTCGTACGCCGGCACCGCCCGGGGGCGCGCGACCGGCCGGCCGGCGCCGCGGAACCCGGCGTCGAGGGCCCGCACGTAGCGCACGGCGGCGCGCAGCGGGGCGAGGGCGGCGTCGCCGGCGGCGATGCGCAGCAGGGTCGTCAGGGCCGCGTCGCCGCGGCGCAGCAGCCAGCCGGCGGCGAGGGCGGCGAGGAGGTGGCCGAGGATCATCGGCAGCGAGTACGTGGACAGGTCGAACACGGTGCCGAGGCCGTCGCCGGCCCCGCCGCCGTGCGCGGCGTGCGTGCCCGCCGCGCCTCCCGCACCGCCGATGCCGGCGTCCGGGTCGAGGCCGGCGTCGGTGACGATCTCGCGGGCGCGGCCCTCGGTGAGGTGCATCCCGGCGTCGTTGCAGAGCAGCCGGCGGGCGAGCTCGACGGCGGCACCGCCGCCCTCGCCGCCCGCACCGCTCGCGCCGCCCGCGTGCGCGCCGTGGCCCGTAGCCGCCGCGCCGCCGACGGCGCACTGCTGCCCGAACCCGAAGACCCCGTGCAGCCCGGTCTGCCCCACCGCCAGCAGCGCCGCGATCCCCGGCAGCGACCGCTCCCGCCCGGCCAGCGGCACGGCCAGGGCGAACACCAGCGCCGCGGAGACGCCGAGGGACCACAGCGGCACCGTCTCGTTCGAGGCCAGCACGTGCCCGCCGGCGGACAGCACGACGCAGACCGCGGTGAACACCGCGGCCCGCAGAAGGCGCAGCTCCGTACCGGCGGAAGCGTGAGGGGCAGCCATGGCGGGCGCTATCATCTCACCGCACGGCCGTACGGACCCTGCCGGGGCGCCGATCGGCCGGATCCGGGCCATGTCATGTCCCACTCCATTCGGCGGAAGAAACCCCTCCGCCGAATGAGGGTTCTCACGCAACTCGCGTGCTTATGGTGCCGACACAAGGGTTATACGTACCGTATGTCGGGGTGGCGGCCAGGAGGCTGACAGCATGAGCATGTGGTGGTCCCTGCGCCTGCGCCGGGAGGCGGCCAGCGTCCCGCTCGCCCGCCGCCTGCTGGTCGGCGCCATGGAGACGGCCGGGGTGGACCCGGACGTCGCCTTCGACCTCTCTCTCGCCCTCACCGAAGCCTGCGCCAACGCCGTCGAGCACGGCGACGCCGCGGCCGGCGACGACTACCGCGTCACCGCCTGGTTCGACGGCGACCGCTGCCACATCGAGGTCATCGACTCCGGCCCGGGCTTCGCCACCGCCACCCCACCCGCCGACCCCTCCCGCACCCCGGCCGCGCCCCTGACCGACACCGGCGCGGAGGGCGGCCGCGGCCTGTTCCTGATCGCGGAGCTGAGCGACCACGTCGACATCCGCGACCGCCCGGGCCGCGGCGCGGTGGTGAGCTTCGACAAGATCCTCAAGTGGCGCGAGGACGCCCCGCTCCAGGCGGCGTGACGGGCAAGATGGCGCTCTGATCTGCTATTTTCCGCGGATTCCTGAGGCTGTAGGCCACATCGCGGTGCCGAGTTCGCGGCTGTCGACGGCCTTGGTCAGGACGTCGCCGCCGCCCGTGCGGAGATGGCGTCCGAACTGCGTGTGTTCACGCTCCCGGGTCTGGGGCGACAGCGCGTTGTACGCAGTCCCGGAGCAGGGCGCGCCGCTGGTCGTGCACGGCCGTGCTCTCCTCCGCGGAGGCGGCGTAGACGTTGCTCACCGGCGACCAGGCCATGGACATGGCGATGACCACGGCCATCATGTCGAAGGGGTCTCCCTGCCTGATGCGCCCAGCGGCCTGGGCCTCTGCGATGACACGGAGTTTGTGGTCGTCATAGCGGTCGTGGTCCGCCACGAGATTCCCGGTCGGGCGCCGCTCCAGGCGCGCCCAGGTCGCAAGCCGGATCAGATCCGGGCGGCTGAGGTACTCGTCATAGAGGCGCACCGCCCAGTCGGCGAGATCCGCGCCGTCGATGGGGACGACATTGGTGATCCGTTCCAGCGAGGCGAAGAAGATCGCATCGAAGAGCGCGTCCTTGTTGCCGAAGTAGCCGTAGAGCTGCGCCTTGTTGGTGCGTGCTGCGGCGATGATCCGCTCGATGCGTGCGCCGGCGATGCCGTACTGGGCGAATTCCCGGGTGGCCGCGTCCACGATGCGCTGGTACGTCGCGGCTCCGCGGCTGCTGGATGGCTGCTCAGGCATGTGCCGAATCTTACAGACCGACCTGTCTGTTTGCCCCCCTGTTCCCGTGCACGTATGGTGAAACAGACCGAACAGTCTGTCTGAGGAGATGGTGATGCGCCCTACGACCGGATGGCGGGCGGACAGCGCGACGCGGACCCTGCGCCGCACGGCGCTGGAGCGCCGGGACCTGCGCCCGGACGACATCGCGGTACGTGTCGAGTACTGCGGCGTCTGCCACACAGACCTCCAGGCGCTCCGCGCGCACGAGAGCGACGCGAACGGCGTGCTCGTACCCGGGCACGAGTTCACCGGCGTGGTCACCGAGGCCGGCAGCGCCGTTTCCGGCTTCTCCCCGGGCACCCCCGTGGCCGTCGGCAACATCGTCGACTCCTGCCGCATCTGCCGCATGTGCCAGGCCGGCCAGGAGAACTTCTGCCGTGAGTTTCCGACACTGACCTACGGCGGAGCCGACCGGCAGGACGGGACGACCACCCTGGGCGCATACTCCCGCGAGTACGTGGTGAGCCATCAGTTCGCCTACCACCTCCCCGCGGGCCTCGACGCGGCCGCCGCAGCCCCCCTGCTCTGCGCCGGGGTCACCGTCTGGGAACCGTTGCAGGCGCTCGGAGTGGGCCCAGGCAGCACCGTCGCCGTGGCCGGACTGGGCGGCCTGGGGCACCTCGCGGTCAAGATGGCGACCGCTCTCGGCGCCACGACCTCCGTCATCAGCCGGACTCCGGACAAGGCCGGCGAAGCGCGCGGCCTGGGGGCGCAGGGATTCGTCGTGTCCACCGACTCCCGGCAGACGGAAGCGGTCCGCGACCGGTTCGACGTGGTCATCGACACCGTCTCCGCCCCCCACGACCTGGCCCCTTACCTGCGGATGACCGCCATGGACGGCACCCTCAGCCACCTCGGCCACCTCGGAACGGTCACCGTGGACACCATGGACCTGCTCGTCGGCCGCAAGAAGGTCAGCTCCGCCGGCAGCGGCGGCCGCCCGTCCACCGCCGCCATGCTGCGCTTCTGCGCCGAACACGACATCACCGCAGACATAGAACTACTGCCGTCGTCCCAGGTGAACCGCGCGCTCGAACGCCTGGAGCGCAACGATGTCCGCTACCGCTTCGTACTCGACATGTCCGACCTGGACTGACCGACGGCGCGGCGGGACTCGTCTCAGCTACATGCGGACCTGGATCAGCGCGTGGGTGCCGCTGGTGCGCCACGCCGCACCGGACCGTTCCAGGGTCTCCAGGGTCTCCTGCTCCAAGCCCACGATCACATCGGACTTCAAGGTGCGGAGCGCCGCGACCGCCCCCGGGAAGTGGGCGGTGCGCTCCGCGAACGGCACCGTGGCGTCCCACTTCCGGTCGCCCACGAGGCGGCGGTAGTTGAGGTCGCCCTTGAAGACCGTGAGCGGGACGGCCTCGAACTCCCTCCGGAGGTCCTCGGGCATCTCCTCGTACGGCAGCGGAGCGCAGAAGAACGCGTGGGCACGTACCTCCAGGCGTCCCGTCGCCATGGCCGCCCACAGGCGAGCGCCGGTCCTGCCGGCTTCGCCGGGCGCCCGGGCGAGGCGGCGGAGGCAGTCGACGACGTCCGACGTCGTCGCGTCGGAGACGTAGTAGGGGTGGGGCTTGACGTGGAGCACGGCGTGCTCGGCGTGTCCGTGCTCAAGGAGGTGGTCGATGAGGACCAGGTCCGGGATCAGTTCGCGCCCCGCGTTGTCCGCCACCACGGCGACGCCGGCCGGGGCTCCGGCGGGCAGCAGCCTCCAGAGCGCGGCGCTGTCGTCGGCGACCAGGGCCTCGGCGGCGTCGGCTGCCGGCTCCGCCGCCGTGACGCGGAAGCCGAGGTCCGCGCGGTTTCCCCAGAGCGCGGCGTGGAGCAGTGCCGTGGCCCGCTCGGCGGCCGGGGCGTCGGCGAGCGCGTCGAGCGCCCGCAGTTCCTCGTCCACCGCCGCGTCGCGCAGTTCAGCCTGTTTGAAGGGCGCGAAGGGGTCGATTCCCTGCCACGGGCCCGGGCCGAAGTAGCCGACGGTGCCGAGGAGCCTGCGGTAGAAGTAGCTCTCGGCCCACAGGAACGGGATGTCGAACCACGATCGCCCGAAGTACTCCCGCCCCCAGGCGGACCAGACCTCGTGATCATGTGCGGAGGGGGCGAGCGGTTCGACGACACCGTCGGTGATCTCGTCCAGCAGGGCGTCGAGGGCGCTGTGCTGGCGAGGGCCGTACGGGAAGGCTTCTCGTACCCGCTGGATGAGGGCCGGATGGCGTTCGGCCAGGACGCCCCGGGCGAACGAGCCCGGCTCGTTGCTCAGGATGACCGGAGCGCTGCTTCCGGCAGGCGTCTCCCTCATGGTGTCCAAGCCTCCGCTTGTCGCTCGTGGCGTCCCACCTGACCTTAGCGATCTCGCGGTGAAGGCGGGGTGCCTGGCTTCAGGCAGGGGGTTTGCGGGCCACGGCGCCGAACTGCGGGACGACGGCCGGCGCGCCGAAGGCGTTGGGCTCCGGCCGCCACCGGGAGCAGGAGACGATGCCCGGGTCCAGCAGCTCCAGGCCGTCGAAGAACCGCGTGACCTGGTCGAGGCTGCGGGCGGTGATCGGCGGGGTGGCGTTCTCGTTCCAGAACTTCATCGCCGCCACGTTGCCCTCGCCGCCCAGTTCCACCGTGGGGTGGGTGAGGACCAGGTAGCTGCCGGGGGGCGTCGCCTCCATCAGTTCGCGCACGACCCGCTGTGCGGCGGCGTCGTCGAGGACGAAGTTGAGGATCCCCAGCATCATGACCGCCACCGGGCGGCCGAAGTCGAGGGTGCGCGCCGCCTCGCGCAGGATCGCCTCCGGCTCGTGGGCGTCGGCGGCGACGTAGGCGGTGGCCCCCTGCGGGGTGCTGGTGAGCAGGGCGCGGGCGTGGCTGAGGACGAGGGGGTCGTTGTCGACGTAGACGATCCGGGACGCCGGCGCCACCTGCTGGGCGACCTCGTGGGTGTTGTTCGCGGTCGGCAGGCCGGTGCCGATGTCGAGGAACTGGCGTATCCCCGCCTCGCCGGCGAGGAACCGCACGGCGCGGCCGAGGAACACCCGGTCGGCGCGGGCCACGTCGCGGATGAGGGGGAACATGCCCGCCACGTGGTCGCCCACCTGGCGGTCGACCTCGTAGTGATCCTTGCCGTTCAGCCAGTGGTTCCAGACCCGGGCGTTGTGCGCCACGCTCGCGTCCACCGGGCCGCCCGGCTCCTGGTCCTCCGCCATCGTCCGCCCCTCCCCGGCCGGCCCTCCTCGGCCGGACCCGCCGACGCCATTCTGCTCCGCGGGTCTTCCCGCCCTTCTCGCGGGGCGTACACCCGTCCGCTACGCCGGTCATGCGGCCGATTTGCCCTGAATATACGATTCTGGCGTTGCTGTTTCCTCCTGGAAGGAAGCCCGATGCCCCGTACGCGGAAAGCGACCCTCGGCGCCCTCGGTGCCACGCTCTGCGCGACCGCCCTGGTCGGCACCGCGGGAACCGCTCAGGCACAGGACGACAACGGCGTCGCGAAGAAGAGCGCCGCCGACATCGCCACCCAGGCCACGGACACCTTCAACGGCGCCAACTCCATGCACGTCACGTCCAGCAGGGACGGCTCCGGCCTCGACCGTACGGAGCCCGCCCGGCTGGAGGTCTCCGCCGACCGCTCCGACAACTGCGTCGGCAGCGTCGACTACGCCGCCGACGGCGGCAGCCTGGAGATCATCAGGCACGCCGACAAGGTGTGGGTCAGGCCGGACTCCGCCTGGCTGAGGAACAACCTTCCCTCCGGGGCGGAGGACCTGCAGAAGCTGGAGGGCAAGTACCTCCAGGGCACCGCCCAGGACCAGGGCCTGTCCGACCTGGCCAGGGTCTGCAGCATCAACGAGCACCGCGACACCCTCAAGGACGCCACCTCCGCGGGCCCGCTGAAGAAGGGCGGCGAGACGACCGTCGACGGCGTGCCCGTCGTCGAGGTCACGGGCACGCACGACGGGATGGACCTGACGCTCTCCGTCGCCACCCAGGGCAAGCCGTTCCCGGTACGGGCCACCTCGTCCGGCGACGGTGAGCAGCAGACCACGAACTTCTCCTTCGACCAGCCCGTCCCCGACCAGACCCCGGAGCCCGGCGACACCGTCCCCTGGGGCGGCTGACGCCGGCGCTGTCCGGCCGTCCCGGCCGTCCGCCCGCGCCCGCTCATTCGCGCCTGAGCGGGCGCGGGCGGGCGAGGGGTGCGCCGGGGCGAGAGGAGCCGCACCGTGGCCCTGCACCAGACCGACCGCGGCGTCGCCGGACCGTACGACGACGTCTACGCGATGCCCATCAGCGAGCACGCCCTGCCCAGGTACCGGATGCCGGAGAAGGTCTCCGACCCGCGCGCCGTCCACGCCCTCATCCGCGACGAGCTGGCCCTCGACGGCAACGCCGCGCAGAACCTCGCGACGTTCTGCACCACCTGGGCCGAGGCCGAGGTGCACGAGCTGATGGACGAGTGCCTCGGCAAGAACATGGTCGACAAGGACGAGTACCCACAGACCGCCGAGATCGAGAACCGCTGCGTGCACATCCTCGCCGACCTGTGGCACTCCCCGCACGGCGAGACCACCATGGGCTGCTCGACCACCGGCTCCAGCGAGGCCGCGATGCTCGGCGGACTGGCGCTCAAGTGGCGCTGGCGCAAGCGCCGCGAGGCCGAGCGCAAGCCCGCCGACCGGCCGAACCTGGTGTGCGGCCCCGTGCAGGTGTGCTGGGAGAAGTTCGCCCGCTACTTCGACGTCGAGCTCCGCCAGGTGCCGCTGGAGGCGGACGCCACCGGGCTGCGCCCGCACCAGTTGCGCGCGTACGTCGACGAGAACACCATCGGCGTCGTCGCCATCCTCGGCGTCACGTACACCTGCGACTACGAGCCCGTCAAGGAGATCGCCGCCGAACTCGACGCGATCCAGGCCGACACCGGCCTGGACGTGCCGGTGCACGTGGACGCCGCCAGCGGCGGCTTCGTCGCCCCGTTCCTCCGCCCCGAGCTGGAGTGGGACTTCCGCGTGCCGCGGGTGGCGTCCATCAACGCCTCCGGCCACAAGTACGGCATGGCGCCCCTCGGCGTCGGCTGGGCCATCTGGCGCTCCGCCGACCTGCTGCCCGAGGACCTGATCTTCCGCGTCTGCTACCTCGGCGGCGACATGCCGACGTTCGCGCTCAACTTCTCGCGGCCCGGCGGCGAGGTCGTCGCGCAGTACTACAACCTCCTGCGACTCGGCCGCGAGGGCTACCGCCGCATCTACCGCGCGGGGGCCGCCAGCGCCGCGTGGCTGGGCGAACAGATCGCCGGCATGGGCCCGTTCACGCTGCTGTACGACGGGCGCGGCGCGCTGCCGGCGGTGTCGTGGACGCTGACGGACCCGGCGGGCACGGGCTTCACGCTGTACGACCTGACGGAGCAACTGCGGCTGCGCGGCTGGCAGGTGCCCGCGTACCCGCTGCCGCCGCGGCGGCAGGAGACCGTCATCCAGCGGGTGCTGATCAGGCACGGGATCAGTCACGACAAGATCGAGCTGCTGGCGGGGGACGTACGGGCGGCCCTGGCGCGGCTGAAGGACGGGACCGGCACGCCGGCGCCGCACCGGCCGGGCTTCCACCACTGAGGCACGGACGGGGCCTCGACGGGGCCTCGACGGCGGCTCGCTGTCGGTGGGGCGGCCTACCCTGGGGCGGGCGTGCGGGCAGAGGTCAGGCCGGGTCGGGTCAGGCCGGGGGAGGCCAGATCAGCGCGGGTCAAGGCGGATCAGGACGGGTCAGGACGGGTCAGGACGGGTCAGGACGAGCGCATCGTGGGGGAGCGCCCGGTGTCCGCCGGGCCGACGCGCGCGAAGACCAGCGTCAGCACCGCCCCGCCCACCGCCCACACCCCCAGCACCAGCAGCGGACCCGCCACCGACCGCCCGTCGAAGTACGCGATCGACCGCGCCGTCCACGTCCCCGCGCCCGGGATCAGCGCCGGGCCGATCTCCCGCCAGAACGGCGGCAGCAGCGGATACGGATACGCCCCGCCCGCGCTCGGGTTGCCCGCGATGATGATCACCAGCAACGTCACCCCGATCCCGAGGACGCCCAGCATCGCCTGGAACGCGAACGTCGTCGCCCCCGCCGCGCACACCACCAGCGCCCCGAGCGCCGCCAGCCCCACCACGCTGCCCGGCAGCGCCCCCAGCACCGGCCCGATCACCACCGCGCCCAGCACCCCCAGCGTGATCGCGTACAGCACCAGCACCGCCAGCCGGATCACCGCACGCCCCTGGTCCGCGGGGCGGGCGCCGTAGCTGACGGCGAGGACCGCCGCGCACAGATACCCGCCCACGCACCAGCCCACGACCAGGTAGAACGCCGACAACCCCCGCGCGTCCCCCGGATCCGCCGGCGCCACGTCCACCGTCCGTACGTCCCGGCCCCGCTCCCGCTCCGCCGCCGCCACGACATCCCGCACCGCGTCCGCCAGCGACTGCCCCGCGCCGCTCGCGACCAGCAGCAGGTCCCTCGACCCCCGCGGGTCGACGACCAGCGCGCCGTCCAGCTCCCGGTCCCGGATCTGCCGCAGCGCCGCCTCCCGCGACGCCACCGCCCGCGCCGACAGCGGCGAGCCCCGCAGCCCGTCCAGCCCGGCGACCGTCTCCGCCCGCGTCTGCGCCGGGGCGACCACCCCGAACGGAACGTCCCGCGGCTTCGGCGCGTGGAAGGCACCCGCGTACGACGCGATGAACAACACCCCCAGCGCCAGCACCCCGAGCACCAGCAGCGCCGAACGCGGCGTCACCGCGTCCCTCACCTCCGCCCGGAAACTCCCCCCGCCCGCGCCGCCACCGTCACCGCCTCCGGGCACCCCGCCGTCGGCCGCCCCGCTGCCACCCAGGCCGTCCCCGCTGTCCAGAAGCATGACCTCAGCGTCCGCGACACCCCCCGCCCCCGCACCGCGGATACACCCGAACGAGCCGCACCCGGCTCACGGCATCACCGCCAGCACCAGATACGCGCAGAACAGCGCCAGATGCACCCCGCCCTGCTGCAGCGTCGCCCGCCCGTGCGTCACCGTCAGCGTCCCCACCACCACCGTCATCGCCAGCAGCACCAACTGGCTCTCGCCCAGCCCCAGCTTCAGCGGCCCCGCCAGCCAGATCGACGCGATCGCCACCGCCGGGATCGTCAGCCCGATGCTCGCGATCGCCGACCCGTACGCCAGGTTCAGGCTCGTCTGCACCCGGTCCCGGCCGGCCTCCCGCACCGCCGCGATCGACTCCGGCAGCAGCACCAGCAGCGCGATCGCCGCACCCACCGCCGACCGCGGCAGCCCCGCCGAGTCCAGCCCGTCCTCGATCGACGGCGACACCCCCTTCGCCAGCCCCACCACACACACCAGCGCCAGCAGCAGCAGCCCCAGACCCCTGCGGGCCGTACGCGCCGACGGCCGGTGCGCCGGGTCGTCCAGGTCGTCGATCACCTCGCCGCCCGGCGTCACCGGCAGGAACTTCTCCCGGTGCCGCACCGTCTGCGTCGCCACGAACATCCCGTACAGCGCGATCGACGCCAGCGCGGCGAACGCCAACTGCCCGGTCGCGAACACCGGGCCCGGCTCGCTCGTGGTGAACTTCGGCAGCACCAGACTCAGCCCCGCCAGCGTCGTCACCGTCGCCAACTGCGTCCCCGTACCCTCCGCGCTGAAGAACGCCTCCCCGCGGCGCATGGCCACCAGCAGCAGACTGAGACCGACGATCCCGTTACAGGTGATCATCAGGGCGGCGAAGACGGTGTCACGGGCCAGCGCGCTCGCCTTGGCGCCGCCGTCGGCCATCATCGTGACGATCAGCGCCACCTCGATGACCGTCACCGCCACCGCCAGCACCAGCGCCCCGTACGGCTGCCCGATCCGCTCCGCGACCACCTCCGCGTGATGCACCGCGGCGAGCACCGCGGCGATCAGGAAGAAGCCGACCACGCCGGTCAGCACCCCGGAGAGCGAACGCTGCCAGGAGAACACGAGCACCACGGCGGCGGCCGGCGGCACCACGGCCGACCAGTGGAGGCGCCGGGCGGCCGTGGGTACGGTCATCCTCCGACACTGGCACGCGGCACACACCCCTGCTCATCGTGCGCGGCCGGACGGCGGTCCCGCACGCCCGCGCCCGTACGCGCCCGGCGCCCGCGCCCCCACGCGCCAGCCCCGGCCCCGCCCTACGCCCCCGGCCCCGCCAGCCGGTGCTCCTGCGGGCTCACCCCGTGCATCCGCTTGAACGCCGTGCTCAGCGCGAACGGGCTCCCATACCCCACCCGCCGCGCCACCGCACCCACCGTCGCGTCCGGCTCCCGCAGCAGATCCGCCGCCAACGCCAGCCGCCACCCCGTCAGATACGTCATCGGCGGCTCCCCCACCAACTCCGCGAACCGCCGCGCCAGCGCCGCCCGCGACACCCCCGCCCGCGCCGCCAGCTCCGCCACCGTCCACGGATGCGCCGGGCTGTGGTGCAGCAACTTCAGCGCCCGCCCCACCACCGGATCCCCCTGCGCCCGGTACCAGCCCGGCGCCTGCGCCTCCGGCCGCGCGAACCACGCCCGCAGCGCCGCCACCGTCAGCAGGTCGAGCAGCCGGTCCAGCACCACCTCCTGAGCCGGGTCGTCCCGCACGATCTCCTCCTCCAGCAGCGGCAGCAGCGGGCAGTCCCACGTGTCCCGGCGCAGCACCACCAGCCGCGGCAGCGCGTTCAGCAGCCGCGCGCCGATCTCGCCGGTGTTCTCGTACGAGCCGATGAGCATCTTCGCCGCGCCGTCGCCGAGGCGCCCCCAGGTCCGTACGCCCAGGCCCATCTCCTCGGCGAGGCTGTGTCCTTCCGGCGTCTCGCAGCGCCCGCCCGGGTGGATCAGCGCCTGCGGCTCGGTCGCAGGGTCGTCGGAGAAGACGTACGGGTCGGGGCCGCGCAGGATCACCAGCTCGCCCTCGTGCACCGGCACCGGCTCCGCGTCGTCGTACGTCACCCACGCCGTGCCGCTCGCCAGCGCCACGACGCACAACGGCGCCCGGTCCACGATCCGCACCGACCACGGCGGGTCCAGGATCGCGCGCATCATGAACGCGCCGCGTGCGCGAGGGCTGTCGAGGAGTCCGGCGAGCGAGTCCATACCCAGCAGCGTAGACGCTCACGTATGCGAGCGAGCCTCTGAACCATGGAGCGTCCAGCCCGGCGCGGCTTCACTGGCCTCATGACACACCACAGCGCATCCACCGAGCCACACGTCCACCTCGTCGTCGGCGGCACCGGCAAGACCGGCCGCCGCGTCGCGGAGCAGTTGACCGCCCGCGGCCTCGCCGTCCGCGCCGTCTCCCGCCGCGGCGACGTCCCCTTCGACTGGCACGACCGCACCACCTGGGAGCCCGCACTCCGCGGCGTCCGCGCCGCCTACCTCACCTACGCCCCCGACCTCGCCGACCCCGCCGCCGCCCCCGCCGTCCGCGCGTTCACCGAGACGGCCGTGCGCGCCGGCGTGGAGCGCCTCGTGCTGCTCTCCGGGCGCGGCGAGCCCGAATGCCACCCGAGCGAGGACGCCGTCCGGGAGTCCGGCGCGCAGTGGACGATCGTCCGCTGCGCCTGGTTCATGCAGAACTTCGACGAGGACTTCCTCCTCGACCCGGTGCTCGCCGGCGAACTCGTCCTGCCCGCCGCCGACGTCCCCGAGCCGTTCGTCGACACGCGCGACATCGCCGACGTCGTGGTCGCGGCCCTCACCGAGGACGGGCACAGTGGGACCACGTACGAGCTGAGCGGCCCCCGGCTGCTCACGTTCGGCGAGGCCGCGGCCGAGATCGGCAAGGCCACCGGCCGCGACGTGCGGTACGTGCCCGTCAGCCCCGAGCAGTTCCGCGAGGTCGCCGCCGGACACCTGCCGCCCGACCTCGTCGAGCTCTTCGCGGACCTGTTCACGCGCATCCTCGACGGGCGCAACGCCCACCTGTCCGACGGCGTGCGACAGGCCCTCGGGCGCGCGCCCCGCGACTTCACCGACTTCGTCCGCGAGGCGGCCGAGAGAGGAGCCTGGAATGTCTGACCTCCGCACGGCGGTGCTGTTCGCGGCCGCCCTCACCACGGGCCTGAGCGCAGGGCTGTTCTACGTCTGGTCGTACTCGGTGATGCCGGGCCTCGCCCGCGCGAGCGACCGCAGTTTCGTCGAGACCTTCCAGCACATGAACCGGGCCATGATGAACGGCTGGTTCGCCCTCAGCTTCGGCGGCGCGCTCGTCTTCCTGCTCCTGGCCGGCGGCCTGCTCCTCGGCGCTTCCGGCGACGAGAGGTCGAAGGCGCTGCCGTGGCTGATCGCCGCGCTCGTCCTGTACGTGGCCATGCTCGTCATCACCTTCGCGATCAACGTGCCGATGAACGACGACCTCGACGCGGCGGGCGCCGTCGACCAGATCAAGGACCTGGCGGGCGTGCGCGAGCGGATGGAAGACAGGTGGGTGCGCTGGAACAACGTCCGCTCGGTCGTCACGGTGCTCTCCTTCGGCTGCGTGACCTGGGCGCTGCTGCAGTACGGACGCGCCACCGGCAAGGGGTAGCGGGTGGCGGCACGAGGCCGGCGCCGGGGGCACGGGGCTCCGGGGCCGGCCTCCGTCGTGCGGAGGGCCGAGCCGGGCGGGCCGGGAGGAGGGCGCGTACGGGGAAGCCCCCGGCGGGGCGCCTCCGCGCGACTGGGGAATGCCGCGGGGCGGCCCGCCGGGGGCCGGGGGGATGGTTTCGGGGGGATGCGGGGACCGGGTGTGCGGCGGTCTGCCGGCTGCCTCGGCCCAGGTGCCTCGGCCCGGTGTCAGCCGGGGCTCGGGATGCCGGGTCAGTCGTCGCCGCGGTCGTCGGAGTCGTCGCCGGAGTCGTCGCCGCCGCGGTCGTCGCCGTCGTCGTCGCCACCGCGGTCGTCGCGGTCGTCGGACGTGTCGTCGTCACCCCGGTCGTCCGTGTCGTCGTCACCCCGGTCGTCGGAGTCGTCGTCGCCGCGGTCGTCACGGCCGTCGTCGTCGCCGCGCTCCGCGACCACCTCACCGCTGTCGGCGTCGACCTTCACCTCGTACCACTTGCCGTCGTCGCCGAGGACGTCGATCTCCCACGTGTGGGCCCCGCCGCGGGCGTCGTCCCCGTCGAACTCGGCCGACTCCACCGTGCCGGCCCGCTGCTGCAGCGCAGCCGCGACGGCGTCGTCGACGCCCACCTTCGCGGCGGCGAGCGCCTCGGCCTCGGCGCGGTCGTCGGCCCGGTCGTCGCCGTCGTCGTCCCCGCGGTCGTCGCTGTCGTCGTCGCCGCCGCGGTCGTCGCGGTCGTCGCCGTCGTCGTCCCGGCCGTCGTCGCCGCCCATCTGCACGTCCGCCGGCAGCGCGGCGGCGTCCGCCCCGCCGTCGCCGTTCGAGACCGCGACCGCGGTCACCGTGCCACCCGTGACGAGCGCTGCGCTGGCGACGGCGGCGATGACGATGTTGCGCTTCATGAGGGTCCTCCCGTTTTCGGCGGCTCGTTCCGCTGTGTCCTGACGAAGACCAAGCTGCCTGAACGACCCTGAAGGCACCCTGAAGGAACCTGAAGGGTTCTTCAGCTTCCGTTTGCGACCCTTGGGGAATGCGACTGCTGATAGTCGAGGACGAACGACGCCTCGCCACCTCCCTCGCCCGCGGGCTCGCCGCCGAGGGCTTCGCCGTGGACGTCGTCCACGACGGCGTCGAAGGTCTGCACCGGGCCACCGAGACCGACTACGACCTCATCGTCCTCGACATCATGCTTCCCGGCCTGAACGGCTACCGCGTCTGCGCCGCCCTGCGCGCCGCCGGCGACGAGACCCCCATCCTCATGCTCACCGCCAAGGACGGCGAGTACGACGAGGCCGAGGGCCTCGACACCGGCGCCGACGACTACCTCACCAAGCCCTTCAGCTACGTCGTCCTCCTCGCCCGGGTACGCGCCCTCCTGCGCCGCCGGGGCCGCACCGCCGCTCCCGTCCTGCGCGTCGGCGCCCTCGCCGTCGACCCCGCGGCGCGCCGCGTCCACGTCGGCGAGACGGAGGTGACGCTGACGACCAAGGAGTTCGCGGTCCTCGAAGTGCTGGTGCAGCGCGCCGGCGAGGTCGTCGCCAAGTCGGAGATCCTCGACCACGCCTGGGACTTCGCGTACGACGGCGACCCCAACATCGTCGAGGTCTACGTCAGCGCCCTGCGCCGCAAACTCGGCGCCCGCACCATCCAGACCGTACGCGGCGCCGGCTACCGCCTCACCGACCCGGACGCCGGCGGCGGTGCCCGTGCGTAGCCCGTTCTCCTCCGTACGCGCCAAGGCCGCGGTCGGCGCGACGGCCGTCGTCGCCGTGGCGCTCGTCGCGGCGGGCGTCGCCGTCCTGCTCGTACTCCGCGCCAACCTGCACGACCAGGCCGCCCTGCAGGCCGAGGTCGACGCCCGCCGCGTCGCGGCCGAGCTGAGCAACGGTGCGCCGCTCGCCGATATCGACCTCCCCGACGACGAACCCATGGTCGTACGCGACGACCGGGAGAAGATCCTGCTCGCCAGCGACGACCTGACCATCATCAACGGCGCCGGCGGCCCCGCCGCCGCACCCCCGCCGGAAACCCGCGCGGAGCGCACCGCGACCCCGAGCCCGACACCGAGCGGTGCGGGGGACTCCGCGGACTCCGATGACGACGGCGGCGACGACGATTCCGGCGACGACTCGGGCGACGACTCCGGCGATGACGCGGACGACGACTCCGCCTCCGCGTCCGACGACTCGAACTCCGACAACTCCGATAACTCCGACGACTCGGATGACTCGGATGACTCCGGGGACTCCGGGGACGACGACCAGGCGCCGCGCCGCGGCGAGGTCGAGGACACACCGGACGTCAAGGACGGCTCGGCCGTACTCGACGGCGAACGCGCCGACTACACCTTCGCCGGCCTCAAGACCACCTCCCCCGACGGCCGGACCTACACCGTCTGGGCCGGCCACCCCCTCGCCACCGAGCAGAACGCCGTCGGCACCGTCGGCCGCGCCATGCTCGCCGGCCTCGTGCCGCTGCTCGCCGTCGTGGCCTGTGTGACCTGGCTGGTCACGCGGCGTGCGCTGCGCCCGGTCGAGGGCATCCGGGGCGAGATGGCCGCGATCACCGCCTCCACGGACCTGTCCCGCCGGGTCCCGGAGCCCGCCACCCGCGACGAGGTCGCCCGGCTGGCCCGTACCACCAACGAGACGCTGACCGCGCTGGAGGAGTCCGTCGAACGCCAGCGCCGCTTCGTCGCCGACGCCTCCCACGAGCTGCGCAGCCCCATCGCCTCCCTGCGCACCCAGCTCGAAGTCGCCGCCGCCCACCCGGAACTCCTCGACCTGGACGGCGCGGTGGCGGACACCGTGCGGCTCCAGCACCTCGCCGCGGACCTGCTGCTGCTGGCCCGGCTGGACGCCGGGGAGGAGCCGCTCGGCAAGCCGGTCGCGCTGGGCGGGCTGGTGCGGGAGGACGTGGCGCGGCGGGCCGGTGCGGATGGTGCGGACGGCGCGGGGGCCGGTGCGGAGGGCCGGGTGGCGGTCGTGGCCGGGGAAGTGGCGGACGCGACGGTGGCCGGTTCGCGGAGCCAACTGGAGCGCGTCCTCGGCAACCTGCTGGACAACGCGGAACGGCACGCCGCCGGCGGGGTCGACGTCCGTCTGCGCCGCGAGGGCACGTGGGCGGTGCTGGAGGTCGCGGACGACGGCGCGGGGGTGCCGCCGGCGGACCGGGAGCGGATCTTCGAGCGGTTCGTACGCCTCGACGACGCGCGCAGCCGCGACGACGGCGGCGCGGGCCTGGGGCTGGCGATCGTCCGGAACGTGGTCGTACGCCACGGGGGCTCGATCGAGGTCGGTGAGGCGCCGGAGGGCGGGGCGCTGTTCACCGTGCGGCTGCCGCTGAGTGGATCGACAGACAACGACTGACGGCTGGTGATTGACGGCTGACGGATGTCAAAGTCTGTCAGCCGTCGACCGGTCGAGCACGGCCGGCAGCCCACCACGCCCCCACGGGCGGCGGGCAGAACTCGTGCAAACCTTCCGCGCCCGGATTGCGTCTACTCCAGTGCACCGGCCGGTGTCCGCCCGTACGCACCGGCCGGTGCTCCGTGCCGCCCCGGCCGCACCCGCCCCGGCCTCACCCCCGCAGGCGGGCCATCCAGGCTTCCACCTCGTCCGCCTGCCGCGGCAGGTGGGCCGACAGGTTGCGGCAGCCGTCCTCCGTCACCAGGATGTCGTCCTCGATCCGCACCCCGATGCCCCGGTACTCCTCCGGCACCGTCAGGTCGTCGGGCTGGAAGTACAGGCCCGGCTCCACCGTCAGGCACATCCCCGGCCGCAGCGTGCCGCCCACGTACTCCTCCGTGCGGGCCGCGGCGCAGTCGTGGACGTCGATGCCGAGCATGTGCCCCGTGCCGTGCAGGGTCCAGCGTCGCTGGAGCCCCAGCTCCAGCACCTTGTCCACGTCCTCGACCTGGAGCAGCCCCCACTCGATGAGCTTCGCCGCCAGCACGCGCTGCGCCGCGTCGTGGAAGTCGCGGTACGCCGCCCCCGGCCGGACGGCCGCGATGCCCGCCTCCTGCGCCTCGTACACGGCGTCGTAGATCCGCCGCTGCAGCGGCGTGTACGTGCCGTCGACGGGGAGGGTGCGGGTGACGTCCGCGGTGTAGAGGTTGCGGGTTTCGACGCCCGCGTCGAGCAGAAGCATGTCGCCGGAGCGGACGGCGCCGTCGTTGCGTACCCAGTGCAGCGTGGTGGCGTGCGGGCCCGCGGCGCAGATGGAGCTGTAGCCGACGTCGTTGCCCTCGACGCGGGCGCGGAGGAAGAACGTGCCCTCGATGTAGCGCTCGCCGGTGGCCTCGGCCCGGTCGAGGACCTTCACGACGTCCTCGAAGCCGCGCGCGGTCGACTCGCACGCGTACTCCAGCTCCGCGATCTCGAACTCGTCCTTGATGAGCCGCATCTCGGAGAGGAACACGCGGAACTCCTCGTCCCGCTCCTTGGTGACCTTGTCGTGGAGCGCCTTCTCGACGCCCGCGTCGTAGCCGCGCAGCAGCCGTACGGGGCCGGTGGCCTCCGCGAGGTGCTCGGTCAGTTTGCGCACGTCCTTGACGGGCAGGCCGAGCAGCTTCTCGTTCTCGGTGAGGCTGTTGCGCCGGCCGACCCACAGTTCGCCCTGGCCGGAGAGCCAGAACTCGCCGTTGGTGCGGTCGGAGCGCGGCAGCAGGTAGGCGGTCGCCTCGTGGCCCGGTGTGCCGTCGTCGGCGGTGACGGGCTCCAGGACGAGCACGCCGTCCTCGGTCTGGTCGCCGGTGAGGTAGGCGTAGTCGGAGGAGGGCCGGAAGGGGTATTCGGTGTCGTTGGCCCGGACCTTGAGGTTGCCGGCGGGGACGACGAGCCGTTCGCCGGGGAAGCGGGCGGAGACCGCGGCGCGCCGGTCGGCCGCGTACCGGGCCTGCGGGACGGGCTGCAGGTCGTGGCGTTCGGTGTCGGCCCAGCCGGACTTCATGTTCTCGGCGAGCTCGTCCGAGAGGCCGCCGTACAGGCCGTTCTTGCGCTGCTTGACGGGCTGCTTCCCGGCGCCCTCCGCGCCCTCGGCGCCTTCCGCGGTCTCCCCGGCCGGGGTCTCCGCGGGCTCGGGCGTCCGGGTCTGCGGCTGCTCCTCGGTCACGGCTTCCTCCTCTGCGATGCGTCGGCCGCTTCCCAGCGTACGGCGGCATGCGCGGCGCGAAGACCCCGCGAGCAGTGACGTTTCGAACGACGGCGGACGCACTGCCGGCAGGTCGGCGCCCGGACCGCGGTCAGCCCGCGGTCAGTCCGCGGTCAGCCCGTGAGCTGGACGGCGAGCAGGACGACGTCCTCGGGGTGGCCGGCGCCGTCGTCGGGCCCGGCGGGCAGCAGGCGGGCGAGTACGTGGTCGGTGAGCGCCTCGGGGTCGTCGCGTACGGGGGCGGGGGCGGTGGCGGCGGCGTGGTGGAGGCGGTTCATGGCCTGGTCGGTGGGCCGGCCGGTGCGGTGGAGGAGGCCGTCGGTGTAGAGCAGGATGGTTTCGCCCGGGGCGGGGTCGATGGTGACGCTGGGCGCTTCCCAGCAGGTCAGCATGTTCAGCGGCGCGGACAGGGAGGTCTCCGCGTACTCGGTGCGCCAGGGGCCGGTGACGAGCGGCGGGCAGTGTCCCGCGCCGGCGACGACCATGCTGCGGCGGCCGGGTGGCGCGTACGCGAAGAGGGCGGTGGCGCGGCGGCCGGGTTCGGTCAGCCGCATGAGGAGTTCGAGGTCGGACAGGACGGCGACGGGGTCCTCGCCTTCCATGACGGCGTACGCGCGCAGCCCCGCGCGCAACTGGCCCATGGCGGCGACGGCGGCCGGGCCGCCGCCGCCCGCGGAGCCGACGGCGAGGCCGAGGGCGCCGTCGGGGAGGGGGAGGACGTCGTAGAAGTCGCCGCCGCCGAGGGGCCCGGTGCGGTGCCGGACGGCGACGCGGGCGCCGGGGACGCGGGGGAGGCGGGCGGGGAGCAGGGCGGCGCGTACGGCGTCGGCGGTGGTGCGGGCGCGGGCGAGGTCGAGGATCCGGGCGAGGTGGTCGCCGGCGTGGCGGGCGTAGAGGCCGGTGATGCGGCGTTGCCGTTCGGTGGGGCGGGCGGGCCCGTCGTAGAGCCATTCGACGGCGCCGAGGAGGGCGGGGGGCGGGCGTCTGCGCTGTCCGGTTCCCGTCTGGCCCGGTTGTGCCATACCGCCCTGGTCCGGCTGTCCCGGTCCCGGGGGTCGCGGACCGGCCGGTGCGCGTCCCGCCGGCCCTCCGCCGCCTGCCGGCCCGGCCCTGCCCGGAGCCCGCGTGGCGCCCGTCGCCGTGCCCGTGCCGGCCGCCGTGGCGGCGAGCGGCACCGCATAGCCGGCGGCGTAGCCGAGGCGCATGGCGACGTCGCGGTGGCGGGGGTGGAGGTCGGGTTCGGCGGCGAGGTCGGGGCGGCAGACGTCGGCGGGGCGGGTGGCGGCGGGGGCATCGAGGATGCGCCCGTACGACGTGGACGCGCGTGGCACGGTCTCCATGGCGCCGAGTTCCGCGGCGCCGATGCCGTACCCGACGCGGGTGTCGGGGCTGCGGCCGTCGGCGGGGTGCAGGACGGCGAAGCCGCGGCGCGCGCCGATGAGTTGTGCGCCGGCGCGCACGATCTCGTAGAGCGCCTGTTCCAACTCCGTCGTGCGGGCGAGACGTCCGGTCAGTTCGTGGAGTGCGGTGAGGTCGCCGGCCCAGGCGGAGAGGCGGTCGTACGAGGCCGCGGGGGACTCGGCGGGGTGGGCGATAGCGGGTCGCAGCAGTCGCTGCAGCTCAATTCCGGCCACATTCGGGAACGGTGGGGTGCTCAACGTCGGCGTCTTTCCGGCAGCGGTTCCGCACCCGCGGCCCGTGCTCCGGCGCGGCCCGTCGGTACGGGCCTGACCGGCGCAGGCATCGCGCTCAACAGCATCGCAGACCCCCATCTCATGCTGTACCACTCGCAATAGATCCACATTTACACGGACTGATGAGGCGATGTCCAGCGTTGTCGGCTCGCACAGGGTGGTGTCCGCGAGGCATCTGTGTTTGGCTGAAAATCGATGGGTGCTCTGTTCAACTGCGGTCGACTGGATTTCGACACGGAGGTCCCCACACAAGCCGGCAACGGCAGGAACCCGCCCAGGCGGCACTGCGTCCTACAGAACAGAGCCCGGGCCCCGCCGACGCGTGGCGCGCCATCGCACGACCGACGCACGCACCGACGCACCGAGAAGCGCACCGACGCAGCACAGACACCGCACCGAGACCGCAGTGACTGTATGACCCTCGCAAGGTGATCGGCCAGCAGACCCTGGTGCCACGGAAGGATGAGCGCTTATGCGCGAATATCCCGGAAAGCGGCGCAGGCGTAACGGGCAGCGGGCGCTGCCTGACGCGGCGCTGACGTTCGCTTCGCAGTGGCAGTGGCCCGTCGTGCCCGGAGCGGGCCTGGAACCGCGGCGGCCCGGCCGCCGCGACCGGACGCGGGAATCGCAGGAATCGCAGCATTCGCAGGAATCACAGGGATCCCTGCAACCGGCGGCCCGGCCGCATGACCGCGAGTGCACCTGCCCCTATGCGGAGTGCGCCGCGCCCGGAGCACATCCCTACGACCCCGGCGTGCTCGCCGCGACCACGGACCCGCGCATGGTCCGCTGGTGGTGGGAGCAGCGGCCGGACGCGCCGGTGCTGCTCGCCACCGGTGGCCGCGCGCCGAGCGCGGTGAGCCTGCCGGCGGTGACCGCCGCGCGGGCGCTGACCCGGCTGGACCGGCTCGGGGTGCGTACGGGCCCGGTGGTGGCCACGCCGGAGCGCTGGGCGCTGCTGGTGGCCAGCTACGGCTACGACGAGCTGGGCGAGCTGCTCGGCGAGCACGGCTGGGTGCCGGCGTCGCTCGGTTTCCACGGCGAGGGCGGCTATCTGGCCCTGCCGCCGTCGCAGACGGGCGCGGGGCGGGTCCGCTGGGAGCGGGCGCCGCGGCCGGACGGCGGGGCGCCGTGGCTGCCGCCCGTGGCGTCGGTGGTCGACGTGCTCGTGGCGGCGGTGGTGGCGGCCCCGGGCGAGGGCAGCAGGTTCGTCGGCTGAAGGTTCGCCGGCTGGTTCGCCGGCTGACGTGACGGCGAATCGTCCGCCGCATCACGGGCGGTTCGCCGGCGGAGGGACGCGCGGGGGTCGCGCGCCGCGTACGGGCGCGCGGCCCTCGGCCGGGACCTCGGGCAGACATGCCGTAAGGCGATCCGCGCGCGCCGCCTGACCTTTGCGTTCCGCGGCCCCGCGCCTTCGGCGGCGAAAGTCGCCGGGGCCGGGCATGTAATGACCCGGCCGCTGGCGACGGGGGATGCACCAGCGACCGGGCTACAGCGACCGTAACAACTCTTCGGCGTTTCGCAAATTCGAACGCCGGAATTCCCGTCAAATGATGGACCCGCCATACCGCACGGTATGCAGGTGATCAGCTCAGCGTCACCTGGCGGTTGGAGAGGCCGCCGCGGGCCTTGCGTTCCGCCCCCGTCAGCGGCTCGGTGACGGCCAGCGCCTCCGCCAGCCGCTCGCCGAACCGGGCGGCGGGCTTCTCGCAGTCCTCCGCCGTCATGGACGACGGGAGGTCCCACACCGGCACCACGAGTCCGTGCGCGCGGAAGGACCCGACGAGGCGGGTGTCTTCGGCGAGCGCGGAGCCGCCGGCGGCGTGCAGCCGGGCGAGGGCGTCGAGGAGCTGTTCCTCGGGGTGGGGCATGACCCAGCGCAGGTGGTTCTTCTCGGGTGCCTCGCACCAGTACGCGGCCTCGACGCCGCCCAGGCGGGCGGTGGGGATCGCGGCGGCGTTGGCCCGTTCCAGCGACGCGGCGACCTCGCCGGAGGCCGACTCCGCGTCGTCCAGCCAGAACTCGAACCCGTCGTGTACGACGGGCCGCAGGGCCTCGGTGGTGTCGAGGAGGTCCTGGAGCCGCGGGCCGTCGCCGGCGCCGGTGAGCGCGGCGGGTTCGACGGGGGAGCCGGGGGTGGTGGTCAGCGCGCGCTGCAGTACGTCGGCGAGGTCGCGGCTGATGTCGCCGGAGGAGGTGTCGTTCTGCAGCCCGAGGAGCACGGCGCCGTCGTCGCGGCGCAGCGCGGGCCAGGCCATGGGCAGCACGGTGGCGAGGGTGAGCGACGGTACGTCGTCGGGGAGGCCCGCGGTGAGGGTGAGGGGGGCGGTGCCGGCGGGGACGAGTTCGCGCAGCGCCACCCAGTCGCACTCGCCGGGCAGCCCTTCGAAGGGCCGGCGGACCAGCTCGGTGACGGCCTGCGCGGCGGCGCGGCCGTGACATGCCTTGTACCGCCGGCCGGAGCCGCACGGGCAGGGCTCGCGCGCGCCGACGACGGGGACGTCGCCGTCGGGCACGGTGGCGGGCTGGGATGCCTTCGTACGGGGGCGGCGCTTCTTCGCCATGGCTGGAATGCTCCGTTCGGGCGCGGACGGTGTCACGTGCGGACGGTGTCACGTACCGCACGGAGCCTAGTCGCAGGGGCCGCTGCGCGGCCGTGGACCCGCCTGCCGCCCGGTTTCCGCCCGGGGTTCGGGGGCGGGTGCCGCCCGCGTCGGTGCGGGTCGGTGCGGGTCCGGCCCGGGTCAGTGGCCGGGCAGGGACGCCCAGACCGTGACCTCGCCGAGGGGGCCGGCGTCGTAGCGCACGCCCCAGTCGGAGGCGAGGGAGGAGATGATGGCCAGGCCGCGGCCGCCCTTGGCGGTGACCGAGGGTGTGGCGGGAAGTGGCCGGGTGGGTCCGCCACCGTCGGTGACGGCGACGGTGACGCGGCCGTCCGGATCGATGTGCCAGTCGGCCCGTACGCGCGTGTCCGCGGTACCGGGGCCCGCGGCGGCGGGCGAGTCTTCGGAGTGCTGGACAGCGGCGGGCGCGGCTTCCGCGCCGGGCGCCGGGTCCTGGCCGGGGACGGCGGCGGGCCGGGCGTCGGCGCGGACGGGCACGAGCAGTTCGGCGTCCGCGGTCGCCGCCGGTGTGGCCAGCGGTCTGGCGTGCCTGCACGCGTTGCTGAGCAGTTCGGACAGGACGAGTACGGCGTCGTCGACGGTCGCCTCGGCGGCGCCCCGGGCGCGCAGGTCGGCGCGCAACCGGCGGCGCGCGAGCCCTACTCCGTCCGGGCCGTGGGGAACGGCCATGGACGAAGCCGGCGCCTGCTGTGCCACCACGAACATCACCACCCCCAGCGATCTCCTCGCCCCGCAACAGGGAGTCAATGCCCCCGCGGGGTGGATCGGAAACCGGCCAACCGCCCACCGTTGATGCACTCGTTACGTAACCGTACGCAGTGCGCGCGCCGCCGTACTACGCGTAGTCATGCATCGCCGGTCGGCGGTGTGTCGTAGCCGAGGCGGTCGAGCTGGGCGCGGACCTGGCGGGGGCGGTTGGTGATGACGGCCTCGACGCCGAGGCGGGCGCACAGCGCGACGTCGTCGGGCTCGTCGACGGTCCAGACGTGGACGCGGTGGCCGGCGCGGTGAAGTCGGGCGACATAGCCGGGGTTGGCGCGGACGATGCGCAGGCTCGGTCCCGCGATGCCCACGCCGCGCGGGAGGCGGCCGTCGCGGAAGCGGGGGAGGAGGAACTGCATGAGGAAGACGGTCGGGACGGCGGGCGCCGCGGCGCGGACGCGGTGCAGGGAGCGGGCGGAGAAGCTCATCACCCGTACGAGGGAGGCGGCGTCGTCGCCGTCGTCGCCGGCGGGGGCGGCGCCGGGGGCTGTACGGAGCGCGCCGCCGCCGCCGTGGGCGCCGGGCGCCGGCGGGCCGGCGAGGCCGAACCGGCGCAGCAGCTCGACCAGCTTCTCTTCCACCTGCCCGGCCCAGCGGGTGGGGTGCTTGGTCTCGATGGCCAGCTCCACCCGGCGCCCGGCGTCGGTCACCAGCTCCAGCAGGCGCTCCAGGGTGAGTACCGAGGTACGTTCCCAGTCGGGCTCCTCCGGCGTCTCGCGCTGGCGCCGGCCCACCTCGTCGCGGCGTGCCTCGCGGGCCTTCCAGGAGCCGAAGTCGAGGGCGGCGAGGTCGGCGAGTTCCAGAGCGGAGACGGCGCCGCGGCCGTCGGAGGTACGGTTGACGCGCCGGTCGTGGACGCAGACGAGATGACCGTCGGCGGTGAGCCGTACGTCGCACTCCAGCGCGTCGGCGCCCTCTTCGATGGCCGTGCGGTACGCGGCGAGCGTGTGCTCCGGCGCCTCCTCGGACGCACCCCGGTGCGCGACGACGGCGGGCGGTCCCGGCTCCGTACGCCCGTACGGCCGATCCGCTGGTACATGGCTCACCGGCCCATCCTGCCACCGGGCGCGCCGGTCGGCCCGGCCCTCGCCTGCCACCCAGGGGATGCGCCGGGAATGTCCGAAGTAAAGGATGTCAGCCAAAGACTAGGTCCGGTTTACCGTCCGCTGACAGGCCGTGCGGGACTCTGGTGGGGCGGGTAGGCGCAAACCTGCACCTGGTGAGAGACGCGAAGGAGAGAGCTGTGAGCACCGAGAACGACGGCGCGACGCCTCCGCGGCCGGACTTCCCGCCGCCGGATGCGGGAGCGAGGTCTCCGGTCGAGTCTCCCGAGCGCTCGCACCAAGCGGCCGGCGGCGCCTGGCCGGCGGGACCGGAGGGGCCGGGTGGTTCGGACGCTGCCGGCTCCCCCGGTGGTCCGGGTGCCGGGGGGCACGGTGAGGCGCGTACGGAGCAGTTCGCCGCGGTCGGCGCCGCGGGCGGCAGGGGCTCCGACGGCGACCGCACCGGGCCCGCCGGAGGTCAGACCGGGCCCAGCGGCGCCGCCGGCTCGTCCGGCGGCGCCGGCCCGCAGTGGCCCCCGCCCCCGCCGCCGGCGGGCACCTCCCCGGCGGGCGCCACACCGGCGGAACCCGCGGGCTCGCCGCCCCCCACCCAGCCGGGCTGGGGCAGCGCCCCGCCGCCCGGCGGCAGCGGCTGGGAGTCCGGCCCCCGGCCGCCGGGGAACGGCGGCCGGCGCGTGGGCACGGTGGTCGCGGCCACGCTCGTCGCCGCACTGATCGGCGGCGGGATCGGCGGCGGCATCGGGTACTGGGCGGCGGAGGACGACTCCAGCGGCACGTCCACGACCGTCTCGGGCACGCAGGACGGGCAGGAGATCGAGAACCCGCCCGGCTCGGTCGCCGCCATCGCCGACAACGCGCTGCCCAGCGTCGTCACCCTGGAGGCCGGCGGCGCGTCCGGTGACACCGGCACCGGCGAGGAGGGCGGCGCCGCCACCGGCACCGGCTTCGTCTACGACAAGCAGGGCCACATCCTCACCAACAACCACGTCGTGGCGGGCGCCGAGGGCAGCGGGTCGCTGACGGCGACGTTCTCCAACGGCAAGACGTACGACGCCGAGGTCGTCGGCCAGGCCAGCGGCTACGACGTGGCCGTCATCAAGCTGACCGACGCCTCCGACGCCAATCTGACGCCGCTGCCGCTCGGCGACTCCGACAAGGTCGACGTCGGCGACCAGACCATCGCCATCGGCTCCCCGTTCGGCCTGTCGGGCACGGTCACCACCGGCATCGTCAGCGCCAAGAACCGCCCGGTGGCCTCCGGCGACGCGAGCGGCCAGACGGACTCGTACATGAACGCCCTGCAGACCGACGCCTCCATCAACCCCGGCAACTCCGGCGGCCCGCTGCTGGACCACGACGGCAACGTCGTCGGTATCAACTCCGCGATCCGGCCGGCGGACAGCGGCAGTCCGTTCGGGGGCGGCCAGGGCGGCAGCATCGGGCTGGGCTTCGCCATCCCCATCAACCAGGCGGACCGGGTGGCGCAGGACCTCATCGACACCGGCGAGCCGGTCTACGCGATCATCGGCGTCTCCGTCGACAACTCGTACCAGGGCAAGGGTGCGAAGGTCAGCGAGTCGGGCAGCGACGCGGCCGGCGACCCGGTGACGCCCGGCGGCCCGGCGGCCGACGCGGGACTGCAGCCCGGCGATGTGATCACGAGGCTGGACGACACGATCATCGACAGCGGGCCGACGCTGATCGCCCAGTTGTGGGCGCACAAGCCGGGCGACACGGTGGAGATCACCTACGAGCGCGGCGGCGACCAGAAGACCGTGGACATCACCCTCGGCGAACGCGAGGGCGACGACTGACGGACCCCGCTTGACGCGAGCGGCCGGGCACCCCGAGGCGGGGTGCCCGGCCGTCGCGGTGCGGAGGGGGCGGAGTACGGGAGAGCGAGGGGCAGGGAACGGAGGGCCGGGAACGGGGGGATGGGGGGCGGCGCTACAGAGCGGGGGAGGTCCGGGCCGGGTGTCGGGGCCGTCCCTCATGCGGCCCCGCCCCTCACCCGACCCGGACCGGCTCTCGGCCGGAACCCGTCACTGCCCCGGCCGGAACCTCCCCGCACCCGGCCCGCCGGACCGGCCGTCGGACCGGCCTGCCCTCCTGACCGGCCCGCGCCGGGCCCGTCCCCTGTTCGGGCCCGGCCCGGTCGCGACCCGTACACCGGCCCGTACGGCATGCGTCTCCTCCGTACCTCCACCGGCCGTCATCCCCTGCGGGCGGCCTCCGCCCGCGCCTGCGCCCAGGCCGCTTCCTTGAGCGCCATCCGGGCGGACGGCAGCCGGCCGCCCGCCGTCTGCCAGTACGGATGCGTGGACACCCGCACCGACAGCCGCAGCAATCGCCGCCGCAGGACCGCGGTTTCGCTGGCGCTGTGCCGCGGCTCCTCGGCGAGCCTGCGGTACACCGCGTACCAGTCGCGCTGGGTCTGGACGAGGTCTTCGGGGAAGGTGTGGGTCACGGGAGTTATTCTGACACGTGTTCGATTTTCGAGTCACGCGTATTCCCCGGAACCCATCCCGTCACTTCTGCCCACCGCTCCGCCGCGATCATCAGGACCTCCGTCGCCGGCGCCTTGACCTGCCCGTACGCCCTCAGCTCCGGAAACCCGTCCGCTAGCCGCGACTTGAACTCGCCCCACGCCCGGCGCGCCGCGCCGTCCGCGCGCAGGTAGTCGCGGAAGAGCAGCGCGAAGCGGGCGTTCGGGGCGCCGTCCTCGCGTACGTGGACGTTGCACCGCCGCGCGCCGACCGGCGGCGCGAACACCAGCTTGCGGCACTCCCGCCCGCCGGAGACCTCGGTGCGGTTCCAGGGCTCGGGGCGGCGGCGGTAGCCGGCCGCGCCGAGCAGCCGGACGAGAGGCTCCTCGCCGAGCGGCGCGGCCACCCGTATCTGGATGTCCACGCAGTCCTTCGCCGGCAGCCCCGGCACGGACGTGGACCCGATGTGGTCGACGGCGTGCGCGTACGGGCCGAGGGCGGCCCGTAGTTCACCGGCCAGCCGCGCGAAGTCCCGCGGCCACGCGGGCCGGTACGCCAGCACGGCCGCCATCTGCGGTTCGTCAGGGAAAGGCATGCCGCCAGTCTGACGGCGGCCGGGCGCCGGGCGGGCGCGGCGGAAAACCGTTCGACAGCGCGGGCGTCCGGGGGATGGGATGAGGCGGACCGCAGGACGGGAGGAGAGTCGTTTGCCGTCCGAGACCACCGCCGGCGCCCCCGCGGCCGGCACCGCCGGCACTCCACCCGTCACCCCCGCCGTCGACGAGGCGCTGGCCCGGCGCCTGCTGGCATCGCAGTTCCCGCGGTGGGCGCACCTGCCGCTCCGCCCCCTCCGCCCCGGCGGCTCGGACCACGTGATCTTCCGGCTCGGCGAGGCCATGACCGTACGCCTCCCGCGCGGCGACTGGGCGGCGGGCCAGGCCCAGAAGGAACACCTGTGGCTGCCCCGCCTCGCCCCGCACCTGCCGCTGGCGGTGCCGGCGCCGCTGGAGGTGGGCGAGCCCGCGTTCGGCTACCCGTGGCACTGGTCGGTGTCGCGGTGGCTCGACGGCCGGACGGCGGCCCCCGGCGGCCTGGCGGACGCGGCGGAGGCGGCGGCCGACCTGGCCGCGTTCCTCGGCGCGTTGCGGAGTCTGCCGCTGCCGCCCTCCGACGCGTCGTACGCGCTGCTCTCGCCCGCGGTGCCGCTGCGGGACCGCGACCGTACGACGCGGGCGGCGATCGCGGCGGTGGGCGCGGCCGGCGCGTTCGACGCCTGCGCGCTGACGGCGGTGTGGGAGGCGGCCGTCGAGGCGGGTGACCCGGACGGGCCGCCGGTGTGGTTCCACGGCGACATGCACAACGGCAACATCCTCACCAGGGCCGGCCAGTTGAGCGCCGTCCTCGACTTCGGCGGCCTGGGCGTCGGCGACCCGGTCTGCGACCTGGTCATCGCCTGGACCCTGCTGGACCCGGGCCCCCGCGCCGCGTTCCGCGAGGCGCTGGGCGCGGACGACGCGGCGTGGGCGCGGGGGCGGGGCTGGGCGCTGACGACGGGGCTCAGCGCGTACACGGCGTACGCGGCGACGAACCCGCACGTGGCCCGCGCCACGACCCACCAGATCACCGAGGCGCTGGCGGACAGGACGCCGTAGCGGCGACGAGGGAGCGACGGCATGACCATCGAGGGCACGCGCATCGGGCCGGCGGACGCGGACGACTTCCACCGGGTGCTCGCCGACCACCCCCGCTACTGGGGCGAACGCGACCTCCGCGCGCTGCACCTGCTGGCGATGGTCCAGGAGTTCGGCGACACCTGCCTGGTCGCCCGCGCGGCCGACGGCATCCGCGGCTACGTCTTCGGCTTCGTCACCCCGTCCCGTACGGGATACGTCCACCTGATCGCCACCCGTGACGACACCCGCGGCACGGGCCTGGGCCGGGCGCTGTACGAGGCGTTCGCGGCGGCGGCGACCCGGCAGGGGGCGGAACGGCTGAAGGCGATCACGTCGGTGGCGAACACGGGCTCGCAGGCGTTCCACCGGAGGCTGGGATTCACGGCGCGGGTGGCGGAGGACTACGACGGAGCGGGGCGGACGATGGTGGTGTTCGACCGGGGGCTGCCGCTGTAGGGGTGCGACCTGCCCGCGACGGCGCCCGCACCACGTGAACCCGATCCACGCTCGGCACCGCGGCGAAGCGCGGTCACTCACGGCCGGTCATCACCCGGATACGGGGAGCGCGGGACTAGATTCGTCCCCACACGGCGAAGGATCGAGGCCTTCATGCTCACGGCTGTAGCCACCGCGGCCGACGCGCCGCTGACCCTCACCGAACGCGAGGTGCCCGAGCCCGGACCGGGCGAGGTGCTCGTCAGGATCATCGCGTGCGGCGTCTGCCACACCGACCTGGACCTGCTCCAGGGCCGCTGGCCGCTGGCCCGCTTCCCGGTCGTCCCCGGGCACGAGATCACCGGCGAGGTCGCCGCCCTCGGCCCGGGCGTCTCCTGGCCCGCGGTCGGCACGGCGGTCGGCGCGCAGTTCCTCGGCGACTCCTGCCGGCGCTGCGACCAGTGCGTACGCGGCGAGCAGATCCTCTGCCCCGGCAAGCGGATCACGGGCATCGTCATGGACGGCGGCTACACCGAGTACGCCGTCCTCAAGGCCGACTTCGTCACGCCGCTGCCCGACGGGCTCGACCCGGTGGCGGCGGCGCCGCTGATGTGCGCGGGGCTGACGGCGTTCAACAGCCTGCGCCGGGGCGGGATCACCGCGTCCTCCCGCGTCGCGGTGATCGGCACCGGCGGCGTGGGGGCGCTGGCCATCCGCTACGCCGTCGCCATGGGCGCCCGCGTCGCCGCCGTGGGCCGTTCGCGCCGCGGCGAGGCGGCGGCCCGCGAACTGGGCGCCGAACGTTACGTCGCCACCGGCGACACCGACCCGGCCGAGGCGCTACGGGCCTGGGACGGCGGCGCGGACCTGATCCTCAACGCCGCCCCCTCCACCGCCGCGGCCACCGCGGCGCTGACGGGCCTCGCCCCCGACGGCACCCTCGTCCTGTGCGGCTACGACGAGACCCCGCTGGTACTCCCCCCGGCCCCGATGGTCCTGAACCGCCTCCGCGTCATGCTCAACCCCTCGGGCTCCCCCCACGACGCCCGCGACACCCTCGCCTTCTCCGCGGCCCACGGCATCGTGCCGGACCACACCCCGATCGGCCTGGAGGGCGCGAGCGCCGCCCTGGAGGCGATGGCCAAGTCCAGCCCGCCCAACCGCTCGGTCATCACCTTCGCCTGAGGCCTCAGCCATCACCGGCGGGGCCTCACTGTGCCCTGTCTGCCCCCGTGCGACCCCCATCGCCCCCTTGTGTGCGCTTCGCATGCGTGTCACACCGTAAGTGACGCGCCATTGAGGGAGGGAACTACCGCATGACCTCGGACTGGGCGGTGGAGAGGTTTGGTGCGAAGGCGGGCCGACTCGCTGCGGCGGTACCCGAGCAACTGGCCCGGGCCCACGCCCGGGCTCACGCCGTGCACCTCACGGCCGGGCTGAAGAGGCGCAGCCCGTATGGAGTGACCTTGGCGCAGCTCGTACGTGAAAATCTGGCGGAAGCCGCACGGGAGCTGGGTGAGGACGTACGCGACCTGCGCGGGTACGACTACGCGGTGATCAATGATCACGCCCTCTTCCCCTTCAGATACTCGGATCGTCCGAAGCCGCTTGAGCGTGCACGATTCCCGTCCCAGACTTCCCCCACCCGTCGTCGGGTGTTCTGGGGCCACGGTCCGCCACCACGGGAAGGACTGTTCCCTCTCGATGACGATCTGACGACGGAGGAGTACGAGCAACTGCACGAGGTATTCGAGGAGTTGGGAGCCGCGACGCGGCTCGTATGCGTGTTCTTCACGTCGAACGCCGAAGAGGGGATTCACGCGATCCACTGGGGACAGGCCCGCCTCGAACCGGATCGCACCTTCACCTGGCTTTACAGCGAACCCCTTCCGGTCGCCCCTCAGCCGCTCGATTGACTGAGACGTTCTCGCACCCCGAACCGGAGGTACAGCGCCTACTCGGCATGGCGGACAAGTGGCGGCAGCAGGCGATATCGAACAACGAGAACCGAGGCTTGTGATCACCGCCTGAATCTCAGAACAGGGCTGCTCGTCAGAAGCCGTGTTCTCCAGCTCGGATCGATGCGGCGAAGTGACGCTACGCCGTTGGTGCACCGCGGCTGGCGGTTCGGGAGTAGGGCCGTACGGCATCTGGGCTCGCCCTCACTGCTGTACCAGACTGGCCACGCCCGAATCGACACCTCGTGTGCCGACGCCTACCCACGGGAGGATCCCAGTGGCCCCCAAGACCCGCTTGAGTACGGGAACACGCACGGTGTATATCGAGCACGGCGTGTGGTTCGATCCAACCACCAAGCACATACACGTCACATGTGGAGACTCGCACTGGTCGTATTCGGTGCACACCGATCCCAAGAAGTTTGCGATGTATCGCTCTCTCCTACAAGAGCACGACAGATGGCCCGAAAGCGCCGACTGAGCGAAGGCTCACTCCTCCCGTTCCCACTCTCGCAACGCCGCTGTGATCAACGCCCGGGCCTCCGCCCCGTAGACCGCCGACTGCTGCAACAGTGAGAAGGCCCGCTCGTACAAAGTGAGTTCGCGGGGTTGGGTGACGGTCAGCTCGGCGGAGTAGGTCTCGACCACGACCAGACGGTCGTCGAAGAGACTGAACGGGTTGCCGGGCCAGATCAGTTGTTCTGCGGTGCGCGGGATGATCCCCAGGCTCAGGCGCGGCAGGGTCATAACGGCCAGGAGGCGGTCGAGCTGACCGCGCATGACGTCGGCACCGCCGAAGTTGGTGCTGAGGGCTTGTTCGCCGAGGATGACGCTGAAGCGCCGATCGCCCTTGTAGAGGAACTGCTGCCGTTGCATCCGCAGGGCCACGGCGTCCTCGGTGTCGTCCGGAATCTGCAGGAAGTTGATGACCTGCCGGAAGGCGGCGGCAGCGTAGTCGGCGGTCTGAAGCGTTCCCCAGACCACGGTCGGGTGGTAGATGCGAAACGTCGTCGTTCGCTGGTACAGAGAGAGGGAGCGTTTCTGCGGTTGCCGGGCGCCAGCCGTGAACATACGCCGCCACTCCACCCACATGGCTTCGATGTTGCGCACGGTGGCGACGAGGTCGGGCAACTGCTCCTCGGCACCGACGATGCGGCACCAGACGCGCAGGTCACCTTCGCTGATGTTCTGTTTGCCGTGCTCGATCCGAGACACCTTGGACAGATGCCAGCCCGCCGCCGTGGCAAGCGCCCGGCCGGTGAGCCCGCCGTCCCTGCGGAGTTCTCGCAGCCGGGTGCCGAACGACTCGCGGGCTTGTTGAGCCTGGTGAGACACGGCGGAATCAGGGCCGGTAGTCGGCGTAAGGGAGGGCCAGCGACCACAGTCGGTCGCGCACCTGCACCGCTTCGCCGACGACAGCCGGATCGGTGATCAGCTCGGCACCGTCGAACCGTCCGTCAGCCCGGAAGTGGGTCACGGCCAGCGTGTCCTCGTCGAACAGCCACCAGTCATGGCCCTCAGCCGGAAACCGGAAGCCGTCCGGCAGCCGGCGGCGGGGCAGCCAGCGGATATCCTCGCCGGCCTCGTGGTTCATGGGGGTGAGTGCCAGCTCCCACCGGATGTAGTCGGTGACCGGCTCGCTCACCACCCGGACCCGGCGTATGGTCTTGCCGGTGGTGGCGAGCGCGTGCACCTGCTCCAGCCAGGGGCGGAACCAGGCGAAGTCGTCAGGTTCGCCGCTGAGCCACTTGGCGTACGGGCCGTCCTCGATGGAGACGTGATACTCGTCCTGCAGTTCCAGGTGGAACGCTTCCTGCTTGAAGGTCGAGAACAGTTTGTCTCGCTCTTCAGCCGTGATCAGGCTCATCGGCGGCTTCCTCCAAGAGCGCCTTGACTGCAGCCTTGCTGACCTCGACGCAATCCTCGTGATCGGGGATGCGCATCTGCCCCAGGGCCTCACGATCGCCGACGCGTGTGCCCTGCACGATGCAGGTGCCGCCACCCGTGACGTGCACGATGGGGTGCGTCCAAGTGCTCACCGTACCGGTCACACCGTCCTTCGCGAGGTGTGCGAACAGGGCGGCCGGCACCTCCACGACGGTCTGGCCGCTCGGAACGTCGAGCTTGTCGGTGATCTCCGGATTGGTGACCTTCCAGCCCTGCACGACGTAGGTGTCACGGTCCGAGGCGTACAGCGTGGGTGACTCCGTGGGGTTGGACTCCTTGCCGAGAAACGTTAATTGCATGATCGCCCTCCTGTCGGCGTCGTTGCGGAAGTTTGCGGACTCGGGTCAGCGTGTAACTCTCTTGTGGTCAGGTCAACTTGACCCGCAAACATGCGCAAACTCCTTGAACGGCCAGCCGGGCGATCCCTAGCGTCGATCACGGAGGCGAAGGAAAGCGGGGCGGTTCGGTCCGCAGTCCGACGACGCTCCCGGACCGCGGTCGGCCGGACCGCTGTCGGATCGGCTCCGGCGGCCTGCCCACTGACCGACCGAACTCGACGACGCAAGGAGGACACCCATGCAGTGGTGGCGCACGATGGCGGACGGCGGCAACCCGCAGGACGACAGCGACAGCGGGAACAAGCACGGTGGTGGTGGCTCAGACGAGGGCGGCAACACCAACGATGGCCAGGGCCCGGCGGACGGACGCTGAATGACCACGCACGAGAAGGCGGAGGCCGGTCTCCGGCGGCTGGCCTCCGCGCTCCTGGCCAAGGGCGCCTTACCTGGGGAGTGGCTGCCCGCCTTCGGGGCGGTGCCGCGGCACTTGTTCGTGCCGGACGTCATCTGGCCCGGCCAGGCCGGCATGAACCGACCTCGCGACCGAGTTATTCGCTCGGAAGAGCCGGACCTCTGGTGCGAAGCGGTCTACCGCGATGCCCCGATTACCACCCAGTGGGACGACGGCGCCTACACCGGCCCTGGCAGGGGCAAGATTCCCTCCAGCTCCAACTCCATGCCCAGCATGGTCTTCGCCATGCTGGACGCGCTGAGCATCGACGACGGTCACACGGTGTTGGAGATCGGCACCGGCACCGGCTGGAACGCGGCGCTGCTCAGCCACCGGCTGGGCTCGAACAACGTCGTCACGGTTGAGGTGGACGAGCCCAGCGCCCAGGCGGCGAGCATGCGACTCCAGAAGGCCGGCTTCCACCCGACCACGGTGGTCGCCGACGGCACCCAGGGCTACGCCCCACGCGCTCGCTACGACCGCGTGATTGCTACCTGCTCGACGGGCCGCATCCCGTCGGCCTGGCTGGAGCAGACCAAGCCGGGCGGCGTGATCGTGGCGCCGTGGGGGCCGACGTACGGCGGGGAAGCCATTGCCCGGCTGACGGTTGCTGACGATGGCACGGCTTCGGGCCGGTTCGCGGGGTCCTCGGCGTTCATGCGGCTGCGGTCGCAGCGTACGAAGCGTCCGCATGTCCGCGAATACCTCCGGGGCGAGCCCTGGCCGGCGGACGGTGTGAAGTCTCTGACCGGCCTCTCCCCGGATGCGGTGGGCGACTGGCCGGTGATGTTCGCCATCGGACTGCAGGTGCCGGAGGCCTTTCCCTGGATGGAGTCCTACCGGGACGGTTCTTACACCTTGTGGCTGCGGGATACGGCCGTCGTGTCCTGGGCGACGGCGGACTGCGAACCAGACCGCAGTGAGTTCGAGGTGGTGCAGGCCGGGCCGCGGCGGTTGTGGGACGAAGTCGAGGCGGCGTATGGCTGGTGGGTGGACCAGGGCCGACCGGGGTTTGAGCGCTTTGGGCTGACAGTAACGCCGGAGGGGGAGAGGGCGTGGCTGGACGGGCCGGAGCGGCCGGTTCCCACCGCGAACGAGTAGGGAATCATCCCCCTCGGCGGGCCGGTCGGGATGTGGGTGCGGATGAGGGTGTCCGGGGCCGGTGGTCAGCGTGCCGGGAACGGGACGGCCCAGGGTTCCTCGTCCAGGAGGAGTCCGTTGGCCAGGTAGCTGATGGTGCGGTACCAGCCGGCCAGCACCAGGAACTCCAGGAGTTGGGCGTCGTCGTAGTGGACGCGCAGGGCGTCCCAGGCAGGCTGCGGGAGGTGCGCCGTGTCGTGCAGTGCGTCGACCGCGTCGAGCAGTGCCGCGTGGCGTGGCGGCCACGAGGTGTTGGCCGCCGTGTCGATGTCGGCGGTGGCCCGGAGCTGTTCCGGGCTGAGTCCGGCCTGTGGGGCGAGGGTCGCGGCGTGTGCGCCCCATTCGTAGGCGCAGCCGGCGCGTGCGGTCACGCGGGCGATGACGATCTCGCGGTCGACGGCGGGGAGAAGCCCGTGCCCCAGCAGCCCGGCTCCCAGCACGAACATCCGTGAGGCCAGCTCCGGGTGGCGGTGCAGTACCCGGAACAGCGCGAGCGGCTCGTGCGGCACGCCGGGAGGCATCCATCGGCGGAGCGCCTGGTCGACGGGTGCGGGGTACGGCGGGGTGAGCGGCTCGATGCGCGGCATGGTCCCTCCTGCTTCGATTTTCGCATCAGTATGATGCTTCGAAAGTCGAAGCGCAAGGAGCCGGCATGGAAGCGAGAACGCCTCGGCCGGGCGTACCGGTACGGGGATCCGAGTCGGGTCGTCCCGTCATGGCCGCACTCGACCTGCTCGGGCGGCGCTGGACGCTGCGCATCCTGTGGGAGCTGAGTCAGGCCCCGGCAGGCTTCCGTGAACTGCAGCGCCGCTGTGAGCGCATGTCCTCCAGCGTGCTCAGCACCCGGCTCAGCGAACTCACCGGCGCCCGCCTCCTCGTTCTGCATGACGACGCGTATCACCTCACCCGGCTCGGCGAGGCTCTCGTCGAGGCGCTGAGCCCGCTGAACGCCTGGAGCCGGCGGTGGGCGGAGGAGACAGCCTCCGGCACGAAGGGAGGCCCCGAAGGGTGACAGCGCGGCAACGGCAGATCATGGGGGGCGGTCAGCGGCGGCCCGCGGGGCAGCCGCGTCCGGAAAGGGCTCGCTCCGGCACGAGACCGCGGTCATCGGAGGGGCGGTCGGGGGCGTGCGTGCCAGAGCGCGTCGGACTGTGCCGCGTCAGGTGCTTCGCGAGCGGGCCCGTCGTCGACCGGTGGCGGCGTTCTCGGTCACACCGGAGGAACTCACGGAGATCGCTCTACGACGTCGGCAGTCAGTCCTCGACGTCGCCGTTGATGTGCCGTTGCACGTACGCGTGGGCCAGGTCGCCGAACTGCTCGCCGAAGAGGATGGACCTCTCGGCCGTCTTCTTGAAATGCACGCCGCCCCACAGCCGGCTGATGCCGCAGTCCCGGTTGTAGTCGGTCCAGGTGGGCCAGTGGAGTTCGAGGCCCTTGGCGGGCGTGATCTCCGGCTCCACCACCGACGAGCCGGCGGAGAAGGGCTGCCGCCAGTCCAGGACGTCGTCGTCGAAGAAGCGCCGCGCCGCCTGTGCCTGGGCGGAACAGATCGTCGTGGAGCCCGACGGGTACTCGGGGTGGTCGCCCACTTTCAGGTAGCCGGCCCACTCGCTGGCGGGCATGTCGTCGACCGTCCCCCTTCCGGGACCGCCCCAGGCGGTCACCGGGCTGTCGCCGTACACGTGCGAGACCGCGCTGAACGGTCGCGCCGTGTCGTACTTCGCCTTGTAGTGCCAGGCGGCGATCAGTGCGTCGTATATCGCCACCGAGATCGCGGTCATGAGATGGATCCAGCCGTCCAGGTCCAGACCGCGGGTGTCGGCCGCGACCTGCCCCGCCAGGCCGACGCCCAGCAGCTTGTTGTCGAAGAACTCGGCCCTCACCTTCCGCTCGTCGGTGAGCGTGGCCGACGCCTCCAGGATCTCGTCCACCGAGCGCCGGTACGCCCTGGGCCGGGTGTGATCGACGTGGTCGGGCGGGGCGAGCCGGAACCGGCCGGGGTCGTCGAACGTGTGGGCCCTGGTCAGCCGCATCTGCGGGGTGACGAACTGCTGGACGGTGAAGATGCCCTTGTCACCCCGCCCCGGGATGGCGAGGCGGCGTTGATGAGGTCCCAGCACCGGCTGCCAGCGCGAGGGGTTGGTCAGGTCGTACGCGGTGTTCACGGGCCGGTAGCCGGTGTAGTCCGCGTAGGGCTGACCGTGGTACTTGCGGCCCTCGTCGCCGAGCTGGTTCATGCCGTCCCGCTCGGTGGCCGCGATGACGGCCTTGCCGGCCAGGTTGCCGATGCCGACCGGACTGGTCCTGTCCTCCGACGTGTCGTCGGGGTCCAGGCCCACCGCGGTCATCAGTTCCCGGAAGAGCGGCTCCCACGCCAGCTCCACGTCCTTGGTCACGTGGTAATTGGCGTGCAGGGCGGCGATGTTCTTGTTCCTGTTGGTGGCGGACTCGCTGGAGGGGCGGCGGCCGAGCCGCGAGTACACGCCGAGCGCGGTCGGGTGGTAGGGCGCCACCGCGTCGAACCACGAGATCATCGAGAGATGGATGTACCGCTGCGAGATGGTCACATCCATGGGGCCGACGATGTCCGCGTACAGCGGGTGAGCCGGCTGGAACCGGGAGATCACGTCCCGGATGAAGTTGCCGGTGTCCAGGTCGAAGTCGGCGACCGCCTCCGCCGCCGAGCGTCTGGACTGGCCGGCCGTGGCCGTCCCGCCGTGCCCCAGGGCGCCCAGCGCCGCCGTCGCGGCACCGCCGACTCCGCCGAGCAGTACCGATCTGCGCCGCGGGGATAAGGCTGAGACCGGAGAATTTCCGAACGTCTCCATCAGGTGCGTCCCTTTCTTGAGGAATTCGCTTGGTGGAGGGAATGGGTGCACGTGGCCCGGCCCGAGGGCGGCGCGCAGACTGCCGGCTGGAAATGAGGCTCGGCGAGAAAGGGCAACTGTCACACGCCACAAAGCATGACGCGCCCATGCCATTCCCCCGTGGTCCCGACCCTGCCTCGGAGGGTGGGATTCGGCCAGTCCCGTGACGGAGCACGAAGTTGCCACGACTCCGAGGTGCCGGACAGCGAGGAAGCCGAGAGGAACGGCCGCTCGCACGGGTCAGCGGTGGGAAGGCCGCGTATCAGGGTGAGACAGGCCGCATGCGGAAGCGGCGTCGTCGGGGCATGACGGCGCCGCTTTCGACCTGCGGGGATGGTGCTTCTCGGCGGAGAGTGTGGGATTCGAACCCACGGTGACGGGGTACGCCACGCCGGTTTTCAAGACCGGTCCCTTAGGCCACTCGGGCAACTCTCCCTGCCGCCGCCCGGCGGCGGCAGGGACCAAGGCTAGCGGGTCGCGTGGCGGCGTCGCGTGGGGGATGGGGGCGGGCTGCGGGGTGGGCTTCGGCGTGGTCGGCGGGGGTCAGGCGGGGGTGGCGGCGGCGGGGTCCATCCAGAAGATCTCCCACTGGTGGCCGTCCGGGTCGAGGAAGCTGCGACCGTACATGAAGCCCTGGTCGTTGGGCTCGTTCGCGACGCCGCCGCCGGCCGCCAGCGCCTTGTCGACGATCTCGTCCACCTCCGCGCGGGTGTCGACGCTCAGGGCGAGGATCGCCTCCGTCGCGGTGGTGGTGTCCGCGATCTCGTTCTTGGTGAAGCCCTTGAAGAAGGGTTCGGTGAGGAGCATCGCGTAGATGTCGTCCGTGATGACGAGGCAGGTGGCGTTCTCGTCGGTGAAGTTCTCGTCGAAGCGGTAGCCGAGGGCGGTGAAGAAGGACATCGAGCGGTCCAGGTCCTTCACGGGCAGGTTGACGAAGATCTTGTGCGGCATCGTGGTGGCCCCTCTCCGGGGTGTGGTCGTCGGCTCCTGGAGCGCGCTGTCTCAGGGGTAGACGGAGCGGGGGCGCGCGACTCATCGGTGGCGGGCCGGTCTCCGCAGATTTTTTCCGCGGCGGTGGGGGCGCGGGTGGGGCGGGGGCCGTGGGCGGGGGCTGGGCCGCGGGTTTCCGCCGTCAGCGCGGTGTGTGTCTCGCCGCCGACGCCACCGTCGCCGCCGCCTCCCGTTCCGGCAGCCCCGTCGCCACCGCCGCGCGGACGAGGGCCTCCGCCACGTCCCGGCCGTGGCCCGTCTCGTACGCGCGGCAGGCCGCCCAGAACAGGCGGGCGTTGCGTTCGCCGGGGTGGGAGGCGGCGACGAAGCGGATCAGGGCGTCCGCTCCGCGCTCGCCCGGGCGGGGGTGGTCGGCCGGGGGCGGCGGTGGCGGGTCCTGCGGGGGCGGGGTGAGGAGGCGGAGGAGCGCCCTCGGCGCGGGGGCCGGGGCGCGGGTCGAGCGGGGGGCCAGGCGGTACGTGCCGTGCAGGGTGCGGGAGCCGGGGCCCGCCAGGTAGCCGCCGGTGCCGCGGACGTCGACGCCGGGTGCCAGGCGGCCCACCGAGTTGGGGACCGTGTGGTCCGGATGGCCGGTGAGCCAGATGTGGCGGCCGCCGCCGGGCGTGAGTATCAGCACCGTCGGCGGCAGCACGATCCCGTGCGTGGCGAGCAGCGACTCGAACACCCCGAGCGCGTCAGTCCCCGATTTCACGTCCAGGTCCAGCCCGATCAGGTGATGCGGGGGCCGGCCGCAGGCGATGCCGTACCCCGTCGCCCAGGGGGCGGCGGCGAAGAGGGTGTGTACCGCGTCGGTGTCGGTCGTCGCGTCGTACACGCCGTGGCCGATGCGCCCGCACTCCCCGCGGCAGGGCACCCGTGGCCAGTCCGCGTGGTGCGGGGAGCGGACCGCGGGCTGCTTCGCGCGGGACAGCGGGAAGACGGGCAGGCCGCGGCGGGCGGCGGCCAGCGCGGCGGTGAGGGCGTGGCTGTGTACGGAGCTGTCCATGCCTCCAGTCTCGTACAAGTGTTCGATACGCGAAAGTGTCCCGCTGTGCGGGTTTACCCGCCGCCGATCACGCCTGCGGAGGAAATGGACACCGGCTCGCGAATCTCTCGGAGGGCGTGGGACACGATGCTCTCGCGACGTCGCACACCGCCGGAGAGGCGGCCGGGACCCCCGGTCGGCTCCCGACAACGGAACCGTCTTCCGTTACACAGGAGGAACAGATGGCACGCACTCGCACGGCCCGCATCCTGGCCGCGGCAGCTTCTCTGCCGCTCGCTGTCGCGCTCTTCGGAGGGGTCGCGCACGCAGACAACGGGGCGTTCGCCAACGACGACTCCCACTCCGCGGTCGTCGGCCAGGTCGGCGGCGTCGGTGACGACAACTTCGGCAACAACGCCCAGACCCAGCAGGTCAACAACGGCGACGGCGGCTACAACGAGTCCAACACCGCCAACGTCCAGGGCTTCGGCAACGTCGTCGACCAGTCGGACACGGTGCTCGTCTTCACCAACATCTGGTAAGGCGCACGCAGTCCGGGGTGCTCAGGGGATGGCCGCGCGGCCGCACCGTCACGGTGCGGCCGCGCGGTCGCGTGTGACCGCCGCCGGTCGTGGGACCCCGGACGTAGTACCCCGAAGGGTCGGCCGGCCGGACCTCCACCTACGGGAGGTCCGGCCGGCTCGGTACCTACTCCCTCGGGTGGAGCCCGCATCGCGACCTCCGGGCGATCCGCCGACCCGGGTACCGCTCCTAGCGTGGAGCCATGTCCACAGCCAGCACCACCGACGCCCCCGCGCCGGACACCGCACGACCGCCCCTTCCGACCTTCGCGGCGTACGTGAACCTGCGGGGGCCGGTGCTGCTGCGCACCGCGCGCTCCCTGACCACCAGCCCCTGGGACGCCGAGGACCTGCTGCAGACGGCGCTGGCGCAGACCTATCTGGCCTGGGACCGGATCGAGGACCCGCGCGCCCTCGACGGCTATGTGCGCCGCGCGCTGCTCAACACCCGCACCTCGCAGTGGCGCAAGCGCCGCGTCGACGAGTACGCCGCGGGCGACGACCTCCCCGAGCCCACCCCGGTGCCGGGACCCGACCCGGCGGAGCACCAGGCGATGCGCGACGCGATGTGGCGCGCGGTGCTGCGGCTGCCGGAGCGGCAGCGGGCGATGGTGGTGCTGCGGTACTACGAGGACCTGAGCGAGGCGCAGACCGCGGCCGTGCTGGGGGTGTCGGTCGGGACGGTGAAGAGCGCGGTCTCGCGGGCGCTGGCGAAGCTCCGGGAGGACACGGGGCTGGGGGAGATGGCGCAGGCGGCCTAGCCCTCTGCGCGTAGGTGCGGGAGCACCCGCGCGTAGGTGCGGGGGCGGGCAGACAGCCCTTCCCGAGGTAGTGACAAGGTGCGCGGCCACCAGCAGAATCAGCGCCACCGTCTACTGGCGCGTAACCGCTGCGTGTCTCTGCGTGTCTTACCCCAGGGAGGCCCTCCGTGCTGAGCACGATGCAGGACGTACCGCTGACCATCTCGCGGATCGTCACCCACGGCTCCACCATCCACGGCTCCGCCGAGGTCCTCACCTGGACCGGATCCGGCGAGCCGCCGCGCAGGCGGACCTACGCCGAAGTCGGCGCCCGCGCCGCGCAGCTCGCCCACGCGCTCCGCGACGAGCTGGGCGTACGGCAGCAGGAGCCGGTCGGCACCCTCATGTGGAACAACGCCGAGCACCTGGAGGCGTACCTCGCGCTGCCCGCCATGGGCTCCGTGCTGCACACCCTCAACCTCCGCCTCGACCCGCGCCAGCTCGTCTGGATCGTCAACCACGCCCGCAACCGCGTCGTCCTCACCAACGGCACCCTCCTCCCCCTCCTCGCCCCGCTGCTGCCGCACCTGCCCGGCGTCGAGCACGTCGTCGTCGCCGGCCCCGGCGACCGCGCGCTCCTCGACGGCACCCACGTCACCGTCCACGACTACGAGGAACTCCTCGCCGGCCGCCCCGCGTCGTACGACTGGGCCGTCCTCGACGAACGCGAGGCCGCCGCCCTGTGCTACACCTCCGGCACCACCGGCGACCCCAAGGGCACCCTCTACAGCCACCGTTCCATCTATCTGCACTCCCTCGGCGTCCTCGCCGGCGAGGGGTTCGGCATCTCGCCGAGCGACCTCGCGCTGCCGATCGTGCCGATGTTCCACGTCAACGCCTGGGGGCTGCCGCACGCCGCGTTCATGGCCGGCACGTCCCTGCTGATGCCCGACCGCTTCCTCCAGCCGGGCCCCATCGCCGAGATGATGGAGACCTGCCGGCCCACGATCAGCGGTGCCGTCCCCACCATCTGGCAGGCGCTGCTCAACGAACTCGACGCCAGGCCCCGCGACGTCTCCTCCATGCGCACCGCCATCATCGGCGGCTCCGCCTGCCCGGCCCAGCTCATGAAGGGCTTCGAGGAGCGGCACGGGATCCGCGTCGTGCAGGCGTGGGGCATGACGGAGACCTCGCCGCTGGGCAGCATCGCGCACCCGCCGCCGGGGCTGGATCCGGCGGCGGAGTACCCGTACCGGCTGACCCAGGGGCGCTTCCCCGCCAGCGTGGAGGCGCGGCTGCGCGGCCCGGACGGGAACCTGCTGCCGCACGACGGGGAGTCGGCGGGGGAGCTGGAGGTACGCGGGCCGTGGATCACGGGCGCGTACTACGGCGGCGCGGACGGGGAGCCGTTCCGGCCGGAGGACAAGTTCAGCGAGGACGGCTGGCTGCGCACCGGCGACGTCGGCACGATCACGGCCGACGGCTATCTGACGCTGACGGACCGGTCGAAGGACGTCATCAAGTCGGGCGGCGAGTGGATCTCGTCGATGGAGCTGGAGAACCACCTGATGGCCCACCCCGACGTCGCGGAGGCCGCGGTCATCGCCGTACCGGACGAGAAGTGGGAGGAACGGCCGCTGGCGGCGGTGGTGGTGCGCGAGGGCGCGGAGGTGACGTACCAGGAGCTGCGGGCGTATCTGGGGGAGCGGATCGCGAAGTGGCAGTTGCCGGAGCGGTGGGCGCGGATCGGGGAGGTGCCGAAGACGAGCGTGGGGAAGTTCGACAAGAAGGTGCTGCGCCGGCGGTACGCGGACGGGGAGCTGACGGTCACGCGGTTGTGAGGGGCCGGTGGGCGGTCCGGCGCGGTCCGGCGTTCCCGCCCTCGTGCGCGGCCGCGTCGGGGGCGCCGGTTACGTGGTGCCGATCTTGGCGAGGAGGTCGACGATCCGGTTCTGCACCTCCGCGCTCGTCGACCGCTCCGCCAGGAACAGCACCGTCTCCCCCGAGCGCAGCCGCGGCAGTTCGGCGCGGTTGATGTCCACGGCCGTGTAGACGACCATCGGCATCCGGTTGAGCATCCCGTTCGCGTTCAGCCAGTCCACGATGCCCGTACGCCGGCGGCGGATCCGCATCAGGTCCATCACCACGAGGTTCGGCCGGAAGCGCGTCGCCAGGTCCACGGCCGCCTCGTCCGACGTGGCGTGCATGACCTGCATGCCGCGCCGCTCCAGCGTCGCCGCCAGCGCGTCCGCGATGTCGGGGTTCTCCTCGAAGAGGAGCACCCGCGGCGGGTGCTGCTCGCTGTCGCGCGGCGCCAGCGCCTTCAGCAGCACCGCCGGGTCGGCCCCGTACGCCGCCTCCCGGGTCGCCTGCCCGAGGCCGGCCGTGACCAGCACCGGGACGGACGCCGCCACCGCCGCCGTGCGCAGCGACTGCAGCGCGGTACGGGTGATCGGGCCGGTCAGCGGGTCCACGAAGAGGCCGGCGGGGGAGACGGAGATCTGCGCGTCCAGCTCCTCGCGGGAGTGGACGACGACGGGCCGGTAGTTGCGCGCGGTCAGCGCCTGCTGCGTGGCGGCGTCGGGCTCGGGCCAGACGAGCAGCCGGCGCGGGTTGTCCAGCGGCTCGGGCGGCATCTCGTCGTCGAGCCGCAGCGGGGTCGTCTCGGGGTCCTGCGCGGCGACCTCGACCACGCCGTGGCGGCCGTCGAGGGGTTCGGGACCCTCGGCGGCGGAGGCGTCGGGTGCCCCTATGGCGAAGGCGCGCCCGATGGCGTCCCGCCGGGCGGAGGTGCCGGGGCGGGGCGGGCGGTGGGGTTGCTGCGGGGCGTGTTGCTGCGCGGCGTGCGGGGGCGTGCCCTCCTGGGGTGTGCCGGCGCCGAGGCGCCGGCGACTGCCCGTGGGCTCGTCGCCGATGTCGTACGGGTCGTGGGCGGGGTGGGCACCGCCCCGGCTCTCCCGGCCGCCTTCGGCGCTCGGGCCGTCCGGGATGTCCCGCCCGCCGTCGCCACCGTCGCCGCTGCCGTCGGCGTCCCGGTTTCCCTGGCCGCCGCCGGGTCCGCCCTGCGCGGGCTGACCGGAGGGCCGGTCGACGTAGGCGACGCCCTGGCCGAGGGTGCGCACGCTGATGGGGCCCGACTGCTGCGCCGGCAGCGCCGGCATCGCGGGGGTGGCGGCGGAGCGGGCGAAGCGGGTGGCGCCGCCGTGGGCCGCGGGGGCGGAGCCGGATGCGGCGGCGGGGGTGTCGGGGGAGTTCCCGGCGGGCTGCTGCGCGCGGGGGGCGGCGCGGCGCGGGTCGACGCCGCGGGCGGGGGTCTGCATCTCGTGCCGCGGGTCTACGGGCACGGGGGTGTGGCCGGAGACGCGGGGGTCGGCGCCGGTGGTCTGGGCGGCGGGCGTCTGGGCGGCGGGGGCCTGCGGACCGGGCTGCTGGGGGACGCCACCGTGGGTACGGGGATCGCCCTGCGTGCGGGGGTCGTTCTGCGTGCGGGGGTCGCCCTGCGTGCGGCCGTCGCCCTGCGTGCGGGGGTCGTGCTGGGCGGGGACGGCGGGAGCGGCGTCACCGCGGCGGGGGTGCCCGGTGTCCGGGGTGCCGTGGCCGGGGTGCGGGGTCTGCGAGGTGCGTACGGTGCGCACTTCGCCCGTGTCGTCGGCGGCGCCGGGGCCGCGGCCGCCCTCGTGGGGGTAGGGGCCGGTGTCGGGGTCCTGTACGGGGCGGCCGGTGCCGCGGCGCGGGCCGGGGGCGGCGTAGGAGGGCTCGCCGCCGGGGTTCTGGGAGTGGGGGTACGGGCCGGTGTCCGGGTCCTGGGCGGCGGGTCCCGGGCGGTGCCGGTCGCCGGGGGGCAGGGCGGGGGCGCCCTGCGGGGTCTCGGCGGGCGCGGCGGGGCGGCGGCGACGGCCGGTGGGGTGCTGCGGCTGCGCCGGCCCGGTGCCGGCGGGAGGCACGGGGGTGCCGGGTACGTTCCGTACGGCCGGGTCGGTGGTGCCCTGGGGCAACTGCGGCGCGGCGGAGTGCTGCGAGGCGGGCAGAGCGGCGGGCTGCCCCGCACCCGGCCGGTGCCCGGCGGGGTCGGCGGGCTCCAGTCGTCCTGCGGTCGCCGGGTCGTCGTACGCGCCGGCCGCGGGAGCACCGGCCCGCCCTGAGTCGCCCTGCGCACGGGCCCGTCCGCGGGCCGGGTCCGCGGCGTCGTCGTACGCGTCGGGGTTGCCGCGGGTACGGCCTCGGCCGTGGCCGGGTGTCGCCGGGGCGTGGTCGTACTCGCCTGTGGCCGGGTCGCCGGGGTCGCCGCGTCCGGCGTACCCGCCCGGGTTGCCCCGCGCGCGGCGGGCGGGGCCGGGCACGGCGCCGTCGCCGTACTCGCCCGCCGGTCCCTCGGGGTCTTCGTACCCGTCGCGGTCGTCCCGCGTACGGGACGGGCCGCGGCCGGCGTCGTCGTACTCGCCCGGGCCCGCCGGGTACGCGGGCCCGGTCCTGCCGCCCCGCGAAGGGGGCCCGCCAGGGGCCGCGTCGTCGTCGTACTCGGCGGGTGCCGGGGGTTCGGCGTGGCCGGGGGCATGGCCCGTACGTGAGGGGTGGTCCACCTGCTCCGCCCGGGCGCCGGTGCCGGTGTGTGCGACCGGGCCGCCGGGGGGCACGGGACCGGCCGGGCCGTGCGGGCCGACCCGCCCGGGGCCGCCGGGCGCCGCCGGTCCGAGGGGCCCGCCGGGCGCGCCGCCTCGGCCGGGTCCCGCCTGCCCACCGGGCCCGCCGCGTCCTCCGGGTCCACCGGGGCCTCCGGGTCCGGCCGGGCCGCCGGGGCCGATCGGCCCGCCCGGTCCCGTCGGGTCGTCCGGTCCTCCGGGACCCCCGGGACCGCCCGGACCGTCAAATCCGCCGGGACCGCCGCGTCCTCCGGGACCACCCGGGCCGCCCTGCCCGCCGTTTCCCTCCGGGCCGCCGGGGCCGCCCGGCGCGCCCTGTCCCTCGAAGCCGTGCGGGTCGGCGTGCCCGCCCCGGCCGCCCGGCCCGGGTCCTTCCGGTCCCGCCGGGCCACGTCCCACGGGCCGGCGCCGGCCGCCCGTCGCCGGCTCACCCGACTCGCCGCGGTCCTGCTGCGACTGGCTGCCCGGCCCCTGGCCCACGGGCCGCCGGCGCCGCCCGCGGCCCTGCGTACCGGGGAGGGCGTGCCCGAGCGCCGCGGCTCCGGTGTCCACGGCGCTGGCCTCCCCGGCGCCACCGGTACCGCCCATCGCGGTGCCGGCCTCGGCCTGCGCATCGCCCGTACCGCCCGCCGGCACACCGCCACCGCCGCCGTACGCGTCCTGCCCCTCGTCCGGCGCCGCCCGCCGCTGTCCGCCGCCCCCGCTCGCGCCGTGCGCCGGCGCCGGGCCACCGGGAGCCGCCTGCCCGGCGACGCCGCCGACCGCCTCGTGCGCCGCCGCACCCCGCGCCGTACCGTGCCCGGGCGTGGGCCCCGGCTCCGCCGCCGGTCCGCCGGCCTCCGCGGCACCGCCCCCGCGACCGCCCGCCGCACCCGGGCCACCGTGCCCCGTACCGCCGCCCGCACCCTGACCCGGCGGCAACCCCGCCGCCGCAACGCCCTCCGCGGACATCCCGGCCCCGCCGGGACCGTCGGCAACCGCGGGACCGTCGGCCCCCGCCGGCACCCCCGCGGGAGGCGTCGCTCCGCGCCGGCGCCGGCCCGTGCCCGTACCGCCCGTACCCGTGCCGCGCGGGGGCGTCCCCGCTCCGGCGCCGGACTCCGCCGAAGCGGGTGCGGCGCGGCGGCGCCGCCCGCCGCCCGTACGCCCGCCACCGGCCGTACCGCCCTCACTCCCGGCAGACCCGTCAGCGGCACCGGCCCCGCCGGCCCCGACCGGCTCGCCCGACTCCCCCGCCCCGGCCGACCGCCCGGAAGCCCGCGCGCCCCTCGACGCACTCCCCCGCATCGGCGGCTCCGCGCCCGGCATCACCGTCGTCTCGTTCCCGGTGTCCCGCCCGCGCCCCGCGGTCTCCCGCGCCCGCGCGGCCCGCGCCGCCGGCCCGGCGGCCTGCACCGGCACCTCCAGCAGATACGCGCCGCCGCTCTGCCCCGGCACCTCGTGCGTCTGCAGAATCCCGCCGTGCAGCAGCGCCACGCCCCGGGCCAGCGGCTCGTGCACCGCACCCGCACCGGTCCCGGCACCGGACCCGCCACCCGACCCCGAACGACCGGCGGAGCCCCCCACTCCGCGCGGCCCCTGCACCTCTATCCGCACCACGTCCCCGCGCAGCGCCGCCGCCACCACCACCGGCGCGTCCGACGCCCCCGCCGTCCGCCGCCCCGTGGCGTCGACCCCGGCGACCTCCGCGATCAGGTGCGCCAGCGCCAGCGCCAGCCAGCGCCCGTCCGCCTCGATCTCCACCTGCGGCGCGTGCACCACGAACTGCGCCCGGCCGGGCCCGATCAGCTCGTCCGCGCCCTCGGTCGCGGCGTGCACCACGTCCTCGACGTTCACCGTCTCCACCGCCAGCCGCTCCCTGCCGGAGTCCAGCCGCTGGAAGTCGAGCACGCTGTCGATGAGCGCGGTCATCCGCCCGTAGCCGGCGGAGAGGTGGCGCAGCGTCTGGTTGGCCTCGGGCCAGAGCTGCCCGGCCGGGTCGTCGACGAGCGTGTTCAGCTCCGCGCGTAGCGTGTCGAGCGGGCCGCGCAGCGCGACGTCGAGCACCGCCTGCACCTGCGCGAGCCGCGCCTCCGTCGCGTCGCGCCGCCGCCGGTCGGTGAAGGCGAGGACGGCGCCGACGAGTTGGTCGCCGTCGCGCACCGGGGCCGTCGTCATGTCCACCGGCACCGGCTGCCCGTCGCGTCCCCACAGCACCTGGCCGCGGACGCGGTGCTTGCGTCCCGAGCGCAGGGTGTCGGCGATCGGGGTCTCCTCGTACGGCAGGGGGGTGCCGTCGGCGCGCGAGTGGTGGATGAGGGGGTGGAGGTCGGCGCCGCCGAGTTCGCTGGCGCGGTAGCCGAGGATCTGCGCGGCGGAGGGGTTGACGAGGACGACCCTGCCGGTGGTGTCCGTACCGACGATGCCCTCGGCGGCGGCGCGCAGGATCATCTCGGTCTGCCGGCGCTGCCGGTGCAGTTCCGCCTCGACCTCGGCCGTGCCCGTGAGGTCCCGTACGACGAGCATGAGCAACTCGTCGCCCGTGTAGTGGTGCCCGGGCGCGTACGGGGACTCGCCGCCCGGGCCGTCCTCCAGGTCCGCGCTGGTGACCTCGGCGGGGAAGTCGCTGCCGTCGGTGCGGCGGGCGGCCATGCGCAGCGGCTTCGTCCGCTCCTCGTCGCGCGCGCCCGCGTCGGGGGCGACGGACCCGGTGGCGTCGCCGCGGGGGCGGCGCATGGAACCGGGGATGAGCTGCGGGTCGAAGTCCGGCAGCAGATCGAGCAGCCCGCGGCCGACGACCGCGGCGCCGGGCCGCTCGAAGGTCTCCAGCGCGACGCGGTTGGCGGCGACGACGGTGCCGTTGGTGTCGACGAGGAGCAGCGCGTCGGGGAGCGCGTCGAGTATGGCGGCGAGGCGAGCAGCGCCTCGGGATGGCCTGCTGCTCACGACGAACTTCCTCCTCGACTACCGTTCTTGCTGTGCTCCGCGGCCGGCCCTCGCGCCGTCGCGCCCCCCGAACGCACCCCGTATGCGCCCGGTGCGCGCGCCGGTGGGCCGTGCCACGAGAGGATTCTACGGTCCTCCGTTGCCCGGGGGACGGCGGATGAGAATCGTCACGCCGCCACCACAACTCGGCCGGGTGGCGGCAGGGTAGCGGCCAGGTGGCGGCCAGGTGGGCCGGGTATTCTGCGGTCCGCGACGATTCCGCGCCGATTCCGCGACGGTACGGGCCCCCCGGAACGGGCCCCGCACCGGCCGCGACCAGGGCGCCGGGCCGCTGCCCGGCACCGCGCCGGCGGGGTTCGTCGACGACACGCGGCTGACGGTGGGGGCGGGGCGGCATGACGACACAACACGACGATTCCGGCAGACCGGACAGCCGTCGGCGCGGGACCCCGCCCCGTACCGGGAAGCGCTCCGGGGACGCTTCCGCCCGCATCCCCGGCCCCACCCACCAGGTCCGCGTCCCGCGCCGCCGGGTCGTCTCCACGGGCGACGACCACCGCGTCACGCCCGCCGAGTTGTTCTTCGACCTCGTCTTCGTCTACGCCTTCATGCAGGTCACCGCGCTGCTCGCGGAGGACCCCACGCCCATGCGGCTGCTCGGCGGCGGCGTCGTGCTCGCGCTGCTGTGGTGGTGCTGGTGCTGCTTCGCCTGGCTGGGCAACGTCGTACGCGCCGACACCGGCCCCCTCCTCGGCGTGCTGCTGACGGCGATGGCGGCGGTGCTCGTCGTGTCGCTGATCCTGCCGGAGGTCTTCGCCGGCGGTGACGGCGACATCAACGCCCCGTTGATCTTCGTCCTCTGTTACGGCACGCTGCGCGTCCTGCACCTCGTCGCGTTCTGGGTGGTGGCGCACCCCGGCGACGACCGGCTGCGCACCACGATCCGCGCCACCGCCCTGACCTCCGTCGCGCCGCCGTTCGTGCTGCTGGTCGTCGGCAGTTTCTTCACCGGCTGGGCACAGATCCTGATCTGGCTCGGGGCCGTCGTCATCGACTACGCCGCCATCTACGCCGGCGGCGGCTCCGGTTCCGGCTGGCGCGTCACCTCGCCGGCGCACTTCGCGGAGCGGCACGGCTGATCGTGATCATCGCGCTGGGCGAGTCGATCGTGGCCATCGGCATGGCGGTACGGGGCTACACGACCACGTACGGCGTGCTGGCCGGGTCCGCGGTCGGGCTGCTGGTCTCGGCGGCGCTGTGGCGGCTGTACTTCCGCCGCCTCGGCGAGCCGGCGGAGGAACGGCTGGCGGAGGCGGAGGGCGACGCGCGTACGCCACTGGCGCGCGACGTGTACACCTTCCTCCACCTCCCGCTCGTCGGCGGCATCGTGCTCTCGGCGCTGGGCGTGAAGCAACTGCTGCACCAGATCGCCGACACCGAGCACTACGACCTCTCCGAACCGCTGCACGGCGTCGCCGCATGGGCGCTGGCCGGCGGCGTGGGGCTGTTCCTGCTGGGCGCGGCGGCGATCAGGCTGCGTACGGAGGGCCGGGTGTCGGCGGTGCTGGCGGCGGGCGGGGCGGTGTGCCTGGCGGCGGGACCGGCGGTGGAGCAGGTACCGGGGCTGGCGGCGCTGGGGGCGCTCGCGGTGGTGACGGCGGCGGCGGTGGGGCTGCACGGCAGGGAAGCGGGGTCGGCGGCGGCGTAGCGGGGGCTCCCGCACCCCCTCTGCCCAGGGCGAATCTGCCCCCGGCAAAGAACCCTCCCGCCGCGGCGCCTCCCCGCCGACCGTGGAAGCAACGCATCCACGAGGGAGGCACCATGACACCACCGCTCCGCACCACCGCCCGGGCGTCCACCGCCTGGGCCCCGGACCTGGCGCCGCGCGCCGAGGAAGAAGAGGCACCGCCCCCGTCGCGGTTCGACGACCACCTGGCCGCCCAACTCCTCGGGCAGCGCATCGTCCTCCTCGGCACCGAGGTCACCGACGCCTCCGCGAACCGCGTCTGCGCGCAGCTCCTCCTCCTCTCCGCCGAGGACCCGCGCACCGACATCGCGCTCTACGTCAACAGCCCCGGCGGCGCCGTCCACGCCGGCCTCGCCATCTACGACACGATGCGGCTGATCCCCAACGACGTGGCCACGCTCGCGATGGGTTTCGCGGCGAGCATGGGGCAGTTCCTGCTCACGGTCGGCGCGAAGGGCAAGCGCTTCGCGCTCCCGCACGCGCGGATCATGATGCACCAGCCCTCCGCGGGCATCGGCGGCAGCGCTGCCGACATCGAGATCCAGGCGGACAACCTGGAGTACAGCAAGACGCTCATGGAGCGCCTCCTCGCCGAGCACACCGGCCAGGACCAGGCGACGATCGCGCGCGACGGCGACCGCGACCGGTGGTTCACGGCGGAGCAGGCGAAGGAGTACGGGATGGTCGACCAGGTCGTGGAGTCGCTCGCCGACATCCGCCCGGCGGGGTCCAAGCGACGGATGGGGCTGTGACCATGAGCCAGTACACGATCCCGAACGTCGTCGAGCGCACCGCGCACGGCGAGCGCGCGTACGACATCTACAGCCGGCTGCTCTCGGAGCGGATCATCTTCCTCGGCACCGAGATCGACGACGGCGTCGCGAACGTCGTCATCGCCCAGCTCCTCCACCTGGAGTCGGCGAGCCCCGGCACCGAGATCTCGATCTACATCAACTCCCCCGGCGGCTCGTACACCTCGCTGATGGCGATCTACGACACCATGACGTTCGTCGGCGCCCCCATCTCCACGTTCTGCGTGGGACAGGCGGCGTCGACCGCGGCGGTGCTGCTCGCGGGCGGGGACAAGGGCCGCCGCTTCGTGCTGGAGCACGCGCGGGTGCTGCTGGGGCAGCCGGCGAGCGGGGTGCGGCGCGGGACGGTGTCGGACCTCAGCCTGGAGGCGAAGGAGATCCTGCGGATCCGGACGCAGATGGAGGAGGTCCTGGCGCGGCACACGGGGCACGAGGTGGCGACCCTGCGCGCGGACACCGACAGGGACAAGGTGTTCACGGCGCAGGAGGCCGTGGCGTACGGACTGGCGGACCAGGTGATCAGCAAGCGCCACCTGTGACGGAGCCGGGGACCCGGGCGGGCACAGCGGGGCGCCGCCCCGCTGTGCCGGACCCGCCCGCTGTGCCCACGCCGGCCCCTGTGCCGGACGCCGGCCGGATCAGGCGGCGAGCCGCACGTCGCCCGGGCGCGAGCGGGCGGTGGGCAGTTCGGTGACGGAGGAGAGGCCGGCGGCCCTCCCCCGGGCCCGCTCCCGCTCCCGGTCCCGTATGCCGGAGAGGCGGACGATCTCGCCGTGCGCGAGCACGAGGAGGTCGGCCAGCCGAAGCCCGAGCGCCTGCGCGGCGGCGGCGAGGACTTCGGACGAGGCCTCCTTCAGGCCGCGTTCGACCTCGGAGAGGTACGGCATCGAGATCCGCGCGGCGTCGGCGACGTCCTTCAACGTCCGCTCCTGGGCCAACCGCTCCCGCCGCAGCACGTCCCCGACGACCTGCCGCCAGAGGGGCTCGCGCCCGTCGGGCGCCTCGGGCGCCTCGGGCGCGGGAGGGCGCAGGGGGAGGACGCGGGCGTGGCGCTTCGGCGCGTGATTGGTCACGGTCTCAGCGTAAGTGGGCCGGGGACGAAGGGAAGGGGCGGGCGATCTGCCAACGGCAGAATCGCCGAAGGCGAACAGGCCGGAGCGTGGGCGACAGGGAACCCCAACCAGGAAGGGGAACGGTTCACCTGGTCTCCTTCGAGGATGCCCCGTCCTTTAGAGCGGGGAGGAACCGAAGCTCCTGCGGAGCAGGGCAACGGGCGGGGTTTCGCCGCCAGGGCGAAAGACCGTGCTTGTGCGGCAAGTTGACCTCCGGTGATCATCTCTATTAGGTTGTTCTGTGTGAAGATCGTCGCGCAGGTGAAGTTGTTGCCTGCGTCCGCGCATGACGCGGATGCACTGGCGGCGACTCTGCGTGCCTGCAACCGGGCGGCGAATGCGGCGTCCGAAGTGGCGTTCGCGAAGGACCTCAAGCGCCGGAACGTGTTGCAGGATGCCGTCTACCACCGGATCAAGGTTGACTTTGATCTCGGGGCGCAGGCCGCTGTGCGCACCGTCAAGAAGGTCTGTGACGCGTATGCCACGCTCAAGGCGAACCTGCGGGCCGGGAACTACGGTCCCGAAGATTCCAAGCGCCGGACCAAGGCGGAGTCGAAGCCGATCGGTTTCCGCGAGACATCGGCGCAGCCGTATGACGACCGGATTCTGACCTGGAACCTGGACGCGCAGACCGTCAGCATCTGGACGGTGGCCGGACGACTCAAGGGCATTCCGTTCGTCTGCTCGCCCGAGGCCGTGAAGCTCCTCGCCTCGCGCAAGGGAGAGAGCGACCTGGTGATGCGGGACGGCATGTTCTTCCTGATCGCCACCATCGACATCCCCGAGCCCGAAGTGTTCGAGCCTGACGGCTTCCTCGGCGTGGATCTCGGCATCGTCAACATCGCCACCACCAGCGACGGCAAGATCATGTCCGGCCGTCAGGTCAACCGGTACCGGCAGCACAAGCGTGACCTGCGCACCAAGCTCCAGAAGAAGCGCACCCGGAGCGCGGCCCGTGTCCTCAAGCGCCAGCGGCGCAAGGAAGCCCGGTACGCCACCCAGCGCAACCACATCATCGCCAAGAAGCTCGTGACCACCGCTGAACGCACCTCGCGGGGTATCGGTCTGGAAGACCTGACCGGCATCCGGCAGAGGGTTACGGCCAAGAAAGACCAGCGGGCACGGCTCTCCTCCTGGGCGTTCGCCCAACTCGGCGCCTTTGTCGAGTACAAAGCACGCCGGGCGGGCGTGCCCGTGGTCCATGTGGACCCGCGCAACACCTCCCGCCAGTGCTCGCAGTGCTGGCACACCCATCGATCGAACCGGGTGACACAAGCACGGTTCGTGTGCAAGTCCTGCGGCATCGTTCTGCACGCGGACCACAACGGCTCCCGCAACATCGCCCACCGGGCCGATGCTGTGTGGCAGCGGGGCGCAGTCAACCGCCCCAGTACCGCCTAGCGGTACCGGACGCAGGGAACCACAGTGGGACATCAGCTCTCACTCTGCCTGCAAGCCCGGCCCTTTAGGGCCAGGTAGTTGACTCCCTCCCCTGCGCCTCCCGGGCGGCGTCCTCGACCCCCCGCCGGTGGGACTCCCAGCGGGCGCGGTCGCGGGACGTCACGCCGGAGTTGCCCCGCCGCAGTCCGGCGGCGCCGTCGATCAGCTCGCGCACGATGTCGGCGTGCCCGGCGTGGCGGTGGGTGTCGGCGAGCATGTGGACGAAGATCCGGTGCAGCGTCACCTCGGCCCGGTCGTCGGGCCAGTGCGGCACGCGGCCGAGGTCGTCCAGCGCGAACGCGGCGATGGTGTCGTCGGCGTGCGCGCAGGCGCGCCGGTAGAGACCGACGACGCTCTCGCGGGACTCGTCGGCGGTGGCCCACATGTCGACGTCGGGGACGTCGGCGCCGGGGCCGTCGAGCCAGGGCACGAACTCGCCGAAGGGCCGCCCGAAGGTGGCGCCGAAGTACACGATCTCGCAGCCGCTCAGGTGCTTGACGAGCCCCAGCAGGTTGGTGGCGGTCGGCGTCAGCGGACGCCGTACGTCGTACTCGGACAGCCCCTCCAGCTTCCACAGCAGCGCGTCGCGGGCCATCTGCAGGGAGCGGTGGAGGTCCGCCTTCGGATCGGTGTCGGCCATGCGCACCAGCATCCCACCGCACCGCGCCGCCGCACGGGACGGCACCACCCGCCCGCGCCGCGGGCGCACCCGCCCGCGCCGCGGGCGCCGGGCGCACGCCCCCGTAGGATCGGGGGCATGTACTTCTTCCACCTGCGCTAGGGCGCCGTCGGCGAGGCGAGGATCCCCCGTCGTCGACGAGGCGGGGCGGCGTGGCGCCGTCCCGGGCCTTGGCGTGGGAGAAGAACAGACATCATGCGCGACGACGCACACTTCGTCGCTCGGTGCGCCCGCGGTCTGGAACCGCAGTTGGCGGCCGAGATCCTGCGGAACGAACTGGGCAGCATCACCGCGACCGGACACCGCTCCGTACACTTCCGGGCCCGGCGCCCCTACGACACGGGCGTCACGGAACTGCGCACGGCGGACGACGTGTTCCTGCCGGCCGCGCGCGGCCGGGACGTGGGAACGACCAAGGCGGGCCTGCCGGAGCTGGGAAGACTCGCGGGGAGGTGCGACCCGGCACGGCTGCTCCGCCACCGCAACGCCCTCGTCCCGCACCTCACCGGTACGCCGCCGGGGGTGGAGGTCTCGGCGTCGTTCCTGGGCAGGCGGAGCTTCACCAGGTACGACGCGGAGGACGCGGTCGGCCGCGCGCTCGCCGCCCGCCTGGACGTGCCGTACCACGCGCGCCGCACCGGGGGCGCGCCCCCGCCGGACTACGCGCCGTGGCGTCTGACGCTGGACGGCACCGAAGCGACGCTGATGCTCCGCATCACCCCGCGCCCGCTCCACCGCCGCCCGTACAAGCAGTCGACGGTGCCCGGGAGCCTGCACCCGCCGCTGGCGGCGGCGATGGCGGGGCTGGCGGCGATCGGACCCGGCCACACGGTCCTCGACCCCTGCTGCGGCGCGGGCACCCTGCTCATCGAGGCGGCGCTGGCCCACCCGGAGGCGGCGCGCTACCAGGGCTACGACATCGACCCGGCCGCGCTGGACGCCGCCCGCGCCAACAGCGCCACCGCGGCACTGGACCGCATCCGCATCCACCGGGCCGACGCGGGCAGACTCCCGCTCCCCGACGCCTCGGTCGACCGCATCGTGTGCAACCCCCCGTGGGGCACCCAGGTCCACCCCAGGGCCCGGCTCGCGGCGGCCCCGTCCGCCTGGTGGCGGGAGCTCCGCCGCCTCCTCACCCCCACCGGCAGCGCGGTGCTCCTCCTGCCGACCCCCGGCCCCCTGTCCCCGGCCATCCGGGCGGGCCTCCTGCCCACCCACACCCAGCGCGTCCACCTGGCGGGCTCCGTCACGTACCTGGTCAGACTGGAACTCGGGAGCGGGTGACCAGGTGGTCTGTGGACCCGGCGCCGGGCGCGGTGAGCGGATCGGCGGATCCGGCACAGGAGGACCAAGACGGAGGACTCGGACAACTTCCTGTCACTGCCCGCCGGCGGGGCCGCGGCGACGGAAGGGGCGACCGGATAACCGGGGCCATAACGGTCACAGGGGAACGGACCGGCCCGTACGCTCAAGCCTCGGCCGTCGTGGTGGACGGCACCGCCTTGTGGGGCAGGGTGGCGGCCACGACCACCGCGAGGAGGCACACCACGCCGGCGGTGAGCATGGCGGCGTGCACCCCGCCGAGGACGGCCGCCGGCTCGGTGGTGGACGAGGCGAGCGCGTCGGACCGCGCGGTCACGATGGCCGCGAGCCCCGCGACCCCGATCGCGCCGACGAACTGCGGCATCTGGGAGAGCGCGCCGGCGATGCCCTGCTCCGCGGGCCGCAGGCCGGAGGTGAGGGTGGTGATGAACGCGACCACCGCCAGAACGTGCCCGAAGCCCATGGCACCCGAGGTCACCAGCAGCAGGACCGGCCCGCCGCTGGCGGGCAGCCACACCATCGACGCGGTGCCCAGCCCCTGCACGACCAGACCGACGATCATGGTGACCCGGGTGCCCGTCGAGCCGATCAGCCGCGCGGCCATGCCGCCCGCGACGATGGCGGCTGCCCCCTCGGCCAGGAAGCCCAGGCCCGTTTCGAGCGGGGAGTAGCCGAGCACGTCCTGCATGTAGAGGCTCAGCAGCACCGTGGTGCCGCCGCACATGCCGAAGGTGCAGAAGCCGACGAGGAAACTCCATTTCACCGTGGGCCGGTTCAGCATCTCCGGCGCCACGAGCGGCGCCGGGTGCCGGGCCTCCACCAGCAGGAACGCGGTGATCAGCACGACGGCGGCGCCGAGCGACCCCAGGGTCGACCCGCTCGTCCAACCCCGGTCGGCGCCGGTCGAGATGCCGAAGACGAGGGCGAACAGACCGCCGCTGGCCAGGACCGCCCCGGGCACGTCGAGCCGTACGGCGGCGCGCCCGGTGTCCGCGGGCAGCAGGGCCAGCGCGCCGAGCAGGATGGCCCCGCCCATGATGACCATGATGAGCATCGTCCAGCGCCAGCTCAGGCCGCTGGTGACCAGGCCCCCGCCGATGGTGCCGACGACGAAGCCGAGGGAGAGCAGCACGCCGTTGACGGCCAGCGCCCTGGTCCGCCGCGGGCCTTCGGGGAAGACGGTGGTCAGCAGCGCGAGAGCGGTCGGACCGACCATGCCGGCGGCCACTCCCTGACCGGCGCGCGCGGCGATCAGCACGCCCGGCGCGGCCGCGAGCCCGGCGAGCAGCGAGAACGCCGTGAACAGCAGGATGCCGAGGACGAACAGCCGTCGCCGGCCCACCAGATCGGAGACCCGCCCGAAGAGCAGGAGCAGGCTCGCGGTGGGGAGCAGGCACGCGGTGGCCACCCACTGCAGCTCGCCCGTGCTCGCGAAGCCCAGGTCGGTGCCGATCTCGGGGAGCGCGACCGTGACGACGGAGAAGTCCATCGCGATCAGGAACGTGGCGCTGCACAGGGTGATCAGGGTCAGCAGTCCCCGTAGCCCGCCAGGGGCGGGGGTGCTGCGGGATGTCAGGTCGGGTACGTCGGTAGCCACCGTTGTCTCTCCCGGGCGAACGCGATGGGTGTGGTGCGACCCACCCTGAGGCGCCGGGGAAGGGGGACCCAGCCCTCTGCGATGCGTAGGCATGACAGGTGCAGGATCGCGGCGAGGGCCGGCCCGTCAGCCGATGTCCGCGCGCCGAGGCGCGGACGGGACCGCGGACAGCCCCCCGTCCGTCATGTCGGAGAGGAGAAGCAAGGCAGCTTCCGAGGACGAGCCGGGCTCGGCGTTGAACACCGCGACGCGCTGGCCGTGGTCGGACGTCAGCTCCATGAGCTCGTTCGTCAGCCGCAGCGGTCCCACGAGGGGGTGCCGGAAGTCGCGGGTGAAGCGCTGGGCGCACGGCCGTACGGCGTGGGCCGCCCACAACGAGGCGAACTCCGGGCTCCGCACGGTGAGTTCGCCAATGAGCGCGGTGAGGCGGGGGTCGTCCGGGTACCGGCCGGCCGTCTGCCGGAGGTCGGCAACCGTGTCACGGGCCTTCTGCCACCAGTCCGCGTACAGCTCGCGGGTGTGCGGATCGAGGAAGACCAGGCGCGCGACGTTGGGCCGCTCCGGGAGCTGCTCCGGCGCCCGTACGTCCAGATGACCGGCGAGCAGCGCGTGCGCCATCCGGTTCCACAGCAGGACGTCACCGCAGCGCCCGATCACCAGCGCCGGCACATCACCGAACGACGCGACCATCTGCCGCACCCCGGGCCGCACCCGCTCCACCCCGGGCCGGGACGACACCGCCCCGGCCGCCTTCCGCCGCGCGAGGCTGTACAGATGGGCACGCTCGTCCTCGTCCAGCCGCAGCACCCGCGCAAGAGCCCCGAGCACCGCATCGGACGCGTTGAGACTCTGCCCCTGCTCAAGCCGCGTGTAGTACCCGGCACTCACCCCGGCAAGCTGCGCCAGCTCCTCCCGCCGCAACCCGGGCACCCGCCGCCGCCCCCCGTAGTCCACGAGCCCCACGTCCTCGGGCCGCAACCGCCCCCGCCGCGACCGCAGAAACCTCCCCAACTCAGACCGACCCTCCATCCCCCCACTATGCCCACCCACCACCCCCGATGCCTGCCCCTACGGGGTGCACCCTGGCCCTTGGACGTCACCGCCGCACGGGACACGAAAACCAGCAGAGGACACCTGCGTGGTGTCGACCTGCGCAGTCGTTGCAGTCACGAGTGACTTGTGCACGTGCGGAGACGAGGGAGTGTCCGCGGCGGGAAATCCGCTGTGCCGACGCAGGTGCCGCTTGCCACAATCACCCGGTCGTGGGCCGTTGGGAGAAGGAGACGCAGTCTTGCTGGACTCCAGTGCCGAGCAGCGGAACCTCTGGGACCGTATCGCCGCCGATTACCACCCGAGCGACGTGGCGGACACCGAAGCGGTCGCGGGGACGGTCGACTTCCTGGCCGGGCTGGCAGGTGACGGTCCGGCGCTGGAGCTGGCGATCGGCGCCGGACGCATTGCCGTGCCGCTGCTGCGCCGCGGCGTCGAGGTGGCCGGCGTGGATGTGTCTCCGGCGATGATCGACGTCCTGCACGCCACGGTTCCCGCCGCTGACCTGCCCGCCACCGTCGGGAGCATGGCCACGGCCGACGCACCCGGACGGGATTACGCACTCGTCTACATCGTCTACAACGCGATCACGTGCCTGCTCCACCAAGACGAACAGATCGCCTGCTTCCACAACGCCGCCCGCCATCTGCGTCCCGGTGGCCACTTCGTCATCGAGGTCTGGGTCCCCCAGCTACGGCAACTGCCCCCCGGTCAGGCCCTGGTGCCCGGCACGGTCACCGACGACCTACTGATCTTTGACAGTTACGACCTGGTCACCCAGCGTGTGTTCTCCCACCGGTACCAACTGAGCAGGGGACAGGTGATCAGCGCGGGCGGCACGCCCCACCGCTACGTGTGGCCCTCGGAGATGGATGTGATGGCCAAGATGGCGGGACTCGGCCTGGTCCATCGGTACGCCGACTGGGATCGATCGCCCTTCACCGGCGATAGCCCCTCCAGCGTGTCCGTCTGGCAAAAGCCACACTGACCATCGGCGCCCGGGCGCGCTTGCGAGAAGTCCACGACACCTACGCGCACGCGCGTCGCATCGGCCCGCTCGACGATGACGCGGATGGACTCTCGCCGTGCGTGCTGGATCGCGTTCGTCACCAATTCGGAGACGACCAGGGTGGTGTCGTCCGCCAGATCGTCCAGACCCCAGCCGGCGCCCGCCAGGGCCAAGGTGTGGTGCCGCATCCACGTCGGTGCCACCCGGCGCAGTGACTCCAGCGTCTCCATCGCCGGGCGACGTGATCTCCTGCTCCGTCGCCCCCGGCCTGCGCCTGGCGTCGTGCCCATCGCCGCCGTTGCGGTCTCGGCCGTGGCAGCCCCGTGGTTGCCGTGGTCCTGTGCTCGTGCTCAGGGGTCGGACTCAGCAGCGCCACCGGGTCGGCGTGGGCGCGATCCGGTGATGCTCTCAACGAGTCGCTAGCCTCAGGGCATGAGTGAGTTCGTACAGGTCTACACGGCAACCGAGACGCGGGAGGCGGCGGTTGCGCTCGGTCGGAGTGCGACACAGGCGCGATTGGCGGCCGGCGTTCAAGTGGTCGGGCCAGTGGTCTCACTATTCTGGCACCTGGGCGAGTTCGGCGAGGGCGAGGAATGGCAGGTCATCTTCAAGACCACCGCAGACCGCTACGCGGAACTTGAATCGCATCTCCTGGAGCACCATCCGTGGAACAACCCAGAGATCACAGCCGTCCCGATCACCGCCGGCGCGCGGGGCTATCTGGACTGGGTACGTCGGACCGTGGCAGAGGAACTGGCCGACGGAACGGCCTGAGTAGTCATGCGGCTCGGCGCAACACCTCGGCGACGGCCCCCAACGACCGGTGAGGGTGCAAGCGGGTCAGGAAGGTGCGGGCGCGCTGCCGCGGACGGACGGAGCCGACACCGGCTGAGAGATCGATGACCCTGCTGATCACCTTCGCAGACTGCTCGACCTCCCCGGCGTCCAGATAGGCGTGAGCGAGCCAGGAGAGGTAGAGCGCCTTGTCCCGCGCATGCGCGTCATCGAAGTCGGCAAGCGCGGCCTCAAGCTCGGGGACGGCGCGCAGCGGGCGGCGCAACTCCGTCCAGCACCGGCCCTTCATGATCTGCAACTCACGCCCGTCGACCCACGATGCCCAATCGGGTCCTGGCTCGTCGGAGATGCCGCTCAGGGCCTCCTCTGCGTGGGCGAGCGCGCGCTCTGTCTCTGTCGCCTCCCCGGCACGCGCATGAGCCCAAGCCCGGCGCTCGTACAGCAGACCTAGGACGGTGGGCGGCACATCGGGTCCCGCGGCGTTGCACGAGGCAACCGCAGTGGCCACTCCCGACGCTGCGCTACTGACCTGCTGGTACGCGAGGAAGGCAAGGGCGTTGCCCTCAAGGGCCGTGTCCTTCGCCTCTCTGGCAGCATCGTGCGCTCGCCGGTAGAGAGCGGATGCCTCCCGCTGATCACCAGCATCGAATGCGGCCCAACCCGCCTGCTGCGCCTGCTCAGCGACAACCGTGAGCAACTGCCTGCCGGTGGTCTCCGAGTAACTGGCGCGGCGCATCAGGCGCACGGTGGCGTCCAACTCGGCGCGGTAGACATGGCGTGTGTCTGTCCCGCCTAGAACGTCGTCCAGGCGGCGGAGCCGGGAAGAACGTAACCGCAGGTGCTCTACGTCGCGATGGCCGAGCCGGGACCCTGCTCCGCTCTCGGGGAGCATGCCGACGACTCCTGCGAGTCCTGTTGTCGCGAGGAACCTCCTGCGCCGCACGTCGTCTCCTTCTTGATCGGCTGTTGCCGCTCTGCCGGGACAGGGGGCACCTGCCGCCTTCGAATGATCAGACAGAAGCAGCGCTTGATTCTCTTGGTCGCTCGGTGCCCGATCCTGTTGCGCTTGTTCCCACGGGCGTGGCGCCAAGCCGACGAGGTGACCGGGAACGGCCAGTGCGTCCGCGATGCGCGTGATTTTCTCGTAGGTGGTGATCGCGCCCTCGCCCCGGGCTAACTTCCCCACGCGCTCGGGCTTGATGTCGCAGGCGTCGGCGATCTTCACGAAACTGATTCCGCCCCATTGCCGGGCCAGCTTGAACACCTTGCCGAAATCATGACACCGCAGCGCGGCCTGCACATCGACACGGTTGAGGACGTGCGCCGGTAGAGCGGCTGGCGACATGCGGTCTGACATGCGACTTCCCCGTCATCTGTCTCTACGGAATCATCAGCCAATCCGTCACTGGAGTGTACCCATCATGGGTATCCCCCTCGCCGGGAATCGAGATCGGCATCTCTTCTCCCATCCTGTCGGTCATGCGGCTTCAGCAACTGGACACAGGCGGACAAGCGATGACGTGGCAGTGGCGGCGGCATCCCCGGTGTGTTGCGCTGGCGCGGTCGCAGATGCGTAAGGCGTTGGCCGGGTGGGGGCTGGTCAGGATCGAGGGACCGGCTGTGCTTGTGGTCTCGGAACTGGTCACGAACGCGGTCGTTCATGCGGGTGTGCAGGGGCGGGAGGTCTCAACGCGGTTTGTCCGGCTTGACGGCGGGGTGCGCATTGAGGTGCATGACGCCTCCGACGATCGGCCGGTGCGGCGTGTGCCGGACGGCAAGGGCGGCTTCGGGCTGCACCTGGTTGAACAGTTCGCGGCTCGGTGGGGGGTCGCAGAGCGTGCGATCGGCAAAACCGTGTGGGCCGTGGTGGTCGACCCGGAGTGGGTGCGGGGGGATCTCGGAGAGGGCAAGGGCGAGGTGTCATGCGGCAGAGGCTGATGGTCGTGCTGTGAGCGCGGTCTGCGTGCGAGGCGTGGTCTGGCCGGCAGTGCGGCCTACTCCGGTTGACCAGGGGGTTGTGGAACCGGCTGGCTCCCACAAGCCCGAGTAGGACGGTACCGAGCAGAGTGAATCGAGGAGGATGGGCATGAAGATGAGCGTGCAGCGGTGGTTGTTGATGGCGGAGGGTGGCAACCCGCAGGATGACAGCGACAGTGGGAACAAGCACGGTGGTGGCGGCTCGGATGAAGGCGGCAACACCAACGACGGCCAGGGACCGGCGGACGGACGCTGAATGACCAAGCACGAGTTGGCGGAGGCCGGTCCTGAACGGCTGGCCTCCGCGTTACTGGACAAGGGGGTGCTGACCTCCGATTGGCTGCCCGCGTTCGAGGCGGTGCCCCGGCATCTGTTCATGCCGGATGTCATCTGGCCCGGTCAGGCGGGTATGAATCGGCCGAACGACCGGGTGATCCGTTCTGCGGAACCGGAGTTGTGGTGGCAGGCGGTCTACCGGGACGCGCCGATCACCACGCAGTGGGATGACGGCGCCTACACCGGTCCCGGCAAGGGCAAGATCCCCTCAAGTTCCAACTCCATGCCGTCCATGGTCTTTTCCATGCTCAAGGCGCTGGACGTGGACGACGGGCACCACGTATTGGAGATCGGCACCGGAACGGGCTGGAATGCCGCCCTGCTGGCGCGCCGGCTCGGCTCCGCCAACGTCGTCACGGTGGAGGTGGACCCGGCCGCTGCGCAGGAGGCCGGTACCCGTCTGGAGGCAGCAGGGTGCAATCCGGTGACGGTGGTCGGTGATGGCGCCCAGGGGCATGCGCCGCGGGCTCCTTATGACCGGGTGATCGCCACGTGTTCCGTAAGCCGTATCCCCTCCGCGTGGATAGAGCAGACCCGGCCGGGTGGTGTGATCGTCGCGCCGTGGGGGCCGACCTACGGCGGGGAAGCCGTTGCCCGACTCACCGTGGCCGACGACGTCACCGCTTCGGGCCACTTCGTGGGCTCCTCGGCGTTCATGCGCCTACGCGCACAGCGGACGGCCCGCCCGCACGTGCGTGACTACCTCAAGGGCCGCCCTTGGCCAGCGGACGGGGACCGGTCGGTGACCTCGCTGTCCCCGGACGAGGTGGGTGACTGGGTGGTGATGTTCGCCATCGGTCTTCAGGTGCCGGCGGCGTTTCCGTGGATGGAGTCCTACCCGGATGGCTCGTACACGCTGTGGCTACGCGATGCCGCTGTCACCTCGTGGGCCACGGCGGACTATGAGCCCAACCGCAGTGAATACGAAGTGGTGCAGTCCGGACCCCGGAAGCTGTGGGATGAAGTCGAGACCGCCCACCGCTGGTGGGTCGAACAGGGCCAACCCGACTTCAACCGCTTCGGACTGACAGTCGGTCCTCAGGGCCACTCCGTCTGGCTCGACACACCGGACCACCAGGTCCCGCTGACTGTCAGGTAAGCCTCCGCCTGATTCGTCCCGTTCGGCGGTTGTTGTCGGAGACCCCCGCCAGAGCCATGGAAGAGCCCCCTGTCGAGTGAATGACAGAGGCTCCGAGCTGCTGCGCGCTCGGCAGGATTCGAACCTGCAACCTTCTAATCCGTAGCTCTATGTGGATCGGGCGCTGTCGGTCATCTGGGCCACTTCAAGGCTCCGGGATGGACGTGGAAGCTCGCTGACCGTTGCCGTGGTTACGGTACTTGGCTGCTGTACTGCTGGCCGCGAAGACCTATGGTTCGGGGCACTGTGACCACTCCCGACTGTCCCCCGTGGTTCCCCGCAGGATCTGGCACGCGAATGGCACGACCCGTTCGCCACAGGGAACGTGCTCGTTTCTCAGCGTCAGCCTCAACGAACTCACGGCCTGGTGAAGACCCGGCTCAAACCGATGCAATACCGCCCCGGCCTCATCAACCGTCTCCTCGCCAAACTCGGACTCGACCTCCAACCGCCGCAACCTCAGCCGTTGAAGATCTAGAACAGAGGCCAGAAGGCAGGGGATCGTCGATGAGGGTCCATCCCCGGTCTTATTCGTTTGACTACTTTCGCCTGGTGAATCGAAACCCGACCAACATTAGACGTTGGCGCTCGACTCCTTGACCTTTTGCAGCAGGGCCTCCTGGTTACGACGGCTGCGCACATCGTCCTTGCGCAAACTCCTGCCCTCGTTCAAGACCGGCTGAAACTGCTCGGTGGCAAGCTCGACTGCAGTAGTGATCGCTACTTCAATTTTATCCGAATCCGAAATCTTGAACTTCAGCTTCTTAGTGTCCCTCAGCTGCCGTCTTGCTGTCTCTATCTCAGAGGTTTCGAAGACAGGCACAAGTCCCGGCGTGATCAGAGCGGACACCATCATCGCGATGTGATACTTCGCGGCTTTGAGAGTGGTCGAATCGGGTGTTCGGGCGAAGAATCTTTCGACCCGATACAAGATCCAGGCCGCGTAGTAGTAAGCCTCAACGGAGTATTCACCCCAGACGAACGAACCCTCAGCCTCTAGCTCTTTCGGAGCGCCGATCGCTCGGAAAGAATCACCGAACAGTGTTGCAGCGACCGCTCGATTGAGTTCGGGAGTCGTGACAACGCGAGTCCGCGGGAAATCAAGAGACGCATGCTGGTTTTGCCGCAGATAACGTAGTCCGTTTACGCCCGACTGGTTGAAAAATTCTTCCACGTCTTTCGCCATCTGGGAACTCGCCTGTATGTCAGTTGAGCCGATGGGAGTTTGCAGGTTAGTAGCGATCGCCACGCTCGTTCGCACCCCAGCGTCACCTGAGCTGACGATCTTCACCGGGATCCAAAGGTCAGAGAGGAGGGACGGCTTGGTCTTAACCGCTTCGCTTGCCGTCCACCTAACGAGCTGGTGACTCGTCTGCCCGCCATTTACGATCTGATACCCAGAGATGAAGAATCTGTCACCCGACCCTCGGAGAGATGTCGCAATGATCGTGAGTCCGTTGTTGAGGAAGGGGAAGTGCTCGCGGTCGTCACTCTGAAGGGTCCTCGTGATCCGCGTATTCACTGGGTTTTGGCTACCGAGATCGAGACGCACGTTGTCGTCGAAGATCCCTGGTCTCATGGAGCCAGTCTCATCCGTCAGCAGCTTCATCACCTCCGCGCCGGACAGGAGACCGATGTAAGCCTCACTCACCCGCTCGGTCGCAGGGATGGTCTGCCGCTTCTCAAAGTTGAACCGGATATTCTGTGGTCCGTGACGCTCTTTCAGCTTTGCAGCTAGTGCATCGTGGCCATGAGTGTTGAGATTCAAAGGTTCTGCATAAATGCCGAGAGCTCGAATACGATCGATCGCTTCTGTGACCTGAAGCTCTTGCTGTGCGCTCTTCCCGTCGTTGCCGCTAGTGGTGACATAGAAGAGTTCGCACGGGATTCGCGTGTCTTGAAACTTGTCGCCGCTCTCTGCGATCCGATCGATCAAAGTAGCCAAGTCGACCAGCGCCGGAGGGAGCTCAACGCTCTTCGCCTTAATCGCGTACTTTGTCACGGCCTCGACGCCGTGGAGGAACTTCGCGATGAGTTTCGAGTCGTAGGACTCGCTTGTCTTAGCCTGAATAAAGATTACCCTCGCTGTGTTAGACGCCTGGTCTGAGATAAGATCGTCGATTTCTGAGGGTTCGAAGGCGATCTGTCCGTTGACTACGACTGCAGCGATGTCGATGCCCTCGTCAGTCCCGCCGCCGAGAACAGTGCTCTCAATCTGCTCGACATCGTCCCGTACATAAGGGAAGAGATAGTTGGCTGCGACGTACAGCTCGAACTGCTTCGCCTCGCTCCCCTCGAAGCCAAAGTCTCGTGCAAACTTGGCCACTCGCTTTCCCGTGAGCGTGTGCACTTCATCCCCCCAGCCAGCGCGAGCGCTGATCGTCATCACAGTGTGTTTGTCAGTGAGCGTAGCGCTTGGATTGCCGTCGACGTGAGTAAATGGTAAAGAAACCTGACTTGCTCCTCGGTAGCCTCGGTCGAGCTTCTTCCACCGGCGAGCCTCGATGTGATCAGTCAGGACGGTCCCTCGACCCGTCCTTCCCAAGTTCGGCTTCCGCTTCAGAACCGGGCGGACCGCCGATACACGAACACCGTGATGATGCGCACTCAGTGAGGGTTTTCAGACTGGCCACCGTGTGGGTGACGGGGGCGAGGCGCGTGACGGTCAGGGCACCTGTGCTGTTGGGAGAGGTGTTCGACGTCTCATCTCGCCAGCTCAGGAGCCCTGTTGGTGCCCTATCGTGCCGCACTTGACCTCCCACACACGCTCGTGGAGTGGGTCACCATGCTCATCGTCACCCGGGAGGGTGACCGCCGCTGAACACTACGCCCGTCCGGGCGTGCGCTGCTCGCGCTGGTGTACCTGCGTCGGCACGACACCCTCACCCAACTGGCCGCCGGTTTCCAGGTGTCCGTCGGCACCGCCCATGCCTACGTCACCACCGTCGTTGCGCACCTGGCGGACAAGGTGCCCGGGCTGCTGAAGTCGTGGAGAAGGTTGTTTCGCATGGGGCTCACATGCTGGTGTCTGCCTGGTTCGGAGGTGGGAGGTAGGGCACTGGTGTGACTGTCCAAGTAGCGTGCGTGGTGTGCTCCTTCAGGGTGAGGGTGTGGGTCTGGCCCTTCGCCGGTTCTCGGGTCGTCTCGGCTTGGCCGTGTTCGATCCAGTGGCGGGCTTCACGGTAGGGCTCGTCGTCCATGTTGATCGCGACCATCATCAGCGTGGCCTTGTGCCATCGCAGTGCTTCGTCTGTGCCGTGGGCGTTGAAGTCGGTTAGCCGGCGCTCGTTGACGTGGCACTCGCAGAGAAACCGGCGCTCCTCTGGGGGAGTTCGTAGGGTTATCGATGCCGCCCCTGCGTGCTCGGCCGCAGCCCGGTGGCCGACCTCGGCTGAGGTTCCGGGTCTTTCGTGCCGGGGTCCAGTTCGAACCATGACCGTGTAGCCCTCGTCGTCTCCGCTTACTTCCATGCGTTGGCCGAGGGCCGAGACGAGAGTGAGTCCGCGGCCGTGGGCGTCCCCTTCCGTCGCAGCTACTGCGTGGGGTTTCCTCCGACCGCCGCCGATGTCGGTGACTGCCAGCACGACCGATCCCGAGGTGCGGAGGAGCGAGATGCGCATGCTCCCGCTGGCCGCTCCGCTGGCGGTGTGCAGTAGGGCTTTCGTGCTCAGCTCGCTCACGATCAGTGCGGCCTCTTCCGCGCAGGTGGTGTCGCCGAGTCCGTCTCTCGTCCAGCGGCGGACGCGGCCGACTTCCTCCGGGAGTCCTGGGCGGGTGAGTTCCCAGGTCCGACGCGGCCGCGATGGGTTGTGGGTTTGAGCTAGACGAGTCTTACGCCGTCATGCGCCCGCACAGCCGGCGGCGATGCGGCGTTGAGTGCGTCCAGGACGCGGATCGCGTACGCCTCGTCGGCGAGTTCGGTGACCTCGGCGCGGGTGGCCCAGCGGAGGGCGTAGGTCTCATCGCCGGTGGTCGGGGTGCCGTCGATGGCCTCGCAGCGGAAGACAAGCGAGACGATCAGGCCCGTCATGTTCTTGTACACACCGGTGAGGAGTGCGGGCAGCGCGATCTTCAGGCCCGTCTCCTCCAGGACCTCGCGCTGAAGCGCTTCGGGGATCGTCTCCCCGGGCTCAAGGACTCCGCCGGGCGGCTCCCACTGGCCGTTGTCACGGCGCTGGATGAGCAGGGCCCGGCCCTCGTCGTCGACGATCACTCCGGCGACGCTCACGGAGTGAGGGCGCTCTGCGCTACTCACGGTCCTCGGTCCCCTCGGCTGGCTAGGCTCTCCACCGTAGCAACAAGCACTCAGCCTCTCGTCTAGATATCCAGAGGAGTACACGCATGGCGCCCGTTCCGGCCGGTGTTCTCGGGGCCGTCGACCCCACCAGCGACCGTGCCGTCTTCCGGCAGATCGCCGACGAGCTCCGGGAGGCCATCGACAAGGGCCGCTTCAATGAGGGGCTGATCTCCGCCGAGCACGGCAAGGGCGTCTTCGTCCGGCCGCGGCCTCCGGTGCGGCGGCTCGCTTCCGACCGGTTCGCGCGTCGGCACCGCGACCAGGGCAAGTCCGCGTTCATCGTGGAAGCGGACGCCGCAGGCTCCCGACCCGAGGTCGACAGCCTGGAGGTCAAGGAGGAAAAGCCCAGTCGCGACATCTCCGCCCGCCTGGGGTCACCTCGGAAGGTCCTCGCCCGCCGCCGGCGCTACCTGCTCGACGGTCGCCCCGTCGAGTTCGCCGTGTCGTACCTGCCTCTCGACCTGGCGCGCGGTACGCGCATCGCCGAGCCGAACCCCGGCCCCGGCGGCATCTACGCCCTGCTGGAGGAAGCGGGGCACCGGCTCGACCACTTCGACGAGGAGGTACGCGCCCGGATGCCCTCCCGGGGGGAGGCCAAGATGCTGCGGCTGGCGTCGGGCGTGCCGGTGATCCACCTGGTACGGACCGCGTACGACACCGAAGGGCGGGCGGTTGAGGTGTGCGACACCGTGATGGCCGCCGACGCCTACGTACTCGCCTACCAACTGCCCGCGACCTGAGCTGACTTCTGCAGGTCCCGATGCTTCATCAACGCCCAGGCGGCGGGATGTCCTGCTCAGTTGCCCCGGTCGGTCGGCGGCCTCGTGTCGTGCTTCTCGCCCCCGGTGCGATCTCCGCGGCGCCGTCGCCGTGGTCCTGCGCTGGTGCTCAAGCATCGGACTTATCGGCGCCACCGGGTCGGCCCTCGAGTGTGGCCCCGACGCCGGTGCCCTCAGCACGCGAAAGGCCCCGCAGGCGGTCTCCGCGGGGCCTTCGATCGGTGCGCGCTCGGCAGGATTCGAACCTGCAACCTTCTGATCCGTAGTCAGATGCTCTATCCGTTAAGCTACGAGCGCCCGCTTTCGGGCATTAACGGCCCGGCTGCGTTGCGGGAACAACCTTACATGACCCCCCGCGCCAGGTGAAATCCGATTCCTCCACCCCCGCTGACCTGCGGAAACGCCCACAGCCCGGCCCCGCGCGCGGCCGGGCGCCCGGCGTGCAGAGAGCCCGCGCCGGGGGCGCGGGCTCGCTGGGGGTGTGGCGGAGGCGGAGGGATTTGAACCCTCGATGGGCGGTAAAACCCAAACCGCATTAGCAGTGCGGCGCCATAGACCAGACTAGGCGACGCCTCCCGCACACCTGCCGGTCAGCAGGTGTGTGCAGATGATGGCACAGGCGCCGGGGCCGCTGCCAATCGCACCCACCGTACCGGTCACCGGGCCGCCAGGGCAAAGCCCTTGTCGCGCGGCGGGGTCGGGGCGAAGGGGAGGAGGCGGGGCGGAGCGGGCATAGCATCGGTGTACGGGCCGTTTCGGTTCATGGCCGATGGTCAGGGTGCGACAGCAACCGCTGGGAGGCGCAGGATGGCGTCCGTCCGCCGCAAGGTCCGCGGTGCCCGCGTGAGCATCTGGCTCACCGGGCGGCCGAAGGGACGGCGCAGGGGGCATGCGCCTGCCGCGCGGGAGGCCGACGGGCTGGATCTGGGGAAGATCGTCGCGGCCACCGTGCGGTTGCTCGACGCCGAGGGGCTGGGGCGGTTGTCGATGCGCCGGCTCGCGGCCGAGCTGGGGGTCACGGCCATGTCCGTGTACTGGTACGTCGACACCAAGGACGAGCTGCTGGAGCTGGCCCTCGACTGCGCGTACGGCGAGCTGGAACTCCCCCGGGAGGACGACGGCGACTGGGCCGCCCAGCTCCGTCAGCTCGCGCACGAGCACCGGCGGGTCCTCGTCGCCCACCCCTGGGTCTCGCGTCTGGCGGGCGAGTATCTGAACGTCGGGCCCCGCGCCATGGCGTGCGTCGCCGCCGCGCAGCGGGTGATGCGGCGGGCCGGGTTGCCGGAGGAGTGTCTGACGGGCGGGTTGTCGCTGCTGTTTCCGTTCTCGTACGGGTTCGGGGGCGCCGGCGGGCGCTGGGCCGAGCTGTGCCGGGCGGCCGGGGTGACGGAGGACGAGTGCTACGGCGAGTTCGTACGGACGCTGCGGGAGCATCCCGAGTACGTGCAGCCGCCGGCCGGGGCCGCGGTCGGTCCGGCGCCCGCCGTTCCGGCGCCTGCCACTCCCGCGCCCGCTGGTCCCGTCCGCGTGCCCGCCCTCTCCGGGCACGAGCAGCGCGACCGCGACTTCAACTTCGCCCTGGAGTGCGTCCTCGCCGGCCTGGCCGCCATGCGCGACCGGGTCGCGGAGCAGGTCCGGCCCACCATCACCCCCGCGTAGCTCCTACGCGTTCGCCTTCGCCGGGGCCTCCCTGCGCCCCGCGTCGCCGTCCGCCGGCGCGCCCCCGCCCGCCTGCTGCAGGCCGCTGCGCGTCCGCAGCGCCACCTCCTTGATGCACGCCACCATCACGAACGCCAGCAGCGCCGCCGGCGCCGCGTAAAGGAAGATGTCGGCCAGCCCGTGCCCGTACGAGCTCTCCACCACCGTGCGCACCGGCGCCGGCAGCTCCGCGAGGTTCGGGATCGCCGCACCGCCGCCCGCCTGGTCCGCCGCGCGGGCCGGCGGGATGCCGAGGTCGGCGAGGCCGTCGCGCATGTAGCCGGAGATGCGGCTGCCGAGGATCGCGCCGAGGGCGGAGACGCCGACCGCGCCGCCGAGGGAGCGGAAGAACGCGACCGCCGAGCTGGCGGCGCCGAGGTCGGCGGGGTCGACCTGGTTCTGGGTGCACAGGACGAGGTTCTGCATCAGCATGCCGATGCCCGTGCCGAGCGCGGCCATGAAGACCGCGATGTGCCAGTACGGGGTGTCGTAGCGCATGGTGCCCAGCAGGCTGAGCCCCGAGGTGAGCAGCAGCCCGCCGGCGACGAGCCAGACCTTCCAGCGGCCGGTGCGGGTGATGACCCATCCCGAGATCGTGGAGGCGAGGAAGATCCCCATGATCATGGGGATGGTGAGCAGGCCCGACGTCGTCGGGCTCTCGCCGCGGGCGAGCTGGAAGTACTGGCTGAGGAAGACCGTCGCGCCGAACATCGCGATGCCGACGAAGAGGGAGGCGAGCGAGGCGAGGGTGACGGTGCGGTTGCGGAAGAGGCGCAGCGGAAGCACCGGCTCCGGCACTCGGGTCTCGACCCAGACGAACGCCAGCCCCAGCGCGAGCGCGCCGCCGGTCATCGCGAAGGTCTGCCAGGACACCCAGGCGTACGACTCACCCGCGAGCGTGACCCAGATCAGCAGCAGCGAGACGGACGCGCTCATCAGCGTCGCGCCGCGCCAGTCGATCGACACCTTCCGGCGCACCACCGGCAGGTGCAGGGTCTTCTGGAGTACGACGAGCGCGAGGACGGCGAACGGGATGCCGATGTAGAAGCACCAGCGCCAGCCGAGCCAACTGGTGTCGGTGATCACGCCGCCGAGGACGGGCCCGCCGACGGTGGCGACGGCGAAGGTGGCGCCGAGGTAGCCGCTGTAACGGCCGCGTTCGCGCGGGGAGATCATCGCGGCGAGGATGATCTGCGCGAGCGCGCTGAGGCCGCCGACGCCGATGCCCTGGACGACGCGGCAGGCGATGAGCATGCCGGTGCTCTGGCTGAGGCCGGCGACGGCCGATCCGGCGACGTAGATCACGAGGGCGAGCTGGACCAGGAGCTTCTTGCTGGCGAGGTCGGCGAGCTTGCCCCACAGGGGCGTGGAGGCCGTCATGGCGAGAAGTGCTGCGGTGACGACCCAGCTATACGCGCTCTGCGTCCCGTCCAGGTCCGCGATGATCCGGGGCAGGGCGTTGGTGACGATGGTCGAGGAGAGGATCGCCACGAACATGCCGAGCAGCAGGCCGGAGAGGGCCTCCAGTATCTGCCGGTGGGTCATGCCGGGAGATTCGACTTTAGTTTGTTGCACTAAGCAACTGTATGACGAATGGTTGCCGAAGGCAATCGACGCCCTGCGGAAGGGAGGCTTCCCCCCGCTGACAGGCGTCGGGGACGTTCGCTAGTGTCCTGCTCCATGGCTCACAATCCGCAAGGTCAACAGCCCGATCCCAACTACGACCCGGCCCAGAGCACGCAGATGTTCCGCGCCTTCGTGGACGAGGGCGGCGGCCCGCAGGCGCGGGGTCCCCAGCAGCCGGCGGCCGCGGTGGCGAGTTCCGGGCCGCGGGTGGGACTGATCGTCGGGATCGTCGTCGCGGTGGCGGTGCTGGCGGGAGTGGTGTGGCTCGCCGTGGGGTGATCCGGGGTCCGCGGGCCCGGGTGCGGCGTCCGGGGCGCGGAGTTCCGCCGCCGTAGCGGCGCGGAGTTCCGCCGTCGTAGCGGTGCGCGGCCCGTCGCCGTAGCGGCGCGTGACTCCCTCGGTACGTCCCGTAGACGCGGCGTAGGGCGCCGTCTACGGCCCCCACGCGGTACGAACCGGGGCCGGCCCCGCGCCGGCCCCCGTCGTCAGTCCGCGATCAGCCCTGCCCGAAGCTGCGCCAGCGTGCGCGTCAGCAGCCGGGACACGTGCATCTGCGAGATGCCCACCTCGTCGCCGATCTGGGACTGCGTCATGTTCCCGAAGAACCGCAGCATGATGATCCGCCGCTCCCGCGCCGGGAGTTGAGCCAGCAGCGGCTTCAGCGACTCGCGGTACTCCACGCCCTCCAGCGCCGTGTCCTCGTACCCGAGGCGGTCCGCGAGGGAGCCCTCGCCGCCGTCCTCCTCCGGGGCGGGGGAGTCGAGGGAACTGGCCGTGTACGCGTTGCCGACGGCGAGGCCGTCGACCACGTCCTCGTCGGACACCCCCAGGTACTGGGCGAGTTCCGGCACGGTCGGGGAGCGGTCCAACTGCTGCGCGAGGTCGTCGCTCGCCTTGGTGAGCGCCAGGCGCAGCTCCTGCAGCCGGCGCGGGACGCGCACGGACCAGCTCGTGTCGCGGAAGTAGCGCTTGATCTCGCCGATGACCGTGGGCATGGCGAAGGTCGGGAACTCGGTGCCGCGCCGGCAGTCGAATCTGTCGATCGCCTTGATCAGGCCGATGGTCCCGACCTGGACGATGTCTTCCATCGGCTCGTTGCGGCTGCGGAAGCGGGCCGCGGCGTAGCGCACGAGGGGGAGGTTCAGCTCGATGAGGGTGTCGCGCACGTACGACCGCTCGGGGCTGTCTCCGGGGGGCAGCTCGGCGAGGCGGAGGAAGAGGGCGCGGGAGAGGGTGCGGGTGTCGATGCTGCCGGAGGAGACGGCGGCGTCGGGGTCCGCGGCCGCGTCGGGCTCGGGAGCGGCGTCGGGGTCCGGGACGGCGTCGTCCGTGGGGGCGGCGGGGGCAGGCACGGTGGGAGCCGCGACGGCCGGGGCCGCGACGGTGGGGGCCCCGACCGTGGGCGCTGCCGCGGTGGGGACCTGCACGGTCGGGGCGGCGGCGCCGGGCCCGCTCCGGGGCGCCGGGGCGGCGGCCCCGTGCGGTGGTGGCGGTGCCGGTGGTGCCGGGGCGTGGCCGTCCGCCGCCGGGTCGGGGTACGGGTCCGGGGTGCGGGCCGGGCCCTGGGCCGTGCCGGCCGGGGCGTCGGGGAAAGCCGCTTGGGCGCCGAGCGGCGCGATGTCGGTGAGCATCTGCGAGCTGCCCAGTTCTGCGGACATGCCACCCCCTTGAGGTCGCGGACGGTTCCTGACCGCCCCTCCCATTGAACCGGCCGAGACTCGACTCCCGCCGGACCGCCGAGAGAAGCAGCCTCCGACTGAGATACCGGGTGCCGGGGCATGCCAAACACCGTTCCAGCAGAATGTCACAAGTCGGCAACGCGCTGTAGCGTCAAGTCGACATATACGCGCAGATACGGAGCCTGGGTGTCACGGGTGACCTCGAAGAGTCCTACCCGATCCGGTTAGGAATCGATCCGGTTTGCGGATCGCAGCCGCGCGAAGCTGCGCGACAGCAGCCGCGACACGTGCATCTGGGACAGCCCGAGCTCGGCGCTGATCTGGGACTGGGTCATGTTGCGGTAGTAGCGCAGCATGAGGATGCGCTGTTCGCGCTCCGGCAGTTGGACGAGGAGATGGCGTACGAGGTCGCGGTGCTCGACGCCGGCCAGCGCCGGGTCCTCGTACCCGAGCCGGTCCAGCAGCCCCGGCATGCCGTCGCCCTCCTGGGCGGCTTCGAGGGAGGTGGCGTAGTACGAGCGCCCCGCCTCGCGGCAGGCCCGTACCTCGTCCTCGCCGACCTTCAGGTGCGCGGCGATCTCGGCGGTGGTGGGCGCGCGGCCGTGCCGTACGGTCAGGTCCTCGGTGGCGCCGCTGACCTGGGCCCACAGCTCGTGCAGCCGGCGGGGGACGTGGACGGTGCGCACGTTGTCCCTGAAGTAACGTTTGATCTCGCCGACCACGGTGGGCATGGCGAAGGTGGGGAACTGCACACCGCGGGCCGGGTCGAAGCGGTCGATGGCGTGGATGAGGCCGATGGTGCCGACCTGGAGGACGTCCTCCATGGGCTCGTTGCGGCTGCGGAAGCGGGCGGCGGCGTAGCGGACGAGGGGGAGGTTGGCCTCGATGAGCGCGGTACGGACGCGGGAGTGCTCGGGGGTGCCGGGTTCGAGGGTGGCGAGCTGGGCGAAGAGGGCGCGGGTGAGGGCGCGGGAGTCCGGTTTACGGGGCTCTTCGGGCTCGCCGGGGTCGCCGGGATCGGCGGCGTGGCTGGAGGGACCGGAGCTGCCGGTGCTGCCGGGATCGGCTGGGCCGCCGGAGTCGCCGGGGGCGGGGCCGGGCGCCGGAGCGGGCCCGGCCACGGCCGGGCGGCCGGGGGCCGGCGACCCGGGCGCGGGGGGCGTCGCGGAAGCCGGAGCCGGCGGCTGAGCCGGAGCCTGGGCCGGAGCTGTGGCCGGGGCTGGGGCCGGGGCCGCCTTCGGGACCGGCGCGGGGGCGGGCGGGGCGGTACGCGCGGAGAACGGCTGCACTGCACCACCACCCCTTCGCGACCACGTGACGTACGACCGGCGCCACGGCGCGTACCGCAAGCGAAACCGGCAAATCCGGAAAAGCGGTCATAGCATCACAAGAGATGCGCACCGTGTGCAAGCACCGTAATTTGCCGTGTTGGCGGCCAGTTGGCCGCCGCCGCGGGCCCGGGACGCGGGCCGTTCGGCCAGGCAGGAGGGCTGTGCGCGCACCCGCGTACGGGGCCGATCGCGTGGTCGGCGATCACCCTCGCGGACAGCCGCCCGGCGCCGGCCGGGCAGGGCCCGCGGGCCCCGGCGTCACTCCGAGGAGGAGGCGTCGTCGAGCAGGTCGGACATCACGTCGCCGATGCCCTTGGCCAGCTCCGAAATCCACTCGAAGACGACCTGCACGACGTCGGCCGCCTGCGAGGGGGAGCTGATGATGGAGTAGATCGCGAAGAGTCCGAGGACCCCCAGCCCTATCTTCTTGTAGTCCACGAGCGTCCATGCCTCCCCTGTGCGGCACACGCCCGAATCCCGCTCTCTCCCCAGGCGCAGTCTCCAGGATTCTATCCGCGCTTCGGACTTGTACCCATGCTTTATGGACTAAAGGCCCGGTCAGAGAGGGCTTTTGCAGGTCACGCCCGCGGTGGCCGGCCCTGCACCATGGACGGTGTGCCCGCCGGGCCCGGCAGGACCCCGGCGGGCTCGGGGCGGGCTCACTGCGCGTCCGCCGCGGCACCCCCCTCGCCGCAGCGCGGTCGTACGGCCCGTCCCTCGCGGGGGGAGGCGGCCGGTTCCCCCCAGAGCCGCCTCCCCCTCCGCCGCCCCGCCGCCCCGGGACCGGCCCGGGGCCCGCCCCGCGCGAACGGCGAGCGTTCGCCGGCAGCACGAAGGGCGGACCCGGTCGGGTCCGCCCTTTCGTCTCTGTGCGGTAGCGGTGGGATTTGAACCCACGGTGGAGTTGCCCCCACACTCGCTTTCGAGGCGAGCTCCTTCGGCCGCTCGGACACGCTACCGCCGAGCAGCTTAGCCCACGCGCCGCCGGGAGCAGAAATCGTTACGGGCGCGGGCCGTCCGCCGCCGGGCCGGTGCGGAAGAAGGCGGTGAGCAGGGCGGTGGAGTCCGGGGCGAGGACGTGGGGGATGACCTCGGGGCGGTGGTTCAGGCGGCGGTCGCGGAGTACGTCCCAGAGGGAGCCTGCCGCGCCCGTCTTGGGGTCGCGGGCGCCGTAGACGACGCGGTCGACGCGGGCGAGGACCGCGGCGCCCGCGCACATCGTGCAGGGTTCCAGCGTGACGACCAGCGTGCAGCCCGTCAGCCGCCAGCCGCCCAGCTCCGCCGCCGCGGCGCGCAGCGCCAGGATCTCCGCGTGGGCCGTGGGGTCGCCCGTCGCCTCCCGCTCGTTCCTGGCCCTGGCCAGGATCCGGCCCCGGGGGGGTGCCTCGATCAGGGCCTCGTACGAGGCCCCGGACGCGTCGACAGGGCCCACGACCACCGCGCCCACCGGGACGTCCCCCGTCGCCGGGGCGCGCTCCGCCTCCGCCAGGGCCGCCCGCATCGGGGGTGCCCACAGCTCCTCGTACGGGCCGCTCTCCCCTTCTCCGCCGGCCTCCGTCAGCGGACCGTCTCCAGCACGTCCGCGGCGCCGAGCAGCTCGGCGATCGCGTTGACCGCGTCGCCGTGCAGCGCCAGCAACTGCTTCTCCGAGACCCCGAGGTCCTCCAGCAGCTCCTTGTCGCCCACCGGGCCCGGCGGTGTGCCGGGCGGGGCGTCCGGGTCGGCGTCGGAGTCATCGTCGGCGCCGGTGTCGGCGTCCGGCTCGCCGTCCTCCGTGCCGTCCAGGTCCGTCAGGCTGTCCAGGGTGCTGTCGTCCTCCGGCTCCCGGCCGAGCAGCTCGGGGGTGAGCAGGATCTCCCCGTACGCGCTGCGCGCGGCGGCGGCGGCGTTCGAGACGAAGACGCGCGGGTCGTCCTCGCCGTCTATGCGGACGACGCCGTACCAGAAGCCCTCCTGTTCGAGCAGCACCAGCACGGTCTCGTCCTCGTCGGCCGTCGCCTCGCGGGCGAGTTCGGCCAGGTCGTCCAGCGTCTCCACGTCGTCGAGCTCTGTATCGCTCGCTTCCCACCCGTCTTCGGTGCGCGCGAGCAGTGCGGCGAAGTACACCGTGACTCTCCCACTGGTCCTAGGTGTGCCGGGCCGGGTGGTCGAGCTTGCCTGCTCTCTCCCCCCGACCTGGGGCGGGGGACCCGCCCTCACCGGAATCGTGACAGAAACCTGCGCTGTCTGCGGGGTCTTCCGCTGTGCGTCGTGAATTGGCCCGCCGCGAGAGGCGCGTTCGGCCGTCCGCCGGCCGTCTACCAGCGGAACGTCCGCATGCGGTGGACGTGCCGCCGCCGCGCCGCCCGGGCGCGCCGCGGCTGCACGCGGGCCCGCAGCTCCTCGGCTTCGTGCAGGTCGCGCAGGAAGGCGGCGCGGCGGGCGCCGCGGTCGTCGGTGGTCTCGGCCAGCGGATCACCACTGCGCAGATCACGATCCGGCATCACACACCTCCAGCTCGTCGTCGAGCCGGGCGGACATATCCACCTTGCACCCGGTTGGCGGTTGTGTACGCACCGCGGCCCGTTTCTGCTCGCCTACCCCCGGGCCCTCACCCGTATCCGTGCCCGGCCGGGACTCGGATAGATTCGGGAGCATGCGGATTCACGTGGTCGACCACCCCCTGGTGGCACACAAGCTCACCACGCTGCGCGACGCGCGCACGGACTCCCCCACCTTCCGGCGGCTGGCCGACGAGCTGGTCACGCTCCTCGCGTACGAGGCGACGCGCGACGTCCGCACCGAACAGGTCGACGTCCACACTCCCGTCGCCAAGACCACCGGCGTGCGCCTGGCGCGCCCCCGGCCGCTCATCGTGCCGATCCTGCGCGCCGGGCTCGGCATGCTCGACGGCATGATGCGGGTGCTGCCGACGGCGGAGGCCGGCTTCCTCGGGCTGATACGCGACGAGGAGACCCTCCAGCCCAGCACGTACGCGAACCGGCTGCCGGAGGACCTGTCCGGGCGGCAGGTCTACGTCCTGGACCCGATGCTGGCCACCGGCGGCACGCTGGTCGCGGCGATCCGCGAGCTGATCCGGCGGGGCGCGGACGACGTCACGGCGATCTGCCTGCTGGCGGCGCCGGAGGGCACGGAGGCCGTGGAGCACGAGCTGGCGGGCGCGCCGGTGACGGTGGTCACGGCGGCGATGGACGAGCGGCTGAACGACGTCGGGTACATCGTGCCGGGGCTCGGCGACGCCGGGGACCGGATGTACGGGACCGCCTAGCGGCGGGACCGCCTGGCGGCGGGACCGCCTGGCGGCGGGACCGCCTGGCGGCGGGACCGCTGGGGTGGGCCCACCGGGGTGGGCCCGCGGGGGCGGGCACGTGGGCCGGGCCGCCCGGCCCGCGCGTCTCAGTCGCACGCCTCCGGCTTCGTCACCGCAGGTGTCGCCAGCGCCTTCAGCGCCGCCTTCGCCTCCGCCGGCTCCGTCAGCCCGCGGAACTCGTCGCCGATGATCAGGTCGACCACCGCGCCCTCGCGCTCCACCGCCTTCGGCTCCGCCTGCGCCAGTTGCGTGCCCAGCACCTTCAGCTCGCCGTCCACCGTCCCCGGGGCGCCGAGCAGTATGCCGGCGCCGGTCACCCGCTTGTCGTACTCCGCGGGCGCGTTGGCCACCTTGCCGATCTTGAAGCCGCGCTTCTCCAGCTCGTCCGCGGTCTTCTGCGCGAGGCCGGATCTGGTGGTGGCGTTCAGCACGTTGACCTCGACCCGTGCGGGCGCGGGCAGCGCGGCCGGCTTCTCCTCCGGCTTCTTGCTCTCGCCGGACTTCGCGCCCGTGTCCCGCGCGCCGCAGTCCTCCGGTTGACGGGCCTGCACGGCCTTCTTCTCGTCGTCGTCGCCCTTGAAGACGTCGATGAGCTGCAGCGTGCCCCAGCCGACGACCGCGACCGCGAGCGCCGCACCGAGCAGGGCCAGCACCTTCCGGCGCCGACGGTTTCGCCGCATACGCGGATATTTGGTGCCCTTGATGCGGTACGGCCCGCCCATCTCGGGGGGCGTCAGCATGCTCATGGCGGCAGCGTAGTGGCCGGAAGGGCCCGTGCCTACTAGATGATCTACGGGGTGGACCGGGGTCCCCCCGAAAGAGTCAACGGACTGGTCAGTCCAGCTCAAGGACGCGCGCGTGCAGCACCTGGCGCTGCTGCAGCGCCGCCCGCACCGCGCGGTGCAGTCCGTCCTCCAGATAGAGGTCGCCCCGCCACTTCACGACGTGGGCGAAGAGGTCGCCGTAGAAGGTCGAGTCCTCGGCGAGCAGGGTCTCCAGATCCAGTTGCTGCTTCGTCGTCACCAACTGGTCGAGGCGTACCGGGCGTGGTGCGACGTCAGCCCACTGGCGGGTGGACTCCCGGCCGTGGTGGGGGTACGGCCTCCCGTTTCCGATGCGCTTGAAGATCACACGGAAAGCCTACCGGGGATGCGCCTCCGGGCGCAGCAGTGATGCACAGGAGCGCCAAGTCAGCGGCAAGCGCGAAGCAAGGCGGAGGCAAGGCGGGACCGGCAAAAGCAAGGGAGACCGGCACAGGCACGCGGGAGACGCGAAAGGGGCCCGGGCCGTCGCCGGCCCGGGCCCCTCCGCGTCCTTCGCTACGCCCTCAGGCGCTCACCGCTCCGCGTGGTCGTCGTGCGCACCGCCGCCGCTGCCCGCGTCGCCCTCGGTGGGCACGAAGGACACCGGCTCGCGCAGCGAGCTGACGTCGTGCGCGTACGCCCCGACCGCGTTGGCGATGACGTCGATGTTCGCGTCGAACGCCGGCATGCTGATGTTGTCCAGGTCGTCGCACGCCGCGTGGTAGCACGGGTCGTACGCCATGCCCGCCGTGCCGCCGAACTTCTCGGCCTGGGCCTCGGTCTTCGTCCCCTCCGCGCCCGTGAACGTGCCGCCGGACGGGATGCCGACCGCGATGAACGGGCCGTAGTCGGAGCGGCCGGTGAAGTCGGTGCCCTCGTGCGGCATGCCCCTGCGGTCCATGAAGTCGGTGATCTGCCGCTCCAACTGCGCCGAGCCCTCCGGGCCCGGGCCCTCGCCGACGCCGTCGGAGTCGTCGCCGTCGTAGACGAAGAGGCCGTAGTTCGGCGAGGCGACCATGTCGAAGTTCAGGTAGAGCTCGATGTCCCGCAACTGCCGCGGGGTCAGCCGGCTCACGTAGTCCGTGGAGCCGACGAGGCTCAGCTCCTCCGCCGACCAGAACGCGAAGCGCACCTGGTTGCGCGGCTTCTTCTCGGCCTTCGCCAGCTCCTTCGCGACCTCCAGCAGCGCCGCCGAGCCCGAGGCGTTGTCGTTGATGCCGGGGCCCTCGGGGACCGAGTCGAGATGCGCGCCGAGCATGACGGTGCGGTCCTCGGCGCCGCGCTTCGTCTCGGCGATGACGTTCCGCGTCGTGCGCGGCTCGACGATCATCTGGATGTCGACGTGGACGGTGACCTCGCCCTGCGCCAGCAGCGCGGTCAGCGCCTCGCCCTCGGCCTTGGAGATGCCGCCGGTGGGCACCTTGACGGCCTCGGCGTCGCCGAGGGTGCCGCTCAGCGAGCCCTCGGTGTTGTTGTAGATCACGGTGGCGACGGCGCCCGCGTCCGCGGCGTTCGCCTGCTTGACGGAGAAGTTGCAGCCGCCGCGCTGCACGAGCGCGACCTTGCCGGTGTAGTCGCCGCCCGCGAAGTCGCCCGGCTCACAGCCCGAGGTGCCGTCGGCGTCGACGGGCGCGGCGGCCAGCGGCGCGTCGAGGCCGCCCTCGGGGGTCGACTTCGAGAAGGTCATCGCGTGGATCTCGACGTCCCGCGCCTCGGGCGAGACGACCGCGAACTCGTCCTTCACCGTCTCGGAGTAGGTGAAGTCGAAGTAGTCGTACGAAACGTCGTAGCCGGCCTTCTTGAGCTGGTCGTAGACGTACGCGGCGGACGCCTCGTAGCCCGGCGAACCGGCCGCGCGGTGGCCGCCGTTGCGGTCGGCGAGCCGCTGGAACGCCTTGAGGTGCCTGTACGCGTCCGCGGCGCCGGACGTGCGCACCAGCTCCCGGGCGAGCTGCGCGCCGTCCCGCGCCGGGGACGCGGCACCCGCGGGCGCCGAGCCGGCCAGGAGCAGGGGGACGGCGAGGGCGGCCGCGCCCAGCGCAGCCGTGAGTCTTCGAGGGAACACAGGAGTCCTTCCGACGTCATAGGTGGGCGAACCTGTCCGGCGTGTGGGGTCTCCTGTCCGCAAGGCGGACGGGGTGCGAGCAACCTAGCGACTCGAACGGCGTTGCGGAATGGGCCGGTGGCCGACCCGTCCGGTTCAGGGCGTCTTCCTCTTCGGCGCGGCCTTCGCCGCCGCCTTCGCCTCCTGCTTGAACGCCCGTACCTCGGACAGCGTGCCGGGTCCCGTGATGTCCGCGACCGACCGCCGGCTGCCGTCCTCGCCGTACGCGCCCGCCGCCTCGCGCCAGCCCGCGGGCGTGACGCCGTACTGCTTGCCCAGCAGCGCGACGAGGATCTGCGCCTTCTGCTTCCCGTACCCGGGCAGCGCCTGGACCCGCCGCAGCAGCTCCCTGCCGCTGTCCACGCCGCGCCACAGGGCCTCGGCGTCGCCGTCGTGCTCCTGCACGAGGTACGCGCAGAGCTGCTGGATGCGCTTGGCCATGGAGCCGGGGTAGCGGTGCACGGCCGGCTTCTCGGAGAGCAGCGCGGCGAACGCCTCGGGGTCCTGCGCGGCGATGGCGTGGGGCGTCGAGGTCGTCGCCGCCCATGCGGTGGGCGATCGTGTACGGGCCGGAGAACGCCCACTCCATGGGCACCTGCTGGTCGAGGAGCATGCCGACCAGGACGGCCAGCGGGCTGCGGCCGAGCAGCGCGTCGGCCTCCGGCTGCTGCGCGAGACGCACGGTGACGTTCATACGAGCATCATGGCGCAGCGGGTCGCGGCCCCGCGGGGCAACACGCGGACCCCCGGCGCGCGCCCTTGCGCGCCGGGGGCGTACGGGGCGTCCGGCTCGGGCGCCGGCCACGCGGCGGGTACGGCCGCCGGCCGGGCCGGCACCGGCGTGGGGCCGGACGGGTGACCTGTACGCCCGCTCCTCAGCCCCGCTCCAGCTCCTCCGCGAGCACCGGCACGTGGCTGCGGTCGACTTCCTTCGTGCTGGTCACCAGCGTCAGCGGGCCCTGCTCGTACAGCTCGCGCAGATGCGCGAGCGCCGCCGCGCGCTCGCCGTCGGACAGCTCCGCGCGGTAGCGCTCGGCGAAGTCGGGGAAGCGGTCGAGGTCCGCGTGCAGCCAGTGGCGCAGCTCGTCCGAGGGCGCGACGGCCTTCAGCCACTCGTCGACGCGGGCCTTCTCCTTGGCGATGCCCCGCGGCCAGAGGCGGTCGACGAGGACGCGCGTGCCGTCGTCGGGATCGGGGGCGTCGTAGACGCGCCGTATCCGTGGGGGTGCGTGCTTTGTAGCCATACGTCCACGGTAGCCGTGCGGCGAGCCCCCCGCGCCCGCCGCACGGCCCCGCTCACTCCTCGTCGGCCCCGTGTCCTTCCGCCGCCACCGCCCGGAGCAGCCCGCCCGCCGGCGGCACGTGACCGCCCGCCGGGGAGCCGGCCGTGAGCCGGGGGAGCAACTGTGCCGTGAGGAGGGTCGAGAGCGCCGAGACATCACCGCCGCCCGCGCCGCCGTCCGTGCGGATGACGGTGGGCCGCGGCGCGCTGCCCGCGAGCACCGCGCCCACCTCCAGCCGCCGCCGGGCCAGCTCGTACCGCAGCACCGCGCGGTTGTCGCGGTACGCCCGCGCCAGCCGCCGCTGCGCCTTGGCCTCGTTCTCGGCGGCGATCAGGCCGCTGCGCCCGCGGGTCTCGATCTCGAAGCGGACCTTCTGCGCCTCGGTCTCCTGCTGCTCCAGCAGCCGGGCGACCTCCTCGCGGGCCCGGTTCAGCGCGGCCTTGACCTCGACGAACCGCGCGTCGCGCGCCTTCTTCGCCCGCTCGATGTCCATCTGCAGGTTGTCGATGCGGCGCTTGCGGGTCAGGCCCCACTCCTGCTCGTACGCGGTCCGCTCCTTCGCCACCCGCTCGCGGGTGGCGAGGTGCTGCTGGTACTGCGCGGGCAACTGCACGTCGGGGATGTTGGCGCCGGTGATGCGCACGCCGTAGCGGGCCAACTGGCGGTTGAGCAGGTCCTGCATGTCCGCGACGTCGGAGCCGCGCAGGTCGTACGCCCGCTCCGTGCGCACCCGGCGGGCGCGCTGGCGGATCGCGTCCTGCACGGCGCTGGAGAGCACCAGGTCGAAGTTGCCGGCGCCGATGGTGCGGACGAAGAGCACCGCGTCGTTGATGCGGAACTTCAGGAAGAACTCGATCGAGCGCAGCGGCACGTTCTCCTGCGTCGGGCATGCCATCACCGGCGCCGAGTACGGGATCTCGGTGGCGGTGTCGACGACGAAGTCCACCCGCGACCAGGGGTGCCAGACGAAGTGCCGGCCCGGGCCGAGCGTGCGGGAGATGGCGCCGTAGCGGGTGAGGACGCCGTTGGTGCCCTGCTCGATCTTCACGATCGACGAGCGCCACCACCACAGCACCCCGGCGATCAGCAGGAGGACGCCGACGACGTACGAGGTGGCCGCCAGGGTGTCGTACGCGCCGTCGCTCCAGCCGTCGCCGCCGCCGCTCTGCATCCCGGCCATCACGCCGGTCGTCAGCGCGAGCAGGGAGAGCCACAGCGGGACCATCCACCACAGCCGGCGGCGGTGGCGCGGGATGATGACGGGGATGAGGGTGCCGGCCTCGCCGCCGCGCAGCAACTGGGGGATGTCGCCCCAGGCCGCGACGAGTTCGGAGATGACCGACCTGCGCTTCATGGCCGCCGTGCTCATGCGCCCGCCTCCTCGTGCCCGTAGCTCGCGGGCCCGAAGCCCTCGTGTCCGTAGCCCTCGTTCGCGACGGCGACCGCGGTCCCGCCGCCGGCCGGCGACGGCGCCCCCTCCGCGCCGCCGCCCGCCGGCACCGGTGCCGGCCGCTCGGCATCGCGCAGCGCCCGGATCTCCGGCTCGCGCTCGGCGATCCGCGCCGCGACCTCGGCCAGCCGCTCCCGTACGGCCGTCATCTCGGCCGCCGAGAACAGGTCCCCGCCGCGCTCGCCGACCAGCTCCCGGGCGAGCGCCAGGAAGTCGACGCCGGCCCCGCCGCCGTCCGCGCCGTCGGCGGAGCCGCCGATGCGCAGCAACTGCGGCAGGTGGTCGGCGACCTGCTCCAGGGTGTCGAGGACCTCCTGCTGGTAGCGGTACTCCAGGATCTCCGGCGCCTCGGCCGTCGTCACCGCGCGGATGTCGAGCGCCTGCGCCTCCAGCAGCGCGGCGTTCGCCCGCGCCTCCGACTCGGCCTGGACGTACCGCTGGCGGGCCAGCGCCTCGGCGCGGTTGGTCTCGCGCTCGACGGCGGTGTCCATCTGGGCCTGGTACTGGGCGATGTCCGCCTGGATCGCGGACAGTTCCTCCTCGCGGGCCGCCAGCTCCTTGCTCAGGTCGCCCTCGTCCTGCTCCTTGCGCAACTGGAGCGCGTACTCGTGGGTGTACGCCTCCTTGGCCATCCGCACCATCTCCGGCGCCGCGAGGTCCATGCGGTACGGCTGGTCGGAGGGCTCGGCGCTGGTGATGTTGGCGTTGGTCAGCTCGACCGCGGGCCGGAACTGATGGTTCAGCGCGTCGAGCAGCCGGGTGGTGTCCTCGCCGACCATGTCGTAGATGCCGGCGGCCTCCTGCTCGTAGATGAGGCTGCGGATCGTCTCGCTGACGGCGTTGTTCAGCTTCTCCTGGAAGCCGCGCACCGCGCCGAGGGTGTAGACGAACTCCACCGGGTCGCTGATCCGGAACTGGATGAACAGGTCGATGGACGCCTTCACCCCGCCCTTCGTCGGGGCCTCGCGCACGGGCGCGTTGAAGGGGTACTCGCGGGTGGTGTTGAGGATGTACGAGACCCGCTTCCACGGGTTCAGCAGGATCACCCGGCCGGGGCCGACGACCTGCTCCAGCTTGCCGAACTTCGTGATCAGTGCATGACATCCATCGGGAACCATCACCATGCCCTGCCGCCACCACACGAACCCGACGGCGAAGACCGCCAGCACCCAGTAGTGCGCGCCGAACAGCGGGTGGGTGACCACGTCGTCGCCGGCGGCGGCCACCGCGATCGTGCCGACGGCGCCGACGACGAGCAGCAGCGACACCGGCAGCATGCTGAGGAACGAGCGCCCGCGCGGCAGCACCATCGGGCAGATGGCGTGCACCTGCTCAAGACCCTCGCGCTTCAGGTCGCTGCGGTTCAGCGCCTCCCCGGCCTCGTCCAGCGGCACGGACTGCTGGGTCATGACGGTGTCGAGGCTGCCGCCCTGGTCGCGGGCGGCGGGGAAGTCGGCCGGGTCCATGCCGTCCTCGCGCGGCGCCTGCCACCCCCGGCCGCCGCCCCCGCCGTAGCTCTGCTCACCTTGGGTGAGCACGCCGTGGCGGCGCAGTTCGTCCTGGGCCATCTGCCGCGGGTCGTTCCCCTGCATCACGGCCTGCGCCGCGCTTCTGATGCTCTGCGCACGCGAACGTGCCATGTCCCCCTCCTTCGGTCGTGCGATCACTCTCCGCAGTCAGAACCCTTCCGCAGCGGCGCGCACAGGGACAGGCGCGGATCGTGACATCACGGGTACGCGGTCGTTGCGCGATCCCGGCAGGGAGGAGGTTTGCTGGAGCGGCTGCTCTACTATTGCGGCATGGACACCCAGACTCTCCAGGCGCAGCAGAAGCTCCTCGTGCGGCAGCGCGCGCGCCTGATGGTGAACCAGTACGAGGTCTTCGCCGCCGCCCCCGACGGCTCGGAAGGTGAGCTGCTGGCGTTCGCGCAGCAGAAGCGGATGGCGTTCAAGGAGCAGGTGACGCTCTACGCGGACACGGAGAAGCAGCACGTCTTCGCCGGCTTCAAGGCCCGCAAGGCGCTGGACGTCGGCACGACGTACGACGTCACGGACGCGGCCGGCGCGGCGCTTGGCACGTTCCGCAAGGACTTCAAGCGCTCCCTGACCCGCTCCACCTGGCACCTCGACCAGCCCGGCACCCAGACGGCGACGGGCACCGAGCGCAGCAGGAACGTGGCCTGGTTCCGCCGGTTGTGGAACCTGATCCCGATCGTGAACGACCTGCCGTTCGCGATCCCGTACCACTTCGACTTCACGGTGGCCGGGAAGCCGGCGTTCTCGGTGACGAAGAAGTTCTCGCTGCACGACCGCTACGTGGTCGACATCGCGGACCCGGCCCTGGACCGCCGCCTGGTCGTCGCCCAGGCGGTGGCGCTGGACGCCCTCCAGTCCCGCTGAGGGGCGGCCGAATTCGGGTGCGTACGGGCCGGGGGCCGGTGTGCAATCGGGGGATGGGGATCAGGTGCGGTACGCCGCGGGCCGGCGAACTCGACGGCGTCGTCCGGGTGCTGGGCGCGTGGCAGGACGACACTGGGCCCGTGCAACTGCACCCCGGTGACCTCGGGTGGTTCTGGCGGTTCGGCGCGGAGCGTACGGCGGCGGCCGTACGGACATGGCGCCGCGCGGGGGAGGTGCTGGCGGTCGGGCTGCTGGACGGGGCGGAGTTGCTGCGGCTGGCGGTCGCGCCGGGGGCGCTCGGAGACGGCGAGCTGGCGCGGCGGATGGCCGCGGACGTGGCCACGCCGGAGCGCGGGGTGCTGCCCGCGGGCGAGGTGTACGTGGCCGCACCGCCCGGCGCGCTCGCGGAGGAGCTGCTGACGCGCGGCGGCTGGGAGACCGCCGAGCCCTGGACGCCGCTGCGCCGCGACCTCGGCGGGCCCGTACCCGATCCCGGCGTGCACGTCGAGGTGGTCGGGCCCGGGTCGGCGGCCGAGCGGGCCGCGGTCCAGCGGTCGGCGTTCGGCAGGTCCACGTTCACCCGCGCACGCTGGCACACGATGGCGGCGGCCCCGCCGTACGCCGACGCCCGCTGCCTGCTCGCCCGCGACGACCGGGGGGCGCCGGTGGCCGCGGTGACCGTGTGGTCGGCGGGCGAAGGCAGGCCGGGGATGATCGAGCCGATGGGCGTCCACGCGGACCACCGCGGCCACGGCTACGGCCGGGCGATCACCCTCGCCGCGGCCCGTACGCTCCGGGAGCTGGGCTCCTCCAGCGTCGTCGTGGACACGGCCGCCGCGAACACCGCCGCCGTCGCCACGTACGAGTCGGCCGGACTCCGGCGGCTGCCGGACATGCCGGACCTGCGGCGGGGCTGACTAGACCTCGATGCCCATGCTGCGGTGCATGGTGGCGAAGGTGTGCCGCACGCACCCCGGCAGTTCCCCGGGGGAGCAGTCGGGCAGCCACTCGTCCAGCGCACACCGCCATGCGGCCACGCAGCACTCGACGAGCAGCCGCGTCTCCAGGCCGTCCGGGGCGCCGAGCCGGCGGGTGATCTCCGCCTGGATCTCGGCACAGTGCCGCAGGGAGTGCCCGTTCAGGGACGGCGACTGCTCGATCAGTCTCAGGGTGGCCGCGAAACGCGGGTACCAGTCCTCGTCCATGCGGTCGAGGGTGGTCAGCATCGCGTCCCGGAACACGTCGGTCAGCCGTCCGGACTTCTCCGTCTCCTCCAGGGCCGGCACGTAGGCGCTCCAGAGCTCTTTGACGGCCGTGAGCGTCACGTCCTCCTTGGAACGGAAGTTGCGGAAGAAGGTCCGCCTCGACACCTCCACCGCCTCAAGGAGCGCATCGAGCGGCGTGCCGTCGAAGCCCCGCTCGGTGAACAGCGAGACGGCCGTTTCGGCCAGGGCCTGGCGGGTGCGCAGCTTCTTGCGGTCACGCAACGAGGCGGGCTGCCGGACGGTCGTCATCCGCCCCAGCGTAGCGGAAACGCCCCCTTCGCGCATGTGCTTCAATTGAGCAAACGCCACAGTGTGGCACTTTACTGGAGAGGAGACGGGCATACCCATGCGCGCACTTGTTGTGGACCACGGCGCGGAAACGCACCTCTCGCTGGTCGAGGTGGCCGATCCCGTACCCGCACCGGGCGAGGCCCTGGTGCGGATCGAGGCGGTCTCGCTGAACTTCGGCGAGGTCAAGGGCGCCGCCGACCCGAAGACTCCGGACGGCGCGGTGATCGGCTGGGACGCGGCGGGCGTCGTGGTCAGGGCGGCGGCCGACGGATCGGGGCCGGCCGAGGGGGCCCGCGTGGTCACCCTGGGCGAGGCGGGCTGGGCGGAACTTCGCGCGGTCCCGGCCCACCTGCTCGGCGTGGTGCCGGTGGACGCCGACCTCGGCGACGTCAGCACCGTCCCGGTCGCCGGGCTGAGCGCCCTGCACGTGCTGCGCCGCCTGGGCCCGCTCCTCGGCCGCCGGGTGATGATCACCGGCGCCTCCGGCGGGGTCGGCCGCTACGCGGTGCAGCTCGCCGCCCGTGCGGGGGCGGAGGTCGTGGCGATCAGCCGGAATCCCGCCGAGGCGGACTCGCTGCGCTCGCTGGGCGCGCACGAGGTCCGCACCGATCCGGCCGCGGTGGACCGGCCCGTACACGGGGTGCTGGACAACGTCGGCGGCCGGCAGCTCGTGGACGCCTTCGCCGCTCTCCGGCCCCACGGCGTGCTGGTGAGCGTGGGCCGCTCGTCCGAGGCCGACACGGTGCTGTCACCCGAGGCGTTGCGGGGCGACCAAGGCCGGCACGAGCGGTCGATCCGCACGTTCTACCTCTTCGGCGATCCGGTCGCGGACTTCTCCACCGACCTGGCCTGGCTGGCCGCCGAGGTCGCCGCGGGCCGCCTCGACCCGGGAGTCCGGTGGCGTGGCCCGTGGACCCGCTACGGCGAAGCGGTGCAGGCCCTGCTGGGCCGCCGCCTGCACGGCAAGGCGGTACTGGACGTCGGCTGACGTAGAGGAAGAGCCGCCCCGGAGCCGCCCTACCCCGTCCGTATCGGGCCGCCGGTGAGCCAGGCCGTCACCTCGCGCAGCTCCGCCGCGTGGGCCTGCGGGTCGTAGCCGTCGTCCGTGGCCGCGAGGTAGGCGGCGTCGATGACGGTGACGAGCCAGCGGGCCGCCCGCGCCGGGGGGAACGCGGGGTGGCGGCCCTGGGCTGCCAGGCGGTGCAGGAGGGTGGTCAGGGCCGCCAGGGTCCGGGCCTCGTCGTCGCCCAGCAGGGCGGCGAACGTCGCGTCGCGGTTCGCCTGGAGCAGCGCCGCGGCGGCCAGGCCCGGGGTCAGGGGGTCGGCGAGGTCCGCGGCCAGGCGGTCGAAGAGGAGGGCGAAGCCCTCCGCGGGGTCGTCCACGGCCAGGGCGCGGTCGCGGATCTCGGCGGTACGGGCCAGGTCGTCGGCGAAGAGGGCGTGGAAGATCGCCTTCTTGGTGGGGAAGTAGTGGAAGAGCGTCCCCGAGCCGATGCCCGCCCTGCGGCAGATGCGCGCCGTCGACGTGCCGTCGACGCCGTTCGCCGCGAACTCCTCGGCCGCCGCGGCGAGGATGCGGGCCCGCTTGCGGGCGTGCTGCTCGGGGTTGACGGTACGCATCACCGCCGAATATACGGTGTGGGGCGCGGGGGTGATCGGCGTAGGGTCGCGCCCATGTCTGCTGCCCGGATGCACGCCGACGAGGCCGAGATAGACGCCGGCCTCGTACGGCGCCTGCTCGCCGCCCAGTTCCCGCGGTGGGCCGCGCTGCCCCTCGAACGGGT